>NZ_CALART010000078.1 GCF_937888285.1 uncultured Aquimonas sp.
GCGCTTGGCGCGCTCGATCACCATTTCCGCCACCTGGACGTGGCGGCTGGCGGGTTCGTCGAAGGTGGACGCCACGACTTCACCGCGCACGGTGCGGCTCATCTCGGTGACTTCTTCCGGGCGCTCGTCGATCAGCAGCACGATCAGGTGCACGTCCGGATGGTTGTAGCTGATCGCCGATGCGATGTTCTGCAGCAGCATGGTCTTGCCGGCTTTCGGCGGCGACACGATCAGGCCGCGCTGGCCTTTGCCGATCGGGCTCATCAAATCCATGATGCGGCCGGTGATGTCCTCGGTGCTGCCGTTGCCGCGCTCCAGCACGAAGCGCTTGCGCGGGAACAGCGGCGTGAGGTTCTCGAACAGCGCCTTGTTCTTCGAGGCTTCCGGCGGCTCACCGTTGATGGTGTCGACCTTGGCCAGGGCGAAGTAGCGCTCGCCATCCTTTGGCGAGCGGATGCGGCCGGTCATGTAGTCGCCGGTGCGCAGGTTGAAGCGGCGGATCTGGCTGGGCGAGATGTAGACGTCGTCCGGGCCGGCCAGGTAGCTGGCCTCGGCGCCGCGCAGGAAGCCGAAGCCGTCCGGCAGGATCTCCAGCACGCCCTCGCCGGCGACGCCCTCGCCGTAGCGGGTCAGCACCTTCATGATCGCGAAGGTGACGTCCTGCTTGCGCATGCGCGCGACGGTTTCGGTGATGCGCAGGGTCTCGGCCAGATCCATCAGCTGGTCGGCGCGCATGCGCTTCAGCTCGGTCAGGCTGTAGCTGGGCAGATTGGCCGGCGGCTGGTAGGGCGTGTTCTGCGGCGGCGGCAGGCTCTCGTCATCGAGATCGCCGCCGTTCTGCTGGTTCTGCTGGCGCTCGCGGTTGCGGCGCTCGCGACGGCGCTCGCGGAACTCGCGGCGACTCTCGCGGCGCTCGCGTCGCGCCTGCTCTGCCGCGTCCTCGGCGCCGCCTTCGGCAGTGGGTGCCGCACCTTCCGCGGTCGGCGCGGCGCCTTCGGTTGCCGCCACGGCGGGCGTGGACTGCGTCGATGCGCTGTGCCCGGTCGCCTGCGCTGCCGGCGGCGCGGCCTCTGCCGCTGCCGGGGCGCTCACTGCGGGTGCCTGCGGTGCAGCAACCTCGGCGCGCGGCGCCTCGACGGATGCCGACGGTTCCGGCCGGGGCGCTGCTTCGGTGCTGGCGGCCAGCGGCAATTCGGGCTGCGCTGCGGCGGCGCTCGCCTTGGGCGCGCGCGGGGCGCGTGGCGGCCGGGCGGGGGCAGGTGCGGCCGCTTCAGGCGTCGATTCGGCGCGCGTTGGCACGGCGTCGCCGTTCGGGGTTTCGTTCTCGGACAAGGGATACCTCGCGCAGTGCGAGCGATGGATTCGTGAGAATCGTTGGGGGGATGCGGGGAGGGGTGCTGCAGAGGGTGGCGGGCGTGATCGCACCGCGAATGCTGCGAACACTACACGCCGAGGCGGGGCCGGGCAAGACGCGCGGTGGCGGTGGCGTGAGAGGGGTTCAGGCTCGAATGCGCGATTGCCCAGCGCTCGCTTGATGCGTGTCAAACGCTGGCCCCGGTCGGGGGCGCAGTCTGCGCGCTCTATCCACACATCCACCGAGGACACCGATGGACGCTTGGCGTGCCCTGTTCAACACCGACGCCGGGCTGGCGAGCCTGGGCGTAATTGCCTTCATGCTGGCCATGGGCGGCTTCATGTTCTGGAAGTTCCGCCGCTTCATCGCCGAGGACGAAGCCAAGTCGAAGCGTCAGCGCTGAGGGCGGGTCGGGCAGGCCGTCGCCTGCCCGACCCCAGTGCCTCAGATGGCCTTCTGGACGAACTGGGTGAGTTGGCCGCGGTTGACCGCGCCGACCTGGGTGGCTGCGACCTTGCCGTCCTTGAACAGCATCAGGGTCGGAATGCCGCGCACCGCGTACTGGCGCGGCGTGCCGGGGTTGTGGTCGATGTTGAGCTTGACCACCTTTACGCGACCGGCGAACTCCTGCGCGACCTGGTCGACGATCGGCCCGATCGCCTTGCAGGGGCCGCACCACTCGGCCCAGAAGTCGACCAGGACCGGCTCGCCGGACTTCAGCACTTCGGCGTCGAAATCGGCATCGCCGACGTTCTTGATGTGTTCGCTCACGATGGGGCTCCTGAGGATGGGGCCGGTCGAGATGCCGGCTCGGGTGGGATTGTGGCGCAGGGCCGCGTGAAGCGGGCGCCGCTGCGGCCGCGCGGGCTTGGGCTACACTTGCGGCCAATGCCTGAACTTCACAAGCCGTCCGCCCTGTGTGAGGCCCTCGTCGGGGCCGCCTTTCGCGCCCGCCGCGGAAGCCGTGGGCGCCCCTCTCGGCCTTTCCTTCTGTCGCAGCGGAGCCCGGGCCCAGCCGCCTGGGGCTCGGCAGTGTGCGGTCGCCGGACAGGCCATGCAAGCGTTCGCGACCCTCGCCGACCGCCGGAAAACCCATGAGCGACAAGCCACTTACCGACGTTACCTTCTCCAGTCTCGAACTGAATCCCGTCCTGCTTGAAGGCCTGACCCAGGCTGGATTCACCCGCTGCACCCCCATCCAGGCCCTGACCCTGCCGATCGCGCTGACCGGCCGTGATGTCGCCGGCCAGGCCCAGACCGGCACCGGCAAGACCATCGCCTTCCTGGTCGCGGTGGTGAACCGCCTGCTGACCCGGCCGGCGATCGCCAACCGCGGCGAGACCGACCCGCGCGCCCTGATCCTCGCGCCGACCCGCGAGCTGGCGATCCAGATCCAGAAGGATGCCCAGAAAATCGCTGCCGACACCGGCCTGCGCTTCGCCCTGATCTACGGCGGCGTCGATTACGACAAGCAGCGCGAGATGCTGCGCGCCGGCTGCGACGTGATCATCGCCACCCCGGGCCGTCTGATTGATTACCTGAAGCAGCGCGTGTTCTCGCTATCGGCCTGCGAGGCGGTGGTGCTGGACGAGGCCGACCGCATGTTCGACCTCGGCTTCATCAAGGACATCCGCTTCCTGCTGCGGCGCATGCCGCCGGCCGGCGAGCGCCAAAGCCTGCTGTTCTCGGCCACGCTCAGCCACCGCGTGCTGGAGCTGGCCTACGAGCACATGAACGAGCCCGAGAAGCTGACCGTCGAGACCGAGACGGTGACGGCCTCGCGGGTGCGCCAGGTGGTCTATTTCCCGGCGGCGGAGGAGAAGATCCCGCTGCTGCTGAACCTGCTGGCGCGCAACGATTCCCGCCGCAGCATGGTGTTCGTCAACATGAAGGTGGCCGCCGAGAAGGTCTGGCGCCGGCTCGACCGCCAGGGCCACAAGGTCGCAGTGCTGTCGGGCGATGTGCCGCAGAAGAAGCGCCAGAGCCTGCTGGCCAAGTTCCAGCGCGGCGATCTGCACATCCTGGTGGCCACCGACGTGGCCGCGCGCGGCCTGCATATCGACGGCGTCAGCCACGTCTACAACTACGACCTGCCGAACGACTGCGAGGACTACGTCCACCGCATCGGCCGCACCGCGCGCCTGGGCGCCGAGGGCGACGCGGTCAGCTTCGCCTGCGACATGTACGCGATGAGCCTGCCGGAGATCGAGGCCTACATCGAGCAGAAGATCCCGGTGGCGCAGATCACGCCTGATCTGCTGGCGCCGGTGGCGGTGCTCGCCCGCGAGGCCTCGGCGGCGGAAGAGGAAGACGAGGACGACGGTTCGATCGCCACCAATCCGCCGCCCTCCGACAAGGACGCGGCCGCGCGCAAGCGCCGCCGGCGACCGCGTCGAACCGGCGGTGGCAGCGGCAGCGGCGCGCCCGCACCGTCCACGCCCGCAGGTTGAGACCATGCAGACGGCGCTGGCGCGCGTCTCCACAGTGTTCTGGGCGCGTCTGCTGACTGCGGTCGCGGCGGCGCTGGCGCTGTGGGCGCTCGCGCGCCTTGCCCTGCTGCTGCTCGCCGGGCCGGCGATCCCGCTGCAGCCCTCGGGCTTCCAGCCGCTGGCGGCCGAAGCCTCGGCCGACCAGGCCGGCATCGCCCGCTGGAAGCTGTTCGGCGAGCCCGGCGTGGCCATGGACCTCGCCGCGCTGGCGGCCAACGCGCCGGAAACCGCGCTCAAGCTCACCCTGCGCGGCACCCTGAACCTGGAAGACCAGGACCAGGGCATGGCCATCATCAGCGATGAATCCGGTCGACATGCGCGCTACCAGGTCGGTGACGAGCTGCCCGGTGGCGCGCGGCTGACGGCGATCAGCGCCGGCCGCGTGCTGCTGGAGCGCAACGGCCAGACCGAAGGCCTGAGCCTGCCGCGCGAGGATGGCTCGCGGCCCGCACCGGGCGCGCGTCCGACCGCGCTGGCCACCCGCGACCGCAGCGGCGCGATCGATCGCAGCATGCCCTCGCCCTTCGTCAATCCGATGATCGCGCCCGGTGGGCCGAGCATGGAAAGCATCCGCGACGCGACCGGCATCGACGCCGCCGCCTTGGCCAGCCAGGTGCAGGTGTTTCCGGTGCTGGAGAACGGCCGCTTCGCCGGCGTACGGCTGTCGGCGGGCCGCGACAGCGAGCTGTTCGAGCGCTCGGGCCTGCGCCCCAGCGACATCGTCACCGCGGTCAACGGCATTCCGCTCGATGGGCCACAGCGCCAGAGCGAGCTGATGAACTCGCTGCGCGATGCGCGCAGCCTGCAGCTGACCATCCGTCGCGACGGTCGCGAACAGCAGATCGGCGTCGACCTCAAGTAGGCCGCGCCTCGGCCGCCCGGCTGGCTCGCGCTATGATCGGCCGCCGCCGCGCGCCCCTGCCGCGGACTTCCCGAAGAATCGCTGCCCGGATCGCCCATGCGCCTTGCCCTGCTGACCGCCGCCATCACCTTCGCGCTGGCCCTGCCTGCGTCCGCGCAGACATCCGCTCAGGCGCAAGCGCCCACGGTGATGATTCCCCAGGTCGAGCAGGCCGCGGCGCCGGCTGCGCCGGCACCCGGCTACAGCAATGGCGGCGGGCGCCACACGCTGAATCTGAAGGCGGCCGACATCAATGTGCTGATCGAGACGGTCAGCGAGATCACCGGCAAGAGCTTCATCGTCGACCAGACCGTCACCGGCGCGGTGACCGTGGTCTCGCGCCAGCCGATGACGGCGGACGAGATCTACGAAGTGTTTCTCTCCGTGCTGCGCGTGCATGGCTACACCGCGGTGCCGGCGGGCAGCATGGTGAAGATCGTGCCGGACGTCAGCGCCGCCCAGCAGGCGCCGATGACGGGACTCGGCGGCGGCGATGCCCAGTTGACCCGCATCATCGATCTGAAGCACGTCTCGGCGCAGGAAATGATGGGCCTGCTGCGCCCGCTGATGCCGCAGCAGGCGCATATCGCCGCGCACGGCGGCAGCAACAGCCTGCTGGTGGCGGATCGCGCCGCCAATCTGGAGCGCATCGCGGCGATCATCCGCCGCATCGATGTCGCCGCCGATTCCGAAATCGAAGTGATTCCGCTGCGCCACGCGCGGGCCTCGGAGATCGCCCGCACCCTGCTGGCGCTGGAGAGCGGCGCCGCACAGGCGGCGGCCGGGCAGGGCAGCGGCTCGAAAGTGCTGGCCGATGAGCGCACCAATTCGCTGCTGCTGTCGGGCGATCGCGCCCAGCGCCTGCGCGCGCGCAGCCTGATCGTGCATCTGGACACGCCGCTCGACGGCGGCGAAGCGACGCAGGTGGTCTACCTGCGCAATGCCAAGGCCGAAGACCTGGTGCCGGTGCTGGACGGCGTCGCCGCCACCCTCACCGGTTACGCCGCGCCGGCGGAAGGCCAGGCCGGCAGCGCCAAGGCTGCGACCATCCAGGCCCATGCCGAGACCAATGCGCTGGTGATCAGCGCCGCGCCGGCGGTATTCCGCGAGCTGGAGGCGGTGATCCGCCAGCTCGACGTGCGCCGCGCCCAGGTGCAGGTCGAGGCGATCATTGCAGACGTCAGCGATGAGCTGGCCTCCGAACTCGGCGTGCAGTGGCAGAGCGCGGATGTGGGAGAAGACGCGCGCGGCGTGATCGGCGGAACCAACTTTGGCGGCAGCACGGGCGCCGGCGGCATCGTTGGCGGTCTGACCAATCCCCTCAGCGTCATCGGTGGCAACGGCCTCAACGTCGGGTACCTGCGCGGATCCCTGCGACTGCCGATCGGGGAGAACGGCGAGGACGTCACCGTGTTCCAGCTCGGCGCCTTGGTCAAGGCGCTGCGTGGCGATGGCCGCGCCAATGTGCTGTCCAGCCCGAGCATCGTCACCCTCGATCACCAGGAAGCCGAGATCAAGGTCGTGCAGGAGGTGCCCTTTCTGACTGGTCAGTACACCAACACCTCCACCAATGGCGGCGCCAACCAGCCGACCAACCCCTTCCAGACCATCGACCGTCGCGATGTCGGCGTCATCCTCACCGTGACCCCGCACGTCAACGAGGGTGATGCGGTGCGGCTGGAGCTGAAGCAGGAGATCTCGGCGCTGGCGCCGCAGGCTTCGGGCGCGGTCGATCTGATCACCAACAAGCGCGAGCTCTCGACCACGGTGCTGGTGCCCGACGGCGGCCTGCTGGTGCTGGGCGGGCTGACCTCGGAGGAGGCCACCGAGAACGTGCAGGGCGTGCCCGGCCTCTCGCGCATCCCGCTGCTCGGCAACCTGTTCAAGTCGCGCGCGGCAAAGCGCAACAAGCGCACGCTGATGGTGTTCCTGCGTCCGACCATCCTGCGCGACGCCGCGACCGAGGCCGCGGTGAGCTCGGAGAAGTACAACTACATCCGCGCCGAGCAGCTGCAGATCCGCGAGCGCGCCGGCAGCCGCATCGGCGGCGAGCAGCAGCCCCTGCTGCCCGAACTGCCGCGCGACCTGTTCCAGAGCCCGCCGCCGGTGCAGCCGCCGCAGCGCGATGAGTCGGAGCGTCCGCAGCCGTGAGCCTGCCCGCGCGCCCGGGCTTCGGTTTCGCCCGTCGCCACGGTGCCACCGTGCGCGCGCTGGACGAGACCCAGGCCGAGATCATCCATCGGCCCGGCGTATCGCCCGAGGTCATCGCCGAGCTGCGCCGCCATGTGGCGCGGCCAATCGTTCTGAGCCCGCACTCCGCCGATGAGTATGAGCGCCTGCTGCGCCAGCTCTATGAGGGCGGCGCCGACGACGCACGGGCGATGGCCGCCGACTTCGACGAGCGCGCCGACTTGAACCAGCTGGTCGATGCCCTGCCCGAGCCGCAGGACCTGCTGGAGAGCGAGGACGAGGCGCCGATCATCCGCCTGATCAACGCCCTGCTGACCGAAGCGGTGAAGGAAAACGCCTCCGACATCCATCTGGAGCCCTTCGAACACAGCCTGCTGGTGCGCTTCCGCGTCGACGGCGTGTTGCGCGAAGTGCTGCGCCCGCAGAAGGCCGTGGCCCAGCCGGTGGTCAGCCGCATCAAGGTGATGGCCAAGCTCGATATCGCCGAGAAGCGCCTGCCGCAGGACGGCCGCATCAGCCTGCGCATCGCCGGCCGCCCGGTCGATGTGCGCGTCTCGACCATTCCGGCCGGGTTCGGCGAGCGCGTGGTGCTGCGCCTGCTCGACAAGCAGGCCGGGCGACTCGACCTTGCCGAACTCGGCATGGACCCGGTGACCCTGGGCCACGTCGATCGCCTGATCCACCGCCCGCACGGCATCCTGCTGGTCACCGGCCCGACCGGCTCGGGCAAGACCACGACGCTGTATGCGGCGCTGTCGCGGCTCAACGACAGCACCCGCAACATCCTCACCGTCGAAGACCCGATCGAGTACTACCTGGACGGCGTCGGCCAGACCCAGGTGAACCCCAAGGTCGACATGACCTTCGCCCGCGGCCTGCGCGCGATCCTGCGTCAGGATCCCGACGTGGTCATGGTCGGCGAGATCCGTGATCTGGAGACCGCCGAGATCGCCGTGCAGGCTTCGCTGACTGGCCATCTGGTGCTGTCGACCCTGCACACCAACTCCGCGGTGGGTGCGGTGACCCGCCTGCGTGACATGGGCGTCGAGCCCTTTCTGCTGTCGTCCTCGTTGCTCGGCGTGCTGGCCCAGCGCCTGGTGCGCCGGCTCGATCCGGCGCAGAGCGAGTGGTACACGCCCAGCGCCAGTGAGTGCGCGGCCTTCGGTCGCCAGCCGACAGAGGGGCTGCGCTTCGCGCGCCCGCGCGGCGACCTGCCGGGCCGGGCGTCCGGCTACCGCGGGCGCAGCGGCGTCTACGAAGTCGTGCTGGTCGACGAGGCCATGCGCGCGCTGATCCACGGCGGCGCTTCCGAAGCTGAAATGACCCGCGCCGCGCGCCAGTACACGCCGTCCATCCTCGACGACGGCTGGGCCAAGGTCAGCGCCGGCCTGACCACGGCCGACGAGGTGCTGCGGGTGACCCGCGACGACTGACCGGGTGACGCGTGCACCGCCGGCTGGCATGCGCGATGCACACGCCTCGATGACGACGTGCCGGGTGGCGGCGTCGATGATCCGCCGCGCCGCGTTTCCGCGTCATCCTGTTCACCGCGTCCCGAGCCGTACCGGCCCGGGAAGCATCGACCCGTCGTCCACCGAGTCCACAGCCAAGGAGCCCGCCATGCCCGCAGCACGCTGCATCCCCGCCCTGTTCGCCGCGCTGCTGCTGCCGCTCGCGGGCGCCGTCCAGGCCAACGAGTACGAAACCGTGGTGCGCGCCCAGCTGGCGGCGATCAAGTCGATCGGTGAGGGCGAGGGCTACCGCCATGCCTTCGACGACCACTACGACCTGCTCGGCAACCAGGCCAGCGACGACTACACCTTTGAGCTCAAGTCCGGCCGCGAGTACTTCATCGCGGCGGTCTGCGACCAGGACTGCTCGGACCTGGACCTCAAGCTCTACGACGAGAACGACAATGTGATCGCCGAGGATGCCCTGGTCGACGACGCACCGATCGTGCGCGTCAGCCCGCGCTGGAGCGGCAAGTTCCGCCTCAACGTCACCATGTACGACTGCGGCAATGCGCCCTGCTTCTACGGTATCAGCGTCATGGGCCGCTGAGTCGCGGCTTCGCCTGAAACGTCAAAGCCCGCCGATTGGCGGGCTTTGTGTTCGTCGACCTGGAACCTTCAGCGTTCGAGGATGGCGGTGACGCCCATGCCGCCCGCGGTGCAGACCGAGACCAGGCCACGACCGCTGCCCCGCTCTTCCAGCAGCTTGGCGAGCGTTGCGATGATGCGGCCACCGGTGGCGGCGAACGGATGGCCGAAGGCCAGCGAGCTGCCGACCACGTTGAGCTTGGCCGGGTCGATGCTGCCCAGCGGCGCGTCGAGGCCCAGCTTGTCTCGGCAGAAGCTCTCGCTCTCCCAGGCCCGCAGCGTGCACAGCACCTGCGCGGCGAAGGCCTCGTGGATCTCGTAGAAGTCGAAATCCTGCAGGCTCAGGCCGTGGCGCTTGAGCATCTGCGGCACCGCCCAGGCCGGCGCCATCAGCAGGCCCTCGCCGTGCACGAAGTCGACCGCCGCGACCTGCGCGTCGACCAGCCAGGCCTGGACCTTCAGGCCGCGCGACTCGGCCCATTCCTGCGTGCCCAGCAGCACCGCCGAGGCGCCATCGGTGAGCGGGGTGGAGTTGCCGGCGGTCAGGGTGCCGCGGCCGGACAGCTTGTCGAAGGCGGGCTTGAGCGTTGCCAGCTTCTCGATCGTGGTGTCGGGCCGCAGGATGTTGTCGCGGGTGACGCCGCGGAAGGGCACGACCAGCGCGTCGAAGAAGCCGCGCTCATAAGCGGCTGCGGCCTTGTGGTGCGAAGCCGCGGCCAGCGCGTCCTGCTCGGCGCGGGGGATCTTCCATTCCTGCGCCATCAGCTCGCAGTGCTGGCCCATGCTCTTGCCGGTGCGCGGCTCGCCGACGCCGGGGAACTCGGGCTTCAGCTCGCGCGGCGAGAAGCCGCGGAAGGCGCGCAGGCGGTCGCCGGCCGAGCGCGCCATGTTGGCGTCGAGCAGGCGCCGGCGCAGCGGGCGGCTGACATTGATCGGCACGTCCGAGGTCGTATCCGAGCCACCGCCGATGCCGGAATCGATCTGCCCAAGCGCGATCTTGTTGGCGATGTGGATGACGGTGTCGAGGCTGGTGCCGCAGGCGCGCTGCAGGGTGATGCCCGGCGTGGCCGGCGACAGGCCCGAGGACAGCGTGGCCTCACGGCCGAGGTTCCAGTCGCTGCTGTGCTTCAGCACCGCGCCGAGCGCGACCTCGCCGAGCTGCGCGCCGTGCAGGCCGAAGCGTTCGACCAGCGCGCCCAGCGTGCGGATCGACATGCCGAGGTTGCCGACGTCGGCATAGGCGGTGTTGTTGCGGCAGAAGGGAATGCGGACGCCGCCGAGGATGCCGACGGGGCGGACAGTGCGGTTGGGGCTCATGCGCTTCATGCCGTGCAAGCCAAAGGACGGTCGATAATAGCCCAGTGATTCCGAGCGAAAGCTTTAGCGCAGGCCGCGCGCGCCTGCTTCTGACGAAGGAAGGACACCCTCAAGTGGACGAGAACCTGAACTGCTTTGGCGCGCTGGCGCTGGAGATCAGCCCGCAGTCGGCGAACGAAGACGCGCCGGTCGAATTCGCGCAGGGCCGCGAGACCCTGGAGCGCGAGGCGGCCGAGCCGCTGCTGGAGCCGGTCCTGATCGACCTCCAGCGGCTGCTGCCGGCGGCATCGAACCTGGACCTTGGGCTTGCGATGGCGAGCTTCGATCCGGCTGAACTGCTGCGCCCCGGCTGGCCGGTGTTCACCGCGCTGGCGGACCTGCTGGTCGGCGCGCCCGGTGAACGCTCGCAGGCGCGGGTCGTCAGCCTCTGGGCCAGCGGCGGCCGCATGCCGGCGCCTGGCCTGCAGCCGGACCCGGCCCTGCGCGGCGGGCCGCTGCGCCTTGTGCCTTTCGTGCTGCACGGCGCGGCTGCGCGGATCGCCGAGGTCGGCCAGCAGATGGAGGCCGAGCTGATCGAGAAGGGCATGGCCGCCGCGGCCACCGCGCTGGCCGCGCAGAGCGCGTTCGGCCTGCCGCTGGAGCATGCGCGCTATCTGAGCCTGCACGACCTCTGCGCGATGACCGCCCTGCAGTACGAGCACGCCGGCCTCGCCCCGGTATGGAAGCTGGTCGAGTGCGCGCTGTTCGCGCCGCAGGGTGAGGAGTGGGTGGCGGAAGCCGACGAGCCGCCGGCGCTGTACGCCGGCGGACATGTGCGCATCGGCATCGAGCCCGAAAGCCTGCTGCGTGCGCAGGCCGAAGCGCAGGGCCTGCCGGCGACTCGCCTGGCCCAGCTGCGCCGCCTGCGCGCGCGGCAGTGGCAGGCGGTGCTGGCGGCGCACGGGATCAGCGTCGAGTTGGTGGAACTCAGCAGCGCCGAAGCCGAGGGCGAGCTGCGCGCAGGGCTCCGCAAGCACTGAAGAGCGGGGATTGGGGATTCCCAAACAGTCGGTTGTCTGCTCTTTCGAATCCCGAATCCCGAATCCCAAAACAGCGAGCCCCGAGGCAGACGCCCCGGGGCTCGCGGGAACCGCGCGACGGTGCGCGCTTACGGCAGGATCACCGTATCGATCACGTGGATCACGCCGTTGCTGCCGACGATGTCGGTGGCGGTGACGGTGGCGTTGTTGATCTTGACGCCGTTGCTGGTGTCGATGGTCAGCTTCTTGCCGTTGACGGTGTCGGCTTCGGTCAGGCCGCCGACATCAGCCGCCAGCACCTTGGCCGGGACCACGTGGTAGGTCAGGATCGCCACCAGCTGGTCCTTGTTCTCCGGCTTCAGCAGGTTCTCGACGGTGCCGGCCGGCAGCTTGGCGAAGGCGTCGTTGGTCGGGGCGAACACCGTGAACGGGCCGGCGCCGCTCAGGGTCTCGGCGAGGCCGGCAGCCTGCACCGCGGCGACCAGGGTGGAGAAGTCGGGGTTGCCGGCGGCGATCTCGACCACGTTCTGCTCCTTCTTCATGCCGTGGTGGTCGGCGAAAGCGATGGGGGCGATCAGCAGGGCGGCGGCGATGAACATCAGGCGCTTCAACATGGCGTTCTCCAGACAGTGGGAAGGGTCAGCGGTGTGCTGCACGCCGCGTCGGGGGTCTGCCCGTCGCTTGAGCGTGGCGCGCAGTCTGCGCAGGCCACTGTTCAACGTCCGTCTATTTCCGGTGAGTGCCGTCTTGAGTGATGCGAAGCGCGTTCTCACGCCTGCGCAGGAAGAATGAAGAAGCCTGCGCCGATGTGCGGCCGGGCTGCTGCGGCGCCCGGTCAGCTGCGGGTGGAAATCTCGAACAGGCGGTAGTGGGTCTCGTCCATGCCCAGCGCCCGATAGGTGGCCTGTGCGCGCAGGTTGTCGCGCTCGACGTAGAGGCGCAGCCCGCAGACGCCGGCATCCGCGCGTGCTTCCACCGTGACACTGTCGAACAGCGCGCGGAAAACTCCGGCGCGGCGCGCGTCGGCGCGCACGTACACGCTCTGGATCCACCACCAGTCGCCGCAGCGCCAGTCGCTCCATTCGCGGGTCAGCATCAGCGCACCCACCACCTCGCCCGCGCGCTCGGCCAGCCGGTAGCGGCCCTTGGCGGGATCGGCCAGCAGGGCAGCGACGCCAGCGCGCAGGCGCTCGCGGTCGAGGCTCAGGGCTTCGGTTTCCATCGCCATCGCCGCGTTGAACTCGACGAGGACGTCGAGGTCGCGCGGATCGGCGGCGCGCAGGGTGAGATCGCTCATGCCGGGCTCCGTGATTCGGGTGGCGCAGTGTGCCAGTCGGCGGAGACGGTGGAGACCGCGCCGGGGCTGTAGAGAAATCCGCGCCCTCGCGAGGCATCCGGGCTAGACTCCGCGCCATGTTCAAGGATCACTTTTCCGCTCAGGCCGGCCTGTACGCCGCGGCACGCCCGAGCTACCCCGAAGCCCTGTTCGACTGGCTGGCCAGCCTGCCCGGCGAGCGCGAGCTGGCCTGGGACGTCGGCTGCGGCAGCGGACAGGCGGCGCTGCCGCTGGCGCGCCGCTTCGAGCGGGTGATCGCCACCGACCCCAGCGCAGCCCAGATCGCGCTGGCCGACACGCTGGGCAATATCGATTACCGCGTCGAGCCGGCCGAGCTGCCCTCGCTGCCGCTGGGCAGCGTGGACCTGATCACGGTCGCCCAGGCCCTGCACTGGTTCGATCTCGATGCCTTCTACGACGCGGTCTATGGCGTGCTCAGAACCGACGGCGTGATCGCCGTCTGGTGCTATGGCCTGTCGCTGGTGACGCCGGCGGTCGACCAGGTGTTCATGCGGCTTTATCGCGGCGTGCTGGGGCCTTATTGGCCGCCCGAGCGCAAGCATGTCGAGAACGGCTACGCCGAGCTGCCGTTTCCATTCGCGCCGATCGAAGCCCCGCGTTTCAACATCGAGCTGGAGCTGCGTCTGGCCGACTACCTCGACTACCTGCGCAGCTGGTCGGCCAGCCAGGCCTGGCTGCGCAAGCACGGCGAGGATCCGGTGCTGCAGATCGCCGACGACATGGCGGCCGCCTGGGGCGATCCCGAGCAGGCCCTGCGCGTGCGCTGGCCGATCCATCTGAAGGTCGGGCGGCGCCTGCCGCCCGAGTAAGCCCGCCGCCCCGCATGCCTGCCTTCGAGTACAGCGCGCTCGATGCCGGTGGCCGCCGCACGCGCGGCGTGCTGCAGGCCGACACCGCGCGCGCCGCTCGCAGCCAGCTGCGCGAGCGTGGCCTGAGCCCGCTCAGCGTCGACGAGGCCGCGCCTTCCACCGGTGCGGGGGCGCGCAGCCTCGGCAGCGCCCAGCGCGCCCTGCTGATGCGCCAGTTGGCGACCCTCGTCGCTTCCGGCCTGCCCATTGACGAGTCGCTGGCAGCGCTCGCGGAAGGCAGCGAGGGCCGGCTGCGCAGCCAGGTCATGGCGCTGCGCGCGCGCGTGCTGGAAGGCAGCACCCTCGCCGCGGCCATGGCCGAGTACCCGGGCTCGTTTCCTGCGCTGTATCGCGCCTCGGTCGCGGCCGGCGAGGCCGCCGGCAAGCTCGACGGCATCCTGCTGCGCTTGGCCGACTACGCCGAGAGCCGGGACGCACTGGGCCGGCGCGTGCTGCTGGCGCTGACCTACCCGCTGCTGCTGTCGACCGTGGCGATCGCGGTGGTTGCCGGCCTGATGGTCTGGGTGGTGCCGCAGGTGATCGGCGTGTTCAGCCAGTTCGGGGAGGCCTTGCCCCTGCCGACACGGATCCTGGTCGCGCTGTCCGGCTTCGTGCAGGCCTACGGGCTGTGGCTGCTGCTGGCCCTGCCGCTGGCCGCTGCTGCGCTGTGGCTGGCGCTGCGCCAGCCGGGTGCGCGCGCCGCCCTCGACACCTTCAGCCTGCGCATTCCGATCTGGGGCCGATTGGCGCGGGCGCTGGACACGGCGCGCTTCGCCCGCACCCTGGCCTTGTTGACCGCCGCTGCGGTGCCGCTGCTCGAGGCGCTGTCGATCGCCAGTCAGGTCGTGCAGAACCGCAGCCTGCGCGAGGCGCTGGCGCGCGCCAGCGTGCGCGTGCGCGAGGGTCAGGGCCTGTCGCGGGCGTTGGCCGACAGCGGTCAGTTCCCCCCGGTGGCCCTGCGACTGATCGCCAGCGGCGAGCGCAGCGGGCGCCTGCACGCGATGCTCGATGAAGCCGCGCTGCAGCAGGAGCGCGAGCTCGACACCGCGCTGGGCGTGGCCATGGCTGCGCTGGGGCCGGGCGTGATCCTGCTGGTCGGCGGCCTGGTGCTGTTCGTGGTGCTGGCGATCCTCCTGCCGATTTTCCAGATCAACTCACTGGTGCGCTGAAACCCGATGAGAGCCCGTGCGACGACTCCGGACTCCGCGCTGCCGCTGCTGCGCTTCGATGCGGTCACCAAGCGCTATGCCGGCGGCAGCGAGGCGCTGCGAGACTTGAGCTTCGACCTGGAGCGCGGCGAGATGGTGTTCGTCACCGGCCACTCAGGCGCCGGCAAGAGCACCCTGCTGCGGCTGATCCATCTGGCCGAACGCGCCAGCCGCGGCAGCGTGCTGCTGGAGGGGCGCAACCTCGCCCAGGTCGGCGCGCGCGAGCAGCCCTTCGTGCGCCGCCGCGTCGGCATGGTCTTCCAGGACCACCGCCTGCTGCTGGACCGCAGCCTGTTCGACAACGTCGCCCTGCCTCTGCTGATCGCCGGCTTGCCGCGGGCTGAAATCGGTTCGCGCGTGCGCGCCGCGCTGGAGCGGGTCGGCCTGCTCGCGCGCGAGCGCAGCTCGCCGCTGGGCCTGTCGGCGGGCGAGCAGCAGCGCGTCGGCATTGCCCGCGCGGTCGTCGCGCAGCCGCCGCTGCTGGTTGCCGACGAGCCGACAGGCAACCTCGATCCGCAGCTGGCGGAAGACATCATGCGGCTGTTCGCCGAGCTGCCGGCCCAGGGCACGGCCGTGCTGGTCGCCAGCCACGATCTGCACCTGGTCCGGCGCATGGGCAAGCGCGTGCTGGTGCTCGATCACGGCCGGCTGGTGGATGACTTCCGCCCGAGGTCGGAGGCATGAGCCGCAATCGGCGCCGTCGGCCACCAGCGTCTGCTCGCGTGCAGAGCGCCCCGCGCGGCTGGCGCGCGGCGTTCGCGCACTGGCGCGACCTCCATCTGTTCAGTCTGGTATCGAGCCTGGGTCGGGTCAGCGCCAAGCCCTTCGCGACAGCCCTGACCGTGGGCGTCATGGCGATCGCCCTCGCCTTGCCGCTGGCCCTGTTCCTGGTTCTGGGCAATCTCAAGGGCCTGGCCGGCGCAGTCGAACAGGCTCGCGAAATCGCCGTGTTCCTGGCCCTGGAGCTGGATCAGGACGCGCAGCAGGAGACGCTGCAGGCGGTCCGCGATCTGCCCGGCGTCGTCCGGGTGGAGCTGCGCACGCCCGAGCAGGGGCTGGCCGAGTTCCAGCGCTATGCCGGTTTCGGCGAGGCGCTGGCCCTGCTCGATGAGAGCCCCATCCCGGCCGTGCTGGACGTGGTGCCCGCCGAAGCGGCGGACCCGGCCGCCCTGGTGCTCGCGCTGGAAGCGGTTCCTGGGGTCGAGCTGGTGCAGCACGATGCGCTGTGGCGACAGCGCCTCGATGCCTGGCTGCATCTGGGCGAGCGCAGCGTGCAGGCGCTTGCCGTGCTGCTGCTGCTGGGCGCCCTGCTGGTGGTCGGCAACACCGTCCGCCTCGATGTGCAGGGGCGGTCCGAGGAGATCGCGGTGATCCAGCTGCTGGGCGGGACCGCAGGCTTCATCCGCCGGCCCTTTCTTTATCTTGGCGCCTGGTACGGCCTGCTGGCGGGCCTGCTCGCCATCGCCCTGCTGGCGATGCTGCGCCTCGGCCTGGCGGGCCCGGTCGAAGCGCTGGTGGCGAGCTATGACAGTGGCTTCCGCCTGCAGGGATTCGGCATCGGAGCCACCCTTGCGGTACCCTGCGGCGCGGCTGTGCTGGGCTGGTTGGGGGCCTTTCTGGCGGTCGGGCACCATCTGCGTCAGGGACAGTCGGGGAGGACGGTCGATGTCGATTGAGGAGCATCCACGCGGCGCGCTGCGCCGGGGCCGCGCATGAGCGCCGGCAGCATTACCCGCCACATCACGTCGGAAACGCCGCGGGTGATGGTGGTTGACGGCTCCAAGGTCGTCCGCCGCCTGATCGAGCAGGTGCTCAAGGCCGAGCTGCCCGGGGTGACAGTGATCTCCTGCGAGACCGGTGCGGAGGCCCAGGCGGCGCTGCAGACCGGCGTGATCGACCTGGTCACGACCTCCCTGCGCCTGCCGGACATGGACGGCCAGCAGCTGGCCCGCTACGTGCGCGAACACGCGCCGCAGGCCTTCATTCCGATCATCGTGGTGTCGGGTGACGTGCACGAGCGTCTGGTGCAGCGCAGCTTCAGCGATGACGTCACCGACTACTTCGACAAGTCGCTGGGCTTCGCCGCGCTCGGTGCCTTCATCCGCGGCTACGTGCAGCCGCAGGACGAAGTGGGCGGCGAGGTTCTGTACGTCGAGGACAGCAAGGTCGTTGCCGTTGCCACCCGGCGTATGCTCGAAAAGCACGGCCTCAGGGTCACCCATGTGGTCAGCGTCGAGGACGGCCTGGCGCTGCTAGAGCAGTACGCTGCCGAAGGCCGGGTGCCTGGCCCGGACATCGTCCTGACCGACGTCTACCTGAAGGGCGGCATGACCGGTCACGACCTGCTGGAGCAGGTCCGCTCGCGCTTCGGCTATGGCAAGGCGCAGCTGCCGATCCTGGTCATGACCGGCGACGACAACCCCGCCAACCAGTCGGCGCTGCTGCGTGCCGGCGCCAACGATCTGGTTGAGAAGCCGATCGAGGAGCGGCTGCTGGTGACCAAGCTGCTGTTCCAGCTGCGGGTCGGGCGGATCATGCGCTCGAAGGTCGAGGGGCATTGAACGAAGCGCTGGAGCGGGTGCGCCTGCACCCCTCATGGAAGGATCGCCTGGCCGAGGTGCTGCTGTCGCCGGGCATGCAGGCGCTGCGCGAGTTCCTCGTTGCCGAGCGTGCCCGTGGCGTCACGGTCTACCCACCGGCTCGGCAGATCTTCAGCGCACTCGACGCCACGCCTTTCGACGAGGTCAAGGTGGTCATCCTCGGCCAGGACCCATACCACGGGGCCGGGCAGGCGCATGGCCTGTGCTTTTCGGTGATGCCGGGTGTCCCGGTGCCCCCTTCGCTGGTCAATATCTTCAAGGAGATCCAGCGCGACCTGGGCATCGAACCGCCGGATCACGGCTGCCTGCAGCCCTGGGCGCAGCGCGGCGTGCTGCTGCTGAATGCCGTGCTCACTGTGGCGGCGGGTCAGGCCGGTTCGCATCAGGGGAAGGGTTGGGAAGGCTTCACCGACGCCGTGATCGATCGTTTGAACCGCGAGCGCGAGGGACTGGTTTTCCTGCTCTGGGGCAGCTACGCGCAGGCCAAGGGCAAGTTCATCGACCGCAGCCGTCACGCAGTGCTGCGCGCGCCGCATCCCTCGCCGCTGTCGGCTTACCGGGGGTTCATCGGTTGCGGCCATTTTTCCGCGGCCAACCGCTACCTGCAGGGGCGCGGTGCGGGCGAGGTCGATTGGCGCCTGCCGCCGCGGACTGCACTGGCGATTCCACGGGGCACTTGAATTGCATGCGCCAGGCCGCATCTGAGACTTCGGGATGGGCGGGACGCGCGGGAACTTCACCCGTGGTTTAGCACTCTCAGGGATAGACTGCTAAAGTTCAGCTTATGGAGATCGACATGACCCACAGCGCGCTTGTTGCCCACAACCTGCCGGTTCCGGCGTCCATCGGCACGCTCGACGCCTACATCGGCACGGTCAATCGTATTCCTGTACTCAGCGTCGATGAGGAGCAGTCCCTGGCCCGTCAGTACCAGGCCGAGCAGGATCTGGAGTCGGCCCGCAAATTGGTGCTTTCGCACCTGCGATTCGTCGTCCACGTGGCCCGCGGCTACAACGGCTATGGCCTGCAGCTGGCCGATCTGATCCAGGAGGGCAACATCGGCCTGATGAAGGCGGTGAAGCGCTTCGATCCGGATCAGGGCGTGCGCCTGGTCAGCTTCGCGGTGCACTGGATCCGCGCCGAGATGCACGAGTTCATTCTGCGCAACTGGCGCATCGTCAAGGTCGCCACCACCAAGGCCCAGCGCAAGCTGTTCTTCAATCTGCGCAAGAGCAAGCGTCGCCTCGGCTGGATGAACAACGAGGAAGTGCAGGCCATCGCCCGCGACCTGAACGTGCCCGCCGCCGAGGTGCTCGAGATGGAAGCGCGGCTGCAGGGTCAGGACATCGGCTTCGATGCCCCGTCCGACAACGATGACGACGCACGTCCCGCGCCCGTCGCCTACCTCGAACAGCATGGCGCTGATCCTTCGCTGCGCTACGCCGCGGACGACGAGGAAGAGAACCGCCTCGAGATCCTGCGTGAGGGGCTGGCCAGCCTCGACAAGCGCTCGCGCGACATCGTCAAGCGCCGCTGGCTGGGAGACGGCAAGATCACCCTGCAGGAGCTTGCCGACGAGTACGGCGTGTCCGCCGAGCGGATCCGGCAGATCGAGGCGGCCGCCATGAAGAAGATGAAGGCGCTGTTCGCGGCGTAAGCTTCCCGGCCGCGCCGCTAGCTGCGGGCCCTGCGCGAGCGGGGCCCGTCGCGTTTCTGGAGTTCGACGATGGAAATCTTCAAGGTCTTCACCCTGGAGGCTGCCCACCGGCTGCCCA
Source organism: uncultured Aquimonas sp. (assembly GCF_937888285.1). Classification (GTDB taxonomy): domain Bacteria; phylum Pseudomonadota; class Gammaproteobacteria; order Xanthomonadales; family Xanthomonadaceae; genus Aquimonas. The sequence goes on from NZ_CALART010000078.1 coordinate 19,158, forward strand.
AGGTTCCGCCGGGGCACAAATGCGCCCGTCTGCATGGGCACAGTTTTCGCGTGGAGATCCACGTCGAGGGCGAAATCAATGCCGACACCGGCTGGCTGATGGACTTTGCCGACATCAAGGCGGCCTTCAAGCCGATCTACGAACGCCTCGACCATCATTATCTGAACGACATCCCCGGCCTGGAGAACCCGACCAGCGAGCGTCTCGCGCAGTGGATCTGGGAGCAGCTCAAGCCTGCCCTCCCTGAGCTTTCGATGGTGGTCGTACATGAAACCTGCACCTCGGGGTGCCGCTATCGCGGCGGCTGAGATCCGAGGGCGCTGAAGGGTCGACACGCCGCGGCGGCGGCCGCCGGATACTTGTCACCGGTTCTCCGACCCGTGCCGCGGTGCCCCGGCTGGGATCTGACCCGCGCAAACACCCCGCCGCCTGCTCCATACGCCGGAGTCTGGGGATCATTCCTGTACCGCGCTGTCAAGATTTTTTATGAACGCAGGGTAAACAAGTTGGCCGCGTGGCTGCGCCCCATGTTGCGTCGCAACATTCAACGAGGGTAGGCTCTGTCCACCCCCCACGCTCAGCCCAGGAGAGCGCCATGTTCGATCAGATCAACGCCCAGTTCAGCCAGTACACCAAGCAGCTGACCGAGTCCGCCCTGCGCGCCAACGCGATCGCGGTGGAGCATTTCGAGACCCTGGCCGCGCTGCAGGTCAAGGCGATCGAGAGCCGCCTGAATGCTGCGACCGCGTTCGCCAGTGAGGCCGCTGAAGTTCGCGACCTTGATGCCGCCAAGGCCTTCCTGCCGAAGAGCATCAGTTTCGTCAAGGACGCCTCCGAGCACCTGATCGCGGTGAGTCAGGAAGTCGTGGGTCAGACCTTGAAGACCTCCGAAGCCCTTGCCGGTCTGGCCAAGACCAACTTCGACGCCGCCAGTGAAGTCGTGGCGCGTCCGGCCGCCGTGAAGGCGGCGCCCAAGAAGGCGGCCTGATTCAAGCCCTTCGCGCCGCTGCGGCGCGCCTTTGGCGCGCTCGCCGGCCGCGGATCGGCGCGGGGCCTCCCCGCACGGTGTCGGCAGCGCGCCCTGCGCGCTGCAGACCACGCCGAGGGCAACCTCCCTCCCTGCCTTTGGCGTATTTCGAACCGGCGGCCGTCATGGCTGCCGGTTTTTTTGTTTCACGATGACTCCAGCCCGGTAGTTCGCTGGACTGCGCCACAGCTCGATACAGCAAGTTTATCAATAGCTTACGCGCGTCCATCATATGCCGGTGCTTTCTGAAACTTGATCCGGTTTTCCCTCGCGCCGCTCCTATCTGGCTCCTGGAATCCGGGTCGTTCCAAGGAGTCATCATGGCAAAGATCAAGCTCACCAAGACCGCCGTGGAGGCGGCCCAGCCCCAGGCCAAGGATGTTGAACTGCGGGATACCGTGGTGCCCGGCTTCCTGTGCAAGATTACCCCGACGGGCCGCCGGGTGTTCATGCTCCAGTACCGCACGAACTCCGGCCAGCCCCGCAAGCCCTCGCTGGGGCTGTACGGGGAACTGACCGTCGAACAGGCACGGGTCAAGGCGCAGGACTGGCTGGCCGAGGTTCGCCGGGGCGGCGACCCCGGCGGCGCCAAGGCCGAGGCGCGCAAGGCGCCCACGATGGCCGAGTTGTGCAAGAAGTTCATGGAGGACTACTCCAAGAAGCGCAACAAGCCCAGCACGCAGGACGGCTATCAGGGCGTCATAGACCGCAACATCATCCCGCTGCTGGGCCGCAAGAAGGTGCATGACGTGAAGCGGCCCGACATTGCCGGGCTGATGGAGAAGCTGGCCTACAAGCCGACCGAGGCGAACAAGACCTTCGGCGTGCTGCGCAAGATGTTCAACCTGGCCGAAGTGTGGGGCTACCGCCCGGACGGCACGAATCCGTGCCGCCATGTGCCCATGTACCCGCCGGGCAAGGAAACCCGGCTCATCGTGGACGAGGAAATGGTGCGGATCTTCCGCCATCTGGAGAAGCTGGAGGCGGAAGGGCTGGAGAACTACGTCATCCCGCTGGCGATCCGGCTGCAATTCGAGTTTGCCGCCCGGCGCTCCGAAATCTGCCCGCTCGAATGGAGCTGGCTGGACTTCGAGAACCGGCGCGTGGTGTGGCCCGACAGCAAGGTCGGCGGCATTTCCAAGCCCATGAGCGAGGAAGCCTATCGGCTGCTTTCGACGGCGCCGCGCCGGGAGGGCTGCCCCTACGTCCTGCCATCGCCGAACGACCCGGCCAAGCACCTGACCTTTGGCGAGCACTATGGCGGCTGGTGCCGGGTGCTCAAGGCCGCCGGCGTCCCGCACGTCGGCACGCACGGCATCCGCCATCGCTCGACCACCGACATTGCCAATTCGGGCGTACCGACCAAAGTGGGCATGAAGCTGACGGGCCACAAGACCGTGGCGATGTTCATGCACTACGTCCACACCGAGGACAAGCCGGTGCGCGATGCGGCCGAGCTGGTGGCCAGCCGCCGCCAAGCCATCACGGGCGCGCGCCAGCTTGCGGAGGCGGCGGCATGAACACGCGCCGGTCATCCGCAGCATCGTCCGCAGCGCCTTCGGCGCTGCTGGGCGACATTCGGGCACTGATCGAGGCGGCGCGCAAGCGCGCCGCCTCGACGGTGAATAGCGAGCTGACGATGCTCTACTGGCGCATCGGCCAGCGCATCCGCACGCAGGTCTTGGACGGGCGCCGCGGTGCCTACGGCAAGGAAATCCTACCCACCTTGGCGGCGCAGTTGGTGAAGGAGTACGGCAGCAGCTTTGCCGAGCAGAACCTGCGCCGCATGGTGCAGTTCGCCGCCACCTTCCCCGACGAGCAGATTCTCGTATCACTGATACGAGAATTGAGCTGGACGCACTTCATCGCCCTGATCCCGCTGAAAGACCCGCTCCAGCGGGACTACTACGCGCAGATGGCGAGCGCCGAACGCTGGAGCGTGCGGACGCTGCGCGAGCGCATCGACTCGATGTTGTACGAGCGCACGGCGCTGTCTCAAAAGCCGGGCGAGACGATCGCACAGGAGTTGGCGAAGATGCGCGATGCGCAGCGCATGTCGCCCGCCCTGGTCATGCGCGACCCGTACATCCTCGACTTCCTGGGGCTGCGGGACACTTGGCAGGAAGGCGACTTGGAGGCGGCGATCATCCGCGAAATGGAGTCGTTCTTGCTGGAGCTGGGCGCGGGTTTCAGCTTCGTGGCCCGGCAGAAACGCATTCCGATTGACGACGAGGATTTCCACCTCGATCTGCTGTTCTACAACCGCAAGCTGCGGCGGCTGGTGGCGGTGGAGTTGAAGGTCGGCGAGTTCAAGGCGGCCTATAAAGGCCAGATGGAGCTTTACCTTCGCTGGCTCGACAAGCACGAACGGGAGCCGGAAGAAGCCTCGCCGCTGGGGATCATCCTTTGTACCGGCAAGAAGCGCGAGCAGATCGAATTGCTGGAGCTGGACAAGTCGGGCATCCACGTCGCCGAGTACCTGACCGCCTTGCCGCCGAGGGGCGTGCTGGTGGAGCGGCTGCAACAGGCAACGCAGCGGGCGCAGTTGCAGATCGAGCAGCGCAAGACCGACAACGAGTAGTCCTGTCACCAGTAGTCGGGCGTCCCGGCGTGCCGCCGTCGCGCTGTCGTGCTGCGCATCGAGCCTCGCTGCGCGAGTCTCGCCCCTGTCGGGCTTCCATCACTGACGCCTCCGGCCCGGCTCGCTGATCCGCGCCTGCGCGCTTCGCTTGCCAAAAACCCGCGTGCGTGGGGTGGTGTGAGGGGGCGGTCTTGCTGTGTCCCTTCACCGTATCACGGCGTTCTCGCCGTGCAAGGGCTGCGCGCGCCTTGCGCGCTTGCGTCCTGGCGGCCGTCTGCGACCCCTGACTGCTGCGCTGCGCCGTGAGGGCGACGGTTCCGGGCAATTCCGCCCTTGCAACCGGAGAACCGTCATGAACGACAAATCACACGTTTCCCTCGAACAGCACGTTTGCCTGGTCTGCGGCACGGCGTTCGATACCGGCGCGATCCTGCTGGACAAGCGCCTGCGCGCGAGCATGGAACGCCACACGGCGACGGGCTGGGGCCTGTGCCCCGAGCATCAGAGGCTGTCCGATGACGGCTTCGTCGCACTGGTCGAATGCGATCCACAGCGTAGCGGCTCGCAGGCCGGTGGCCGCATGAAGCCGGAGCAGGCGTATCGCACGGGCCGACTGGCCCACCTGCGGCGCACGGTGTTTGCCGAGGTGTTCAACGTGCCGATCGAGGACAAGCAGGCTTGCGTGTTCGTAGAGCCTGGCGTGATCGACCAGTTGCAGTCGATGGCAGCAACGGCGGCAAGCTAGCCGCGCCACGCTGCCTTCGGTGCGTCGTCCCTGCGGGATGGCGCACTTTCTTCTGCTGCGCTGGCACGTCACTGTCTTGCCACCCAGTTCCCTTGGACCCGCTCATCCCGGATTTGTGTAAGTCC
>NZ_CALART010000079.1 GCF_937888285.1 uncultured Aquimonas sp.
CAGTGGACCAGCTTCAGGAGGCCGATTCAACCGAGTTTTTCAACGGAATAGGTCGGGAGCGGCTATCTCCGATCAACGTTGAAGCGATACTCCCGGACCAGCTGGTCCGCAGGGAAAGTGCGTTAGGACTGGCAACCGGACACTCGTGACCTCGCGCGCCTGGTCGGGCGCGCTGCAAGGAACGGGGCCACGCGGTGATCTGGATCGAAACCGATGTCTCCTCGCAGGGTGGACTGAAGGATGCTACCAGTGCCCACTTCGGATTTGACACGCCTCCGATAACCGCTGCCAATCCCCGAAACCTGGCGATAACGTGTCGCCCCGCCGCCTGATGCTGCCCATCAAGGCCAGCAGTCAGTCCCGCACTCGACCTGCGATCTTCAGGGCGGCTAGCCCCAACGTCTCCAAGGCCGCCTCCACACGCGCTTCGAACGGGTGTCCGAAGTTGATTCGCACGCAGTTCCTGAAGTCGACGGATGCCGAAAACCTCGGGCCCGGCGCGATGCTGATTCGGGCGTCCATCGCGATCCGGTGCAGCGCCAGGGAGTCGGTTTTCCCGGGCATCTCCACCCACAGGAAGTAGCCGCCGGCGGGCCGGCTGACGCGCGTACCCTCCGGGAAAAAGTGGCTGATGGCCTCGATGTACTGGTCGCGATTCTTGCGCAGGACGAGCCGCAGTTCGCGCAGGTGCCTTTCGTGACTGCCGCGCTCGAGGTAGTGGGCAATGCCGAGCTGTGAAGGGATCGACGTGGCCAGCGAGGTGGTCAGTTTCTGGTGGGCGACCTCCCGGAGGAACCTCCCGGGACTTGCCCAGCCGATGCGGTAGCCGGGCGCGAGGGTCTTGGAGAACGAACTGCAATGCATCACCCAGCCATCGGTGTCGAACGCCTTCAGTGGCACCGGGCGCCGGTTGTCGAAGTAGAGTTCGCTGTACACGTCGTCTTCGACCAGGGGCAGGCCGTACCGGGTGGCCAGCTCCACCAGCGCCTTCTTCTTCGCCTCGCCCATGCTGCTGCCGAGCGGGTTCTGGAAGTTCGTCATCAGCCAGCAGGCCTTCGGACGATGGCGCAGGATGGCCGCCTCCAGGGCGTCGAGGTCGATGCCTTCGCGCGGATCGGTCGCAACCTCGACAGCGTGCAGGCCCAAGCGCTCCAGTACCTGCAGGCAGGCATAGAAGCAGGGAGACTCGACCAGCACCGTGTCGCCGGGCTTGCAGACCGCCCCGAGGCAGAGGTTGAGCGCCTCCATCGCACCGTTGGTCACGATGATCTGGTCAGCGCCCACCTGGACGCCATCGATGAGGTAGCGCAGCGCGATCTGCTGGCGAAGGGCCTTGCTGCCGGGCGCCAGGTCGTCGACGGTGGTCCAGGGGTCGAGTTCTGCCGCCGCGATCGACGTGGCGCGGCCAAGCCGCTTGAGAGGGAACAGCCACGGACTGGGGAATGCCGAGCCGAGCGGAACCACGTCCCGGGACGTGGCCGACCTGAGGATCCCGACGATGAGCTCGCTGATGACCACCGGGCGGGCTTCACCGTCGGGCTGCGATGCCCGGTCGGGCTCCGGCGCCGGGGCCCGTGCCGACTGCGCCACGTAGTAGCCCGAACGCGCCTTGGCACGGATCAGTCCCCGTGCCTCGAGAAGATAGTAGGCCTCGAAGACGGTGGCGGGGCTGACGTGGCGGCTGCTGCTCGCCTTTCGCACCGACGGCAGCTTGTCGCCGGGCTTCAGGGTGCCGTTTTGGATCGAGGCGGCGATATCGGCCGCGAGTACCTCGTAGCGCTTCATGCAGTGCCGGCTCCGAGCCCAACTGATATGGTTTTTCAGCGGTAAGGTGATACTGAAAATACTGTTTTGACAGGCATAGGCTAGCACCTGGCCCGAACCGATAGCGCACGCGGTGACGGCAACCTCCATTTTCAGGTGAGTTCATGAAAGCGCTGCTGGTGATCAGTTTTCTCGTCCTGATCCTCTACAACCTTGGCGCCGGCCTGTACTACATGCTGGTCGACAAAGGCACGACCAAGCGCACGGTCAACGCGCTGACCAAGCGCATCGCGCTCTCCGTGGCGCTGATCCTGCTGGTGTGCGCGGGCATCTTCACCGGGCATATCCAGCCGCACGGCATCCAGGTCGGCTGAACATATGCGGCCCGACAGCAACCGGAAAATGCAAACTGATCTGGTTATAAGTCAAATATCTGATTCTTAATAATCTGATATGAAACGCGTAGCCTTGGGGCACCTCTCCCAGCGCCGCGCGATCGCATGAACCCCACCGCACTCCTGCTGGCGACCTTCGTCGTGTCGATCGTCGGCCTGTTCGCCTTCATCTGGTCGCTCCGCAGCGGACTCTTCGACCGCGAGTCCAGCGGCGCGGGCGTGATCTTCGCGCCGGAAGAGATCGGGCGCTTCAATGACCCGGCCGATGGCAGCGCGCGCCTCGCGCCGAGCAGCCCCGATCAGCAAGAGGAACTCCGCGACCGCGAGGCCGCCGACCGCACCACCGCGATGCCGGTGTTCGTGCTGTTCACCTTTGCCGTGGTGTGGCTGCTGGTGGGTTCGGCAGCGGGGTTGCTGAGTTCCATCAAACTGCACGCGCCCGACCTGCTGGTGGAACAGGCCTGGCTCACGTTCGGGCGCCTGCGCACCATTCACCTGAATGCCGTGGCTTACGGTTGGGTACCGCTCGGCCTGCTGGGCCTGGTGGTCTGGCTGCTCCCGCGCCTGTTGCGCACGCCGCTGCGGTACCCACGCCTGATCATCACCGGCGCGTACATCTGGAATGCGGGCCTGGTGGCCGGCATCGTCGGCCTGGCCAACGGCCTCAACACCGGCATGGAGTGGCTGGAGATCCCTTGGTATATCGGCAGCCTGTTCGCGGTCGGAGGCATGATGATCGGGCTACCGATGGCGTTCATGCTGCGCCGGCGCACTGTCCACCACCTGTATGTCTCTGTCTGGTACATCGGCGCCGCGCTGTTCTGGTTTCCGATCCTCTACATCGTCGCCAACATCCCGGGCCTGCACTTCGGCGTGGAGCAGGCGACGATGAACTGGTGGTACGGGCACAACGTGCTCGGCCTGTTCTACACGCCGCTGTCGATCGCCTGCGTCTACTATTTCCTGCCCAAGGTCATCGGCCGGCCGGTACAGTCCTACAACCTGTCGCTGCTCGGGTTCTGGACGCTCGCGTTCTTCTACGGCCAGGTCGGCGCCCATCATCTGATCGGCGGCCCGATCCCTGAGTGGCTGGTCACGCTCTCGATCGTGCAGAGCATGATGATGCTGATCCCGGTGCTGGCGTTCTCCGTGAACCAGCACCTGACGCTGAAGGGGCATTTCGCCCTGCTCAAGCGCTCGCACACGCTGCGCTTCATCGTGTTCGGCGCGATGATGTACACGGTGGCCTCGGTCCAGGGTTCGGCACACGCGCTGCGCTCGCTGAACGCCCTCACCCATTTCACCCACTTCACCGTCGCCCACGCCCACATCGGCATGTACGGCTTCGTGTCGATGGTGCTGTTCGGCGGCATGTACTTCGCGGTGCCCCGGGTGCTCGACGTCACGTGGCCGAAGCCCGCGCTGATCTCCCTCCACTTCTGGCTGGTGGTCGCCGGCTTCGCAGCCTACATCGTGCTGCTCAGCACCGGCGGCGTGCTCCAGGGCCTGGCCCTGCTCGATGGCGCGACACCGTTCATCGAGTCGGTGCGGGTGACGAAGCCCTGGCTGCTCGGTCGCAGCATCGGCGGCGGTCTGATGACGCTGGGGCACATCGTGTTCGCCGTGCACTTCTACCTGGCGCTCAAGGCCGCCGAGCGGCAGCGCCAGGCCGATGTGGCTGCGACAAGCCATGTCCAGCCCGATCCGGCTCCCCTCTCCGCGGCGAACTGAAATGGAAAACGAAATCAAACTCGTGGGCGGCGCGGTGCTGACCTTGGCCCTGGCCACGGCGGCGATGATCGTCGTCCCTTTCATGCAGCTCAAGGACGTGCCGCCGCCCGCCGGGCTCGCGCCCTACACCGAGCAGGAGCTGCGCGGGCGCCAGGTCTACATCGCCAACGGCTGCATCGCCTGCCACACGCAGCAGCCAAGCACCATAGGCGCGGGCCGTGCCGACGCCGTGCGCGGATGGGGGCGCCCGTCGGTGGCCGCGGACTACTTCCACGACCGCCCCACCCTGCTCGGCACCATGCGCACGGGCCCCGACCTGTTCAACGTCGGCGACCGCATCCCGTCGGAGGACTGGCACCACGTGCACCTGTACCAGCCGCGCGCCTACGTTCCGGACAGCACGATGCCCGCCTACCCCTTCCTCTACGAGACCATGGTCGCGGTCGAAGTCCCGCCCGGCCAGTACACCGTGCCGATCCCGGACGCCCATGCGCCCCGCGGCCGGAAAGTCGTACCGACCCGCGACGCCGAGGATCTGGTCGCCTACCTGAAAGCGATGACGCGCCAGTACGACGTGGCCGAACCCCTCGATGCGGCAGCCGCGAAGGCCCTGGCCTCCGAACTCCGCGGACGGACCCGCCAGGAAGACTGACCCATGAACAGCCCCACCCCTTCCAGCCGCGACAACGAAAATCCGGAGCCGCAGGAGCTCAACCGGCCCGTGCCCAAGGTCCTGCTTGCGCTGGTCGCCCTGCTGCTGGTCTGGGCGGTGTACTACATCGTCGCCGACGCACCGGGACTGGAGAGCTCCAGCACCCCGCAGGGTACGCAGCCGACGCCGGCCGCGCCAGCGCCCTCGGCCGACTGACGCGCGCGGCTGCCCGCCGATGCCTACCCACCGCCTCATGAACGCCGGCCTGGCCTTGGGACTCGCCGCCTGGGCGGCGGTGCTGTGGATGCGGATGAACCCGACGCTCGATACCGCGCGCCTCCAGGCGCCGGCGGCCGGGACGTCGGTTCCGCCAGCGCCCCGTCGCTCCGGCTCCCAGCTGTATGCCGCCGAATGCTCAAGCTGCCACCAGAACCGCGGCGAAGGCCGCTTCCCGGTATTTCCGCCGCTGGCGGGTTCATCGCGGGCCAATGGTGATCCCTATCGGTTGGCGGCCATCACCCTGCACGGGCTCAGCGGCCCGATCGAGGCCAACGGCGTGCGCTATTCCGGCCTGATGCCCGGCCTCGCGCATCTCAACGACGAGGAGATCGCGACCGTGCTCAACCACGTCCGCAGTTCCTGGGGCAACGCCGCCGCGCCGCTCCAGGCCGCAGATGTGGCCGCCGTGCGCGGCCTGACCTCCCGCCGCCATGCGCCCTGGACCGCAGCCGAGCTGGATGCTCTGGGCGTGGCCGCGCAGGTGCAGCCATGACCCCGCGGATGCGCCCGACCTGGCTGGCCCTTGCCGCGATCGTCGTCGCGACGTTCTGCGGGCTGCATGCCATGACCCACGGCTTCAGTGCGGTGACCAGCGACGGCGCGCGCCAGCTGGCCATCGCGGAATCGCCCCGGCAGTTGCCCGCGATCGGGCTCGTGGACAGCCAGGGCCGTAAGACCGACCTGCGCGCGGTCGTCGCGGACCATCCGTACACGGTGGTCGCTCTGGTCTATACCCAGTGCACGTCGATCTGCCTGGTGATGGCATCGAGCGAATCCTTCCTGCAGGCCCGTCTGCGGGACGCCGGCATCGAAGAACAGGTGGGCCTGCTGACCCTCAGCTTCGACCCCGCGCGCGACACGCCCGAGGTGCTCGCGCAGTATGCGCGCCGGATCAAGGCCGACAGCGTCACGTGGACGATCGCCACCGTGGCCGACCACGACGATCTCGAACGCCTGCTGGACGTGTTCGATGTGGTCGTCATCCCCGACGGCAACGGCGAGTACATCCACAACGGCGCGCTGTTCCTCGTGGACGGTGACGGCCGCATGTTCGAGGCGCTCGCGCCCGACGCCGCCGACCTGGCGTTCGAACGTCTCGCCGCGCTGGTGCGATCCCCATGAGCCGCGCAGTCGTCACGGCGCTGGCACCAGGCGTCGCGCTCGCGGGCCTGGCCCTGTTGCAGCCCTGGCTGGAGCAGCGGATGTTCACCCACATGGTGGTGGAGCTGCCGCTGCTGTTCGCCATCGGCTGGTGGCTGGCGCCGGTCCGCACGGGGACCGGCCCGGCCTGGCTCAGGCAGGTCAACGCCCTGGGCCTGTCCGGATTCACGCTGGCCCTGGCCATCTCCACGGTGTGGATGCTGCCACTGGCACTCGACGCGGCCGTGCTCGAGCCGGCCGTGGGCCTGGCGAAGGTCGTCTCGGTCGTGCTCTCGGGCTGGCTGGTCCGCCTTTCGCTCCGCGCCGCGTCCGTCGTGGTCCAGTCCTTCTTCGTCATCAACTGGGCCTGGATGACCGCGACCGCCGGCGTGCTGTACCAGGAGGCACCACAACGCCTGTGCAGCACCTATCTGCTCGGCGACCAGACCTGGACCGGCATCGGCCTGGTGGCGCTAACCGTGGTGGTCATCGCCATCTGGATGACGCTCGCCTTCCGTACCGGACCACGCGGCGCTGCGCGGACCGCCGTCAACAACCACCGTCCAACCCCGCTCCCGACACCGTGAACACGATGGATCACCCCAGCGCCCTGAAGCTCCATGGCTTCAACAACCTCACCAAGTCGCTGTCGTTCAACATCTACGACGTGTGCTATGCCGCCACGGCCGAGGCCCGGCGGCGCTACATCGAATACATCGACGAGCAGTACAGCTCGGAGCGGATGACGGGAATCCTGACCGACGTGGCGTCGATGATCGGGGCCACCGTGCTCGACATTTCCCGGCAGGACTACGATCCGCAGGGTGCATCGGTGGCCATGCTGCTGGCGGAAGACTCCATGGATGCGCACGCCCCGCCGACCCTCCCGCGCACAGGCCTGGGCCACCTGGACAAGAGCCACATCACCGTCCACACGTACCCGGAATCCCATCCGGCGAACGGGATCGCGACCTTCCGAGCCGACATCGATGTCGCCACCTGCGGGCTGATCTCGCCCCTCAAGGCGCTGAACCACCTGATCGACAGCTTCGAATCGGAAATCGTCGTCATCGACTACAAGGTGAGGGGATTCACCCGCGACGTCGATGGCAGGAAGCACTACATCGATCACCCGATCGCCTCGATCCAGCAGTACCTAGAGCCGAGGATCAGGGCCAGTTACGACATGATCGACCTCAACATGATCTCCGAGAACGTCTTCCACACCAAGATGAAGCTGCGGCACTTCGACATGGACCGCCACCTGTTCGAAGAGGGTCCGGCGGGCACGCCGCGCAGGTCCATGAAGGCCGTGGAAGCGCTGCTCAACCGGGAGATGCTCGAGCTGTACCACGGGCGCAACCTCCCCGTAGGCGCGCGGACCTGAGGTGCGGTCTCCAGACCATCGGCACGACGCCTCGCCCATGGACGAGGCTTCGCAGCTGGATCCGCGGCAGCGCCGCATACTGGTCGAGGCGATCGCGGCAGCGGGTGGGCTGCGGCTGTCGCGGCCGGACTTCGAGGAGGAGGCCCGCCAACTGTTCGAGGACGTCCCCGGACTCGAGACCGCGTCCTCGGCGGTCATCGATGCGCTGGTCGAGTCCCTGTGGGCCGGCTATCGCGCGGTCGCGATCAGAGCCCGACTGACGTCCTCCCGATAATTCAGACCAGCCAGAAGTAGAGGATTCGGCGACACTCAGGCCCCAGGAGGCCCGTCGCCATGAAGAAGTCGAAGTTCACCGAAGAGCAGATCGCGTTCGCCTTGAAGCAGGCCGAGTCCGGCACCCGTGTCGAAGAGGTGTGCCGCAAGATGGGCATCTCCCAAGCGACGTTCTACGCCTGGCGCAAGAAGTTTGGTGGCTTGGGGGTATCCGAGCTGCGTCGGCTCAGACAGCTCGAAGAGGAGAACCGCAAGCTCAAGCAACTGGTTGCCGACTTGAGCCTGGACAAGGCCATGCTGCAGGACGTGCTGACAAAAAAGCTCTAAGGCCCGCGCAGCGCAAGGCGCTCGTGGGCCATTTGATTGATCGATACCGGGTAGGCGTCCGTCGGGCTTGCCACGTGGTCAAACAGAGCCGTGCGGCGTGGTACTACAAGCCCAGGGAAAAGGATGATGGGCCACTGCTTCGGCGGATCGAAGAGATCGCCGCCACCCGTGTCCGTTACGGCTTCTGGCGGATCTTCGTGCTATTGCGTCGAGAAGGCTGGACGGACAACCACAAGCGCGTAGCGACTGTATTGCCAGGCCGGGCTCAACCTTCGGCGCAAGCGGCCGCGCCGGCGCAAGGCTGCAGCTCATCGCATGGAGCGGCCCGTACTGACCGCTCCCAACCAGTGCTGGAGCATGGACTTCGTGGCCGATGCGCTCTTCGACGGCCGTCGATTCAGGAGCCTGACGATCGTGGACAACTTCACCAAGATGAGCTTGGCCATTGAGGTGGACCAGAAGCTCAAGGGCGAAGACGTCGTTGCCACGCTTGAAAGGCTGCGCAACGAGATCGGCGTGCCCGAGCGAATCCAGGCCGACAATGGCAGCGAAGGGTTCTACCCCGAAATCACGGACGGTTGTGAAAGAGCTGAGAACTTCTGATCCT
>NZ_CALART010000080.1 GCF_937888285.1 uncultured Aquimonas sp.
TCGGGAATCGGGAATCGGGAATCGGGAATCGGGAATCGGGAATCGGGAATCGGGAATCGGAAGAGTGGGAGTGCGGAAACCTCGGCACATGGAAACGGGCGAGCTTCGATCAAGGGAGCGTCGGGCGCGCGAGCGCCCGACACAAGACCATCGATTCCCGATTCTCAATTCCCGATTCCCGGCTCTTAGGACTTCGAGCTCAGCCACTCCACCAGCAGCGGCACCGGTCGTCCGGTGGCGAGGCCCTTGCGGCCTTCGTCCCAGGCGGTGCCGGCGATGTCGAGGTGGGCCCAGCGCTGGCCTTCGGTGAAGCGGGCGAGGAAGCAGCCGGCGGTGATGGCGCCGGCCCACTTGCCGCCGATGTTGGCCATGTCGGCGAAGCCGGAGTCGAGCAGGGGCTGGTAGTCGTCCCACAGCGGCAGGCGCCAGGCGCGGTCGTGGACCTGATCGCCGGCGGCCAGCAGCTCGTTGGCGAGATCGTCGTGCTTGCTCATCAGGCCGTGCGGGAACTTGCCCAGTGCGATCACGCAGGCGCCGGTGAGGGTGGCCACGTCCACGATGGCCTGCGGCTCGTACTTCTGCGCATAGGTCAGCGCATCGCACAGGATCAAGCGGCCTTCGGCATCGGTGTTCAGCACTTCGATGGTCTTGCCCGACATCGAGGTCAGCACGTCGGACGGACGATAGGCATGCGCATCGGGCATGTTCTCGACCGCCGGCACCACCACCACCAGATTGATCGGAAGGCCGAGCTTGACCACGGACAGGAAGGTGCCGATGACGGACGCGCCGCCGCACATGTCGAACTTCATCTCCTCCATGCCGGGGCCGGGCTTCAGGCTGATGCCGCCGGTGTCGAAGGTGATGGCCTTGCCGACCAGGGCATAGGGTCGCTGATCATTGGCGCCGCCAGCGTACTTCAGCACGATCAGGCGCGGCGGATTGCCCGAGCCGGCGGCGACGCCGAGCAGGCTGCCCATGCCCAGGGCCTGCATCTGCTCGCGCTCGAGGATCTCGACGCTGACCTTGTCGTGGCTGGCGGCGATGCCGCGCGCGGTCTCGGCCAGATAGGCCGGCGTGCAGATGTTGGGCGGCAGGTTGCCGAGCTCGCGGCACAGGCGCACGCCTTCGGCAATGGCCTGGGCGCGCTGCAGCTGCGGCGCGTGGCTGCCATCGGCGAGCAGGGCAAGGCTCTCGATGCCGCCCTCGCTGCTGGACTTTTTCGTGGCGGTGTAGCGGTAGCTGGCATGCTCGGCGGCGAGTGCTGCCTGGCGCACGGCCCAGGCGGCGTCGCGGGCGGCGATGTCGAGCGCGCTGAGCGTCAGCAGCACCTGCCGCGCCGGGCTGCCGGCCAGCGCCTTGACCGCGTCGCCGACCGCCTTCTGGTAGCGACCGGCATCGAACTTCGTCGCTTCGCCCAGACCCACGCAGAGCACGCGGCTGGCGCGGACGCCGGCCACGCCGCGCAGCAGCGCGCTGCGTCCGGCCTTGCCGCTGATGTCGCCGGCGGCGAGCCACGCCGACAGCTGGCCTTCGCTGCGCTCATCGACCGCCTTGGCGGGCGCGCTCAGGCCGGCGTCCTCGAAGACGCCGAGGATGAGGGTGTCGACGTCCGCCTCGGCGGGATGGGTCTGGACGAGGTTCAGCTTGAGTGCCATGGCTTTCCTGTACATCGTGATCGGTGGATACTGCCGCGCCCCGCCGCAGCGCACGCGCCGATCGGCTCGGCGGTGGGTTGTCGGGTGCGTAAAGCCCGCGAGTTTATCAGCCCGTCCCGCTGCCACCGTTGCCACGCCTTCACGAATTGCCACCGTGGCGCCTGCGCCCGGCTCTCGAACGACGCCCTTGGAACCCAAGCACGCTTCCATCGCTGGCCGCGCCGCGCACCGCCGGAGCCGACCCGCGTGATCCGCCGCATCGACCGCTATGTCTGGCGCGAGCTGGCCGGGGCCTTCGTGGCCGCCACCCTGGTGCTGCTGATGGTCAGCTTCAGCGGCCTGTTCGCCGACCTGCTCAGCAAGATCGCGCGCGGCAAAGTGCCGGCCGCACTGCTGCTGTCGCAGGTGGGCCTGCGGTCGGTTGACATCCTCCCCCTGCTGCTGCCGCTGGCCCTGTTCCTCGGCGTGATGCTTGGCCTGGGGCGGCTGTATCGCGACAGTGAAATGGCGGTGCTGGCCTCGGTCGGGCTGGGCATCGCCGATCTCAAGCGCGCGATTCTCGCCCTGGCCCTGCCGGTGGCCCTGATCGTCGGCCTGACCTCGCTGTGGCTGTCGCCGATGGCGCAGCGCGCGGCGACGAGGATGATCGAGGAGGCCAACAAGAGCCTGCTGGTGATCGGCCTGGAGCCCGGCCGCTTCGTCGAGCTGCCCGGCCGTGCCGCCGTGATCTACCTTTCCGACATGAGCGAGGACGGCAGCGAGTTCCGCCGCCTGTTCGTGGCCAGCGAGCGCGAGGGGCGACTTGACGTGATCACCGCGCGCTCCGGCGAGCTCTTCCTCGAAGCGCAGGGCGACGAGCGCTATCTGTCGCTCACCGATGGCTTCCGCGTCGAGGGCGATCCGCGGCAGCTGGACTTCCGGATGATGCGCTTCGCGCGCAACGACATCCGCGTGCCGGACAGCGAGCAGGCCGAGGTCGGCCGACCCGAATCCCAGCGCAGCCTGCCGGTGCTGCTGGCGGCGGATGACCCGGCCAGCCAAGCCGAGCTGCACTGGCGCCTGGCTGCGCCGATCGCGGCCCTGCTGCTGGTGCTGCTGGCGCTGCCGCTGGCGCGCACGCCGCCGCGCGCGGCGCGCTACGGCGGCCTGCTGATCGCCCTGCTGGGCTACGTGGTCTACCTCAATCTGCTCGGCATTGGCCGCGCCCTGATCGCCGACGGCACCGTGCCGGGCTGGCTCGGCCTGTGGGCCATCCACGCGTCGGTCGCGGCCATCGCGATCTGGTTGCTGCGTCGGCAGTCGCGCGCCAACCGGCCGCGCTTGCGGGCGCGTCAGGCGGGTGCGGCATGAGGGGCTGGGTCAACCGCGCCGACTGGCTGATCGTCACCCAGGTGCTGGGCGCGCTGCTGCTGACCTGGGGCGTGCTGCTCGGCTTTGACGCGATGGGCGCCCTGGTCGGCGAGCTCGACGAGATCGGTGAAGGCGACTACGCGCTCGACACCGCCTTCCTGTACGTGGCCATGACCCTGCCGCGGCGCGCCTACGAGCTGTTTCCGACCGCCGCGCTGATCGGCTGCGTGCTCGGCCTCGGCAGCCTGGCTGCCACGTCCGAATTGACTGCCCTGCGCGCCGCTGGCCTGCCGCGCTGGCGCATTGCCGCCGCCGCAGGTTCGCTGGTGCTGATACTGACCGGCGCGATGGTGATCTCGGGCGAGACCCTGGGGCCCTGGGGCGATCGTGCGGCGCAGGCCCTGGTGGTGCAGGCCAAGTCCAAGGACGTGTCGCTGGCCGGCGGCTCCGGCCTGTGGGCGCGCGAGGGTGATCTGTTCCTCAATGCGCGGCGCGGCTCGGTGCAGGGCGAGGGCAGCCTGTCGCGGGTGGTGCTCGAAGACGTGCGCCTGTTCGAATTCGACGGCGAGGGGCGGCTGACGGCGATCGCACTGGCCGCGCGCGCCGAGCACATCGGCAGCAGCTGGGACCTGATCGAGGTGCGGCGCACGCGCTTCTTCGAGCGCCATGCCGAACTGCAGGAGCTGCCGCGCGAACGCTGGGACTCGGCGCTGAGCCCGGAGATCCTCGACTTCAGCATCACCCGGCCGCGCTATCTGGCACTCAGCGATCTCGGCCACAGCATCGACTACCTGAGCCGCAACCAGCTCGACGCCGGCCCTTTCATCAGCGCCTGGTGGGCGCGGGTGTTCTACCCCTTGAATGCGCTGGTGCTGAGCCTGGCGGTGATGCCCTTTGCCTTCGGCAGCCTGCGCACCGGCGGCTTCGGCAAGCGCCTGTTCCTCGGCATCGCCTTCGGTCTCGGCTATTTCCTGCTGCAGCGCTTGAGCGTCAACCTGGCCGAGGTCTATGGACAGCCGATCTGGCTCGCCAACCTGCTGCCGCCGCTGCTGCTGGGCGGTTTCTCGTGGTGGCGGTTCCGCAGGCGGTTCTGAGCGGATCGAAACCTCGCTTCATCGCCGCGATGCGCCTGCTGGGATCGCTTCGCGCGCGCGGTCCGAGTTCGACGCTTTGGCGCCGAAGAGCGTGTCGAATCAGCGCACGGGCGGGTCGAAGACCACGCCCGTGCCGTGTTCGGCTCTCAGCGCGGCCGGGTCAGGCGATTCAGCACCGGCGACAGCAGCAGCATGAACACGCCGGCGGCGATACCGATCCACATCATCTGCCCGAAGAACTCACCGTAAGTGGCGAGCGCCTTGGCCACGTCGAAGCTGCCGTCGGCTTCCGGCGCGATCGAGGCCCAGGTGCCGAAGCGGCCGGCGATCATTTCGCCGAAGGCCGAGAACAGGAACCAGGCGCCCATCATCAGGCCGACCACGCGCGGCACCGACAGGGTGGTCACCGCCGACAGGCCGATCGGCGACAGCAGCATCTCGCCCGCGACCATCACCGCATAGGCGGCGATCAGCCAGCCCATGCCGATCAGAGCGCCGCCCTCGGCGGACGCTGTCGACCACTGCAGCACGCCCATGGCCGCACCGACCAGCACCAACGCCCAGCCGAACTTGGCTGGAAGGCTGGGGTTCAAGCCGGCCTTGTCGAGGCGCGGCCACAGCCAAGCGAAGAACGGACTGAACGCGATCACGCAGGCGGCGCCGAAGAACGTGGTCTGGCCCGCGGTCCACTCGAAGCCAAGGAAGCTGCGATCCATCACGCGCTCGGCGAAGGCCACCCAGGGGCCGTAGCTCTGCTCGTACAGGCCCCAGAACAGGGCGCTGATCACGATCAGCACCATCAGCACGATCATCCGGCCGCGTTCGATCGCGCTGATGCCGGAGAACAGGAAGAAGCCGAACCAGACAAACAGACCGGCGCCCATCACCACCGCGACCACCTCGGTCAGGGTGACCTCATGGCCTTCGAACACTGCGCCCAGCCAGCTGAAGTCGAGGCGGGTCTGCAGCACCTGCCAGACCACTACAACAGTCACCACGCCGGCGAGGTAGATCAGCCACTCTCGCGAGATCCCGGCCAGCGCCGGGGCGCGCAGGAAGGCCGGATCCGCGGGCTCCGCGCGACCCAGCAGGTGCTTCTGGCCGAGCACGAACTGCACGAGACCCACGCCCATCATCACGCCCGCCAGGGCGAAGCCGTAGCCCCAGCCGATCGTCTCGCCAATCCAGGCGACAACGATCGAAGACAGCGCTGCACCGACATTGATGCCCATGTAGAAGATCGTGAATCCCGACTCGCGGCGCGGGTCCTCGTCGGCGTACAAGCGGCCGACGATGGTCGAGATATTGGGCTTGAGGAAGCCCACGCCGACCGCGATCAGGGCCAGTGAGGCATACATCACCTGGATGGCGAGCAGGTCCTGCTGGGCGGCGCCGACGCTGCCGCTGGCCTGGCTGCCGGTGTAGGCCATGCCGAGTTGGCCGAGCACGAGCAGGAGACCGCCGAACACCACCGCCTTGCGCATGCCGAGATAGCGGTCGGCGAGGATGCCGCCCAGCAGGGGCAGGGCGTAGGCCAGACCCGCATAGGTGCCGAGCAGCAGGTAGCCGTTGCTGTCGGTGAACAGGTGGTGCTTGGTCAGATAGAGGAAGAGCAGCGCCTTCATGCCGTAGAAGGCGAAGCGTTCCCACATCTCGGTGAGGAAGCAGACGTACAGGCCTTTGGGATGGCCGAGGAGCTCCCCGGTGCTTGCGGGCTGGATGGCTTGGGACACGCGTTGATACTCCCCCGATAGGATTGGACTGAGCGGCTTCGACCAAGGTCGATGGCGCGCACAGGGCGGCGCGAGTATAGCCACAGCGCGCCGGCCGACTGCTTCGAGCAAAGGTGCGGGTTGGCAGCATCAGGGGGGCGGCCTAACATGCCGAAGCCTCCAGGAGTGACTCCGATGATCAAGCCGCTTGCGCGCTTCGCCTGCCTGCTTCTTGCAGTCCCGCCGCTGTATTCCCCGCTGTTGGTCTCCGCCGCAGAGCGCGGCCTCGATGCCCGCGATCTGAACGCGCTGGATCGCGTGGGCGCGCCGACGCTGTCGCCGGATGGCCGCGTGCTGGCCTATACGCTGCGACAGGCGGATCTGGAGGCCAACCGCGCCAGCACCGGGCTGTTCCTGCGCGGGCTGGAGGACGGCGCGCAGCCGCGCCGGGTCAATGCCGAGGGCAAGAGCGCCAACAGCCCCAGCTTTTCGCCGGACGGCCGCACCCTGTATTTCCTGAGCGCCGAGAGCGGTTCGATGCAGCTGTGGGCCGCATCGGTGCGTAGCGGTCGGTCGCGTCAGGTCACCGACTATCCGCTGGGGGTGAGTACCTATCGGCTCTCGCCGGACGGCCGGCGCGTAGCGCTGAGCTTCCGCGTGCATCCGGACTGCGCCGATCTCGCCTGCAGCAAGCAGCGCAACGAGGCGGCCGCCAGCAGCAAGACCAGCGGCCAGACCTACGACCAGCTGTTCGTGCGCCACTGGGACAGCTGGAATGACGGCCAGCGCAACCATCTCTACGTGGCCGAGCTGAAGGACGGCCAGGCGCGCGGCGAGCCGGTGCGGGTCAGCCGCGGCATCGACGGCGATGTGCCCTCGGTGCCCTTCGGCGGCGCCGATGACTACGCCTGGGCGCCAGACTCGAAGAGCCTGGTCTTCAGCGTGCGCATCGCCGGGCGCATGGAGCCCACCTCGACCAACTTCGACCTGTTCCGCGCCGAGGTCGCTGGCGATGCGGCGCCGGTCAACCTGACGCCTGACAATCCGGCCTGGGACGCCAATCCCCTGTTCGCCGACGACGGCAAGACCCTCTACTACACGGCGATGAAGCGTCCCGGCTTCGAGGCCGACCGCATGGCCATCATGGCGCTGGATCTTCAGTCCGGTACGCGTCGCGAAGTGGCCCCGGACTGGGACTTCTCGGCGGGCAGCCTGAGCCTGCACCAGGGCGAGCTCTACACCACGACGAATCGTCTCGGCGAACACCCGCTGTTCGCGGTCAAGCCCGACAGCGGCGAGGCGCGCATCGTGGTCGGCGGCGGCAATGTCACCGGCTTCGCCCTGCACGGCGACACCCTGGTGTTCCAGCGCGACAGCCTGACCCAGCCGGCCCAGCTGTTCGTGTCCACGCCCAAGGGTGGCGTCGAGCGGGCGCTGACCGACTTCAACCGCGAGCGTCTGGCCGGCATCGGCATGGGCGCGTTCGAGCAGTTCAGCTTCGAGGGCCACGGCGGCGCGACGGTCTATGGCTATGTGGTCAAGCCGGTCGGCTACGAGGCCGGCCGGAAGTACCCCGTCGCCTTCATCATCCACGGCGGCCCGCAGGGCTCGATGGGCAACAGCTTCCACTACCGCTGGAACCCGCAGACCTATGCGGCGCGCGGCTACGGCGTGGTGTTCATCGATTTCCACGGTTCCACCGGCTACGGCCAGGCCTTCACCGATTCGATCTCGCAGGACTGGGGCGGCAAGCCGCTGGAGGACCTGCAGAAGGGCTGGGCGGCGGCGCTGTCGCGCTACGACTTCCTCGACGGCGAGCGCGCCTGCGCGCTGGGCGCGAGCTACGGCGGCTACATGGTCAACTGGATCGCCGGCCAGTGGGGCGAGGCCTGGGACTGCCTGGTCAGCCACGCCGGCGTGTTCGACACCCGCATGATGGGCTACAGCACCGAAGAGCTGTGGTTCACCGAGTGGGAGAACGGCGGCACGGTCTACGAAAACCCGCAGGCCTACGAGCAGTTCAACCCGCTGCTGCACGTCGACAAGTGGAACACCCCGATGCTGGTGATCCACGGCCAGCTCGACTATCGCATTCCCGTGGAGCAGGGCATCGCCGCCTTCACCGCCCTGCAGCGTCGCGGCGTGCCCAGCCAGTTCCTGTATTTCCCCGACGAGAACCACTGGATCCTGAAGCCGGCCAACAGCGTGCAGTGGCATGATGCCGTGCTGAACTGGCTGGACCGCTGGACCAAGGAGTAAGCGCACGTGTCCACCGAATCCACCGTGCTCGATCTTTCGCGCCTGCGCAAAAGCTGCGGGCAGTGCTCGCTGCAGCAGCTCTGCCTGCCGGCCGGGATCAGCGGCGAGGAGCTGGAGCGCCTCGATGAGCTCGTCAAGAAGCGCCGCCCGCTGGAGCGCGGCGATCGCCTGTTCCGCACCGGCAGCGCGCTGTCGGCGCTGTTCGTCGCCCGCAGCGGCAGCTTCAAGACCGTCGCCATGAACGAGGACGGCGACGAGCAGATCATCGGCTTCCACCTGCCGGGTGAGTTGATCGGCCTCGACGCGCTCGGCAGCGGCAGCCACCGCTGCGAGGCCGAAGCCCTGGAAGGTGCCGAAGTCTGCGAGATCCCGATGAACGAGCTGGAGCGCGTGGCCCAGCAGGTGCCGGGCCTGCAGCACCAGCTGCTGCGCATCATCGGCAAGAGCATGGAGCTCGATCAGGACCACCTCGGCATGCTGGGTCGCCGCCATGCGGCCGAGCGCGTGCTGCTGTTCGTGCATGGCTTGAGCGAGCGACTGCGCTCACTGGGCCGGCCGCACGACCAGTTCAGCCTGCCGATGAGCCGAGAGGAGATCGCGAGCTACCTGGGCCTGGTGATCGAAACGGTGAGCCGCAGCTTCACCAAGCTGCAGGAGGACGGCGTCATCAGCATCCGCGGCCGCCAGCTGAAGATCCTCGACAGCAAGCGCCTGTCCGATGCCGCACACGCGCCGGAGCAGATGCGGGCGGCGGGGCGCTGAGACTTCGCCGGGCTGTAGGCCGGGACACGCCGAAAGCGCGTCCCAGCGTCGTCAGCTTTGAACTTGCGCGTGAAGCTGGGCCGTGTGCAGTGCTCGGCCCAACGCAGGCATGCTTGGTCTTGAGCGTGCCCGGTGCGCCGCAGATTGGGACACTCCGGAGGCGCATCCCAAGCCTGCTGCTCGCCAAGCTGCCTATCCCGCCCGCTTCACTCCACCCCACCCACCCGCACCCGCGCCGGCTTGGCCTCACCGATGGCGCGGCGGTCCGGGCGGTACATGTCTTCGGCAAAGGGCGGCGGCAGCACGTAGTCGCCGGGGCTGACCGCGCGCACCAGGTAGAACAGGCGCGCCTGCTGGCCCGGCCACAGGCTGACGGCGGCGACAAAGCGGTCGTCGCGGTATTCCTGATGCTTGATGTCGGCCTGCCACTGGCGCTCGCTCATCGCCAGGCCGTCGATGACCATGCTGCCGATCTGGTTGGGGTCGCCCAAGCCGAGGTTCTCGGCTTCCAGCCCGCCGGGCAGCAGATCGACGACCAGGCCCTCGCGCAGCGCGGTCTCGGACTCCAGCGTCAGCCGCACGACCAGGGTGTCGCCTTCCTTCAGCGTGCTGCCGTCCCACTCGCGGCCGTCGGTGTGGAAGTAGTGGCGCTGCAGGCGCAGGCCCTCGCTGACCGGTGCTGGTGCCTGCCGGCGGAAGCCGACCAGGTCTTCGACCACATGGATCGGTGCGGCGCCCTCGGGCTCGATGCGCACGCCGCCGCGCAGCGCGTCGGCATCAAGCTGCAGGCTGTGCAGCAGGGCGGGCGGGCGCGGGTCTTCGCCGGACACGCGCAGACCGAGACGCTCATCGCCGTCCTGCAGCAGCAGGCTGCCGAGGCGGAAGAGGGCGGCCTGCTCCTGGGTGCTGAACCAGCGCTGCGGACCGCGTGCGTCGATGGCGCGGACCAGCTTGAGCAGGGCCTCGTCGGTGCTCGCATCGCTCATGCCGTGGCTGCGCAGCAGCACCTGGATCAGCGCGGCGTCGCGCACTTCCGAGCCGTAGTCGCCGAGGTACTCCGGCCGCGCATCGGTCTTGGTCTCTGCCGCCGCGAGCGCTTTGCGCGCGCGCTCGGGATCGCCCTGCAGCTGCAGGGCCACCGCCAGATGCACGAGCGGCAGCGCGGTCAGCGACTGGCCCTGCTCGTTGTCGAACAGGGTGCGCAGGGTGCCGAGCGGCGCACGGTTGACCCGCGCCAGCACATAGCCGGCATGGGCGCGCGCGGCGAAGCGCAGGTGCGCGGGGTTCTCGTAGTTCCAGTAGCCGTCGCCGCCGCTGAGCAGGTCTTCGGACAGGCGCTTCAAGGCCGCTTCGAGCACCGCTTCGGGGATGGCTTCGCCCTGTTCGCGCGCGCTCAGCAGCAGGTCGGCGACGTAGGGCGTCAACATCGGCTGCTCCCAGCTGTCGCCGGGCCAGAAGCTGAAGTGGCCGCTGGCCTGCTGCATCGCCGAAAGCCGCGCGAATCCTGCGGCGATGGCGTCGCGGCGCATGTGCGCATTCATCGTTGTGACCGGCAGGCGCTGGCCGCCCTCGCTGGCCAGCCAGACCAGCGGCCACAGCCGGCTGCTGGTCTGCTCCAGACAGCCGTAGGGGTAGTCGATCAGCCCCTTGAGCGCATCGGTGAAGGGGATCGGCGGGCGTCGGCTCAGGCTGACCTGCAGCAGGGCGCTGTCGACCTCGAGCGGGGCGAGGTCGCCGCTGTCATAGCTCAGCGTCTCGCCGTCATTGAGCACGCGCATGCGGCTGACACGCTCGGCCGGCCAGGCCGGACGCACGACCAGCTCGAACTCGCGCACGAGCTCGCGGCTGCCGTCATTCGCGCTGACGCTGAACTTCGCCGCGGTGTTGCCGGCGCCGGCCTCAAGATCGAAGACCAAGGTGCGGCGCGCGCCGTCGCGCAGTTCGACCTGCTGGCTGCCGCCGGCGATGCGCAGCGGCGCATCGGCCTTAGCGTTCACCGTGTAGCGCGCATCGGCGCCGCTCAGGTTCTGCAGATCGACGCTGAGCTGGGCGCGGTCGCCGGGGGCCATCACCCGCGGCGTGCTGACTTCCATCACCAGCGGCGCGCGCACGATGACCTCGTCCTCGGCCTGGCCGTAGCGTTCGGCGCTGAAGGCGAGTGCCGCCACACGCAGGGCGCCGTTGAAGTCGGGGGCCTCGAAGCGCACGGTCGCGCGGCCTTGCGCGTCGAAAGCGACCGGGCCGGAATGCAGGGCGATGGTCTTGACCTTGGCGGTGGGGCGACGCGCCTGCGGCAGGTTGGGCAGGGCCGCATCGCCGCCGAAGCGCAGGCGTGCGCGCTGGCCTTCGAAGCGTTCGATCACCCGGCCGTACAGGTCCCAGGCCTCGATCGACAGGCCGCGGCGCGCAAGGAAATGCGCGATCGGATCGGGCAGCGGATAGCGGGTGAGACTCAGGATGCCCTGGTCGACCGCGTCGATCGTCACCTGCGCCGTCTCCCCGGCCAGGTCGCTGGCCTGCACGGTGATCTCCAGCGGCTGGCCCGGCCGCACAGGTGCGTCCGGCGCATCGACCGTGAGGCTGATGCGGCGCTCGTCGCGGGCCATCGGCAGATGCACGATGCCAAGCGCGCGGTTCGGGCCGGGCTGGCTTGCGTTCTGGCCGGGGCGCATCAGCAGCAGGGTCGCGTAGACATCGTGGCGGTTCATCGCCTCGCTGACCGGCACCCGCAGCGTGGTGCCGGGACGCACCTCCACCGACTCGCTGTGCAGCAGGCGATCGCTTTCGACCAGCAGCACGGCGGGGCCCTCGTAGGGCGCGGTCACGGTGATCCCGGCGATGTCGCCGACCCGGTAGGCCGGCTTGTCCAGCGCCAGCTTGACCTTGTCGGGGCGCGCGTCCAGGCCGCGGTTCTCGTCGTCCCAGCCCCAGCCGGCGGTGAACGGCAGACGGGTGGTGAGACCCGTCGCCGGGTCGGTGACTTCCAGGCGGTACTCGCCCCACTGCACCGGCATGCGGATCGTCGTCGGCGTGCGGCCGTCGACGTCGATCGTGCGCGACTCGACGGTGAGGAAGCGCTCGCTGTAGTCGGTCTTCCAGCCGCTGCCGTCGACCCAGCTCCAGTGCAGGTCGCGCAGCGCCTGCACCAGCTTGACCTGCAGGCCCTGGCCGGCCTGCAGCTGGCCCTGCGCATCGCTGCGCACGATCTCGAAGCCGGCCTCGGTCTCGGTGCCGGGGCCGTCGGCCAGCTCGAACAGCGGGCGCACGCCGACCAGCTGCGGCGCCGGCCACAGGCTGCGCACCAGGCTGCGGCGGATCGCCCGGCCGCCGCTTTCGAACAGACTGCCGTTGACGATCACCTGCAGCGGGCTGGCGCTGGCGGCGCCGTCCTTCAGCAGCTCGATGGTCTGCGCGCTGCGGCCGTCCTCGCCCAGCGTCACGTCCAGCACCTGATGCGGCGCCGGCAGCTGCAGGGTGGCGTCGCCGAAGCGGTAGCCGCGCAGCGCGGGCACCGCTTCGCTGTCGACGCGATAGGCCAGCTCGGCGCTGAAGCGGTTGCCGCTGGCCGGCGCGCCGTAGAGGTAGGCGCCTTCGATATCAATCGCGAGATCGGCACCGCGCGTCAGCGGGCCGGCCTCGGCATCGAGGTTCAGCTTCATGCGCTCGGGCAGGAACTCCTCGACGCGGAAGCTGAAGCTGCCGACGGGTGTCTTGTCGTCGGGCGCGGTGCGCAGCTCCAGACGCCAGCGGCCGGTGGGTGCGTCCTCCGCGACCTTCTGCTCGAAGCTGTAGTAGCCCAGCTTGGCGGCGGCCAGTTCGCGCTCGACCACGGCGCGGCCGTCGGGCTGCAGCAGGCGCGCGAACAGCGGCTGCGCGGCGCTCAGCGAGCGGCCGTCGAAGTCGCGCAGCAGGGCCGAGGCCTGCACCGTCTCGCCCGGGCGGAACAGGTCGCGGCCCGACCACACATAGGCATCGAGCGCGGTGTGGCGACGGCCGGCGACCTCGAAGTCGGCCAGGTCCAGCGCCGGCTGGCGGAAGGGGATCAGGGCCAGCTCGGCGTCGCGACGGGCGACCAGCACGTCCTCGGGCTTGGGCGCGTGCGCCAGCGTGGCCTGGCCGTCGCCATCGGTGGCGGCTTCGGCGACTACGCGGCCGCTGCCGTCGATCACTTCCACGCGCACGCCGCTGCGCGGCTGGCCGCTGTCCAGCGAGGCCGCGCGCACCCACAGCTGGCCGGCGTGCAGGCGGGCGTGCAGGCCGATGTCGGTGACGCTGAAGAAGGTGGTCTGGTACTGGCCGCTGAAGTCGCCAACCTGGCGCAGCACGGCGAAGTACAGGCCGGGCTCGCGAAGCTCGGGCACGGTCTGCACCGGCAGGAAGCTCACCGTCCGCTCGTTGGGCCGCTGGTTCAGCACGAAGCGGTTGGCATAGACCGAATCGGCCAGGCCCGACAGGTTGCCCATGTCCCACCACTGGCGCTGGCCGGAGCGCTGGAAGTTGGCGAAGAAGTTCGAGTACTCGCTGGGCCGCACGCGCAGGAACTCGACGTCGACTTCGGCCACGTTGACCGACACCACCGGCAGGCCGTCGGTATTGCGCGCCGGCAGCACGCTGCCCTGGCTGGCGAAGCCGACCTGCGGCGGCAGGGCGCCGGAGTGGATCTCCTTGACCACCTCGCTGCCGAGGCTCGCCCCTTCGGCCGCGGTCAGGCGCGCGTCGATGCGCACCGTGTAGCTCTTGTCGGCCTCGATGTAGGGGTAGCGCAGGCGCGTGCGGTCGGGGTCGAGCGTCCAGCCGCTCTGGCCTTCGGCGCCGTCGGGGCCGGTGACCTTCAGCAGCTCGTCGAAGGGCTGGGTCACCGCCAGCGGCTGCGAGAACTCCAGCACCAGGGCCGGGCGGCCGTTGTGGCGCTCCGCACCCCAGCGCGCCAGGCCGAAGCCCTGCACCTGTGCGGTTTCGAGTGCGGGGGTTTCGATCGGCGCAGGCGGCGGCGCGTCCTTCGAACATCCCGTTCCGAGCAGGGCGAGCGCCGCTGCCAACGCACACGCCATCCACGTCCCGCTGCGCACACTGCCCATCGATTTGCTCCCTGCCCCGAACGGGGCCGCCAGTATAGGTCAGCCATGCAACCGCTCCCCGCCCGCCTTCGTCGTCTGCACCTCGTGCTGGGCGATCAGCTGGACCGCGACAGCGCGCTGTTCGACGACTTCGATCCGGCCTGCGACGCCGTGTGGATGGCCGAGGTCGCCGACGAGAGCACCCACGTGTGGTCGCACAAGGCGCGGATCGCCGTGTTCCTGGCCGGCATGCGCCACTTTGCGCAAGACCAGCGTGCGCAGGGCAGGGCGCTGGTCTACCACCGGCTTGGCGAGCACGCGCACGCCGATCTTGGATCGGCTTTGGCTGCGGACATCGCGCGCCTGAAGCCTGCCGAGCTGTGCTGGGTGCGGCCCGGCGACTGGCGGGTCTGGCAAAGCCTGCTGGCGGTGGCGGCCGAGGCCGGGCTCGCCGTGATCGAGCGCGAGGACCGCCACTTCCTTTGCACGATCGACGACTACGCGGGCTGGGCGCGCGGCAAGAAAGAGCTGCGCCTGGAGTTCTTCTACCGCTGGCTGCGCCAGCGCCACGACGTGCTGATGAACGGCCGCGAGCCCGCCGGCGGTCAGTGGAACTTCGACGCCGACAACCGCGAGAGCTTTGATGCGCGCGGGCCGGGCCTGCTGCCGGCGCCCGTCGCGTTCGAGCCCGATGCGATCACGGCCGAAGTGCTGGCGTTGGTTGACGAGCGTTTCGCCGGGCATCCGGGTGAACTCGCGCACTTCGACTGGCCGCTGACGCCTGCGCAGGCCGAAGAGGCGCTGGAAGATTTCATCCGCCATCGCCTGCCGCTGTTCGGCCGCTACCAGGACGCGATGTGGACCGACGAACCCTGGCTCTACCACTCGCGCCTGTCGGTGGCGCTGAACCTGAAGCTGATCCCCCCGCGACGGGTCATCGATGCCGCGGTGCAGGCCTGGCGCGATGGGCATGCGCCGCTGGCTGCGGTCGAGGGCTTCGTGCGCCAGATCCTCGGCTGGCGCGAGTACGTGCGCGGCCTGTACTGGCTGCGCATGCCCGTGTATCTGGATGACAACGCGCTCGGCGCGGAAGCCCCGCTGCCGGACTTCTTCTGGACCGGCGACACCGACATGCAGTGCCTGAAGCAGGCGATCGGCCAGACCCTGCGCTACGGCTACGCCCACCACATCCAGCGGCTGATGGTGACCGGCCTGTTCGCCCTGCTGCTCGGCGTGCGCCCGCGCGAGGTGCATGCCTGGTACCTCGCGGTCTATGTCGATGCGGTGGAGTGGGTCGAGCTGCCGAACGTGCTGGGCATGAGCCAGTTCGCCGACGGTGGCGTCATGGCCAGCAAGCCCTACTGCGCCTCGGGCAAGTACATCCAGCGCATGGGCAACTACTGCAGCGGCTGCCGCTTCAAGCCGGACGAGGCGGTCGGGCCCAAGGCCTGCCCGTTCACCACCCTGTATTGGGACTTTCTCGAAAGGCACGAGCAGCGCTTTGCGAAGCACCCGCGCGCCGCCCTGCAGTGGCGCAGCCTGGAGCGCCTGCCCGAGGCCAAGCGCGCGGCGATTCGCGAGCAGGCACAGGCGCTGCGGCAGCAGCTGGCGGCGGCTGCGGGCTGACAGCACCGCGTTCGACGCGGCGGTCGGGCCGCTGAGTCACCAAGGCTTCGCCTGTCTTTGCCGTGGCTGCAGGCAGCGCCGTATAGTCGGCGGCCATCTGACCGACGATGCCCGGAGTGGCCGTGCTTGCCTGCAGCGTCACGGGTTTGGCGACCTTCCTGCATCGCCGTGCCGCACTGCTCCTGGATCCGGGCGCCCGACGCTGCTGGCGCGCGGCCCTGCTCTCGGCCCTGCTGTGCTGCGGAGTTGCCGGCGCTGCCGAGCCCGACCCGCAGCCGGAGGCCGGTGCGTCGACGCCTGCCGATGCCGCTGGCCCGCCAGAGATCCCCCGCCTGCTGTTCGAGCGCATCGGCGATGACCAGCAGCTGCGCGACGGGGTGATCACCGGGCTCGCCCAGGACGGCGACGGCTTCCTCTGGATCGGCACCACCGAAGGCCTGGTGCGCCATGACGGCTACCGCTTCAAGGCCTACCGTCATGCCCAGGACGTGGCCGACAGCCTGCCCGCCAATCGTATCGAGCACCTGTTCAGCGATCGCGAGGGCCGCCTTTGGGTCGGCACCTACGGCGATGGCGTGGCCCGCCATGATCCGCACAGCGATGGCTTCATCCGCCTGCTGCCGCCGGCCGATCGGGTCAGTCGTCCGCGCCTGCCCGGCCCCGCGCCGGCGCGCGCCTTCGCGCAGACGCCGGACGGCGCGGTCTGGGTCGGCACCTCGGGGCTGGGGCTGTGGCGAGTCGCGGCAGACGATGCGGTGCGCGTGATCAATGCCGAGGACGAGTGGACCGGGCTGCCCGACGACCGCATCAGTGCGCTGGAAGTCGACGCACAGGGCAACCTCTGGGTGGGCAGCTGGGTGGGTCTGGCCGTGCTGCGCGCGGGCAGCGAGCGCTTCGAACGCGTGCTGTCCGAACCCGGCGAGCAGGACAGCCTGCACAACGTGGTGGTGCGCGGCATCCACGCCGCCAGCGATGGCGCGCTCTGGGTCGGCTCGCAGGACGGCCGCCTGATCCGCCTGCCGCCGGACATCGCCAGCGGCGAGCAGCCGATGGACCACTCGCGTCTCATGCGCTGGCCGCGGATGGGCCTGAACTCGGCGCTGGAAACTGCGGATGGGCGGCTGTGGCTGGCGCATGGTCGCGGCCTGGAGCTGTTCGAGGCGGGCGGCGTGCACCGTGCCAGCTACCGGCATCGGCGCGGCGAGCCCTACGGCCTGACCGACTTGGGCATCCGCGACTTGCTGCTGGATCGCAGCGGCTGGCTGTGGGTGGGCAGTTTCGGCGGCGGCCTGCTGCGGACCTTTCCGGGCGAATCGGCGATCCTGTCGCGGCGTCTCGATCCCGACGGCGATGCCCCGCTGGAGCGGCTCAGCATCTCCAGCATCGCGGCCGAGCCGGACGGTGGCCTGTGGGCGGTGGTCGATGGCTATGGGGTGATCCGCATGGACCGCCGCCTGCTCATCCGCGACCGGATTCCGCTGGTGCAGGCCGGCGAGCCGGGCCTCGCCGGCCTGCTGCAGTACGGTCTGGCGCGCGACGCCGAAGGCGGGCTGTGGGTCGCGACCGAGCTCGGCCTGTACCACCGCCCCCCGGGCGCGGCACTTCCGCAGCGCATCACCGATCCGGATTTCATCGAGGGCAAGCTGGTGCGCCGGGTCTGGCCGGGCGCGCGCGGCGAGGTCTGGATCGGCACCGGTGACGGTCTGTTCGTACGCAGCGCCGAGGGCGCGGTGCAGCGCCTCGCCAGCGCCGATGGCGCGCGCGTCGGCGGTGCCGTCAACAGCCTGCGATTCGACGAGTCCGGCGCCTGGGCCGGGCTCAGCTCCGGCCTGTTCCGCGTCGACGTCGAGCGCCGGCAGCTGCACCCGGTCAGCACCGAAGTCGACGGTCGATCGCGCCAGCTCGATGTGCTCGGCCTTGTCGTCGATGCGCGCGGCCAGCTGTGGATCGATGCCGGCGGCCTGCTGCGCATGGACAACTTCGACGGCAGCCACGCGCGCTTCGAGTCGATCAGCCGCCGCCACGGCTTCGAGGGCGTGGCCTTCGGCGCCAACCTGCTCGACGACGCGCAGGGGCGGATCTGGTCGCAGCGCTTCATGTACGACCCGGGCGGCGATCGCCTGTATCCGCTGGGTCCGCGCGAGGGCGCGCTGGCCGGGGCCGGCTGGTTCCGCTCCTATGCGCGGCTTGCCGATGGGCGCTTCGCCTTCGGCATGAACCAGGGTCTGCTGGTCATCGACAGCGAGCGCTTCGACGAGGCCAGCCTGGACGCGCCGCTGGCCTTCACCGGCCTGCGCGTGGATGGCGTCGAGCGCGCCTTCGGGCCGCGCAGTGCTGGTCTGGTGCTGGCGCCCGGCGAAAGCGGCTTCGCCGTGGAGTTTGCAGCGCTCGACTACACCGCGCCGCAGCTGCTGCGCTACCGCTACCGCCTGCTCGGCAACGCTGAGGACTGGATCGAGGTCGGCGCCGATGCCCGCGTCGCCGCGTTCGGCGGCCTGCTGCCCGGCGCCTACCGGCTGCAGGTGCAGGCCAGCGATCGCGCCGGCCGCTTCGGCGATGCCCTGCTGGAGCTGCCGGTCGATGTCCAGCCGGAGCCCTGGCAGCGCCCCTGGGTGCTGGCAGCGCTGGCCGTGCTCGCCGCCCTGCTGGTCGAGGCCATGGTGCGGCTGCGCCGGCGCCGCCTGCAGCGCCTGCGCGAGCGTCTGGAAGCCGAGGTGCAGCTGCGCACGGCCGAGCTGGAGCGGCTCAGCGCGCAGCTTGAGCAGCGCTCGCGCGAGGCCGAAGAGGCGAGCCTCACCGATGCGCTCACCGGCCTGCGCAACCGTCGCTTCGCCGAGCAGGAGCTGCCGAAGGAGGCCGCGCTCTACCAGCGCAGACCCTACGCGCAGAACGGCAGCCTGGTCCGGCAGGGCGGTTCGCTGGTCTTCCTGCTGCTCGACCTCGACCACTTCAAGCGGGTCAACGACGACTTCGGCCACGCTGCTGGCGACGCGGTGCTGCGCCAGCTGGCGGCGCGCCTGCGCGAGGCCTGCCGCGGCTCGGACCACCTCATCCGCTGGGGCGGCGAGGAGTTCCTGATCGCCGCCCGCGACACCGACCGGGCGGCGGCGGTCGGACTGGCGGAGCGGATCCGCGCGCGCATCGCCGACCTGCCCTTCGCGCTGGCCGATGGGCAACAGCTCGCCGTCACGGCCAGCATCGGCTTCGTTGCGTATCCGCTGCTGGCGCGGGCGCCGCTCGCCGCGAGCTGGGAGGACGCCGTCGCGCTCGCCGACCGCCTGCTGATGGCGGGCAAGCGCGCCGGCCGCAATGCCTGGGTCGGCCTCTTCGTCGAGCGCGAGAGCGGCGCGCCCGAGCGCAGTCTCGATTGGGCGGACCCGGCGCGGGTCGAGTGCGGCGATGTGCGCATCGAGAGCAATCTGCCGTTGGCGCGCGTCGTCGAAGCCCTGGGGCTGCGGCCTTGAAGCGGCACGTCGGCTTTGGCTTGGCACGGGATTCGCTTGTCGATTGGCCTGACGCCGCCACCGAGACCCGTTGTCTGTGAGTCGAGACGCCGCCGATCACGTGGCCCCTGCAAGCCGTCGCGAGCGCGCGCTCGCGCGCTGGCTGCTGGTGCTTGCGCTGCTGCCATGGATGCCCGGCCATGCGGCCGAATCGGCGCCGGGCGCGTCAGCGCCGCGGGTCTTTGAAGCGGTCGGCACCGACGAGCAGATTCCCGATGGCGTCATCACCTCGCTGGCCCAGGACGGGCAGGGCCTGCTGTGGATCGGCACCACCGACGGCCTGGTCCGCTACGACGGCTATCGCTTCAAGCTCTATCAGGCCGATCCCGGGGATCCGCACGGCCTGCCGGGCAATCGCATCCAGCAGCTGCTGACCGCCGCCGACGGCCGCCTGTGGCTGGGCACCTATGGCGAGGGGGTCGCCTCATATGACCCGGTCAGCGACCGCTTCCAATCCTTCCGTGCGCGGGCCGACCAGCCGGAGGGCTTGCCGTCGGGCACGGTGCGGGCGCTGGCGCAGACGCCCGACGGAGTGATCTGGGTGGGTACCACCGGCAATGGTCTCGGCCGCATCGAGCCCGATGGCAGGGTGGGTCGCTTTGCCGCGACCGATGTCGACGGGCTGAAGAT
Source organism: uncultured Aquimonas sp. (assembly GCF_937888285.1). Taxonomy (GTDB): domain Bacteria; phylum Pseudomonadota; class Gammaproteobacteria; order Xanthomonadales; family Xanthomonadaceae; genus Aquimonas. Next base: position 19,652 of record NZ_CALART010000080.1, read on the forward strand.
GGACGCGCGCATCTCGGCGCTCGCGGTGGACCGCAGCGGTGCGCTGTGGATCGGCAGCTGGCAGGGGCTGGGCCGGCTGCGGCCGGGCGCGACAGCGGTCGAGCGGGTGCTGTCCGACGCCGACGACGGCGAGGGCTTCGCCAACACCACCATCCGCGGCATCCACGTCAGCGCTGCCGGCGACGTCTGGGTCGGTGCCCAGCAGGGCCAGATGGCGCGAATTCCAGCCGCAGTCGCCGAGCGTGCCGAGCCGCCGCGCGCCGACGAGGTGCAGCGCTGGCGCGGCACCGGCATGAATGCGGCGGTCGAGCCCGGCGACGGCAGCCTTTGGATCGCCCATGCCCGCGGCATCGATATCGTCGACAGCGCCAGCGGCGAACTGCGCGAGCAGATCCGGCCGCGCGCAGTCGATGCGCTGGCGCTGGCGAACGCCGAGATCCGCGACCTGCTGCTCGATCACTCGGGCTGGGTCTGGACGGGCAGCTTCGGCGGTGGAATGCAGCGCAGCGATCCGCGACCCAGCGCCCTGTACTCGCGGCGCTTCGATGCGCTCGACGACGCGCCGCTGACCCAGTTCAGCGCGCTCACCCTGGCGCCGGAGCGCAGCGGTGGCCTGTGGGTGGGCGTGGCGCAGAACGGCCTGGTGCGTGTCGATGCCGAGCTGCGCATCCGCGAGTTCCTGCGCGATGGGGATCCCAGCCTCGGCGCCTTCGCCGGCCAGCAGCCCTCGGGGGTGGTCGAAGCCGAGGACGGCCGGCTGTGGGTGGCGACCGAACGGGGTCTGTTCGTGCGGGCACCGGGCGCGCGCGCCTTTGAGCTGGCGACCGGCCCGGAATTCCTCGAGCGCGCCGCCATCCGCCGGCTCTGGGCCCGGCCCGAAGGCCAGCTGTGGATGGCGACCGGCGACGGCCTGTTCCGTCGTGACGCCGATGGACGGCTGACGCGACTTGCGCTCGCCGATGGCGGGCGGGTCGGTGGATCGATCAATGCCCTGGCCTTCGATGCCGAGGGCGCCTGGGTGGGCGGATCGGCGGGCCTGTTCCGCCTCGCGTCGGCGCAGGGCACGCTGCGCCGCCTGCGGATGCAGGTGGAGGGCGTCGAACTGCAGGCGGACGTGCTCGGGCTGCTGCTCGACGCCCGCGGCCAGCTCTGGCTCGACGCCGCGGGCCTGCATCGCCTGCTCGCCGTCGACGGCGACATCGCCCGGCTGGAGGCCGTCAGCGCCCGCCACGGTTTCGCCGGCGTCGCGTTCGGCGCCAACCTGCTGGACGACGCGCAGGGCCGGATCTGGTCGCACCGTTTCCTGTTCGATCCCGCCACCGATGCCTTCCACCGGCTCGGCCGCGCCGACGGCGCACATGCGGGCACCGGCTGGTTCCGCGCCTACGCGCGCCTGCCCGACGGACGGCTGGTGTTCGGCGCCACCGAGGGCCTGCTCGTGGTGCGCCCCGAACGCTTCCAGCCCTGGACCTTCGTGCCGCCGCTGGTCGCCACCGAGCTGCGCATCGATGGCGAGCCCAGCCCCTCCGGTCCGCTGGCCGAGCGCATCGTCATCGGCCCCGGCCAGCGCGGCTTCAGCCTGGAGTTCGCCGCGCTCGATTTCAGCGCGCCCGAGCTGCTGAACTACCGCTACCGGCTGCTCGATGTGGCGCCCGAGTGGGTGCGGGTCGGCGCCGGCGCGCGGGTCGCCAGCTTCGGCGGCCTCTGGCCCGGCGAATACACGCTGGAACTGCAGGGCAGCACGCGCGACGGCCGCTTCCTTGCGCCGCCGCGGCAGCTGACCGTGGAGGTGCGCCCGCACTGGTGGCAGACCCTGCCGGCCGCCTTGGCCGGCCTGGCCCTGCTGGTGCGGGCGGTGATGGCGGTGGTGCGGCGGCGCGAGCGCCGGCTGCGGCGCAGCCGCGACCGCCTGGAGGCCGAGGTGCAGGCGCGCACGGCCGACCTGCATGCGCTGTCGGCCGAGCTGCAGCGGCGCAACCAGGAGTTCGAGCGGGCCAGCCTCACCGACCCGCTGACGGGGCTGTGCAACCGCCGCTTCGCCATGCAGGCGCTGCCGAAGGAGGTCGCGCTCTGCCTGCGCCATGGGCCCGGTTCCGCAGCTGCGGGCAGGGATGCCGGGCTGGTCCTGTTTCTCTGCGATGTCGACCACTTCAAGGCGATCAACGACCAGTACGGCCACGCTGCCGGTGACGCGGTCCTGGTCGAGTTCGCACATCGGCTGCGCGAGGTGTTCAGGGCTTCGGACCACATCATCCGCTGGGGCGGCGAGGAGTTCCTCGTGGTCGCCCGCGGCCTCCGCGAGGAGGACGCCGCGACCCTGGCCGAGCGCGTCCGCAGGCTGATGGTCGAGCGTCCGGTCGAGCTTGAGGACGGCAGCCGGCTGTGCTGCAGCCTGAGCATCGGCTTCGCGCCCTTCCCGCTGCTGGGCGAGCGCCCCGCTGGCGGCGGCTGGGAAGAAGTGGTCGACCTCGCCGATCGGCTGCTGTACGCGGCCAAGCGCAGCGGGCGCGATGCCTGGGTCGGCGTGTTCCCGAAAGCTGCCGATCAGGCTCCGGCGCGTGCGGTCGGCTGGGCCGAACCTGCTCGCCTGCGCTCGGGTGCGGCGCTGCTGCTCAGCAGCCGTGACCCACAGCGCGTGCTGGCCGCGCTTGCCGAGGACAGCGAGGTTGCCCTGAGCGTCTGATCAGCGCGTCTCGCGCTGGACCGAGGCTGCCGCAGTGTCTTCGACCCGAGTGTCTGCACGCGGACCCTCGACGGGGCTCGCCGTGCTGGACGCAGGTGAGCGGGTCAGCAGGTAGACCGCGCCCAGCACCACCGCGGTGCCCATCAGCTGCACGAGGGTGATGGTCTCGTCCAGCAGCCAGGCGCCGAGGAAGACCAGCGAAACCGGACCCAGCACCGACAGTTGCGCCGCGGTGCCGGGACCGACCCGACGCACCGCCGCCATGGTGAAGGTGACCGGCAGGAAGGTGCAGAAGAAGGCGTTGGCCAGCGCCCAGCCGTAGGCCGCGGGGGCGAAGCCGAGCAGGTCGCCGGGTGAGCGCACCAGCAGGTAGTGCGCGAACACGGCCGCGGTCGAGATGGCCATGGCGGCGACCACCAGACGCACCGTGCCCAGCGTCTTGATCAGCTCGCCGGAGACGGCCAGGTACAGCGCGTAGGAAATCGCCGCGCCCAGCACCAGCAGGGCGCCGAACAGCACGTGCTCGCCTTCGACCCGCAGGCTTTCGACCAGCACCAGCACGATGCCCGCATAGCTCACCGCCATCGCCAGCCACTGCCGCCCGCTGACCCGCTGGCCGAGGAACAGCAGGCCGATCAGCAGGACGAAGGTGGGGTTCAGGAACAGGATCAGGCGCTCCAGCGAGACCGGCACGAACTCCAGGCCCCAGAAGTCGAGCAGCGAGGACAGGTAGTAGCCGAGCAGGCCGATGCCGAGCAGGGCCCAGCGCTGGCGTGTACTCAGCCGCGGCCCCGGCCCGCGCAGGCGCTCGCGCAGGCCGAGCAGGGCGAACAGCGGCAGCGCGAACAGCATGCGCAGGGTCAGCGCATCGAGTGCGTCGAGCCCATAGCGGTACTGGAACTTGGCGAGAATGGCCTTGGCCGAGAACAGGATCGCGCCGGCCGCAGCCAGCAGCAGGCCGCTGCGGTGATCCAGCGCGGCGGAGGAGGGCGTGGACAAGGCGGGTCGAGCCAAGGTCGGGGGCGGGCAGCATAGCGAGCCCGCGAGACCAACAGACGCGCTGTGGCAGCGATCGCCGCGGGCGTCATGAGTGGCGCACTGCCGCTGCGTGAGGGGCCTGATCGATACGGACGCGCGCCGGGCCTTGCTGCCCTGCTCACGCCCCCTGCACGAAACTTCGCGCCCCGACCCTGCGAGTGCCCCCATGTCCCGCGCCCTGATCTGGCTGCGCCGCGACCTACGGCTGTCCGACCATCTGCCGCTGGCCGCCGCGCTGGAGCGCGGCGAGGCGCCGGTCTTCGTGTACGTGCACGCCCCGGAGGAAGAGGGCGAATGGGCGCCGGGCGCAGCCTCGCTGGCCTGGCTGCACCGATCGTTGCAGGCCCTGGACGCCGACCTGCGCGCGCGCGGCTCGCGCCTGATCGTCCGCCGCGGCGCCAGCCTCGACACGCTGCTGCAGCTGGCCCGCGACTGCGGCGCCGAGTCGGTCTACTGGCAGCGGCGCTACGAGCCGGCGGTCATCACCCGCGACACCGCGGTCAAGGCAGGGCTGAAGGCCGCGGGCCTGCGCGCCGAGAGTTTCCGCGGCGCCACCCTGTTCGAGCGCGACGAGGTCATGACTGGCAGCGGCGGGCCCTACCGCGTGTTCACCCCGTTCTGGCGCAACGCGCGGCCGCGCGTCGAGACCGGGGCCGCGATCGATGCGCCGGCACGCCTGCCTGCGGCACCCGAAGTCGAATCGCTGCCGGTCGAGGCGCTCAAACTCGCGCCGAAGCTGGGCTGGGACGCCGGCTTCTGGGAGCGCTTCACGCCCGGCGAGGCCGGCGCCCATGATGCGCTGGAGGCCTTCATCGAAGGTGCCGCGGCCAGCTATGTCAGCCAGCGCGATCTGCCCGACCGCGCCGGCACCTCGCGGCTGTCGCCGCACCTGCACTTCGGCGAGATCACCCCGGCCCAGGTCATCCGCCGCCTGCAGCGCGAGGCTTGGCCGGCGGCCGCCGGCGAGCAGGTCGAGGGCTATATCCGCGAGCTCGGCTGGCGCGAGTTCAACGCTCACCTGCTGTTCCACTTTCCGAAGACCGCCAACGAAAACCTGAGCCCGCAGTTCGAGCACTTCGCCTGGAATGCACCGGACGAGAAGCTTGCCGCCTGGCAGCGCGGCCGCACCGGCATTCCGATCGTCGATGCCGGCATGCGCGAGCTCTGGCACACCGGCTGGATGCACAACCGCGTGCGCATGATCGTCGCCAGCTTCCTCACCAAGAACCTGCGCCTGCACTGGCTGCACGGCGCGCGCTGGTTCTGGGACACGCTGGTCGATGCGGATCTCGCCAACAACACCGGTGGCTGGCAGTGGAGCGCCGGCACCGGCGCCGACGCTGCGCCCTATTTCCGCATCTTCAATCCGGTGAGCCAGGCCGAGAAGTTCGACGCCCGCGGCAGCTACATCCGGCAGTGGGTGCCCGAGCTCGCGCGCTTGCCGGACAAGGCGCTGTATGCGCCCTTTGAGCACGCCGACCTGCAGCGTCGGCTGGCGCCCGACTATCCGCGCCCGGTGGTCGACATGAAGGCCTCGCGCGAGGCCGCGCTGTCTGCCTACAAGGCGATGCGCGGCTAATCCGGTAATCGTGAGCGCGGCGTGACAGCCGCCGCGCCCCGTGCCCACAATCGCGGCAGTCCAGGCGAATGCGGGAGCGCGGCGTGCAGGAAACCCTCATCCACACCCCCGGGCAGGGCGGCGGCCTGCAGGTGCCGGGCTACCGCATCCTGCGCCCGCTCGGTGCCGGCGGCATGGCCTCGGTCTATCTGGCGGTGCAGGAATCGCTGGACCGCGAGGTCGCGCTGAAGGTGATGTCGCCGCAGCTGGCGGCCGACCGTGAGTTCACCGAGCGCTTCCTCAAGGAAGGGCGGATCACCGCCAAGCTCTCGCACCGCAACCTCGTCACTGTGTTCGACATCGGCTCGCATGAGGGCGTGTACTACCTGGCCGCCGAGTACATCGACGGCGGCACTCTGCGCGACCTGATGAACCGCGGCCTGACCGTGCCGCAGATCCTCGACGTGGTCACCGATGTCGCGCGGGCCCTGCACTACGCCCACGACAAGGGCGTGGTGCACCGCGACGTCAAGCCCAGCAACATCCTCTACAAGGCCGATCGCACCGTGGTGCTGGCCGACTTCGGCATCGCCAAGGCGATGGACACCAGCTCCACCGCGACGCTGGCCGGCGCGTCGATCGGCACGCCCGATTACATGAGCCCCGAACAGGCGCGCGGCGAGCCGGTGGATGGCCGCTCCGACCTGTATGCGCTGGGCGTGATGCTGTTCGAGCTGCTGATCGGCAAGCCGCCCTATGACGGCAGCGATCCCTTCGCGGTGGCGCTGGCCCACATCACCCAGCCGGTGCCGACCCTGCCCAGCGAGTACGCCTGGCTGCAGCCGGCGCTGGATGGGCTGATGGCCAAGCGGCCGCAGGATCGCTATGCCAGCGGCGAGGAGTTCGTGCAGGCGCTGGACAAGCTGCGCGCGCGCATGCCCAGGACGCAGGCGACCCAGCTGCTGCGCCACGACACCGCGCGTCGCGTCGCGGTGGAGAGCGCGCCGACGGTGCCGATCTCCGCGTCCACCCGAATCACCCGAACGGACGCGCGACGACGCGCGCCGCTGGCGCTGGCGGCGGGTCTGGTCGGAGCGGTGGTGGTCGGCTGGCTGCTGTGGGGAACGACCCGCGAAACCGGTTCACCTGCCGGCGCGCTCGATGCGGCGCCGCTGCCGACATCGACGACCGCCCCCGCGATCGCGCTGCCGGCGGACATCAGCGAGATCGAGTCCCTGCTGACCCAGGCGGACGCCTATCTCGACTACGGTACCCAGCCGGGCAATCTCGGGCGGCGTCTCGACTATCCCGACGATGACTCGGCGCTCGGTCTGTACCGGCAGGCGCTGGCCCTGGAGCCCGGCAACGCACGCGCTGCTGCCGGCATCGCCCGCATCGCCGGCTTCTACCAGGACAATGCCGGCAAGCTCTGCGACCGCAGCCTGTGGGAGGCCTGTGCCACCAATGCGCGCAAGGGCCTCTCCGCGGCGCCGGAGAGCAGCGAGCTGCAGGCCCTGCTGGCCCGTGCCGAGCGTGGGCAGTCCGGCGGCTGATCTCCGGCGGATAACTCCGAGCGTCCCAGCCTCGCGCGGCGGGCCAGGTGTTCCTGGGAAGCCTTGATTCGTCATCCCCGCGAAGAGCCTGTCCTCGCGAAGGCGGGGACGGGGATCCAGGACTCGTGCGGCTGCGGCAATCGACGCTGGGCCTCCGCCGACGCGGGGGCGACGATCCAGGGCGGCGCAAGTGTTCTGTTCGTTGAGTGAGTGGGCTCAGCCCGGCAACATGAAGCCGAGATCCCGATACGTACCGATGTAGCCACCGGTGGCCGGGCCGAAGCGCGGCACCGCGCCGCCCAGGGCCGGGAAGATGTCGTTGATCTGCGACTCGCTGACGCCGAACCAGCGCGCCAGCGTCGACGCGTACTGGTCGACCGCCAGCTTGGGGATGATCTGGCCCCAGCCCGCGTCGTCGGGGCCGTTGCGCACCAGGCCCGGCATCTCGCCGTAGATGTCGCGGCCGCGCACGGCGCCGCCGACGACGAAATGCTCGCCGCCCCAGCCGTGGTCGCTGCCGTCGCCGTTCGCGGACGAAGTGCGGCCGAAGTCCGAAGCGGTGAACGTGGTCACCTGGTCCTGCACGCCGAGTTCGACGGTGATGTCGTGGAACATGCGGATCGCGTGCGACAGCGCCGCCATCTGGTCGCGGTGCTCGTCGAGCAGACGGTCATGGAAGTCGTAGCTGCCGACGCCGACGAAGAACACCTGCCGGCGCTGGCCGAGCTGGGCGCGGGCCTGGATCATCCGCCCGACCATGCGCAGCTGGCCGACCAGCCGCTGGTAGGCCGTTGGTGCGACCAGGCCGAGCCCCTCGGGCAGGGTGGGTGTCGGGGTGGCGAGCGGCGGGTTGGCCGCCAGCGCCGAGGTCACCAGTGCGTAGTTGTCGAGGCTGCGGCGCTGGATCTCGGCGGCGGCCCGCTCCATCGGGTGGTTGAGCGGACCGTTCAGCAGGGCATCGATCGCCGCGCGCCTTGGGGCGTTGAACTCCTGCAGGTAGCCGCTGCGCGCCTCCGCGCCCTGCGTACCCATGGCATAGGGCTGCACGCTCATGCCGGTCTGCAGGAAGTTGTGGCCGCGCAGCGAGATGCTCATCGACAGCTGCGGGTTCGGGTTCTGCGCCTGCAGCAGGTCCGCGATGCGCCCGGCCCAGCCGATCTTGTCGGGGATGTCCGGCCGTGAGGTCTGCCAGAACACCTGCTGGTCGGAATGCGAGAACAGCTGTGGTGGCACCCGCGCCGTGCCGTTCTGGAAGGTCGCACGCGTCACCGGCTCGATCAGCGGGCCGACGTTGGCGACGATGGCGCAGCGTCCGGCCTCGAACAGATCGCGCAGCGGCGCGGCGGCGGGATGCAGGGCGTACTGGCGCCCGTTGGACTGCGCGGTCAGTGGGTTCAGGTGGGTGCCGGCGGTGAGTGCGGTCAAGGGCAGGGCGAGGCCGGGGCGCGCGTCGACGTAGGTGGCGTGCGTCGCGCTGTCGCGCGGGATCACCGTGTTGACGTTGTCGTTGCCGCCATCCAGAAAGATGCAGACCAGCGCCTTGTAGTCGCTGCCCTTGGCGATGGCGCTGTTGTCGAGCGCGGCGGCCTGCAGCACGCGCAGGTTGCCGAACTGCGAATACAGGCTGGCGCCGCCAAGCGTGGCCAGCAGGCTGCGGCGGATCAGGTCGCGACGGTTCATTTCTGCACCTGGTATTCGGGCGAGGTGACGATCAGATGCACGGCTTCCCAGGCGCGTCGGCGCCCGCCGCTGTCGCCGAAGCCGGTGTACGGGATGCTTTCGATGTAGGCGACCACCACGCCGCGCATGTGCGCCGACATCTGCCCGCTCATCAGCAGCACGTCGAGATGCTCGACCAGCTGCGCGGGCGCGGTCGCCAGCGACCACAGGTTGCTGAAGTCCATCATCACCGTGCGCGCATCGGGGTTGGGGTTGAACCCGTTGCCGGTGTAGTGGCGCTCGGCCTGGTTGTAGAGCCAGTTCGCCGTGCGGGTGACGAAGACCTCATTGACGATCTGCAGCTCCGGCGAATACATGCCGAGCTGGGTCAGCTCGCCGGGCCGGCGGTAGTCGGGCTGGTAGAAGTTGAACACCGAGGGGCTGCGGTTCGGCGCCTGGTTGAAGTGCGATTCGGGGTTCCAGTCGGCATAGCGGCCGTTGGCCGCGGCCGCACCGAAGGCACGCCACAGATGGGTCTGGCGAAGCAGCGGCTCGCGGACCTTGCCGAAGCGCTGCGGCTGCGTCAGGTGTCCGCTGCGCGCTTCCGGATCCATCAGGATCGCGCGCACCAGCGCCCGCTGATCACCGCGCACGCCCTGGCCGTTGTTGTTGAACACCGCCGTCATCCGCGCGATGTAGGCCGGCGAGGGATTGCTGGTGACCAGGTTCTGGATCAGCCGGCGCGAGAGAAACGGCCCGACGTTCGGGTGGTTGAAGATGTTGTCCAGCGCGAAGTCGAGGTTGCTGTTGGGCGTGCCGCCGGCAGGACGCGTCACCCCCAGCAGCAGCTGCTGGTTGTCGGGGTCGGCGTCGGGTTCGGTGTGGTGGAAGCTGGCGAAGGCCTGCATCGGCATCGTCCAGCCGATCGCGTTCGGCCAGCCGGGTGAGCAGAACTCGAAGCCCGAGCAGTTGCCGAAGTTCCAGCCGGTAAAGACGTGGGCGAAGGTCTTGATGTTGAACTGGTTGTAGCTCGGCACCGGCTGGCCGCCCTGCAGTACCGGCGTACCGTCGGGGTTGAGCATGACCAGGCCGATCGAGAACAGCTGCAGGATCTCGCGCGCGTAGTTTTCGTCGGGGCGGATGTTCAGCACCGTATCGGGTCGGCGGTTGCCGCGCATGCTGAGGTAGCTGCCCATGGCCGGGCTGCGGGTGATGTGGCCGAGCAGGTCGCGGTAGTTGCCGAAGGCGCCCTCGATCAGCAGGTCGTAGTAGACCGACACCGCGCGCGGCTCGATCTCCAGCGGGCCGTTGGCGTCCGACACCACCAGCACCTGGCTCAGGGCATAGGCCACGCGCTGGCGCAGCTGGTCCGGGCCGGTGATGGCATTGAGGAACCAGGCCTCCATGCGCGCGTTCTGGTACAGCGGCTCGCCCAAGCCCACCACGTAGTCCAGATAGGGCACCTGGCGCGAGACCGGGGCGGCGAACTGTTCGTCGAGCCAGGCCTCATAGCCGATCTGGCGCAGGCGCTGGATGTCGGTGAGGCGCGTGCCGAAGGTGGACTGGGTCAGGAAGCGCGCGGCCTCGGCGTCGGTCTCCGGCGCAAACGGCTCGAAGCCGCTGGCGAAGATGCGCTGGGCGTAGGCCGGTGCAGCCGCGCCGAGCGCGACGAGCAGCACGGCCCAGGCCGCACAGCGGCGGAGTACGGAGGGGCGAGGAGTCTGGGGCTGCGGCATGCGGCGCGCCATCTGTGACGAACTGTGAAGGCGAACCCTAATGGGCCGCTCCGTCGATACAAGCCCGAAACGACGAACGGGGCCGTCCGCAGGATTGGCGGACGGCCCCGTTCAGGCAGGCGCGGGCGTCGAAGCGCGCCGGTCGATCAGTTCGCGCTGCAGCGGCTCGCCGTTGGAACGGTGATGCGCTGCAGGTTGTACTCGCCGTTGCCGTAGCTGGACTCGAAGCGGAACTGGCCGCGGTCGCAGCCGCTGAACTTGACGGTGACCCGGCCCCAGTTGCGGTCGGCCTGCACCTGGCCGGGCGCGAAGGCCGCGCCGAACTGGCCGCCGCTGGTCCGCTGCAGCGAGACCGTGACTTCGCTGGCGCCCCAGGCGAAGGACTGCGCGCCATTCATCCAGATCTGCTGGCCTTCGAAGTAGTCGTACCAGTAGACGATCAGCAGCGGCTGGTCGCCGGTGGCGGTACCGGGGGCGGACTGCGCGACTTCCACGACGAAGCCGCGGCCTGATTTGTCCGGGTCGAACCAGGAGCCAGCGTGCAGGTCGAGGATCGGAAAGCCGGTGGTGCGCACGGCGCGCTTGATCAGCGGATAGCGCACCGGTGAGTCGGTGCTGTTGGGGAAGATCGGCTCGGCATTGAGCTGATCGACCACGCCCATGCCGTGGACCACCCGCCCGAACACGGTGAAGTCGGGATCAAGATTGGCGTTGTCGCGGGTGTTGATGAAGAAGCTCGAGGTCGCCGAATCGCGCAGCGCCGCACCGGTGAACTGGTTCGAGGCCAGCGCCATCGCCAGCGTGCCGCGCAGGTTGCTGGGCGCGGGGCGCCGTTCCGAGGCGATCGAAGGCTTGGCGCGGATCGCCTGGAAGCGCGCATCGGCAGCACCTGCCTGCACCACGAAGTTCGGCACGATGCGATGGAACAGGGTGTTGTTGTAGCTGCCGTCATCGACATAGGACAGGAAGTTGGCCGTGGTGCGCGGCGTGTTGACGTTATCGAGCTCAAGCAGGATCGGGCCGCGATCGGTATCCAGCAGCACCCGTGGTGCGGTCTGGGCGAAGGCAGCGAGGGGAAGCAGGCAGAGCAGGGCGAATCCGAGGCGCTGCAGCATCGTGGGGTCCATTCCTGTACGTGGCAGCCGCGGGCTGCGGCAGCCGTGAAGGATAGCGCCTGACGGTGCGGATGAACGAAGAGGTCACGACGATCGTCGCTGCTGGCACGTCCCGTTGCACAGCGCTCGCCTCGCGAATCAGCCAGCGCAGTAGAGCGTTCACGACGCACACATAGGCTCCCGGTCGCAGGCGCGCAGCGACACTGCAGCCGCTGGAACTTGCCGGCCTCTTGCGTGACAGAGGCGCAAGTGCCTGCGTTCTAGAACAACGTCTGGTCAGCGACGTAGGGCCGAGAAGCGCTCAAGAAGCAGAATCGCAGGTGCATGATCGTATGGGAGCGTCCTCGCGACGGCGCGGCATGAAAGTCCGGCCGAAACAGCGTCTAGCGATCCCTGGCTCGTCGCCCCCGCGAATGCGGGCGCCTAGTGTCGCTTGCCGCAGTCGCAAGAACTCTGGATCCCCGCATGCGCGGGGATGACGAGTCCAGGTTTCTTCGAGAAAATCCGCGCCGGAAAGCGGGGCCGGGAAGCCATCAGGCCTGGCAGCGCCGGCACCAGTAGAGGCGGCGGCCGCCCAGCTCCGAGCGTTCGATCAGGCCGCCGCAGGCCTCGCAGTCCTCGCCGGCGCGGTCGAACACGCGGAAGCGGAAGCGCTCGCCGTGATCGACCTGCAGATCGGAGCGCAGGCGGCTGCGGCTGCGTCGCGCGACGCCGCGGGTGGCATAGCTGCGGCGCGGCACCTCCAGCAGGGCCTGGGCCAGGGCCATGCGCTCTTCGTCATCCAGATCGCGCGGCCGCCGCTGCGGCGCGATCGAGGCTTCGAACAGCACCTCGGAGCGCAGGTAATTGCCCATGCCGGCCAGAAAGCCCTGGTCCAGCAGCAGGGCGACCAGGCTGCGCCCGCGGAAGCGCGGGTCGCAGAGGCGCTGTGCCACCGTGGACACGCTGAGGCGTTCGTCCAGCACGTCAGGGCCAAGCTTGGCCAGGAAGGGATGCTCGCCGAGCCGATCGGTGGGCCAGAGTTCGATGTCCGAGGCCGAGTACAGCAGGATCGATTTCCTCGCGGTCGACAGTGCGACCCGCAGGCTGCGCGTGGTGTCGGGCCATCGGCCCGCTGCGGCCACCTTCCAGACGCCGTACAGCTGGTTGTGCGAGTACAGGCTCAGGCCGCCTTCGAAGTGGGTCAGCAGGGCCTTGCCGTGCGGTTCGATGGCGAGCACGCGCTGACCCACCAGTTCGTCGGCGCGCGCCGCCAGCGCGGGAAATGCGAACCACACATCGGTCAGCGGCTGCCCCACCACGGCGCGGGCAAGCTGATCGGCAGCACGGCGGATTTCAGGGCCTTCGGGCATGGGCGCGGAGTGTGTGGAAACGCAGGGCGTGAGCGCGTGAAGCCGGCGGAGCTCACGCGTGCAGCGCTCCAGCCAGATAGGGTGGGCCCTGGCCCACCATGGCATAGGGTCTCGCCGCCACCCCGCCTACCGCGCGAGGTCACGCAGACGCAGCCCGGCCTCGTCGCCGATCCTGCCGACCTGGGCCAGCAGCAGCTCCGCACAGGCCTGGGCATCGATCGCTGCGTTGTGGGCGCGATAGGTCGGCAGGCCGTAGCGCTCGCGGCAGGCGTGCAGGCGCAGGTAGCCCTTGGGGTCGACCTCGTTGCGGCGGATGCGCCGCTCCAGAGCCAGCGTGTCGATGTAGCGCAGGGTCGGCGGCAGGCCGAAGCAGCGCCGGCTGGCCGCGGCCAGGAAGTTCAGCTCGATCGGCGCGCCGTGCGAGACCAGCACGCGACCTTCCAGCTCGGCCAGCAGCAGGGCGACGGCCTGGCAGGGCTCGATGCCTTCGGCCACGTCGGTGTCGGTGAGCCCGTGCACGGTCGCGCTCTGGCCGACGCCCTCCCTGTCGCGAGCATCAGCGCACACCAGCAGGTGGCGCGCGCTGTCCATGTGGATCCGCGCCTGCGAGATCCGCACCCAGCCCATGCTGAGGATGCGGTCGTTCTGGGTGTCGAGGCCGCTGGTCTCGAAATCCACTGCCAACAGCTCGGCCTCGGCCCAGCGCGTGGACAGCGCGGGCAGGGGCAGGGCGTAGTGCCGCTCCAGCGGGGTCCCCCGCGCGCGGCGTCCATACAGCAGTCGCCGCAGTCCGCTCACTGCACGCCGAAGGCGTTGGCCAGCCCGGCCTGCGCCTGGCGGATCACCAGGAAGGCGTCGCGCAGGGCATCGCGATCGATGCGGTTGAGCTGGCTGGGGTTGATCCGGTTGTCGGGCTTGTCGCCCGCGGCCAGCTGTGCCGCCTGGTGCTCCAGCCGCAGGCGGGCGAGCAGCCTGAAGGCCGCCGACAGTTCGGCGGCGTCGATGTCGGCCATCCGTCCCATGCGCCGCAAGCCTTCGATGCGCGCCAGCCCGCCGGGCTCGCGTATGCCCGCGGCCAGCGCGCGCACCCGCAGCAGGTCGTTCAGCGGCAGGCTGCCGGCCTTCTTCATGTCCAGCGTGTCGCGGTGTTCGCCGCGGTGCTCGACCACGAAACGGCGGAACAGGCCGAGGGGTACTTCGTGGGTCAGCGCATGCTTGGCCAGCACCGCGAGGAAGATGCCGTGCCGCGGCGAGGCATCGAAGAGCGATTCCTGCAGGGCATCGAGCAGGCTGCGGTCGCCGTGCACGCAGCGCTGGTCGAAGAAGATCGAGGCGTGCAGCAGGGCCTTGGGGTCGGGCTCGTGCATCCAGCTGCGGAAATAGCCCTGCCAGACGTCCAGCGGCTGCCGCCAGCGCGGGTTCTGCGCCATGACGTCGCCATTGCAGAAGACATAGCCGCAGGCATCGAGGCCCGCGCAGACGAACTTCGACAGGGTTTCGAAGTAGTCGGCACCGCCCTCGTCGGGCGTCTGCGCCAGCAGCAGGCCGTTGTCCTGGTCCGTGTGCGGGCCTTGTTCATTGCGCGCCTGCGAGCCGAAGGCCAGCCAGGCATAGGGCATGGGCGGCGGGCCGAAGCGTTCCTCGGCCATGCGCAGCAGCTGGCGGGTCACCGCGTCGGTGAGCGCACTGAGCATGCGCATCACGTCCTCGGGGCGCGCGCCGTTCTCGAGCATGAGCGCGAACATGCGCGGCATTCGTCGGGTAACGTCCTGCAGGCCCTCGACCGTGTCCTGCTTGCCGACCTGGCGCACCAGGTACAGCGGGTGCTGGGTCTGCAGGCTGACCAGGTCGCGGGTGGTGATCATGCCCGCGGGCTTGCCCTCGCGGGTCAGCGGCAGGTGGTGGATGCCGCGGTTGGCCATCACCAGGAAGGCTTCGAACACCGGCCGGTGGACGTCGAGATGGGTCGGATCCGGGGTCATGATCCGGGTCACCGGTTCATTCGGATCGAGGCCTGCGGCGAGCACGCGATTGCGCAGGTCACGGTCGGTGACGATGCCCTGCATCCGCTCGGCGTTGCCGATCAGGATCGAGGACACGCCCTTCTGCGACATCAGCTGCGCGGCCTCGCGGATGCTGGCCTCGGGCCCGACCATCACCGGTGCCCTGCTGCCCAGCCGACTGACTGGCGTGGCCATCAGCTCGTTGCCGCCGCCGGCTTCGGCGGCGGCGCGCATGCGTTCTTCCAGGGTCGAGACGAAATGCTGCTCGAAGGCCGCGTTGGCCGCGCGCAGGCGGTTGAAGTCGGCCACCGGCAACAGGTAGAGCAGGCCGTCCTCGATCAGGGTCACGCGATTGCGCACCGGCTTGCCGGTCAGCAGGGAAGGCAGGCCATAGCTTTCGCCCTCGGCCAGCCGATTGATCAGGCGCCCGGCGCCATCGTGGACCTCAACCGCGCCGCGCCGGATCACCGCCAGCGCGGTGTTCGCCTGGCCGATGCCGAGCAGGACCTCGCCGCGGCGGCGATAGATGATCTCGATGCGCCGGGCGGCCGACTCGAGCTGTTCGGGCGTCAGCCGGTCGAAGGGCGCGTGCCCACGCAGGAAGTCGATGACCTCGGCGAGTTCTGGGCTGATGCTCATGGCGGCTGCGCTGGCGGGCGGGGCTTCCACCATAGCGCCGCCCTTGTTGCCCGGCGATGCGGCTTTGGGTGTAGGCGCATCGCCTGCCGCACCATCCCTGGCACCGCCGAAAGCGCGCCCGCCAGCCGGCGCAGGCGGTTAAACTGCGCGACTGCCCTCCCGATCCCCGAATATCCCCGCCATGCAAGAGAACTTCGACCCCAAATCCATCGAAGCCGCTGCCCAGAGCTTCTGGGACCGCACCCGCGCCTTCGAGGTCGTCGAGGACAGCTCGCGTCCGAAGTACTACTGCCTGTCGATGCTGCCGTACCCGTCCGGTGCGCTGCACATGGGTCATGTGCGCAACTACACGATCGGCGACGTGATCAGCCGCTACAAGCGCATGCAGGGCTTCAACGTGATGCAGCCGATGGGTTGGGATGCCTTCGGCCTGCCGGCCGAGAACGCCGCGATCAAGAATAAGACCGCGCCGGCCAAGTGGACCTACGCCAACATCGACCACATGCGCGGGCAGCTGAAGCGCCTGGGCTTCGCCTACGACTGGTCGCGCGAGCTGACCACCTGCACGCCCGAGTACTACCGCTGGGAGCAGCAGTTCTTCGCCCGGCTCTTCGAGAAGGGCCTGGTCTATCGCAAGAACAGCGTGGTCAACTGGGACCCGATCGATCAGACCGTGCTGGCCAACGAGCAGGTGGTCGATGGCCGCGGCTGGCGCTCCGGCGCAGTGGTCGAGAAGCGCGAGATCCCGCAGTGGTTCCTGAAGATCACCGCCTACGCCGACGAGCTGCTGGACGGCCTGGACAGGCTTGAGGGCTGGCCGGAAGCGGTCAAGACCATGCAGCGCAACTGGATCGGCCGCTCGGAAGGCCTGGAGATCCAGTTCGGTGTCGAAGGCACGGACCAGCCCCTGACCGTGTTCACCACCCGCCCCGACACCCTGATGGGCGTCACCTTCGTCACTGTTGCCGCCGAGCATCCGCTGGCGCTGGAAGCCGCGCAGGACGACCCGGCGCTGGCCGCCTTCATCGAGCGCTGCAAGCAGGGCGCGGTCAACGAGGCCGAGCTGGAAACGCAGGAGAAGCTGGGTGCGCCGACCGGCCGCTACGCGCTGCATCCGATCAGCGGCGAGCGCGTGCCGATCTGGATCGGCAACTTCGTGCTGATGGGCTACGGCACCGGCGCGGTGATGGGCGTGCCCGGCCACGACGAGCGCGACGGCGAGTTCGCGCGCAAGTACGGCCTGCCGATCCGCATGGTCATCATCAACCAGGACGTGCGCGATGCGCTGGACGAACTGCGCCGCGACGCGGCCAAGGGCGGCGACGCGCTGACCACGGCGCTGGGCGGCGGCGCCCTGCGCGATGTGTTCGAGCCCTCGGCGGCCGTGCAGGTGATCGAGAAGTTCGAGGCCGCCATCAAGGAAGAGTTGGCGTTCACCGAGCGTGGCTGGCTGGTCAATTCCGGTGAGTTCGACGGGCTCGACTTCGCCCAGGCCTTCGAGGCCATCGCTGCGAAACTCGAAGCCATGGGCCGCGGCACCCGCCGCGTGAACTACCGGCTGCGCGACTGGGGCGTCAGCCGCCAGCGCTACTGGGGCTGCCCGATCCCGATGCTGTACGACGCCGAGGGCAATGCCCGCCCGGTGCCCGAAGACCAGCTGCCGGTGCGCCTGCCCGAGGACGTGAGCTTTTCGGGCGTGGCCTCGCCGATCAAGGCCGACCCCGAGTGGCGCAAGTACACCGACCCGGTAACGGGCGCGGCCTTGGAGCGCGAGACCGACACCTTCGACACCTTCATGGAGTCCTCCTGGTACTACGCGCGCTACTGCTGCCCGGGCGCCGACGACATGCTGGACGGCCGCGCCAGGTACTGGCTGCCGGTGGACCAGTACATCGGCGGCATCGAGCACGCGGTGATGCACCTGATGTACTTCCGCTTCTTCCACAAGCTGCTGCGTGACGCCGGCTATGTGGACAGCGATGAGCCGGCGACCAATCTCCTGTGCCAGGGCATGGTTATCGCGCCTTCCTTCTACGCGTTGAATCCCGACGGCAGCAAGGAGTGGGTCGACCCCACAAAGGTTGTCACGTACACGCATGCTGATGGCAGCAAGACACATTGGACGGATGTTGTGCCACTGAACATGGCGGATAGTCTTGTTGAAGGGAAGGGTGCGACACCCTTTATGTCGATCTTCGCGGATGGCCTGAAGACTGTGCCAACCAAGGATCGCAACGGTGTTACCGGAGTTCTGGTTTTCTCTGGGCGCGAGGTCTTTGCTGGTGGCACCGAGAAGATGTCCAAGTCGAAGAACAACGGCGTCGACCCGCAGTCGATGGTCGACAAGTACGGTGCCGACACCGTCCGCCTGTTCTCGATGTTCGCCGCCCCGCCGGACCAGAGCCTGGAGTGGAACGAGGCCGGCGTCGAAGGCATGGCCCGCTTCCTGCGCCGCCTGTGGAACGCCGTGCACCGCCACGTCAGCGCCGGCGCGGCGCCCGCGCTGGATGCGGCGGCGCTCAACGCCGAGCAGAAGGCCCTGCGCCGCAAGCTGCACGAGACCATCGACAAGGTCGGCGACGACATCGGCCGCCGCCACGCCTTCAACACTGCGATCGCCGCGGTGATGGAGCTGCTGAACGCGCTGACCAAGTCGGACGATGACAGCGCCGAGGGCCGCGCCGTGCGCCAGGAGGCCTACACCGCGATCGCGCTGATGCTGAACCCGATCACCCCGCACACCAGCCACGCCTTGTGGCAGGCGCTGGGCCATGCCGAGACCCTGATCGAGGACCAGCCCTTCCCCAAGGCCGATCCGGCCGCACTGGTCCGCGATGCGGTTACCCTGGCGGTGCAGGTCAATGGCAAGCTGCGCGGAACGGTCGAAGTAGCCGTGGAGGCCGCGCGTGAGGCCATCGAGCAGCTGGCCCTGGCCGAGCCCGCGGTGCAGCGGGCGCTCGACGGGCTCACGGTGCGCAAGGTGATCGTGGTGCCGGGCAAGATCGTCAACATCGTCGCCGGCTGAGCCGGTGCAGGGCAGGGCAGTGATGCGCACGCTGATGAGAATGCTGGTCCTGGGTCTGCTGCTGGCGGTCGCCGCCTGCGGCTTCCGTCTGCGCGAAGAAGTGCGCCTGCCGGAGCGCCTGAAGACGCTGCGTCTGGCCCAGGTCGATCCCTACTCCTCGATCGGCCGCGACCTGCAGGCGGCGCTCGAGCGCGCCGGTGCGACCCTGGTCGACGACCCGGCCGTGCCGGCGTCGGTGCTGCGGATCGACAAGCTCGATGAGCGCCGCAACCCACTGACCGTTGACGCCGCCGGCCGCGCCCAGGAGTTCGAGATCGTTCTCAGTGCCGAGGTCTCGCTGCTCGATGCCGACGGCGTGGCGGTGATGCCCGCGCAGCTGATCGAGCTGCGCCGCGACTACCTGTTCGACACCGCACAGGCGCAGGGCACCTCGAACGAGGAGGAGCTGATGCGCGCCGAACTGCACCGTGAGCTGGTGCAGTCCATCCTGCGGCGGATCGACTCGGCCCTGCGCTGATGATCGGCGGCGCAGCGAGCACGGGCGCTGGCGGCGATCTGCCGCCGGTTGCGCTGATCGCCAGCAGCGAGGCCCTGCTGCGGGTCGAGGCGGCGGATCGACTGCGTGCCCAGGCGCGTGCTGCGGGCTACAGCGAGCGCGAGATCTTCGAAGTCGACGCGCGCTTCGACTGGGCGCAGGTGCAGGCCAGCTGTGCGGCGATGTCGCTGTTCGCCAGCCGCCGTATCGTCGAGCTACGCATCGCCTCGGGCAAGCCCAACAAGGACGGCGTCGACTGGCTGCAGGCCTACTGCCGCAACCCGGCGCCCGACATCCTGCTGCTGATCCTGTGCGAGGACTGGAGCAAGAAGCACGAGGGCGCCTGGTTCACCGCCGTGCAGAAGGCCGGCCGCGCCCAGGTGCTGTGGCCGATCAAGGTGCACGAGATGTCCGGCTGGCTGGGCCAGCGGCTGCGCGCGCAGGGGCTGGAGGCCAGCCGCGAGGCGCTGGAGCTGCTGGTCGAGCGGGTCGAGGGCAACCTGCTGGCGGCAGCCCAGGAAGTCGACAAGCTGGCACTGCTGAAGCCCACCGGGCGCATCGATCTTGAGTACATGGCGCACGCGGTGGCCGACAACGCGCGCTACGACGTGTTCGGCCTGAGCGATGCCGCGATCGGCGGCGATGCGCGCCGTGCCCTGCAGATGCTGGCTGGCCTGCGCGCCGAAGGCCAGGCGGTGCCGGCGCTGGTCGGCTGGCTGTCCTCGCAGGTGCAGCAGCTGCTGCGCGTGGCCGAGGCCAAGGCGCGCGGCGGCAATGTCGAATCCGCGCTGCAGGCGGCAGGCGTGTGGTCTTCGCGGCAGGCGCCCTTCAAGAAGGCGCTGGCGCGCGGCGATGTCGCGCACTTCGAGGCGCTCTTGGCGCAGTGCGCGAGGATCGAGCGCATCGGCAAGGGCCGCGAGCAGGGCGACGGCTGGCGTGAGCTGGAGCGCCTGCTGGCGGCGCTGGCCGAGCCGCGCGTGCGGCCGACCCTGCTGGCGGGCTGAGCGCGTCCGTGTCGACCGCACGCCCGCTGCACATCGTCTACGGCGGCACCTTCGATCCGGTGCACCGTGGCCATGTGGCGATTGCCCGCGCCGCATGCGAGGCCCTGCTGGCGGAAGGTCTCGAGATCCGGGCCTTCGACTTCCTGCCGAATGCGGATCCGCCGCATCGCGCGCCGCCGGGCGCGGCGGCCGGCCACCGCGTCGCCATGCTGTGGCTGGCCCTGGCCGGCGAGAGCGGCTTCGGCATCGACCTGCGCGAGCTGCGCCGCGGCGGCGCCTCCTACATGGTCGATACGCTGGAGGAATTGCGCGGCGAGCTTGGGCCCGAGGCGCCGCTGGTGCTGCTGCTGGGCGAGGACGCCTGGCGCGGCTTCGATCGCTGGCAGCGCTGGCAGGCGATTCCGCGGCTGGCGCATCTGCTGGTGGTGGATCGCCCGCATGCCGGGATCCCTGCTGCATCGCCGGCGCTCGAAGCGCTGGCGCTTGAGCGCACGCAACCGCTGGCCGGACTTGCCGAAGCCCCCGCCGGCGGATTCTGCAGGCTGAGCCTGCCGCCGGAACCGGCCTCCGCAACGGACGTGCGCGCAGCGGTGGCGCAGGGCGATGGACGTGCCATCGAGGCCTATCTGGAGCCCAGCGTGGCCGCCTACATCAAGCGTCATGGGCTGTACGGCCGGCACGCCTCCGGGTCAACCTGAACGAGGCCGAGGGCGCCCGCGGACGGGCTCACCTATACTTCGCGCTCGCGCCCCCGAGCGTCCCCAATGCCACAGGTCAACCATTTGAACCCGAAAGCCCCCGCCCAGCCCGCCCCGCGCGCCCGTGCCGCCAAGAAGACCGCCCCCGGCGGCCCCTCGACTGAAGCCCTGAACGAGCGCATCCGCTTCGCGCTGGAAGAGCTCAAGGCCCGCGATGTGCGCGAGATCGACGTGCGCGGCAAGTCGGGTTTCACCGACACCCTGTTCATCGCCTCGGGCACCTCGAGCCGCCACGTCAAGTCGATCGCCGACGAGGTGCAGAAGCGCGTCAAGGAAATCGGCGCAATGCCGCTGGGCGTCGAAGGCGAACGCGAGGCCGAGTGGGTCCTGGTCGACCTTGGTGACGCCGTCGTCCACGTGTTCCTGCCGCGCGTGCGCGAGTTCTATGCGCTGGAGCGGCTGTGGAGCGTCGATGGCGATACGCCGCGTGCGGCGGATGCCGAGACCGACGAAGGCTGATCCCGCTCGCGTTGCTGGCGAGCGCGCACCATGAAGGCCCAGCTGATCGCCGTCGGCACCGGCATGCCCGACTGGGTGCAGACGGCCTGCGCCGACTACTTCAAGCGCCTCTCACACTGGCTGCCGCTGCAGCTGGTCGAGCTGGCCCCCGGCGAGCGCGGCAAGGGCCGCGACACCGCTCGCGCGATGGAAGACGAGGCCAAGCGCCTGCTGGCGGCGGTGCCGCGCGGCGCGCACATCGTGCTTCTCGATGGCCGCGGCCGCGCGCATTCCAGCGAACAACTCGCAACGCGCATGCAGGCCTGGCGCATGCAGGGTCAGGATCTGGCTTTCCTGATCGGCGGGCCTGACGGCTTCCACGACTCGGTACGCAGTGCCGCGGCTGAGAGCTGGTCACTCGGCCCGCTGACCCTGCCGCATCCGCTGGTGCGCGTGGTGGTGGCCGAGCAGCTCTACCGGGCCTGCAGCCTGCTGGCGAATCATCCTTACCATCGGGGTGGCTGAGGCGCTGTCACTTCCACGCCCGCGGATCGTAGGCGTAGGGCAGGCGCGCGACTTCGCGCACGGCGTGTTCGCCCAGTGCGGCGCAGTTGATCAGCACGTTGTATTCGCCGTGGCTCAGCCAGTGGTCGCTTGGCAGTAGAACGGAAGGCACGGCCGCTGCAAGCGGGCGGCCCCGGCGCGCCCATTCGCTGCCCCATTGTTGAGTCGAGTGGGGTGCGGCGGCGGCTCGCCAGTCGGCGGGCAGTGCGGCGGGGCGATCGAGCGCACAGTCGTCGGGCAACTCGAAGCCAAGCGCCACCAGGGCGATGTCGGCGACCTGCCGTTCGGCATGCACGAACTTCTCGAACGCGGCCAGGGCCAGCGTAGTGCTGGTGTAGACCAGCGCCGTGCCGACGCGATTCCAGCGACCACCGAAGCGGGCGGCACCAATGCCGTGGAGCGCCGTGTCGGCGTGTTTCAGCGCCTCGACTCGCCAGACGATCACGAGTACACGCCGTACTCGATCCGTCCCAGAAGCTGCTCAACCGCCTGTCGGCCAGGCGCGGTGCGCAGCAGCGCGCGCGGCGCCTGGAAGTCGAGCGCGCGCTGGGGTGTGGCCAGCCAGCTGTCCGCCGATTCGATGCTGCCGAGCACTTCGCGAGCCATCTGCACCAGCCGCGTGATCTCCAGCGTGCGCTCGGCATGTTCCTCGCTCAAGGCTTGCCGGGGCTGGGCACGAAAGCGTTTCAGGCTGGCCTCGCCCAGGCCCACGGCCTGCAATCGTGCATGGACATCGCCGGGCAGGGCATCAATGAGCTGCAGCATCGCCTGCCGAGGTACGCGACGGCCCAGCTGGGCGTGCCGCACCAGCGGTGACTGCGCGAGCGCAGTGAGGGAGGCGTTGGACGCATCGGCCACGCCGGGCTCGCGCACGCCGCTGCGACGGCTGCTCGCGGCGGATCGGCTGCGCGAAGGAGGGGTGGGGGGATCCTGGGTTCGACTGGACACGCTGGACTCCTGATCCGATGCTCGGGATCAGACGATACGCCGATGGCTGAAGGATGCAAGGCGGGGAATGCGCTGGGGCAGTCTGTCGAAGGGACAGCTGCGCACGAGCGCGAATTCCGATGCGCAGGCGAATTCCGCGGCGTGCTTCATCCGCTGCGAGGAAGGCCAGGCCGGAGCGGCCGCGCTAGACTTGCGCGATGAACTCGAACGAATGTTCCGCAACCGATCAACCGATCCAGACCGTGGCGGCCGTCATCGCCGATGCCTATGGCCGCGTGCTGCTGGTCCGCAAACGCGATACCCGTTTCTTCATCCAGCCTGGCGGCAAGCGCGAAGCCCATGAGTCGCCGCTGGCGACGCTTGCGCGTGAACTGCGCGAAGAGTTGGGTGTCGAGCTCGTCGAATCGACGGCTGTTGCGCTGGGCGAGTTCGAGGCCGCCGCGGTGAACGAGTCCGGTCGGCGCGTGCGTGCGATCGCGTACGCGGTGACGATTGCCGGTGAGCCACAGCCGCACGCCGAGATCGCCGAGCTGGCCTGGGTCGATCCGCATGCCCCCACGGTGCCGGTGGCGCCACTCAGCCGCGACCATATCCTGCCGGCCTGGGCCGCGGTTACGCGCGAGTAAGCCCGATGAGCACGGACGCCCTGCGCCAGCTCGCCGCCACGCTTGCGGCCATCGACGCCCCCGGGCGCTTCGCGACGCACTTCCTGCGGCCAGCGAAAGGGCTGCATATCGAGGTGGACGGCCTGGGCAAGGTGCCTCTGCCGATCGACCCGCTGGTGGCACGAACGCTGTGCGAATCTGCCGAACTGGCCCTGCACGGTTACCGCGACGAGACCCGTCTGGACACCCGTGTGCGCAACACCTGGGAGATTCCCGCCCGTCGTATCCGCATGGACGTGGCCACCTGGCAGCCCGTACTGGACGACGCGCTGCAGCGCATCCACAAGGATCTGGGCCTGCCCGATTCGAGCCTGCTGCAGGCCGATCTGCACAACCTGCTGGTCTACGAGCCGGGTCAGTTTTTCGCTCGCCACCAGGATTCGGAGAAGTCCGACGGCATGCTGGCGACCCTGGTGGTGACCTTGCCTTCCAGGTTCACTGGCGGTCGTTTCGTCATCGAACATCAGGGCGAGAGCCTTCGCGTCGGCGGATCGGCCAGCCAGCTCGGATTCACCGCCTTCTTCGCGGACTGCTCGCACGAAGCGCAGGCGGTCAAGTCGGGTTACCGGGTGGTGCTGACCTACAACCTGAGGCTGATTGCCGGTGAGCAGGGCGCCTCGACGAGTGCGCTGGACGCTGCGGCCCAGCCTCTCGTTCGCGAGCTGCGGCGCTACTTCGCCACCGTGGTGCCCCCGCGCTGGGATTGGGATCCGCCCGCCGCACCGCCTGATCGCCTGGTCTATCTGCTCGATCACCAGTACACGCAGCGCGGCCTGGGCTGGGCACTGCTCAAGAACGCCGACGCTCCGCGCGTGGCTGCGCTGCGCGAGGCGGCCGGGGCCTTGGACTGCGAATGCATCCTCGCGCTGGCCGACGTGCATGAGGTCTGGAGCTGCGAGGCAGGCCCTGGACGCAGCCGCTGGGATCGAGACGACGATTTCGACGCAGACGATGCAGACGGTGATCCAGCGCTGGCTTCGGACATGCGGCTGGGCGAGCTCATCGATGACGACATCGAACTGCGCCATGGGCTGGCAGCGGACGGCAGCGAAGCGGATGTGATGGGCGCGCGTGTCGACAGCCGCGAGCTATGCCTTACCCGCGCCAGCCGCGAGTGCGAGCCCTTCGAGTCCGAGTACGAAGGCTTCATGGGCAACTATGGCAACACGCTGGACCGCTGGTACCACCGTGCCGCCGTGGTGATCTGGCCGCGCGCCCGCGCTTTCGAGCTGCGCGCCAGAACCTCACCGCTATGGGCCTTGCAGCAGGTCGACGCCCGGCTCGTGGCGGAGGGCGCAGATGCGGCGGTCAATCTCGTCGAACACGTGCTCCCGTTCTGGAAACAGCTGCCGACCGATGACCCCGTTCTGGGAGGTCTGGCGGTGAGCGTGGCGCGCCGCTCGGAGCATGCGGGGCTGGCGCTTGACCTGCTTGGCCCGCTGCAACCCGCATGCATGCCGGCCAGCGCCGCCGAGGATTTCGCGGGCTTGCTGAGGTGCTACGGGCTTCGCTGGTGCGAGGATCTCCTGGCCCAGTGGCGCGGTGAACGCGGTTGGCGGCGCGCCGGGATCGAGCAGCACCGAGCGTGGATTGCCGACGCGCTGCCCGAGTTCTGCGAGGCCTGCTGTGCGGCCGAGCCGCCGCAAGGCCGTCGTCTGGCGGAGGCCTTGCTGACGGAGCAGTGGGCGTGGCTGCAGCAGTGCCTGCGCGACGACCTGCGGCCCGAGCGCGTTCCCGCGCGTGATCGCGCCCAGCGCGTGCAAGGGTTCTGCGCGCCTTTGTTTGGCCTGATCGAAGCAGGCGAGATCGTGGGCGCTTCGACAACACTGCAGGCGATTGACGACCTGCTCATTCGCAGTGAGGTCGCGCTCTCGCCGGAGGCCCTGGTCCTGCTGCTGCGGGAGGCGCTGAAGGACGCTCGGCGCGCGCGCCGAGTGCAGGCGCGCCTGCGGACTCTGATGGACCATGCAAGGCAGTTGCTCGAACAGCGTCTCGCCCAACCCGAGCGCGCGGCCGATGATTGGTCGATCGTGGTTCGACTGGGATGCACGTGCAGCGAGTGCGAGGTGTTGCAGCAGTTTCTGGCGGCAACGGCAGAGCGGACGCGCACCTGGCCCTTGGCCACCCAGGGCCGCGAGCACGTGGCGAGAACCATCGCCCACCATGACCTGCCGGTGACCTGCACCACCCTGCGCAAGGGCAGCCCTTACAAGCTGGTGCTGGAGAAGTCCCAGGCGCTGTTCCAGCGTGAGGTTCTGGATCGCCAGCGTTGGGCTCGGGCTCTGGACGGGTTGAAGGGCGTGGCCAGTCAGCTGGATTGAGGCATCTGCGCTTCAAGGCTGGGCGACTCGCTGTTGAGCGCTTCCCGGCGCTGCGCCGCGCTGCAGGCGTTCTCGGGGAGGCTGGGCTTCGTCATCCCCTCGGAGAGCCTGCCCTCGCGAAGGCGGGGGCGGGGAGCCAGGACTCGTGCGACTGCGGCAAGCGACACTGGGCCCCCGCCTACGCGGGGGCGACGATCAATGGGGTCGCAATCGTTCTGTTTCTTGAGGGCCTCCCAGCCCCGTTTCGCGTGCCAGGTGTTCTCGGGAGAACGGCCTCCGGTGCCTCTGCATCTTGAGAGATCTGGCTGCGAGCCGAGATGAGCTTCGGTAGTCTCTACCGACGCCAGACCAGACAGCGATTGTTCGCTGGCATCGCGATATCGGCGACAAGTGCGAAGCCCTGCGCGCGGGCCAGCGTGTCGACCGCTTCGAAGTCGCGGAGACCGCGCTTGGCGTCGTCCGCGCGCAGCTGTGCATCGAAGTCGGCATTGCTCTCGCTGGTGAATCGGCCGCCGTAGTTGAACGGGCCATAGACGATCAGCGTCGACTTGGGGTCCAGCACCTCGCCGAGCATGGCGAAGAACTGCTCGACCTCCGGCCAGCCCATGATGTGTAGGGTGTTGGCGCTGTAGGCGGCATCGAAGCGCTGCGCGGGCCAGAGCTCGCGGCGGGAGACGTCCAGCTCGAAGGGCGCGGGCAGGTTCGGTAGCTCGGCCTGTGCAATGCGCGCGGCCAGCCCGGGCAGATAGTCGGCGCGGTCGCTGCTCTGCCAGTGGAGATGTGGCAGATGTGCCGAGAAGAACTCGGCGTGCTGGCCGGTGCCGCCGCCGATCTCCAGCACGCGCGCCGGCGCAGCGAGGTGTTCGCGCAGTACGGCCAGGATCGGCTCGCGGTTGCGTTCGCAGGCGGGGGAGAAGGGCAGTTCCAAGCGCGTCGGCCTAGCCGGCAGAAAGCGTCTTGAACATCAGCCAGCCCGCCGTGTAGAAGCCGAGCGCCGTGCCCATGTTGGTCAGGAAGAAGTTCAGCAGGGTGCGCGAGACGCGATTGCGGAACCAGCCCGCGGTGCTGGTGACATCGCGATGCAGATGCCCGAAGTCGGCGACCGTGGGCTTGCGGATCCAGGCTTCGATCAGCGCACTGACCATGCCCGAGGCCAGGGCCGGGTGCAGGGGCGTGACTGGCGACACGGCGAAGGCACCAAGGATCGAGAGTGGGTGTCCGCCGGCCAGCAGGCAGCCGATCGCCCCACCGGTGCCGGTGATCAGCACCCACTGCAGCAGCAGGTCCTTGCCCACGTCGAGGCCTTGGCTGAAGCCGTAGATGAAGCCACCCACGACCACGACTGCAAGGGCGAGGGTGATCCCGGTGCCCCAGTTCTTCGGTGGCGGCAGCTGGCGCAGGCTTTCGCGCAGTGCGCCGGGCTCGCGGGTGTCTTCGGCCAGATGCTGGGCGAGTCCGGCGAGATGGCCGGCGCCGATCACCACCAGCACGCGCTTGGCCGCCGGGTTCCGCGCAGCCTCCTGGCGCAGGGCTGCGGCCATGTACTGGTCGCGCTCGGCGATCAGGGCGCGGTAGAGCGGCTCGCGGTTCTTGGCGAACTCGCCGAAGGTCGACTCCAGCAGGTCGCCCTGCTTGAGCTTCTCGATCTCGTCCTCTTCGACCTTGTCGCTGACCAGCAGGCTGGCGGCCAGCCCGCTCATCATCATCAGCCGCTGCCAGAAGCCGACCGCGGCCGAGGTGCGCTTCAGCGTGGTGCTGACGTCGCGATCAACGCGCCAGACCGGCAGCCGCAGACGATCGCCTTCTTCGATGGCGGCGCGCATTTCCGCACCCGGCTCGACCCCCAGCTGTTCGGCGAGACGCCGCTGATAGGCGGACAGCGCGAGGTTGGCGGCGACGAAGCCGACCTTGCCTTCCTTGATGACCCGGAACAGATCGAGCTTGGCCAGCGCATCCGGATCGCGCATCGACTGGTAGCGCGGCTCGCACAGCTCCACCGCGATCGCATCGAAGCGCTGCTGCGCGGCCAGCGCGCGTACCGCGTCCACGCTGGCCTGCGAGACATGCGCCGTGCCGAGCAGGGTGTAGTGAACGCCATCGCGTTCGATCTCGGCGATCGGCTGGCCGGCGAGCGGGTCCTGCTCTGCCTCGCCGGCGAGGTCGGCCAGGGGCTCAGTCACGGTAGCGCTTCAGCAGGTCGGCGTAGGCGTCGATGCGGCGGTCGCGCAGGAAGGGCCAGATCCGGCGCACGGCTTCCGAGCGCTTCAAATCCACATCGACGAGCAGCAGCGCATCGCTGTCGGTGTCGGCCTCGGCCAGGATCTCGCCCTGCGGGCCGAGCACGATCGAGCTGCCCCAGAAGCGGATGCCGCTGCCGCCGGTGGGCGAGGGCTCGAAGCCCGTGCGGTTGCAGCTCAGCACCGGCAGGCCGTTGGCGACCGCGTGGCCGCGGTGCGAGAGGATCCAGGCCATGCGCTGGCGGTCTTGTTCGTCCTGCACGTCGTTCGGGTCCCAGCCGATCGCCGTCGGATACAGCAGCAGCTCGGCGCCGGCCAGCGCCATCAGGCGCGCGGCTTCCGGGTACCACTGGTCCCAGCAGACCAGCACGCCGAGGCGACCGACCGAGGTGTCGATGGGCTCGAAGCCCAGGTCTCCGGGGGTGAAGTAGAACTTCTCGAGGAAGCCCGGATCATCCGGGATGTGCATCTTGCGGTACTTGCCCGCGATGCGGCCGTCGGCTTCGAACACCACCGCGGTGTTGTGGTACAGGCCGGCGGCGCGACGCTCGAACAACGAAGACACGATGACCACGCCATGCCGCTTCGCCAGCGCACCCAGCCGCTCGGTGCTCGGGCCAGGGATGGGTTCGGCGCGGTCGAACTCGTCCACGCTCTCGTGCTGGCAGAAGTAGGCGCCGTTGTGCAGCTCCTGCAGCAGCACCAGCTTGGCGCCTGCGGCGGCGGCTTCGGCCACGCGCGCCTCGATGCGTTCGAGGTTGGCCTCGACCGAGCCGCGGTCGCGATCCTGGATCAGGGCGACGCGCAGCGCATGCGTATCAGACTTGCTCATTCAGCACTCCTCGCGGCAGCTGCATGGTGATGCAGTGCAGGCTGCCGTTCTGCCAGATCAGCGGCCGGCAGGGCAGGGCGATGATCTGTCGGTCCGGGAAGGCGCGCGCCAGCACGGCCTGGGCCTCGGCATCGGCCGGGTCGCCATAGGCCGGCATCAGCACGGCGCCGTTGATGATCAGGAAGTTGGCGTACGACGCCGCCAGTCGACGGCCTTCGTCCAGGATCGGCTGCGCCCAGGGCAGCACGAACACCTCGTAAGGCTCGCCGTTCGACTGGCGCAGGGCGGCAATCTCCTGGCCCATCGTCGCCAGTTCGTCGAAGTGGCTGTCGGCCGGATCGCTGCAGCCCTGGTAGACGATGCGCGAGGGGCTCGCGAAGCGGGCCAGGGTGTCGATGTGGGCGTCGGTGTCGTCGCCTTCCAGATAGCCGTGGTCCAGCCACAGCACGCGGTCCTGGCGCAGCTCGCGACAGAGCAGCTCGGTCACTTCGGCGCGCGAGCGGTCGGGATGGCGCTCGCTCAGGCAGTGCCAGGTCGACAGCAGGCTGCCGGCGCCATCGGTTTCGATGCCGCCGCCCTCCAGCGCGAAGTCGATGCGGCGCCGCTGCGCGTTCGATGCAAACACGCCGGCTGCGAACAGCTGCTCGACCAGGCGGTCATCGGCGCTGGCCTCGAACTTGCCGCCCCAGCCGGTGAAGCGGAAGTCGAGCAGCTCGAATCCATCCGCCGTTCGCACGGTGATCGGTCCGGAATCGCGCAGCCAGGTGTCGTCGTACTCGGCCTCGACGCAGCGCAGCCGCGACAGATCAACGCCGCGCGCTGTGAGCAGGCCGCGCAGACGCGCTTCGAGCGCGGCATCGCGCACGCAGATCACGAGCGGCTGGAAGCGGGTGATGGCTGCCGCCAGCTCGACATAGGTGCCCTCGACCTCGTCGAGGCGCGGGGCCCAGTCGGTGTCGGCGTTCGGCCACGCGATCAACACCGCGGACTGGTCTTCCCACTCCGCGGGGAAACGCGCTGCAGCCTGGTTCATCCGTTCGGTTGTTCCTTGCGAATCGGGCCTTTCTCGTTTGGGCCGGCGCGGTTGACCACGGCGTTGACCACGTGGTTGTGCTCGAAATAGACCGTGAACTCGGGGTAGCTCCAGCGGGTGATGGGCGGCTGCTGCGGGCTGCTGCCGCCGACCGGAGCGTGCTTGGTGGTCGGCGCGCCGAACTGCGCTTCGACCTGGTTCATCAACATGCCGCGGCGCGGCAGGTTGGCGCCGCTGTGGGTGCGCTCCACCCGCTCGATCAACAGGACATCACCCTCGATGACGCGGTTGGTGGTGGACTGTGCGCTCGCAACGGCGCTGGACAGGGCGAAGCAGGCAACAAGACAGCCGAGACTGCGCAACATCGTTCGATTCTCCGTCAGCGGTGGCGGACTCCCCAGCGCGGATTGTATGCCGATACGAGTGCAGGACCGCATTCGCGCCCGCGTGAGCCTCGATCGAAGCGCGGTGCCGGGCCCGCCGACCCGCAGTGGTGGGTGACTTCGTCGAGGGCAAGTGCGGCCGGAGCACTGCTTCGGTGTTACCCCATCGGGGTGACCATCTCCGGGTGACCCCACCGAGCGGACTGTGCGTCAGCTCACATCGGCCTAGCCTCTGACCATCGTTCCGCCTGAGTGCCAGCCCTGATGGACACCGGTCTTTCCCCGTCTGCGCAGAAGCCGCTTCGGCCCTTGCACGCCGAGGCAGGCCCCGCAGTGACGACGATGACGCCCGCGGTTGGCGAGGCCCTGCGTGTGGCCGCCGGTCTGGTTCGTCGCGCACTGCCGATGCTGCGACGGAACCTGCCGGGTGCGCTCCGCGAGTTGGCTGCAGAAGCAGAGATGCGCTCTGGCTGGGCCTCGCCGTTTGCCGACGACGCTTCTTCCGAACAGGAATCCGCCGCGCAGATCACCTTTCCCTGGCTTTCGGAGGAGGACCTGCTGGCCGATTCCGAGCTGTCGTCCGAGGCCCTGAACGCCCTTTGGGCCGGAAAGCAGGCGATGCCGGATGCGGAAGCGCTGGCCGAGGCCTTGCTGGGCCACGGCGCGCAATTCGACTCTGAAGCCGAGGCCCTGGCATTTGCCGGGGGCTTGAGTCTGACCTTGAGCTGGCGCGCGCCACCGCCAGTGCTGCGCGTGCTGCCGGTCATCGCTCGCGGCAGCTGCCGACTCGTACACAGCCTGTATCGCTCGCCCCGCACGCGCCCGCTGTTGCCGGTAGTCGGCTGCATCGCGCGCGGTGCCCTGCGCGATCTGTCGCGCAGAGCGCAGGCCGGCCACTCCGTTACTGCAGCGCGCGCCGCGGCTTCGCTGGCGGGGCGCGCGGCTTCCACGTTCCGCAATCCGCGTCTGCTGGCCGGCGCACTGGCGCGGATCTTCATTGTGCGCAAGCGCCTGAATCGCCGTGCGATCGCACGGGCCGAAGGCTGATCCCCCCGAGAGGAGTTGAACATGAGCACCCCCTACATCACCGATGGCTTTGCCGAACCGACCCTGGACAGCTTCGAGGGCTTTGAAGGCTTCGAGGGTTTCGATGGCTTTGATGGCCTGGATGGCCTCGATGGTCTCGATGGCTTCGATGGCGAGGACCCGGGTCAGTTTTTCGAGGGTCAGACGACGTCCGATGGCTTTCTTGATTTCGAGTACGAGACGCCGCCGGAGGCGGCCGCCGCAGGGGGCGAGATCGCCGCCGCCCGCCAGGCAGCAGCGCTGATGGAAATGGTCGTCGACCAGCTGGCGGAGGCGGAGGGCGAATCCGAAGTGGACGACTTCTTCCCTGCCTTGGCCGCGCTCGCACCGCTGGCTGCCAAGGCCCTGCCGGTGCTGGGCAAGGTCGGCAAACTGGCCGCGCCCATGATCAAGAAGGCGCTGCCGCACATCGGCCGCGGCATCCTTTCGATCGGCCGCAAGATCGTGCGCTCGCCGCACACCCGGCAGCTGGTGAGGGCGCTGCCGACCGTGGCGCGAAACGCGGCCGCCGATGTCGCCCGCCACTACGCGCGCACCGGCCAGATGTCGCCGCAGATCGCGGCCCGCGCCACTGCGCGGCAGGCCGCGCGCGTGCTGCGCACGCCGCAACGCTGCCGGCAGGCGATCCAGCGCAATCGAGCGATCAATCAGCGCGGCCCGCGGCCGGTGCGCTTTGCCTGATCGCGATTCACGCTGCCTCTGGAGAACTCCATGCGCACGTCCATGCCTGATGGCCCGATCGAAGCTGTCGCCTTGGCCGAACCCCGGCTGGCCGTGCCCGGTCTGCGCCTGCCGGCGGGGCAGCGGGTCGGGCGCCTGAAGCAGCAATCCGGCGCGTCGGCAACCGTCGTTTCGCCGGTGCGACCGGCGGCTGCGGCCGAGGCCCTGGATGCTTCGGCGCAGCGCGCGCTGCGCCACTGGCTGCGCAGCCAGAAGGTCAATGCCCTGCAGTCCCTGCGGCTGCTGCGCGACTTTCGCATGGGCGAGTTCGGCAGTGCCGCGGGCAGCCCCGGTGCCGCCCATCTGCACGCAGCCAACCGACTGTTGAAGCGCGTGCGCGAGGTGGTCGCCGCCAATGCGAAGGCGCTGGCGGCATCCTGTGACCTGGCGCTGCAGAGGCCTGACCGCGGGCGCCTCGATCGGGTCAGCGAACTCAAGGAGGAGGGTGCGACCCTGATGGCCCAGGCCGAGAAGATCTGGCACGGGTACTGGTCGCTGTTCGGACAGCGACAGGGCGGCATGCTGGTGCGACTTCTGGCTGCGGACCGCATCGCGCTCGACTGCTATCAGTACGTCTATCAGGGCCTGGGCCGAGCCCGACCCATCCCCTCGCCGCCGCCGCTGAGCTATATGGAGGCCGGCGCCGGCCCGGCCACGTATCGGCGCGACGTGCGGCTGTCGAAGCTGGGGATGTTTCCCAACCCCTTTCCTCTGGTGAAGCTGCCAGACCATCGACTGGTGACACCTTGGACCCTCGGTGCGATTCCGCATGAAGTCGCGCACAACCTGCAGGCCGATCTCGGCCTGTGGACGGCGGTGCCGAGGCGATTGCTGCGCGCCCTGCGCGCAGCCGGCCTGCCGCTGGAGGTGCGCAGGCCCTGGGTACGCTGGCAGAAAGAGATCTTCGCGGACCTGCTGAGCGTGCTGCTGATCGGTCCAGGGTATGTGGGCTCGATCACTGACGTGGTCGCCAAGTCACCGCGCTCGACCGTTGCCTGGAACCCGATGGCGGTACATCCGACGCCGTTCCTGCGGGTCTTGATCAACCTCGAACTGCTGCGCCGCATGGACTTCAAGAACGAGGCGCGCGCGCTGCGCCGCGCCTGGTTCGCGCTGCACCCGCCTGAACGCGCAAGCACGATTCCCTTCGCCTTGCGTCGCGCGTTTCGTCGCTGCGTTGGGCTGGTGGTCGAAGTGCTTGCGGAATCGCCGTATCCGCAGCTGGGTGGCAAGAGCCTGCGCCAGGTCGTGTGCTTCCGGCCGCAGGACCAGCAGGTCGCGGTCGAAGCTGCGCATCGCTTGGCTCGTGGCGCCGACCCCGGCATCGTGCCCGAGCGCTTCCTGCTCTCGGCGGTGCGATACGCCTTCGATCGGGGGCTGGCCTCGCCCGTCGCCCTCACCCGCAACTTCTACGCAACGCTAGGACGGAGATAACCATGAGCGCTCTGAGTTTCCAACGACCGATCGACCGCCCCGCACTGGTGAACAGCGTGCTCGGCAAGGTGTTCGGTGTGTCGCGCAGCGGCTTTCTGCGCGCCGGGCAAAGCCTGGGCGAGCTGGATGGCGGCGAATGGTCGCGCATTCTGAGTGGCTTTCGTCGCAGCGCCCCTATCGCACTCGACTCCCGCGGCGGTGTTCTCGACATTGCGCCGGCGGAGCGCGGTTCAGCAGTGAACGCCAGGGACCCGGTGTCCGCGACCTTGCTGCTTGAGCTGCGCTCGGTGCGTGCCGCACTCGCGCCGGCGCTCGCGCGGCTGCCCCATGTGACCTGCTTCGAGGAGGCCTGTGCCGAGGACGCGCGCACCCTCGGCGACATGATCCTGCTGTCGCTCGCGTCGCTGGAGCGCGCCATCAGCGATGCCGCTCCGGTCAACGAGCTGCGTTCGGACATCAGGGCGACCGCCAAGCTCGTCAAGCGTCTCGGCCGGCTGGTGAGCGGGACCACGCCAGAGACCGAGGTGATGCACATCAGTCTGCGCGCGTGCAGAGCCCGCCTGCGTGCACTGCTGACTCTGCTGGGAAAGCGTTGGCTGTCGGCGCCCGTAGCAGATGCCCTGCAGACGGTCGAGCAGTGCGGGCGCTGCATCGAAGAGGGGATTGCCGACGTGCACGAAACCGCGCGCGAGCTCGGCTTGGACGAATGCGAGATGGATCGCGTGCTGGTGTTCGAGTCGGAGACCAGCCTGCTGTCGATCCTGCAGGGTCTGGGGCGAAGCTGGGCACTCATCACCCAAATCGCTGGGCTTGAGGGTGGCGACGTGCTGACAGAGGTCCGGCGAATCGCGATCGAGGCCTCCAAACGTATCGCTACACAGATGCAGGGAATCTCCGAGCACGATCTGGGCAAGGCGTTCGCGCTGGCAGACGAGGATGCAGAGCGGCTGCACCGGACGCTGATACGCCTGCGTCTTCGCGCCGAGTGCTGTGCGGGGGAGCTTGCGCAGGTGATGCGCGGCCGGGCCCCAGCGGTGGACGTTCTCGAACAGCTCGATCCCGAAGTCGCAGCCGATCCTTCTTCGCGATCTGCCCGACTGTCAGCGTCCATTCCGCAGGTCTCGCAGCGCGCCGACGCGTCGGCGATGGAGTCCGCGAATCGCGCCGCTGCCAAGCCCAAGCGCACGCCCCCTGCGAGCGCGTCCGCTGCGAAAGCGGTGCCCGCTCCGCCCAGTGCGGATACGGCTCCCATGCAGGATCTCGAACGGGACTAGCCCGTCAGCACATCCGCCCATCCAGCGCTTTCCGACGCATGGCCACGGTGAGTCCGAGGCCGTTCCACCGAGGATGCATCCATGACCACTCGAGACGATCTACTTCAGCTGCTGCTGCAGCAGGCCCAGGCCCAGCAACAGATGGTGCAGCAGGTCATCGCCAGCGCGCCCGGCGACTACGCCGCCATCCAGCTGGCCAACGCCCAGTTCGCCCAGATCAACCAGGCCCTGCTGCAGGCGCTGCAGAACGGGGCCGGACCAGCTCCCACCGACGGCGGCGACGCCGGGCTGGTCGGATTGGGGCCAAGCGCTTCGCCCAACCTGGGCGGAACGTTCACGCCGATCGAAGTCAAGCCCTATGACGAGGGTATTCCCTCGGGGCGCCTGATCGCTTTGGCCGATCTGTACTACTGCTACCAGCATGAGCGCCTGGGGATGTTCCGCGCCGTGCAGAAGCTGCAGGAGCTGTTCCGCGCCGGCTCGATCAAGCTTGAGGATGGCCAGGGTGCCTTCGGGCTCTATCGCTTCGATCGCAAGAGCACTTTGCGCTACACCCGCGAGCAGCGCATGCAGGCCTACCGCCGCGTGTTCGGCTACACCAACGTGGCCCCGCCCGAAGGCTCCCGGCCCAACACGGCTTTCCATGGACACCTGCAGGGCTTCTGCAGCCAGATCGCCCAGCTCTATCGCGACCGTCGGATCGCCGAGACCTTCCGCGGCCCGGCGGCGACGCCGGATGCGGCATTCGGCTCAGTGGCGGCCGCGCGCCGTGCCGGCCTCGATTTCAGGGCCAACCTGAAGCAGGCCGCCTTCGGTGACGTCAGCGTGCTCACCGTCGAATTGATGCAGTTGCTGCGTCAGGCCTTCGAGATTCTGGGTGCCGACGATGTGCTGCGTCAGTTCGGCGCCGACACCGCCTGGGACGCGCTGGAAGAGATTCTGAAGCGTTACCTCAACGAGCAGCCGCAGAGTTCGCAGCGCTCGCGCATGGGCATCACCGGTCGCGACATCATCCGTTGGCTGGCCCAGCCCTTCGTGCTGACCACCAGTCGCGCGGAGTTCGAGGCCCTGGCCGAGCCGGTGTCAGAAGCAGCCGAGGAATGGCTGACCTCTGCGCAGTCGGTCGGACTGCTGGCGCGCGCGCCGGTTGCCGCCGCGGCGAATGTCGTGCCCTTCAGAAAGGCGGCGGGTTGAGCATGGGGGTGGCGATAGACGGTGCGCAGGCGCCGGGAGCAATGTCGTGGCGGGGTGCGTGCCTCGCTGCCATCCGCAGTACCCGCGTCGAGGCCGTCCTGCCTGGCCGCCGATGTGGCGCCGTGTGTAAGGGTTTTCCGGAACCTCCTGCTCCTGCTCCTGCTTCGGGTTGAGACGTCAGCGCCCCTGCCTCCTCTGTTCGCTGGGTCCGTCGATTCCGCGATTCGCTCGCGGGCGCCGATCGCCCTGTTGCAATCGGAGATTTGTCGGACACTCGGCCTCCAGGGGGAGGGCAGTGGCGCGGCGGGCGGAGTGTCGCCAGGTCCGCTGCCGCACGTCCGATGGTCTGTCGATGCGGATTCGATTTGGCACCCACGGAGACTCCCCATGCCGATGCCATTGCGTCAGACCGAACCTCCTTCGGCGCCCGCGAGATCGGTGACGGTCGCGGCACGTCCGCTGACCGCCGAACCGTTCCCGCATCTCAAATGCCTGAGCCCGCAAGAGCGCCGCATCGTCGCGCTCTACGCGCTGGGCTACACCAACAAGGAGGTGGGGCGTGAGCTTGGCATTCATCCTGAGACCGTGAAGTCCCATGCGCGCCGCGTCTACATCAAGCTCGGAGTGCATTCCAAGGCTGGCTGCGTAGCAGAAGCCTACGAGCGGATGGGGGACTAGGCGCAGTGGAACCATGCTGCCCGCGTTCCGGGGCCGCCAAACAAAAAGGCCGCCTCCTGGGCGGCCTTCCTGCGTGCTTCCAACGCGCTGCGCTCAGCGCTGGCGGGCCTTGAAGCGGGGGTTGCTCTTGCAGATCACGAAGACCTTGCCGCGGCGACGCACGACCTTGCAGTCGCGGTGGCGGGTCTTGGCCGACTTGAGGGAGTTCAGGACTTTCATGGGATTGGGCCTTAGGCTGTGTGGCGCGTCAAACGCGGCATTCTAATGCCCTGTCAAGGCATTGACAAGCGCGTGGGGCGCGCGTTCAGCGCTTGCCGCCGAGACTGCCCAGCACGCCGCGAAGCAGCTGGCGGCCCAGCTGGTTGCCCACCGTGCGCATCGTCGACTTGGCCATGGCTTCGACCGCGCCCTGGCGCCGCGAGGTGCCGAAAAGCCATTCGTTCAGTTTCTGGCCGACGCCACCGGACTCGGCGGGCTTGGGAGCCGGTCGACGCTCGCCTGCGCTCGGGCGCGACACCGGCGGTGGTGATGGCGGCGGCGAAGGAGGGGCGGCGCTGACCGCAGCCTCGGCGCGCTTGGACAGCATTTCGTAGGCGGATTCGCGATTGACCGCGGTGTCGTACTTGCCGCCCACCGGGCTGCGCATACGCTGGGTCTGGCGCTCCTCGGGCGTGATCGCGCCGATCCTGCAGCGCGGCGGGCAGATCAGGGTGCGCTCGACCGGCAGCGGAATGCCCTTGTCCTGCAGGGTCGAGACCAGGGCCTCGCCGACGCCAAGCTCACCGATCACCTTGGCGACGTCGAGCCTGGGATTGCTGGCGAAGGTCTCGGCGGCCGTGCGCACGGCCTTCTGGTCGCGCGGGGTGAAGGCGCGCAGCGCGTGCTGCACGCGGTTGCCGAGCTGGCCCAGCACGGTGCCGGGAATGTCGTCGGGGTTCTGCGAGCAGAAGTAGACGCCCACGCCCTTCGAGCGGATCAGGCGCACCACCTGCTCGACGCGCTGGAGCAGGGCGGGCGGGCAGTCGTTGAACAGCAGGTGGGCCTCGTCGAAGAAGAACACCATCTTCGGGCGGTCGAGGTCGCCCACCTCGGGCAGGTTCTCGAACAGCTCGGACAGCATCCACAGCAGGAAGCTTGAATACAGTCGCGGCTTCAGGATCAGGCGGTCGGCCGCCATCACGTTGACGAGGCCGCGGCCAGACATGTCCTGGCGCATGAAGTCGTTGAGATCCAGCGCGGGTTCGCCAAAGAAGTGCTCGGCACCGTCGTTCTCCAGACGCAGCAGCTGGCGCTGGATCGCGGCGATGCTCTGCGCGCTGACCAGGCCGTACTGGGTGCTGATGTCCTTGCGGTTCTCCGCGACGAAGCCGAGCAGGGCGCGCAGGTCGTCCATGTCGATCAGCAGCAGGCCCTGTTCGTCGGCGAGCTTGAACACGATGTCGAGCACGCCGGCCTGGGTGTCGTTCAGCTCCAGCACGCGTCCCAGCAGGGTCGGGCCCATCTCCGAGATCGAGCAGCGCACGGGGTGGCCAAGCTCGCCGTAGATGTCCCAGAACACCACCGGGCTGGCCTCCTGCCGGTAGTCGCTGATGCCGATCTGCTCGACGCGCTGGCTGATCCGCTCGTGCGGAGCGCCGGGCTGGCACAGGCCCGCCAGGTCGCCCTTGACGTCGGCAAGGAACACCGGCACGCCCAGCTGCGAGAAGCCCTCGGCCATGACCATCAGGGTCACCGACTTGCCGGTGCCGGTGGCGCCCGCCACCAGGCCGTGGCGATTGCCGAATTTCGCCAGCAGGTGGACCTGCGCCTCGCCCTTGCCGATCAGGATCCTGTCCATCCGTGCCTCGCTGCCGTGGAATCGCTGGCGATCATAGCCGTGACTTCGTGGCGGCAGGGCGGCGCTTTACACTGCCGGGCTGGCCAGCCCTGGCCCCTCCCTCCATCGGAACCGACCTGCCCATGAGCCAACGCTGGCCCCGCCTTGTCCTGTGCGCCCTCGCCCTGAGCCTCTCCGCCTGCGCGAGCGCGCCGCAGCGGTCGACTGCGCCTGCTGCAGCGGGTGACGCTGTGCGCATCCAGCAGGACTTTGATGAAGCCCTCGAGCAGGCGCTTGTCCAGGCCGAGCGCCTGCGTGCCGGTGAGGCCGTCGAGCGCGAGCTCCTGGTCGAGGCCCGTGATCGCCTGCGTGCGGTTGCGCGCGACTGCCTCGACCAACCCGCCTGCGGCGCCGAGCGCGTGCTGGCCGGCTACGAGCAGCTCGCCGCGCTTGGCCTCGCGGTGGGCGAGGACTTCGAGGCCGGTCAGCCGGAGGCCGCGCCCGAGTCCGTAGAGGCCTCGCTCCTGCTGGGCGACTTGCCCGAGGCGCAGCGCTCGATTTCCCTGCTCAACGGCCGCGAGCTGCGCGAGCTGATCGAGCTCAACACGCCGGTGAAGTCGGCGATGGTCGAGTGGCTCACCTGGATGCGGCCGCAGCTGATCACCGCCTGGGAGAACTACCAGTACATGCGCCACCTGATGTGGCCCGAGTACGAGCAGGCCGGCCTGCCCGAGGCCCTGCTGTTCGGCATCCTGGCGAAGGAGTCCGGCGGGCGGGTGCATGCGGTTTCGCGCGCCGGCGCGTCCGGGCCGCTGCAGTTCATGTACCAGACCGGCCTCGGCTATGGCCTGGGACGCGTCGACGGCTTCGACACCCGTTTCGACGCACAGCTCGCCTCGCGCGCCAGCGTGCGCTACCTGAACGACCGCTTTCGCGAACTGAACGGCAACCTCGAGCTGTCGCTGGCCGCCTACAACGGCGGCGAGGGTCGGATGCGGCGGATCTTCCAGGCCACCGGCGGCAAGCCCTTCTGGAATGCACAGGTGTTCGGCCAGCTGCCGCGCGAGACCCAGGACTACGTGCCGATGGTGCTGGCCGCCGCCTGGCTGTTCCTGCACCCCGAGGAAGTCGGGCTGGAGTTTCCCCGGGTCGATCTGCAGGCCAGCGGCTTCACCCTCGCGCATCCGAGCACGCTCAACGAGCTGACCCTGTGTCTCGGCCAGAACGGCATCCGCGACGGCTGGTTCCGGGTGCTGCGCAACCTCAATCCGCGCTACGAGCCGCATGCGGTGATTCCCACAGGCACCGTCATCCGCGGCCCGCAGAGCATGGTCGAGGCCTATGCCGCGAACTGCGTCAGCGGTCAACGCCTTGAGCTTGCGCGCGCGCTTGCTGCGGCCAACCGTCCTTCGCAGCCGGTGGCCGCGTCCGCCACCGCCGCCCGCACCTACACCGTGCGCAGCGGCGATTCCCTGCACAGCATCGCCCGCCGCCACCAGTGCTCGGTGGAGTCGCTGGCCCGCGCCAATGGCGTGCGCGGGCCGCGCTACCTGATCAAGCCGGGGCAGCGCCTGCAGCTGGCGGGCTGCCAGCGGACGTGAGCATGGCCGCCGCAGGCGAGCGCCCGCTGGTGCTGGCCCTGATGGGTCCGACCGCTTCCGGCAAGACCGCCCTTGCGATCGAGCTGGCGCAGCGCTACGGCGGTGAAATCATCAGCGTGGACTCGGCCCTCGTGTACCGCGGCCTCGACATCGGCAGCGCCAAGCCCGACCTCGCCGAGCGCGCCGGCATCGCGCATCACCTGATCGACATCCGCGAGCCGGAGCAGCCGTATTCGGCGGGTGAGTTCGCCGTCGACGCGCGCGCGGCGGTGGATGCGGTGCTGGCGCGCGGCCGACTGCCCCTGCTGGTTGGCGGCACCGGCCTGTATTTCCGCGCCCTGCTCGGCGGCCTGTCATCGATGCCGGCGTCCGATCCCGCGGTGCGGGCCGGCATCGAAGCCGATGCCGCGGCGCGCGGCTGGGCCGCTCTGCATGCCGAGCTCGCTGCCGTCGATCCGCCGGCTGCAGCGCGCATCCGGCCCAGCGATCCACAGCGCATTAGCCGGGCGCTCGAGGTCTGGCGGCTATCAGGCCGGCCGATCAGCGACTGGCAGGCTGATGCGCCGCTGTCGCCGCGGCCGCCCTGGCGGGTGCTGAAGCTGGTGCTGGCCCCGGCCGATCGCGCGCTCCTGCATGCGCGCATCGCCCTGCGCTTCGAGCGGATGCTCTCAGGCGGCTTTCTTGACGAGGTACGCGGCCTGCTCGCGCGACCCGGTCTACACCCTGAATTGCCCTCGATGCGCGCTGTCGGCTACCGGCAGGCCTGGCGCCACCTGCGCGGGGAAAGCAGCGCCAGCGAATTCCTCGCCGAAGGCATCGCGGCCACCCGCCAGCTGGCCAAGCGCCAGCTCACCTGGCTGCGCGGGGAACTTGATGCCTTCCACATCGATCCCCACACCCAGGCCGGGCGCGCGGAGTCCCTGCTGCGGTTGGCGAGCGGGCTGCACGGCCGCTAAACGGCAGGGGTTGGGCACGCGGCGCAGGCTGTACACTCCGACGCGTTGCCGCCGAGCCACCCCGCCATTGGGGTGCGCCCCCAGGTGGAGACCGTGCCCTGGGCCTTCGCGGGCCCTGCACAGAACAACAAGCACATCGAACATCCCCATCCAAGGAGCCACCATGTCCAAGGGACAGTCCCTGCAGGATCCTTTCCTGAACGCCCTGCGCCGCGAGCGCGTTCCGGTGTCCATCTACCTCGTCAACGGCATCAAGCTGCAGGGCACCATCGAGTCCTTCGACCAGTTCGTGGTCCTGCTGCGCAACACGGTCAGCCAGATGGTCTACAAGCACGCGATCTCGACTGTCGTGCCTGCGCGCAACGTGCGCATCGGCCCCGGCGGTGGCGAAGTGTCGGACGCGCCGGGCGAGCAGGATTGATCGCCTCGCCCCGGGGCTTGAGCCATGTTTGAACGCGAAAAGCGCGGTGAACGCGCCCTGCTGATCCAGCCGCAGGCGCCGGGCCGCGACGAAAGCGATGCGCTTGAGGAGTTCGCGGAACTGGCCGGTTCGGCGGGCGCGACCGTGCTTGCCAGCATCAGCGGCCGGGTCGATCGACCGAACCCGGCGCTCTACATCGGCAGCGGCAAGGCCGACGAGGCCAAGGAGCTCTGCGCCCTGCACGACATCGACCTGGTGTTGGTGAATACCACGCTGTCGCCGGTCCAGGAGCGCAACCTCGAAAAGCACCTGCAGTGCCGTGTGGTCGACCGCACCGGGCTGATCCTGGACATCTTCAGTCAGCGCGCGCGCAGCTTCGAAGGCAAGCTGCAGGTGGAGCTCGCCCAGTTGAAGCACATGTCGACGCGACTGGTGCGCGGCTGGACGCATCTGGAGCGCCAGCGCGGTGGTTCGATCGGCTTGCGCGGCCCCGGCGAAACCCAGCTGGAAACCGACCGCCGCCTGCTGGCCGAGCGGGTCAAGGTGCTGTCGCGCCGGCTGGAGCAGGCCGAGCGTCGGCAGGCCCAGGCGCGACGCGCGCGCCTGCGCAATGAGGTGCCGCGCATTGCCCTGGTCGGCTACACCAATGCCGGCAAGTCGACGCTGTTCAATGCGCTGACCGGCGCCGGCATCTATGCGGCGGATCAGCTGTTCGCCACGCTCGATCCCACGGTGCGCAAGCTCTCTGGGCTCGACTGTGGTGAGGTGGTGCTCGCCGATACGGTCGGCTTCGTCCGCGATCTGCCGCACGAACTGGTCGCCGCCTTCCGCTCGACCCTGTCCGAGGCGCGCGAGGCCGACCTGCTGCTGCACGTCATCGACGCCTCCGACCCGCAGCTGCGCGATCGCGTGGCCGATGTGGAGAGCGTGCTGGCCGAGATCGGCGCTGGGGACATTCCGCAGATCCAGGTCTTCAACAAGATCGACCGCATCGAGGGCGCAGTGCCGCGGCGCGACCGGATCGAGGAAGGCGTCGAGCGCATCTTCGTCTCGGCCCGCGACGGTCTGGGCCTCGACATCCTGCGCGCAGCCATCAGCGAGCGCTTCGCGGCCGAACGGATCAGCCAGACGCTGGCGCTGGCGCCTGCCGAAGGTCGGCTGCGCGCACGCTTGTTCGCCCTTGGCGCGGTGCGCTCGGAGCAGGCGGACGAGGCCGGCTGGCAGCTCCATATCGACCTTCCGCGCGCGCAGGCGGCCAAACTTGCGGGCGAGTTCCCGGCGTTCCGGGCGGGCTTGGCGGGCGCCCTCGATGCCCCCACTGAGGAGTGGGAGCGGACCGCCGACGGCGTCTGAGCCTGTCGCGACGCCGCGTCCACGAAGGCCGCGCGGGTGGCTGCTACACTCCGGCGCCTTGGATTCACGCCCGTCAAAGCGACCGCAGCCGCGGCGCCTGCGGGCAGCAGAAATTCACGAATGGAGCACTCGATGGCCTGGAACCAACCTGGCGGCGGCAACAGCGGCGGTGGCGACAAGGATCGCGACCCCTGGAACAGCAACAAGGATCCGGGTGCCGATGTCGAAGCCTTCCTCAACAAGCTCAAGGCCAGCCTGAATCGCGTGTTTGGCGGTGGCGGCAGTGAGGATCCGCGGCGTGGCGATGGCGGCGGCGATCCGATGGGTCGCGGCCTGCTGCTGCTGGTGCTGCTGGCCGTGGCCGCTTGGGCGATCTTCGATTCCGTGGTGCTGGTCGACGAGCGCGAGCGTGGCGTCGTTCTGCGCTTCGGCAAGTTCGACCGGATCATGCCGCCGGGTCCCAACTTCAAGTGGCCGAGCCCGATCGAGAGCGTGCAGAAGCTCGACGTTACCCGCGTCCGCAGCGTGTCCGACCAGGTGCGCCTGCTGACTGCGGACGAGAACATCGTGCAGATCGACTACGGCGTGCAGTTCGTGGTCAGCGACCCGAAGAACTTCTTCTTCGGCACCCGCGAGCCCGAGGAAACCCTGAAGCAGGCGGCCGAGAGCGCGATTCGCGACGTCATCGGCGGCAGCCAGATGGACGCGATCCTGACCGGCGAGCGCGCGGCGCTGGCGGCCGAAGCGCAGACCCGCCTGCAGGCGACGCTGGACAGCTACACCACCGGTCTGCAGGTGACGGTGCTGAACATTCCCAACGCCCGTCCGCCGCAGGAAGTGCGCGAGGCTTTCGACGACGCCATCAGCGCGCGCGAGGACAAGGAGCGTATCGAGAGCGAAGCCGAGGCCTACCGCAGCACCGTGGTGCCGGAAGCCCGAGGCGAGGCCGCGCGCGTGCGGACCCAGGCCGAGGGTTACCGCGAGGCCGCCATCGCCCGCGCCACCGGTGAAGCCGAGCGCTTCCGCCTGTTGGCCGAGGAGTACCGAAAGGCGCCCGAGGTCACCCGTCGACGCCTGTACCTGGAAACCATGCAGGAGGTGCTGGCCAACAACCGCACCATCTATTCCGGCGACGGCAGCAACGTGCTGTACCTGCCGGTTGGCGATGACGGCGGTCAGAGCCCGCAGTCGCGTCTGCCTGCCGCAGCCGCAGCGCTGCCGCAGATGCAGCCGTCCGTGCCGAGCTCCAATCGAACCCAGTCCGCCGCAGAGCGCAACCGCAACAGCGGCCGACCCGAGCGCCCGACCCGTGAGGAGATGCGTCGATGAGACCCTCGATCCTGATCGCCTCCGCGGCCGTGCTGCTGGTGCTGCTGTCGAGCCTGTACAAGATTGAAGAGAGCCACGTCGGCATCCGCTTCCAGCTCGGTCGCGTGGTGGAAACCGACATCCAGCCCGGCCTGCACTTCAAGCTGCCGGTCGTGCAGAACGTGATGAGTTTCGACCGTCGCATCCTCTCGCTGGACTCGCGCCCCGAGCGCTACCTCACCTTCGAGAAGAAGGACGTCAACGTCGACTTCTTCGTGAAGTGGCGCATCGCCGACGTGCAGCGCTTCTATACCGCCACCAGTGGCATCGAGGAGCAGGCCCGTCAGCGCCTGCTGCCGATCATCACCGAAGTGATCCGCAACGAGATCGCCCAGCGCACCCTGCAGGCGGTGGTCGCCGGCGAGCGCCGCGATCTGGCCCAGCGCTTCGTCGATGTCGGCAACCAGCGCGTGCGTGACCTGGGCATCGAAGTGGTCGACGTGCGGATCAAGCGCATCGACCTGCCGGAGGACAGCGAGGTCATCGGCTCGGTGTTCCAGCGCATGCGCGCCGAGCGTCTGCGCGTGGCCAACGAACTGCGTGCCGAAGGCCAGGAAATCTCCGAGACCATCCGTTCCGATGCGGATCGCCAGCGCCAGGTGCTGGTCGCCGAGGCACAGCGCGATGCTGAACTGATCCGCGGTGAAGGGGATGCGCGCGCCGCCGACATCTACGCCCAGGCCTACGGTGGCGACGCCGAGTTCTATGCCTTCCATCGCAGCCTGCAGGCGTACCGCGAAGCCTTCGGGCGTGGCGACAGCGTGCTGGTGCTGGACCGCGACGCCGAGTTCCTGCGCTTCTTCGAACAGTCGCCGCAGCGCTGATGACCTGAAGCGGCGCGCCTCCGGGCGCGCCGCCCTTGGAGCGCGGAGTCATGACCGACCTGCTCGCTGCCCTCTGCCTCGTGCTGGTGCT
This sequence comes from uncultured Aquimonas sp., assembly GCF_937888285.1. Lineage (GTDB taxonomy): Bacteria > Pseudomonadota > Gammaproteobacteria > Xanthomonadales > Xanthomonadaceae > Aquimonas. The sequence goes on from NZ_CALART010000080.1 coordinate 64,547, forward strand.
GGAGGGTCTGCTGCTGTTCGCGGCCCCCGCCGCCTGGAAACAGGCGGCCGAGCGGCTGATGCAGATGGATGCACGGGCGCTCAGGCAGATCGGCGGTCTGATGATGATCGCGGGCCTGGTGGCGCTGCAGTTCGTGCGCTGAACCCGCGCGTCGCCGCGCGGGGATGCGGTCGACCATCGATTCACGGATAATCTCGCAAAGCCGGGGTCTCGTACCCCGGCTTTGGCGTTTCTGGCGCCCGCGTAGATGGCGGCCGGAGTCGCGCTCACGGTGGGCCAGGGCCCACCCTATGAATTGCAGTGGCGGGCAACCACCGGTTGCCCGCGGGCTTGAGCGCGGCGGGCAGGAGCCCGCCGCCGGCTTCTGAGTCGAGGCAGGAGCCGAGACCAGAAGCGACGTCGCCCCACGGTGGGGTGCCGAAACGATCATCAATGTGGAGTGCTTGAAATGGGTCAGTCGGTTGTAGTTCTCGGGGCGCAGTGGGGGCGAAAGCCCGCGCGCCGGGCAACCACCGGTTGCCCGCGGGCTTGAGCGCGGCGGGCAGGAGCCCGCCGCC
>NZ_CALART010000081.1 GCF_937888285.1 uncultured Aquimonas sp.
AAACCGCCGGACCCAGCCGCCAGCCAGATGGCGAGTTTTTCAACGGAATAGACCCAAAGCGGAACTTCCCGAGTCTTCAGATATCAGTCTGCTCGGCCAGCTCGAGCGCGTCGTCCAGCTCGACGCCGAGATACCGAACGGTGCTTTCAATCTTGGTGTGACCAAGAAGAAGCTGCACCGCGCGCACGTTGTGGGTTCTTCGATAGATGAGCGCCGCCTTTGTACGGCGCATTGAATGCGTGCCGTAACTCGCGTCATCGAGGCCGATATCGCGGACCCACTGATGGACGATCCGGGCGTACTGACGGGTCGTCAGGTGCAGCGAGGAATGGACCCTGCTCGGGAACAGGAAATCGCTGGCGTGCAGCTTCGAACTGGCAATCCAGTGGGAGAGTGACGTCCGGGTCTGCTCAGTGATCTCGAACTGCACGGGACGCTTCGTCTTCTGCTGCATGACAACTGTCCGCGAGGCCATCTGGGATCCATGGGTCACGTCGTGGACCCGCAGTTGGAGCAAGTCGCATGCCCGCAACTTCGAATCGAGGGCCAGATTGAAGAGGGCCAGGTCACGGGTTCGGTTCGCGAGCTGGAGGCGGACCCGGATCGCGTATATCTCGTTCAGCCGAAGCGGCGATTTCTGGCCGGTGAGCTTGCCCTTGTTCCAGGGGGCGTGATTGGCATTCGGGAGGGTGTTGTTCATGGCTTTCTCCAAGCCGGGATACCCATGGTGCTACTGCGCCTGAAGCGGTTGGACGCTCCCGGGGAAACTGAACCAGCACCGGGGGTGATGGAGGCAGCCGAGGTCAATCGGCCCGGTTGACATGGACTTCCGGGCTCCCGCAGGCTATCGACATGCCCCGTCTCCCCGCCCGCACCCTGCGGTTCCTGCGCCTGAGCGCCCTGATGCTGCTTGTCCTGAGCATCATGGCTCGGCCCATGGTGGAGCAGATGGGCGGGGTCCACGAGGTTGAACACGCCGTGCTGGCCGCTGCGGACGCTGACCACGGCCACGACCATGCCGACCACGACCCCGCCAGCGACCCGGACCACACCAAGGGCTTCCACGGCCTCATGCACCAGGCCGAAAGCGGGGCCACCGCCGCGCCTGGCGCCTCCTGGGCGGTAGCGCTTGCGATCCCGCCGGCCGATGCCCCGCCGATGCCTGAAGCCGCGGCACCCAGGCTCGGCATTCCCGCGACACCCTTCCGACCTCCCATCGCCTGATCGACGTTCGGCCGCCCTGACGCGGCCCGCTCCCTGTCGTCCGTCGATCCCGGAGGTTTTCCGTGAAACTGCGTTACCTGCTTGTCCTGGCGCTGGCCGGGACCTGCGGTTTGGTCCCCTTGGGCCACGCCGCCGAACCGTTGCGTCTTCCCGAGGCGGTCGCCCGCGCCCTGGCTGCAAACCCCGTCGTCGCCACGGAGGCGGCGCAACTCCAGGCCGTCCAGGCCCGAACCACCCGTGATGCCCTTCCTCCGCCTTACGTCGTGGGTGGCGAGTTGGAGAACGTCGCCGGCAGCGGAAGCCTGGGCGGCGCGGACTCCGCCGAGACCACGCTTCGCATCGGTCGCGTGATCGAGCTGGGTGGCAAGCAGGCTGCCCGCGAGGCCTACGGCGAGGCGCAGGTACGACAGCAGGCGCAGCGGGTCCAGCAGGCCCGCATCGATATCGCCAGCCGGGCGACGGCTCGCTTCATCGAGGTCCTCGCCGACCAGCAGCGCCTGGAGTACGCCCGGGAGCGGGTGTCCCTGGCCGAGCGTACGCGGGACGAGGTCGCCGCCTGGGTACAGGCGGCGCGAAACCCCGAGACCGACCTTCATGCCGCCGAACTGGCGGCGGCCGAAGCCCGGCTGGAGTTCGAGCACGCCGAGCACGAGCTGGAAAGTGCCCGCATGGCGCTGGCGGCGACCTGGGGCGCATCCGCGCCCGATTTCGAGGTCGTCGAGGGTGATCTGCAGTCCTTGCCGGACGTGGAGGATTTCCCCGCGCTCGAGGCAAGGCTTCAGGAGACGCCGGAGCAATGGGCCAACCGCCTGGAGGCGGAAACCGTGGCGGCCCGTCGCCGCGTTGGTGAAGCGAGTCGCTCGCCTGACGTAAACCTCAGCCTCGGCGTCCGCCGGATCGAAGGCATCGATGACCAAGGCCTGGTGATGTCGGTATCGGTGCCGTTGGGCAGCCGACGGCGTGCGGCCTATTCCCTTGCCGAAGCCGATGCCGAGCTGGCCGCCCTCGAGGCCCGTCGGGACGCCGATCGCCTGGAGAGCCGCCAGATCCTGTTCGAAAAGGTCCAGGAGCTCCGCCACGCCCGCACCGAAATCGAGACGCTGCGCGACGCCATGCTGCCCACGGCGGAGGAGGCGGTGGCGCAGGCCCGCCGCGGCTTCGAAGCCGGGCGCTTCTCGTTCTATTCGCTGGCCCAGGCCCAGGACACGCTCTTCCGGCTCCGCGAACGCGCCGTCGAGGCCGCGACCCGATACCACTTGCTGCTGGTCCAGGTTGAACGCCTGACCGCGAATGCCCAGGACTCCACGCCATGATCCGACTGCTCACCCTGATGTTCGCCTTGCTGCTGGCCGCCTGCGGCACGGACACCCCGCACGGCGCCGCCGAGGGCGGCCACGCCGCACCCACGGCAGGCGAATTCGAACGCGGTCCGCACAATGGCCGGCTGCTGCGCGAGGGCGACTTCGCGCTGGAGATCACCATCTTCGAGGATGGCGTGCCGCCGCAGTACCGGCTCTACGCCTACCAGGGCGGCAAGCCGCTCGATCCGGCCGCGGTGCAGGCGAAGATCGAACTCACTCGCCTGGACGGGGAGATCAATGTCTTTGAGTTCAGCGCCGAGCAGGATCACCTCGGCAGCCCCGACACCGTCACCGAGCCGCACTCGTTCGACGTGAAGGTGAGCGCCACGTACGGCGGCCGCGACTTCAACTGGAGTTTTGCCTCCTACGAAGGCCGAACCACCATCCCCGCGGCGGCGGCGAGGGAGGCCGGCGTGGTGGTCGAGGCCGCCGGCCCCGCCACCATCCGCGACGTGGTGCCGTTGCTGGGTACGGTGGCGATGGATGACAACCGGCACGCGAGCGTGCGCGCGCGTTTCCCGGGCATCGTGCGCTCGGTGTCGGCGCAGCTGGGCCAGACGGTGAGCCCCGGCCAGGCACTGGCCACCATCGAGGCCAACGAAAGCATGCGCAGCTATCCGGTCACGGCACCGATCGGCGGGGTGGTATTGGCGCGCAACACCAATGTCGGCGATGTCGCCGGCGACGCCGCCCTGTTCGAGATCGCCGACCTGTCCAGGGTATGGGTGGAACTCCGCGCGATCGGCAGCGATGCCGACAGGCTGGCGCCGGGCCAGGCCGTTCGCGTGCGCAGCGCGACCGGCGACACTATGGCCCAGGCAAGGATCGACACGATCCTGCCGATCGCAACCAGTGGCCAGGGCGTGATCGCCCGGGTCGTGGTTCCGAACGAAGATGGCCGCTGGCGTCCCGGCATGACGGTCTCGGCCGAGGTGACCGTGTCGGCCCGCGAGGTCCCGCTCGCGGTCAAGGAATCCGGCCTGCAGCCGTTCCGCGACTTCACGGTCGTCTTTGCGCAGGTCGAGGACACCTATGAGGTGCGCATGCTCGAGCTGGGCGAGCGCGATGGCGACTACGCGGAAGTGCTGGGCGGGCTGAAGCCGGGCACGCCGTACGTGTCGGGCAACAGCTTCCTAATCCGCTCGGACATCGAGAAGTCCGGCGCCAGCCACGACCACTGAGGAGCGCGCCATGCTTGAACGCATCATTCGCGCATCCATCGCGCATCGTTGGCTCGTGCTCCTGCTGGTGCTGGCGCTGACCGCGCTGGGCCTGTGGAACTACGGGCGTCTGCCCATCGACGCGGTACCCGACATCACCAATGTCCAGGTCCAGGTGAACACGGAGGCGCCGGGCTATTCACCGCTGGAGGCCGAGCAGCGCATCACCTTCCCGGTCGAGACGGCGCTGGCCGGCCTTGCGCGGATCGACTACACCCGGTCGATCTCGCGCTACGGATTGTCCCAGGTGACCGTCGTGTTCGAAGACGGCACGGATATCTACTTCGCCCGGCAACAGGTGGCCGAGCGGCTGCAGCAGGCGGCATCGCAGCTGCCACCCGGCATCGAGCCGTCGCTGGGACCCGTGGCCACGGGCCTGGGCGAGATCTTCATGTACACGGTCGAGGCCGAAGAAGGCGCGACCATGGCGGATGGGCGGCCGTGGACGCCCACCGACCTGCGCACGCTGCAGGACTGGGTGGTGCGGCCGCAGCTGCGGCACCTGGAGGGCGTGACCGAGGTCAACACCATCGGCGGCTTCACGCGCCAGATCCACATCACTCCCGACCCGGTCAAGCTGGTCGCCTACGGGCTCACCCTGCGGGACGTGCTGGATGCGGTGGCCCGCAACAACGCCAACGTCGGTGCCGGCTACATCGAACGCGGCGGCGAGCAGTACCTGGTGCGTGTTCCCGGACAGGTGGGCGGCCTGGACGAGCTCAGGGACATCGTCGTCGCCACCCGGGACGGCCTGCCGCTGCGGTTGCGTGATGTCGCTGCGGTCGGAGAAGGCCAGGAGCTGAGGACGGGCGCGGCCACGAAGGACGGCAAGGAAGTAGTGCTCGGCACCACGTTCATGCTGATCGGAGAAAACAGCCGCGCCGTGGCCCGGCGCACTGCCGCCAAGCTCGAGGACATCAACCAGAGCCTTCCCGCCGGCGTTCGCGCCCATGCGGTCTACGACCGCACCGATCTGGTCGACCGCACCATCGACACCGTTCGCACCAACCTGTTCGAAGGTGCGCTGCTGGTGGTGGTGGTTCTGTTCCTGCTGCTGGGCAATATCCGGGCGGCGCTGCTCACTGCGGCGGTCATCCCGCTGACCATGCTTTTCACGATCACCGGGATGGTGCAGAACAAGGTCTCGGCCAACCTGATGAGCCTGGGCGCGCTGGACTTCGGACTGATCGTGGACGGCGCGGTGATCATCGTGGAGAACTGTCTTCGCCGCTTCGGCGAACGCCAGCACGCGCTGGGTCGCCTGCTGACCCGGGATGAGCGCTTCGAGCTGGCGGCCAGCGCCAGCGCCGAAGTGATCAAGCCCAGCCTGTTCGGCCTGTTCATCATCACCGCGGTCTACCTGCCCATCTTTGCGCTGTCGGGCGTGGAAGGGAAAATGTTCCACCCGATGGCGTTCACCGTGGTGATCGCGCTGACGGGTGCGATGCTGCTGTCGCTGACCTTCGTGCCGGCCGCCGTGGCGCTGTTCGTCACGGGAAAGGTTGCCGAGAAGGAGACGCGGGTGATGCGAGGCATCAGCCGCGGCTACCGGCCCCTGCTCGAGCGGGCGCTGGCCTGGCGAACCGCCGTGGTGGCGGCTGCGGCGGTGCTCGTGGTCGCCTCCGGTGGGCTGGCCACGCGGCTGGGCACGGAGTTCATTCCCAGCCTCGACGAGGGTGACATCGCCCTGCACGCGCTGCGTATCCCTGGCACGAGCCTGAGCCAGGCCATCGCGATGCAAGGTCAGCTGGAGGCCCGCATCAAGCAGTTCCCGGAGGTCGAGGAGGTGGTCGGCAAGATCGGCACGGCCGAGGTGGCCACCGATCCCATGCCCCCGTCCGTGGCCGACACCTTCATCATGCTCAAGGACCGCGACCAGTGGCCGGATCCGCGCAAGCCGCGCGCCCAGCTCATCGCCGAGCTCGAGGCTGCGGTCTGGGCCATCCCCGGCAACAACTACGAGTTCACGCAGCCGGTGCAGATGCGCATGAACGAGCTGATCGCCGGTGTCCGCGCCGAGGTCGCGATCAAACTCTACGGGGACGACCTGGCCGAACTGGCCCGCGTCGGCGAGCAGATCGAGGGCGTGGCGCAGGCCATCACCGGTGCCGCCGACGTGAAACTGGAGCAGACCACCGGCCTGCCGCTGATGAGCATCACGCCGGACCGTGCCGCCCTGGCACGCCATGGCGTCTCGGTGGACGAACTGCAGCAGGCGGTGTCGGTGGCGGTGGGCGGAGCGACCGCCGGACAGTGGTTCGAGGGCGACCGGCGCTTCGACATCGTCGTGCGGCTGCCCGAGGCGCAGCGCCAGGATCCCAAGGCACTCGCCGCCCTGCCGGTGCCGGTGCCCGAGGCGGCGGGTGGTGGCTACGTGCCGCTTGCCCAGCTGGCCAGCATCGACGTCGCGCCCGGTCCGAACCAGGTCAGCCGGGAGAATGGCAAGCGCCGGGTCGTCGTCACCGCCAACGTGCGCGGCCGCGACCTCGGTTCTTTCGTGGAGGAACTGCGCACGCGCGTGGCGGCGGACGTCGAGCTGCCCGAGGGCTACTGGATCGAGTACGGCGGCACCTTCGAGCAGCTGATCTCGGCCAGCCAGCGCCTTTCGGTGGTGGTGCCGGTGGCGCTGGCGATGATCTTCGGCCTGCTGTTCATGGCGTTTGGTTCCGGAAAGGACGCGGCGATCGTGTTCAGCGGCGTGCCCCTGGCCCTGACCGGCGGCGTGCTGGCGCTTTGGCTGCGCGACATCCCGTTTTCGATCTCCGCGGGCGTGGGCTTCATCGCACTGTCCGGCGTGGCGGTACTCAATGGCCTGGTCATGATCAGCTTCATCCGCACGCTGCGCGAACAGGGCGATCCGCTGCACGAGGCCGTGATCGATGGCGCGGTGACCCGCCTGCGCCCCGTGCTGATGACCGCGCTGGTGGCCAGCCTCGGCTTCCTGCCGATGGCGGTGAATGTTGGTGCCGGTGCCGAGGTCCAGAGACCACTGGCCACGGTGGTGATCGGCGGCATCGTGTCTTCGACGCTGCTGACCCTGCTGGTGCTGCCGGCGCTGTATCGACTGGTGCACCGCCGTGACGACGCGAAGCTGGCGGCGGCCGCATGACGATTCGACCCTTGAACATGGATCCGGAGGTCTCCTTGCTGACCGATGCCCAACGCACCGCCGCCATCAGGTGGATGGCCTTGCTGCTGTTGATGTTCCTGCCGCTGGCCGGCTGGGCCCACGGCGTGGCCGACGACGACAAGACATTCCTTGAGCAGAACTCGGGCATGCAGCTGGTCGTGTTCACCTACCTGGGGGCCAAGCACATGGTCACCGGCTACGACCACCTGCTGTTCCTGTTCGGCGTGGTGTTCTTCCTGTACCGGATGCGCGATGTCGCGGTGTACGTGACGCTGTTCGCCGTCGGCCACAGCGTCACGCTGCTCACCGGCGTCCTGGGCGGGCTGCACGTCAATGCCTACTTGGTGGACGCCATCATCGGCCTGTCGGTGGTCTACAAGGCGCTCGACAACATGGGGGCCTACCAGCGCTGGTTCGGCGTGCAGCCCAATACCAAGGTGGCGGTGCTGGTCTTCGGCCTGTTCCACGGCTTCGGCCTGGCCACCAAGCTGCAGGACTTCGAACTCGACCGCGACGGACTGGTGGCCAACATCCTGGCCTTCAACGTCGGCGTCGAGCTCGGCCAGCTGCTGGCCCTGGCCGGCATCCTGATCGTGATGGGCTTCTGGCGCCGCAGCGCCGCCTTTGCGCGGCAGGCCTTTGCCGCCAACTCCGTGTTGATGATCGCCGGCTTCGTGCTGATCGGTTACCAGCTCACCAGCTATTTCGTTTCCTGATGAGGTCCGCCATGTCTTACCCACAGTCCCCCAAACTGCCGAGCACCGCCCGACTGGTGCGGGCCACCCTGGTCTCCCTCCTGGTCGCCGCGGTGATCCTGGTCACCACCGTGCTGCCGGCCGAGTACGGCATCGATCCCACGGGCATTGGCGCCCGTCTTGGCCTGGATGCACTGCAGCCTGCGGTCGACGAACCCGCGGAACCGGCGTCGGCCGAGTCCGCAGCTGCCACCTCGGTGCCGGCGGCGTCGGCGGACGCCACGGAGGCCAACACGACGCTGGCCGCCAAGGCAGCTTCGGCCTTCGGTGCCAACGCCGGCCAGTCGCTCGACGCCGCGGCCTTCTCGGCCAGCCCCGGCGAGCTGCGCACCGATACGTTCTCGGTGACCCTCGAACCCGGCAAGGGCGCGGAAGTGAAGTCCGCCCTCAAGGCCGGCGACGGCCTGGTATTCCGCTGGACCGCCAGCGCGGACGTCGCCGTCGACATGCATGGCGAAGCGCCCGATGCAAAAGGCACCTGGACCAGCTATGCGGTCGAAGCCGCGCAGCGCGAGGCCGCAGGCACGTTCGTGGCGGCCTTCGACGGCACCCACGGCTGGTACTGGCAGAACCGCGGGACCAAGCCCGTGACCGTCGAGATCGTGGTCACCGGCTTCCAGCCTTCCTTGTACCGTCCCTGACATCCCGTTCCATCACCGATTGTCCCGCGGCAGCTCGTTGCCGCCCACCCAAGGAGTAGTGCCGTGACCCTGCGATCCCTCGCCCTGACCACCCTGTTCGCCGCCTCGCTGTTTGCCGCCGCCGTCCAGGCCCACGACCCGTCCCTGCACGAGTCCATCCCGGTTGCAAAGGCGAAGCCGATCACCTGCGAAGAACTGGCGGACACCGAGCGCTATTCCGCCGACCTGGCCGACAAGGCGCTGAAGGCGACCTGCGAAGCCGAGGCCAGGAAGGCCAAGGACAGCAAGGCCGATACCGAGGAAGAGCGCAGCTGACGGCTGGCCTGGCGCGGGCCGGGCACCATGTTCGCCATCCTTCGCAATACCCGCTTCCGGCGCCTTTTCCTGGCGCAGGGGGTGGCCTTGGTCGGTACCGGGCTGCTGACGGTGGCCTTGGCGCTGCTCGCCTACGACCTGGCCGGGGACCATGCCGGCGCGGTGCTCGGCACTGCACTGGCGATCAAGATGATCGTGTACGTGACCCTGGCGCCGCTGGTCGGCGCCGCGGTCCCGCCGGGCTGGCGCAAGCCCGTGCTGATCGCGCTGGATGTTGTCCGAGCCAGCGTCGCCCTGATGCTGCCTTTCGTCACCGAGATCTGGCAGATCTACCTTCTGATCGCACTGCTCCAGTCGGCCTCGGCTGGATTCACGCCGCTGTTCCAGTCACTGATCCCGGAGATCCTTCCCGAGGAGCGCGATTACACCCGGGCGCTGTCGCTGTCACGCCTTGCCTACGATCTTGAAAGCCTGCTCAGCCCGGCCATTGCCGCTGCGTTGCTGACGCTGATCAGCTTCCACGGACTCTTCGCGGGTACCGCCGTGGGCTTCCTGCTCTCCGCGGCGCTGGTCATGGCCGTTGGTTTCCCGGCGGCTGCCGGATCCGCCGCGGGCAGCCCCTACGCCCGGGCAATGCGAGGCATGGGTATCTATCTGCGCACTCCAAGCCTGCGCGGGCTGCTGGCGCTGAACCTGTGCGCCGCGGCGGGTGGGGCGATGGTTTTCGTGAACACGGTGGTCGTCGTGCGTGGGCCGCTGGGCGGCGGAGAGCAGGAAGTCGCTGCGGCGCTGGGTTCGTTCGGTGCTGGATCGATGCTTGTTGCGCTCGGCCTGCCGTGGTTGCTTGAGCGGTTCACCGACCGCTGGATCATGATGTCCGCCGCCGCGGTGATGGTGTCCACCTTGCTCCTCACCACCGTTGCCTGGCTTGCTCTTGGGGGCATCGTTTCCTGGTGGGTCGTGGGCCCCGCCTGGCTAGTGCTCGGCATGGCCTACGCTGCACTGGTAACGCCAGGCGGCCGCCTCCTCAAACGCGCGGCATCTTCCGGCGACCTTCCGTTCCTGTTCGCGGCGCAATTCTCGCTTTCCCATGCCTGCTGGCTGCTGGCCTATCCGCTGGCCGGATGGGTTGGTGCAAGCACGGGCATGCAGGGAGCGCTGGCAACGCTTAGCCTGCTCGCTGCGGTGGGCGGTGTCCTTGCATGGAGGCTCTGGCCAACAACGGAAGGGCCCGGTCCGGGAGAGATCTCCACCGGCAATGGTGCGGCGACCTGATGCCTGAGGGATGTCCGCTTCTGGCCTATTCCGTTGAAAAACTCGGTTGAATCGGCCTCCTGAAGCTGGTCCACTGA
>NZ_CALART010000082.1 GCF_937888285.1 uncultured Aquimonas sp.
ACTCAAAGAAAAGTGACTCGGGCCGGCCGAAGGACGGACCGAAAGCTCTTGCTCTTTGCTTCGAGCGGCGAAGCGGCGAAGCGGCGAAGCGGCGAAGCGGGACAGGGGCGAGCATTGAGCTCCTGGTGGGCCAGGGCCCACCCTATGACAGCCGCGAGGTCGGGCAGTCCGCGGGGCCGACCGAAAGCGCTTGCTCTTTGCCTCGAGCGGCGAAGCGGCGAAACGGGACAGGGGCGAGCATTGAGCTCATGGTGGGCCAGGGCCCACCCTATGCGCTCATCGCGAGCGCCCGCCTCGCGTGCCCAACACCACCCCGCGCTCCCGCATCGACGCCAGCATCGCCTGCGCGGGCGCCAGCAGTGGCTCGGCGGAGAGCCGCCAGGCATCGGCCAAGCGCTGAACAATCTCGCGACCACTCGCCGGCGCACTGCGGATCTGCTCCAGCAGGGCGTAGCCCAGGGGATCAAGCCGGGCGAACTTGACGCTGTGGTCGGCGGCGCGCTGCAGCAGCAGCAGGGTCGGCTCGGCAGGCGCCGTCTCGGGCTGATAGTCCGGACGGATGCGATCGACCGGCCAGGCATAGGCCAGCGGCCAGGCCTGCGGCGAAAGCACCGGCACGCCCTGCATCAGATCGCCCTGCGGGTCGATGCTGGCGAGGTCTTCGCTCGCGTCCGACAGCGCGATGCCGAGCTCGGCCCACTCGTAGTGGGCCAGCTCGGCGAGGAAGGGCGGATGCGCGACATGCCTTTCATCGCGGGGGCCGCCTTCCGCATGGCGGCTGCAGCCGCCGTCAGCGCTACCGCTACTGCTGGATTCGAATGTTCCCGCGTTGTCGGCGTGAGCGCGCTCCGCGCGGTCCGACAGCCAGGCGATGAACTCCTGGCCGACTTCGGGGAACAGCGGCGTCTGCGCGCGGTGCTCGCGGATGAAGTCGTCGATGAGCGCGTTCCAGAAGCTTTCGCCGCGCAGTGTGCGGATCACCGGAAACTGGCTGCCCAGCAGCCCGGCGACGGTATTGCGGATCAGTTCGCGATAGACGCGCAGGCGGCGCGGCTCGATGCCCGGCGGGGGCGTCTGGTTCGACGGATCGCGGATCCAGTGCGCCAGCGCCAGCTGCTGCTGGCGCAGGGTCTCAGGCGCAGCGGGCATGGGCAGTCTCGATGCGCTCGCGATGGGCGCCCTGGATCGCGGCGATGCGGTCGACTTCGGCCAGCAGTTCGGCCATCGGCGGGAAGTTGAAGTCGCGCTCCAGCAGGGTGGGTTTGAGCCCGCAGTGCGCATAGGCGGCGTCGAGCAGGGCCCAGACCGGATCGATGACGGCGGCGCCGTGGGTGTCGATGATGAGGTCCGGCGCCTCGACGTAATGGCCGGCCACATGCAGGCTGGCAACGCGTTCGGCCGGCAGCGCACGCAGGAAGGCGAGCGCGTCGTAGCCGTGGTTGACGCTGTTGACGTGGATGTTGTTGACGTCCAGCAGCAGATCGCAGTCGGCCTCGTCGAGCACGGCGCGGAGGAAGTCGATCTCGGCCATGGCCTGGTAAGGCGCTGCGTAGTAGCTGATGTTCTCGATCGCGATGCGCCGGCCCAGCGCATCCTGCACCTCACCGATGCGCGCAGCGACATGGCGCACCGCCTCCTCGGTGAAGGGCATGGGCAGCAGGTCGTAGAGCTGGCCCTCGTCGCTGCAGTAGCTCAGGTGTTCGCTATAGAGCGGGCAGCCCAAGGCGTCGAGAAACCCGCGCAGACGCTTTAGGTAGGTCGTATCGAAGGGCTCTGGCCCGCCCAGCGACAGGCTGAGGCCGTGGGCGAAAATCGGGAAGCGTTCGCGCAGCGCATCGAGCGCTTCGCGACGCTTGCCGCCAACGCCGATCCAGTTGTCGGGCGCGAGCTCGAGAAAGCCGACGCGGCCCGCCGGCAGGGCCAGCAGCTCTTCCAGCAGCGGGCGGCGCAGACCCAAGCCGCACAGCGACAGCGCATCCATGGTGTGCCTTTGGTTTGGGCGGGAACAGAGCACAGGCGGCAGCGATCGCGGAGCCGCCGCCAGCACAGGCCACACGCATCCGCAGCGGATGCGCGTCGCGGAAGGTCGTCAGGAGCCGGCAAGCTTGCGACCCCATGAATCGTCGCCCCCGCGAATGCGGGGGCCCAGAAACGCTCGTCTCAACCGCAAGCGCTCTGGATCCCCGTCCCCGCCTTCGCGAGGACAGGCTCTCCGCAGGGAAGACGACTCCGTGCCTTTCAAGAACGCCTGGACCGCGCGGAGCCGAGGCGCTCCCAGATCAACGCGCGCGAGCGATCAGGCCGCGCCGCCGCACTTGCCCTCACCGCACTTGCCTTCGCCGCAGCTGCCTTCCTTGTCCTTGTCGGCGTCCTCGCCCTCGGCGGGCTCGCCACCACACTTGCCCTCGCCACACTTGCCCTCGCCGCAGGCGCCTTCCTTGTCTTCCTTCGGCTCATCTTCCTTGTGGTCGTCGACCAGCTGGTAGCCCTGCTGCAGGTCCTGGACCTGGAAGGCCTGGGCAACCGGGCTGGCGATCAGGCTGGCGGCGAAGGCGGCGCCGAGGGCAAGGCCGAGGTTCTTGGTGCTGTTGTTCATGCGTTCAATCCTCTGTGGCAGGGGCCGAGGCCCGGATGGAATCCGCCCGGCGGGCGGCTATGGAAGCGACGGCCAAGGGTGCCCCCGGCGCGGCGCAGGTTTCAAGGTCGGATCGGCATGGCCGCTGAACCGACGCTGTGAAGAGTGAGCGAGGCCGCGCCTTGATTGCGCGAACGCGGCCTCCGTTCTTGAAGCGACGTTTTGCCCCGACCGCGCGATGGCAATTCAGGCGGTGGCCATCGCCATCAGCACGCCGCGGTCATGGCACAGGCTGACCTTGAGCCCGCGCGCCATCGCCGTCGCCGGTGCAGCGGCCAGCTGCATGTCGGGCACGCCGCGATGGCGGGCGGGATCAAATCGCGCCTGGCAGATGCCGACCACATCGGCGCCCACGCGATAGCGCAGCATCACCGCCGGCACCGAGGCGATCGAACAGTGGCGGCCGCCGATCAGCTCGGCACCCGGCGGCAGCGCGAAGGGCGTCTCCTGCAGCAGGAAGCCGACCCCCGCAAAGGCCTCGCGCAGCTCCGCCATCGACGCCGAGGCCACATCCAGCGGCTTCTCGTACAGGTGGTTGTAGGCGATCTCGTCGGCCAGGGTCTGCAGGTTGCTGGTGTCGCGAAAGGCCCGAACACCGAACAGACCCCAATAGCCGACCGTCGCGGCGGCGGCGACGCTGGCTGCCGTCGCGAAGAATCGACGGCGGCCCGGCTGCGCCGGTCCCTGATCTGCTGGCGCTGTCTGTGGGCCTGGCGCGGGCGGTGCCGACAGCCGCGCGCGCAGGGCATCCAGCTGGGAGGCTTCGAGCCGCTCCTGCTCGAACTTCGCGCGCAGCTGCTCGCGCAGCGGCATGTTCTCTGAAGGCTTCATGGTCTCGCTCCCGCCCGCGCAGCGTCCGCGTCGCCGGCAAACTTCCTTCGCAGTCGATGCATGCGCGCCAGCAGGGTGCCGCGCGGCGCACCGGTCTGGGCGCTGATCTCATCCACGGTGTAGCCCTCGACCGCCCACAGGAACAGCACCTCGCGTTCGGCCGCGGTGAAATCCGCCCAGACGCGCTCAAGCCAGGCGCGTTCGAGCTGCACGTCCTCCAGCGCACGCAGATCGGCGGGAATCACCGCCTCGGCGTCCTCGATCGGGCTCCAGCGCATCTGCGCCGCACGGCGTTGATCGGCCAGGAAGGTGTTGCGCACGATGCGCAGGAAGTAGGCCAGGGGGTTCTCGACGGCAGCGGTCGCCGCGCCGAGCCACTGGGTCACGGCGGTATGCACCACGTCGTAGGCCTGCTCGCGCTCGCCGGTCAGGGCGATCGCGTAGCGGTAGGCGCGTTGGAAATCCTCGTCGCGCAGTCGATTCATGACCGCGGCGTCCGTCTGCCTGAGCGAATCTGCGCTGGGGACTGCATGGCTGTGTTCTCCCGCGGCGATCCGCGTTCGAAGGCCAAGGATGCGCCAGCGGGACGCTTGATTGCATGCGCGTCGCCTCGCGCTTGCCGACGGCCTCGCCGTCCTGCAGCGCACCCGAGGCCGAGGCGAGCGGCAATCAAGCAGGGCGCGCCTGCCTCTGCTCGGCACTCGATCACAGTCGCCCAAGGACGCCCGCATGAACGTACTCCACGCGTTTCCCGCCGCCCTGCGCGCACGGCTCGATGGCCTGGGGCCCTGGCTGGCCCCGCTCGGCCTGCGCCTGATCCTCGCCTACGAGTTCGGCGAGGCCGGCCTCGAAAAGCTGCGCGGCGAGAACTGGTTCGGCGGCGTGCAGTCGAAGTTCCCGTTTCCGTTCAAGCACGTCGATCCCGAGCTGAGCTGGTGGCTCGCGACCTGGGCGGAGCTTGGCGCGGCCGCACTGCTGGTGGCCGGTCTGTGCACCCGCTTCGCCGCCTACAGCCTGCTGGTGCTCACCTTTGTCGCCACTGCCGCGGTGCACTGGCCAGCGGAGTGGAGCTCACTGGCGCAGCTGTGGCAGGGCTATGCGATCCGCAACACCGGCCACGGCAACTTCAAGCTGCCCCTGCTGTTCGCGCTGATGCTGCTGCCGCTGGTGCTGGGCGGCGCCGGGCGTTTGAGCCTGGACGCACTGCTCGCGCGCTCGCTGCCAGCAGCGGGCGAGCCCCGTGCGGACCGCGCGGCCTGGGCACTGGGCGGGCTCGGCCTCGGCCTGCCGATCGCCATGCTGTTTCCGACGCTGGGCCTGGGCCTGATGGCCTTGGGCGCGGTGCTGGCCCTTCTTGCGGGACACCGCTTCCGGCGCGAGCTCGGGCCGGGCTGATCCGCTCAACGCCGTGGCGCGCCATCGAGCGCGGTCGCGGATCCGGCGCCGGCTGTTCAGCGCTGTCCTCAGTCAGCACCCGCGTGGAGCAGCACCGCGCGCAGCCGGGTGGGCGCCGGTGCGCCCGCGACGGCGGCGCCCTTCGGCTCGGTCCAGGCCAGCACGGCGGTCTGCGCGAGTGCGGCCAGACGCGGCACGCCGATGCCGCGGCCTGCCGGCAGGGCGGCGACATCAATGCGCTGGCGCTCGCCGAGTTCCGCGTCGAACAGGCCCAGCCGCAGCACGCTCTCGCCGGGCGCACCTGCGCCGAGCCAGCTTAGCAGCACGCCGTCGTCGAAGGCTTCGGCGTCGACGCGTCCGAGCACGGCGGGCCCCTGTTCGACCCGCAGGGGCGTCGCCTCGGTGCCGAGCACGCGCAGTCGCACCGCCATGTCGTTCGCGTTCGGCATGGTCGACCACGCCGCAAACACGCGTTCGTTCTGCTGCGCCAGGGCGGGCCCGTTGACCGGGCAGGCATTGATCTTCCAGTTGTCGGCGTGGACCAGGCCGGTCACCTGCCAGCCGCTGCGGTCACGCGTGGCCAACGCGATGTCGCGGATCTCGTGATCGCTGCGGTCACGCCAGGCGGCGAGATGGCTGCCGTCGGGGCGGCGCAGCAGCGCTGTCCAGCAGCAGGAGCAGGTGCGCGCGTCGAGCTCCACGTCCTCGCGGATCGCGCCGCGGGCGTCGAGCACGGCAGCGCGCAGGCTCATCCCTGTCTCGTGGTCGCCGTGGGCGTCATGGAGGACGGACCCGTCCGCATGTGAGGCCGCGGCGTGGCGGCCGTCCAGCCAGATCAGGCGCATGCGGTCGGCGCCATCCGGCGCCATCGAGACGAAGCCGTGCTCGCTCAGTGTGCCGTCGTCGTGCGGCGTGATCGGTGCCGACCAGCTCGCGCCTTCATCCTGCGAGTGCACGACGCGGATGCCGTAGTGGTAGGTGCCCGCGCCCTCCTTCTGCAGCCAGAACGCCCACCAGCCGCCGTTGTCGGCGACCGCGATCTGCGGGTGGTCGGCCCAGTTGACGAACCAGTCGCAGCCGCGCGCGACTTCGCGGGCTTCGCCGAGTTCGCCCGCCTTCGACAGCGTTGCGACCTGCAGGCGGGCACAGCCTTCCGGCAGACGTTCCTGCCAGCTCAGCAGGAAGCGCTGCTTGGCGCTGTCGGCGACCACATGCGGGGTCAGCGCCGAGGCTTCGATCGGCAGCTCGATGGGTATGAGTCGCGCGGGCTCGGCGAGGGCCAGGCCCGCGCCGAACAGACTCAGAAGCTGCGCTGCCAGGTGAGTTCGTACCACCGCGGTTCTCCCAGCATGAATTGGCCGGCGCCGTAGGGGCGCGTGGCGTAGACGCGATCGTCCAGATTGCGCAGGCGCAGGCTGAAGCGGCCCAGCGGCGCATCGTAGCGAAGCAGGGCATCGACCGTGGCATAGCCCGGCAGATACAGCGTGTTGGCGGTGTTCGCGGCGCTTTCGCCGACACCGCGCAGACCGAGTCCAAACTCCAGGTTCGGGCGTGCGCTGTAGAAAGCCCAGACCGTGCCGATGCGCTCGGGCACCGCGACCGGATCATTGCCGCGACGCGAGACGGCAACACCGCCGACGACTTCGTCGAAGCGCTCGAACTTGGCGTCCAGCAGGGCGGCGCTGGCCTCGACGCGCAGGCGCTCGCCGATCGGCATCCGCAGGCTGGCCTCGACGCCGCGCGCGGCCTGCTCACCGACCTGGATCAGCCGGTTCGGATCGTCCGGATCGCGGCTCAGCAGGTTGGTGCGGGCGATGTCGTACAGCGCCAGGGTCCAATCGACGCGCCCGCAGCTGTGCTTCACGCCCAGCTCAACCTGCTCGCTGTCGGTGAGGTCGAAGCTCGCGTTCGCCAGCCCCAGGGTGGTGATCTGCGCCGGTGCTTCGCTGGAGGTCGCCAGCGAGCCGTACAGCGTGGTCCGTTCACTCGGGCTGAAGGTGAGCCCCAGCCGATAGCTGCCGGCGCTGTAGCGCTTGTCGAAGCGCAGGCCGCTGACCACATTGAGCGAGTCGACCTCGCTGCGGTCGTGGCGCAGGCCGGTGATCAGGCGCCAGCGCGGGGCGAGATCCAGCGCGCTTTCAACGAACACCGAACGCTGTTCGATGTCGGTCGCGGTGCGCGGCTGGAAGGTGTCGAGGCTGGTGTAGACGCCACGCACCGGGTCCCGCAGATCGACCGCGTCGGTGTAGCGGAAGGGGCTGTCGCTGCTGCGGTCATGGTCGTTGCGATCGGCCTGCAGGCCGAACACCAGCTGGTGCGCGCGGCCGAACAGGGTGTGCGACCAGGCGACATCGGCGACCGCGCCGCGCAGCGTCTGGTCGTGGCTGATCTCCAGATAGTCGCTGCGGCGGATCAGGCCGGTCGCTGGCTGCCAGGTGTTGACCTCGGCATTGCGGTAGTAGCGGTCCTCACGATTCCCGAACAGCACCAGCGCGGCGCGCAGGTTGTCGCTGGGCTGCCACTCGGCGCGCGCGCGCAGCCAATCCACGTCCATGCGGATGGCGTCGTCGATCACGTTGTAGTTGATGTCGCGCAGGCTGGGGTCAATGCGGCCATTGATCAGCGGCGTACCGAAATAGCCCTCGCCGTCGTCAAGGAAATGCTCGAAGGCGAGGCTCAAACGCAGCGTGTCGCTGACCGGCGCAGCCAGCTCGGCGTTGACGTGACGGAACTCGAAGCTGGTGTCGCGCGCATAGCCGAAGCTGCCGCGCTCGCCGGACTGCTGATGGCTGGCGTCGAGCCGCCAAGCGAGGCCGCCACCGCCCACGCTGCCGCCGCTGCCCAACGCTGCCGTGGTCGTACCGTAGCGGCCATAGCCCAGATACACGTTCGAGCCCGCGCGGCCGTCGGCGCGCCGCGGCACCAGATTGATCGCACCGGCCACCGAGCCCTGACCGGCAGTGAGCGCAGCCGGGCCGCGCAGCACTTCGACCTGCTGGTAGTTCAGGGTCAGCCTGGGCGTGACCTGCCAGCCGGGGTATCGAACACCGTCGAACAGGATCGGCGAATTGAACACCCCGGAAAAGCCGCGCCCGCTGATGTTGATCACGCCGAAGCTGTAGGCCGGCACCAGGCCGGGGGCCTGCTCGAGCGCTTCGTTGAAGCTGGCGTCGCTGCGCGCGCGCAGGCTGTCGGCGTCAATCACGTCAGCCGAAATGGGCTGCTGCAGCAGCGGCACATCCAGCCGCGAAGCTGCGCGCGCAGCGCGCTTCAGCGGGGTCGGGGCTACCCCCTTCACCTCGATCTCGTCGAGCTTGGCGGCCGAGGCCAGTTCGAAGCCAATGGCAGCCTGGGCACCTGAGACTGTGGCGGAGACCAGCGCGATCAGCACGGCTGCGGACACTGAACGAAGCGGGGTCGAACGGGGACGATGAAGCATCTGTTTGCACTCAGGCGACGCGGGGCCGCGTATTGTTCGGCTCCCCCGCCATGCTGCCCATGCGACCGAATGTCGCAGACAGCCCGCGACACCGCGTTTCGCAGAGTGCTTTCCCCTCGTGCTGCCTCGACTGTCCATCGTTGTTCCCATCGGCCCGGGCGAGAGCGCCTGGCGGGCGCTGCTGGGCGATCTGCAGCGCGTGCCGGTCGATGTCGAGCTGCTGCTGGTCGGCGTGGATGCCGCGCCGCCCGAGCTTGATGCGCTGGCCGGCGTCCTCGCCGGACGTCTACGCTGGCTGCAGGCATCGCAAGGCCGCGCTAGCCAGCAGAACGCGGGGGCGGCGGCCGCACGCGGGAACTGGCTGTGCTTCCTGCACGCCGACTCCCGACTGGAGGCTGCTGCCGTGCGCGCGCTGGCCGCAGTGGCACAGCGTGCTGCTGCGCTCTATCACTTCGATCTCGGCTTCTTCGATGGCCCGGCCCTGCTGCGCCTGAACGCGCTGGGCGCGAACCTGCGCTCGCGACTGTTCGGCCTGCCCTTCGGCGACCAGGGCCTGTGCCTGCCGCGCGCGGACTTCCAGCGGCTGGGCGGCTTCGACGAGCGCCTGCCGCGCGCCGAGGATCACGCCCTGGTGTGGGCGGCGCATCGCGCGAAGCTGCCGGTGCGCCGCCTGGGCGCGCGCCTGCGTACCAGCGGACGTCGCTATGCGGAGGCGGGCTGGCTGCGCACCACCCTGCGCTTCCTCGCGCTCAGCTGGACCCAGGCGCGCGCATTCTCGAAAGGGAGTCGCCCATGAGCGGCGGCGCCTTGGCCCTGTTCGTGAAGACACCAGGCCTGTCGCCGGTGAAGACGCGACTGGCGCGCGCGATCGGCAGCGCGGCGGCCGAGCGGCTCTATCTCGCCTGCGCGGATGCCGTCTCCGAACTCCTGCAGCGCTTCGCCCGTGAAAGCGGCGTGCGCTGCGTGTGGGCCATCGCTGAGGGCGACAGCCTGGCCCCGGCCTTCTGGGCCGCACGCGGCGGGCTCGACTGGGTGCCGCAGGGCGAAGGCGGCCTGGGTGCACGCATGGCCCGCGTACACCATCGACTGGTACGTGAGCACCGCTTCGGCCTGCTGATCGGCGCCGATCTGCCCCAACTCAGGCGTGAATACCTGCAGCGCGCCGCCGACTGGCTGCGCGCGCCGCAGGCGCGACAGGTGCTGGGTGCGGCCGAGGACGGCGGCTTCTGGCTCTACGGCGGCAATCGAACGGCGCCCGAAGTGCTCTGGGAGAGCGTCGCCTACAGCCAGCCGCGCACCGGCAGCGAGTTCCGCGCGGCGCTGTCGGGCTTTGGCGACTGGCTCGACCTGCCGCCGCTCTGCGATCTCGACACGCCTGAGGATCTGCAGCAGCTGGCCGCAGCCCTGCGCGCACTGGCCGGACCGCTGCCTGCGCAGCAGCGCGTGCTGGGCGAGATCGACACCCTGCTGGAGACCCTGGGCCATGCCTGAGTGGGCAAACGCGCTGGTGCTGAACGAAGGCCCGCTGCGGCTGGGTGCCTTCGGCGGCGTGCTGGCCCTGCTGCTGGTGCTGCAGTGGCTGCGGCCGCTGCGCGGCGATGGCCGCGGCCAGCGCCGGCAGGCCACCAACCTGCTGCTGATCGCGCTCGACACGCTCCTGCTGCGGCTGATGTTTCCGGTGCTTGCGGTCGGCCTCGCCCTGCAGCTCGAATCGCAGCAGATCGGACTGCTGCCGCAGCTCGGCCTGCCGTTCTGGCTCGACTGCGTGATCGCGGTGCTGCTGCTGGATCTGGCGATCTACTGGCAGCACCGCCTGATGCACGGGGTGCCGCTGCTGTGGCGCCTGCATCGCCTGCACCACAGCGATACCGGCTTCGACGTCACCACCGGCCTACGCTTCCACCCCTTCGAGATGGCGCTGTCGCTGGTCTACAAGCTGACCCTGGTCGCCGCCCTCGGCGCGCCGGCGCTGGCGGTGCTGGTGTTCGAGCTGCTGCTGTCGGCCGGCGCCCTGTTCACCCATGCGGATTTCGCCCTGCCGCCGGCGCTGGATCGCCGCCTGCGCTGGCTGCTGGTGACGCCGTCGATGCACCGCATCCACCACTCGACCTGGCGGCCCGAAACCGACAGCAATTACGGCTTCCACCTGTCGATCTGGGACCGGCTGTTCGGCAGCTACCGCGCGCAGCCGCGCGCCCCCGAGGAAGCGATGCCGATCGGCCTCGGGTATTTCCGTTCGCAGCGCGAACAGTCCCTGCAAAGCCTGCTGCTGCAGCCGTTCCGGCCACAGCCTTCCTCGGAGCACGATCCGCATGCGTGACACCTGGCCCCTGCTGCAGGCGGTGGAATTCCCCGCCATCGAGCGCGTGGCACTGAAGACCCTCCAGCTCAATCTTGGCTACCTGTGCAACATCAGCTGCACGCACTGCCATGTGAACGCCGGCCCGCGGCGCACCGAGCTGATGGACCTCGACACCATGCAGCTCGCGCTACGCGTGGCCGAACGCTTCGGCGCCGACACCCTCGACCTGACCGGCGGATCGCCGGAGATGAACCCGCAGTTCCGCTGGCTGGTCGACGCGGCGGTCGAGCGCGGCCTGCGGGTGATGGATCGCCTGAACCCGACGATCATCGAGGAGCCGGGCTACGAGTGGGTGGCCGACTATCTCGCCGCGCGTCGCGTCGAGGTCGTCGCCAGCCTGCCCTGCTACAGCCAGGCCAATGTCGATGCGCAGCGCGGCAAGGGCGTGTTCGAGTCGAGCATCCGCGCGCTGCAGAAGCTCAATGCGCTCGGCTACGGCCAGCCCGGCAGCGGGCTCGAGCTGCAGCTGGTCTACAACCCCGGCGGGGCCTTCCTGCCGCCGCCGCAGGAGAAGCTCGAAGCCGACTACAAGCGCCTGCTCGGCGACAACTTCGGCATCGTCTTCAATCACCTCTACGCGCTGGCGAACATGCCGATCCAGCGCTTCGGCAGCATGCTGGTCTCCAAGGGCCAGTTCGACAGCCACCTCGACACCCTACGCGGCGCGCATCGCGACGAGAACCTGTCCGCAGTGATGTGCCGCAGCCTGCTCAGCATCGACTACCGCGGCTACGTCTACGACTGCGACTTCAACCAGATGCTCGACCTGCCGTCCGACGCCGCGGGCCCGGGCCAGCCGCATCTGCGCGATCTGCTGGAAGGTGCTTTGCCGCGCAAGATCGCGGTCGCCGGCCACTGCTACGGCTGCACGGCGGGGCAAGGGTCGAGCTGCGGTGGTGCGCTGGCATGAGAGCCTCTCAGCCCCGCATTGCGGGCCAGGTGTTCTCGAAGAAACATGGGTTCGTCATCCCCGCGAAGGCGGGGATCCAGACCTCTCGCGACCGAGGCCACTACTCTTGGACCCCGTCCCCGCCTTCGCGAGGACAGGCTCTTCGCGGGGGCGACGAGTACCGGGGTCACCAGAGTCGTTTTCGACCGCCTATCCCTGCCACGCGGCAGTGAGAGCGCTCCAATACCATCATTCACTTACGGTCTTGTTTCTTGAGAGCCTTCGAAAACACTCGCGCGCCCAGGCTCAGGGCCTTCGCGACTTCGCCCAAGGTCGCGAGGCCGGAGCGGACGGTGCGGGCGTAGCATGCGCGGATGAGCCCGACCGTCTCCGCTGACAACACCGCCTGGACTCGCACCGCCCTGATCGCGGTGGCCAGCGCGGCGGCCATCGTCACCCTCAGCATGGGCGTGCGCCAGAGCTTCGGCCTGATGATGCAGCCGGTCGGCAGCGAGCTCGGCATCAGCCGCGAGGCCTTCGGCTTTGCGATCGCGCTGCAGAACCTGCTGTTCGGCCTGGTCCAGCCCTTCATCGGCGCCGCGGCCGACCGCTTCGGCACGCGGCCGACGCTGATCGGGGGCAGCCTGCTCTACATCGCGGGGCTGGTGCTGGCGGCCAGTGCGACCGGCGCGACCAGTCTTGGACTTGCGTTAGGCGTAATGGTCGGCATGGCGCTGTCGGCGACGACCTTCGTGGTGGTGCTGTCGGCGGTTGGCCGGGTGGTGCCCGACGCGCAGCGCAGCCTCGCCTTCGGGCTGGTCACCGCCGGCGGCTCACTGGGCCAGTTCGCCGTGGTGCCGCTGGCGCAGGGCCTGGTCGGCGCGTTCGACTGGCGCATCGCGCTGTGGATCCTGAGCGCGCTGATCGCCTTCATCGCGCTGCTGGCCTTCGGCCTGCCGGGGCGGCTGCGCAGGGGTGCCGCGGCTCCCGTGATCGAGGGCCCCGAGCTGGGTGAGGCCCTGCGCTGCGCCTCGCGCTATTCGCCCTACTGGCTGTTGAACGGCGGCTTCTTCGTCTGCGGTTTCCACGTCGCCTTTGTCGGCACCCATCTGCCGGCCTATCTGGTCGACGGCGGCCTGAGCCCGGCGATCGGGGCCTGGTCGCTGGCCCTGATCGGGCTGTTCAACATCGCCGGCAGCTGGCTGTTCGGGCTGTGGGGCGGGCGGCATTCGCGCACCGGCCTGCTGGCGGCGCTGTACTTCGCGCGCGGGCTGGCCATGGTGATCTTCCTGTGGCTGCCGCTGACGCCGGTCTCGGCCCTGGTGTTCGCGTCGGTGTTCGGCTTCCTCTGGCTGGGCACGGTGCCGCTCACCAGCGGCGCGGTGGTCAGCATGTTCGGCCTGCGCCAGCTCTCGACCCTGTACGGCATCGTCTTCCTGAGCCACCAGGTCGGCGCCTTCTTCGGCGCCTGGTGGGCGGGCCGGCTGTTCGACGCCACCGGCAGCTACGCGGTGATCTGGTGGACCTCGGTGGCGCTGGCCCTGCTGGCCGCGGCGCTCAGCGCCGCCACGCGCGAGCAGCGCGCCTGGCAGCCGGCATGAGCCCGCAGGCGCTCAAGCGCTGGCTGCTGCTGGCCGCGGCCGCGCTGCTGGCGATGGCCGGCCTGCTGTGGGCGCGCTTCGGCAGCGAGGTCTTCCTGCAGGGGCTGGGGCCGCTGTTCTGCGCGTGAAACCGCGACCGCGCTGCCGCCCGCGCGGGTCCTGTTTGCGCGAACGGGCATGGCTCCTGCACGCTGGCAGGCGCCCCCATACGGAGGCGCCGGGGATCTGACGGGGCATGAGCGACAGCCGCCACCGCAGCGGAGACAGGACAGGACCCGACCGGGACCTCGCATCCGGGCTCGCGGCCGTGTCCTCCGGCCTGCCCGGCACCCTGTTCCGCTACCTGCTGCGACCGGACGGCAGCGATGCCATCTGGTACGTCAGCGCCGGCTGCACCGAGCTGTTCGAGTTGAGTGCCGCCGAGATCGAGGCCGACCTGTCGCGCCTGTGGGCACTGATCGACGCTGACTGCGTGCCGCGGCTGCGGGCTTCGATCGCCGACAGCGCGGCGCGGCTCAGCGAGTGGCGCGACGAATACCGCATCACCACGCCCTCGGGCCGGCGCAAATGGATCCAGGCCCACGGCAAGCCGATGCCCTGGCCCGAAGGCGGCACGGTCTGGACCACCCTGCTGCTGGACATCACCGACCAGCGCGAGGCCGAGCGCAAGGTCGCGGTCTCCGAGGCGCGCCTGCGCGCGCTGCTGGAGCGCATCGACGCCATCGCCGTCCAGGGCTATGACCGCGAACGCCGGGTGTTCCTGTGGAACGCCGCGAGCGAACGCCTGTACGGCTACAGCGCGGCCGAGGCCATCGGCCAGCGCCTGGAGGACCTGATCATCCCGCCGGTCGCGCGGCAGGCGGTGATCGACGATGTCGAGGGCTGGATGCAGCACGGCCGGCCGATCCCCTCGTCCGAGCTGAGCCTGTGCGACCGCCGCGGGCAGCCGGTCGAAGTGTTCTCCAGCCACGCGCTGCTGGAGAACGCCGACGGCGCGCCGGAAATGTTCTGCATCGACATCGACATCCGCGAGCGCAACCGCGCCGTCGAGGCCCTGCGCCGGAGCGAGGCGCGGCTGTCGCAGGTGCTGGCGGTGATCGGCGAGGGCATCTGGGACTGGGACATCCTCGCCGGCAGCGTGCACGTCAGCGCGCGCTGGCTGGCCATCATGGGCCTGCCGGAAACCGGCCTGCAGCGCAGCGTCGAGGATTTCAAACGGATGCTGCATCCCGCCGACCGCAGCCGGGTGCTGCAGCGGCTTGAGCACTGCCTGCGCGGCGAGGCGCCCTATGCCTGTGAATTCCGCATGCTGCGTGCCGACGGCAGCGAGATCTGGGTGGAGGACCGCGGCGAGGTGGTGGAGCGCGACGCGCAGGGGCGGGCACTGCGCATGATCGGCAGCCTGACCGACATCAGTGCCCGCAAGCAGGCCGAACAGCAGGCCCAGTTCGTCGCCTACTTCGACCCCCTGACCGCCCTGCCGAACCGTCGACTGCTGGAGGAGCGCCTGAGCCGCGCGCTGGAGGCGGCAGCGACCGACGGCAGCGTCGGCGCCCTGCTGATGCTGGACCTGGACGACTTCCGCCGGGTCAACGAGAGCCGCGGGCACAGCGTTGGCGATCGCCTGCTGCAGGCCGTGGCCATCCGGCTCGGCGCCCTGCTGCGCGGCGGCGACACCCTGGCGCGGCCGGGGGGTGACGAGTTCCTGCTGCTGCTGCCCTCGCTGTCCACCGATCCGGAAGCCGCGCGCGACATGGTGGCGGGCGTGCTGGTACGGCTGCGCGAGGCGCTCGACGAGCCGATCGAGATCGACGGCCAGCGCTGCAGCACGGGCGTCAGCTTCGGCATCACCTTCTATCCGGGGGCCGGCGGCAGCGCCGCCGACCTGCTGCGCGAGGCCGACACCGCGCTCTACCTCGCCAAGTCCGCGGGTCGCGGCCAGGCGGTGCGCTACGACGCCGCGATGAGCGGCCAGCTCAGCCAGCGCATGCAGCTGGAGCTGGACCTGCGCGAGGCGCTCAAGCACGGCCAGTTCGTGCTGCACGCGCAGTCGGAAGTGCATGCCGACGGCAGCGTGGCCGGCGCCGAGCTGCTGCTGCGCTGGCAGCATCCGCAGCGCGGGCGTCTCGCCCCCGGCGAGTTCATCGACGCCGCCGAGCGCACGGGCATCATCGTCGGCATCGGTGACTGGGTGCTGGGCGAAGGCTGTCGTGCCGCCGCGCGGATGGCGGCGGCCGGCATTGATCTGCCGCTCAGCATCAACGTCAGCCCGCGGCAGTTCCACCAGCCCGACTTCGTCGAGCGCGTGCGCACCCATCTGCGCGCGCACGGCACCAATCCGGCGCAGGTCATCCTGGAAGTCACCGAGAACCTGCTGATCGATGACGTCGAACAGGCCGCGCAGCGCATGCGCGAGCTGTCGGCCCTGGGCCTGCGCTTCTCGATCGACGACTTCGGGACCGGCTTCTCCAGCCTCGCCTACCTGAAGCGGCTGCCCCTGTACCAGCTCAAGATCGACCGCAGCTTCGTCAAGGACACGCCGGGCGACGCCAGCGACTGCGCCATCGTCAAGCTGGTGATCTCGATGGCGGCAAGCCTGGGCCTGAGCGTCGTCGCGGAAGGCGTCGAAACCCGCGAACAGGCGGCCTTCCTGCAGGGCAGCGGCTGCAGCCTGCAGCAGGGCTATCTGTACGCGCGGCCCGAGCCGCTGGAGACCTGGCTGGCGCGGCTTGGCGTGGATGCAGATGCGCGTTTCGACCCGGCGACCCGAAGGCAGTGAGGGCGGCGGTGCGCCGCGCTGTGCCTCAACCCGCTGACCCGCCAGCGCCGAGGCGCCGGTGCTCGACCATGAGGCAGCGGTCCTGCACCACCGCGATGCCCGCATCCTTGAGCGCCGCCGCGAACGGCTCGCTGCGGATCCCGGACTGCAGCCAGACGGCCTTGGGTGCGGCCGCGAGCAGATCCTGCAGGTGGCCGGCGAGGTCCTGCGGGCGGCGGAACACGCAGACCAGATCGATCGATCCGGGCACATCCTGCAGCCGCCGGTACACCGGCTGGCCGAGGATGTGCGTCGCTTCGGGATAGTAGACCGGCACCGGCAGCAGTTCGAAGCCGGCCTGCTGCAGGTACTCGGGCACGTAATGGGCGGGCTGGGACGACGCCGCTTCGGACTTGATGCCGAGCACGGCAATGCGTCGGGTCGAGGCCAGCAGCTCGCGCAGCGCCGCGTCGCTGTCGGGTGCGTGGGTCGGATTGATGGAACGGTCGTGCATGGGTATGGGCTCCGATGTGCTGAGGGAAGCAGCGCTCAAGGGGGTTGGCGCGCACCACGTGGCATCGGCGGGGCGAGCGCCCGGGGCTGCAGGCAGGGGCTCGTCCGCGGGATCCTCCGACGCATACAGCATGTGCCGTGCACCGCCGGGCCCCGGCAGCTGTTCGACCAGGCGCAGCCCGGCCGCCCTTGCCCAGCACCGGTGCTGCCGGTCGCTGGCGCTCCAGGTGCGCAGGTGCGGCACGTCAGCCGCGCTGGTCGCATCGGTTGCCGGGCAGTGCAGGTCCGACTCGCCCAGTGTGTCGCCAAAGCGCTCGACCAGCAGGACGCCGCGCGGCGCGAGATGGCGGGCGGCGCAGGTGAACACAGCCGCCTGTCGCGATGGCGGCAGCAGATCCAGGGTATCGACCAGCAGGGTGATCAAGGCAAAGCGCTGAGGCAGCGCAAAAGCCGCCATGTCCATCTGCACGCAGAGGGGTGTGCGTGCACCGCTGCGCTGGCGGAGTAGAGCCAGCATCGACATCGATGCGTCCAGCGCCCACACCTCCAGCCCGCGCTGGGCGAGCGGCAGGGCCACACGCCCGGTGCCGGCTCCGAGCTCCAGCACCGGGCCCGACCCGGCGAGGGCGAGCAGGCGCACCAGGAGCGCACGATCGAGGCGCGGATACAGCCTGTCGTAGCAGGCAGCGAAAGCCTCGCCATAGGCCGCGGGGTCGGGATCCGCTCGGTTGGCGGGCGAAGCGAGTCCCGCTTCGCCCGGCGATTCGGGCAGCACTCAGCGCCCGCGCGAGGCCGGCCGACTGTCGCTGGCGTCGGCGCCCGGCTCGACCTCGCCGCGCAGCAGGCGGCCGATGACTTCCAGCGTGCGTTCCACGGCACCGCGCTCATGGCCGACCGTACGCTTGCAGGCCTCGCCCATGCGCTCGCGACGTTCGGGGTCCGCCAGCAGGGTCTGCAGGGTGCGCGACAGGTCTTCCGAGTCGGCCACACGCAGGGCCGCGCCCTGCTCCAGCAGCAGGTCGGTCACTTCCTCGAAGTTGAAGGTGTGCGGCCCGACCACCACCGGGATGCCCAGCGCTGCCGGCTCCAGCACATTGTGGCCGCCGATCGCCTCCAGTGAGCCGGCGACGAAGGCGACATCGGCGCAGGCGATGAAGTTGACCAGCTCGCCCAAGGTGTCGATGACGAAGCACTGGCTGTGCGCATCGGGCTCGTCATCCTCGCTGCGCGTGCGGGTGGCGAAGCCGTAGCTGCGGCACAGCTGGACCATTGGCTTGAAGCGCTCGGGATGGCGCGGCGCCACCAGCAGCAGGGCGTCGGGAAAGCGGTTCAACAGCCGCGAGTGCGCCTCGATGACCGCCAGCTCCTCGCCTTCATGGGTGCTGGCGGCGATCCACACCGGCCGCTGCACGCCCCAGCGCACGCGCGCGGCGGCCGCCTCGGTGAAAAGCTCGGGCTTGACCTGCAGATCGAACTTCAGGTTGCCGACCACGCGCAGGCGCTCGGGGCGTGCGCCCAGGCTGAGGAAGCGGTCGGCGTCCTGCTGCGACTGCGCGGCGACGAAGCGCGCGCTGCGGATGGCCGCGCGGATGATCGGCCGCACCGGCCCGTAGCCGCGCAGCGACTTGTCGGACAGCCGGGCATTCGCCACCACCACAGGAATGCCGGCGGATTCACAGGAGAGGAACAGGTTCGGCCAGATCTCGGTTTCCATCACCACGGCGAGCTTGGGACGCGTCGCGGCCAGGAAGCGCCCCACCGAGCCAGGCAGGTCATAGGGCAGGTAGACGTGGAAGACGTCGTCGCCCCAGAGCTGGCGCACGCGGTCCGAGCCGGTGGGCGTGACGGTGGTCAGCACGAAGGGCAGGTCGGCATAGCGGCGGCGCAGGGCCTCCACCAGTGGCGCTGCGGCGTTGACCTCGCCGACCGAGACCGCATGCACCCAGATGCTGCGCTCGAAGCCGGGGTTCTTGAAATGCCCGAAGCGCTCGCGCCAGCGCGCGTAGTAGCCGGGCATGCGCAGACCCCGCGCCAGCAGCCGATAGAAGATCAACGGCGTCAGCAGGTACATCGCAAGGGTGTAAAGCAGTCGCATGGCGCGCGCGGCGTCCTGAGGCCGCTGGGGCCGATCCGGGGCGGGGCAGGATAGCAGGCTGCTCCCGGGGGCTCTGCGCGTCAACGAACCGCCAAGACAGGGTGATGTGCGCGTGAGGGAAGGCGCTGCTATCCTCGCCCCACGCAGCTGGGGTCCGTGGGGGAGCCCAGCGCTGCCGGCGCGGAACCATCCGCACCCGGCAGCCGTCGAGCTGGCCCGCTGCACGGGTTCCGGGGAGTCCCATCATTGACAGGCATGCACCCTGCCCGGTGCGCCCGGACCCGAACTGCAGCCCGTCCCTCGAGCCTCGACTCTGCGGTGCATTCCGCACGCCACACGCTGCTGCCGGGCAGGCCCGGCCTCGGGGAGTATTTCGATGCGATTCTGGATTCCTGGTCTTCTGCTGCTGCCCCTGACGGGCTTCGCCGCCGACGGCGACAAGCGCTGCACTGTGTCGTTCGATGCGGCCACACTCGACACCTGCAGCGGTGAGCTGACGCTGGTGCACGAGGCCCTGCGCCCGCTGGGCCGCGCCGACGCGAACTCACCCTTCCGCATCGTCAAGTTCGATGCGCCGATCCGCGCCGAGCAGCGCCGCGCGCTGGAAGCGCAGGGCGTGCAGATCCTCGGCTACGCGCCGCACTACGCCTACCTGGTGCGCATGGATACGGCCACCGAGAGCCGCGTCAAGGCGCTGCCGGGCGTGCTTTGGACCGGCGCCTATCTGCCGGTCTGGAAGCTCGACATCAACCTCGCGAATGACATCGCCAGCACCTTGGCCGGCGGCAAGGGTGTGTCGATCTCGGCCGAGGCCGGCATTGAAGAGCTGAGCATCGCCCTGCAGCCTGGCGTCGAGGCCGCGCGCAGCCGCGACAGCCTGCTGTCCACCCCTGGCCTGTCCTACAAACTGACCGAACAGGGCTTCGACCACGAGCGCATCGTGGTGGGCTTCGAGCGCAGCGCGCTGGCTGACGCCGTGCAGGCGCTGGCGCTGAATCCGGAGGTCGCCACGGTCAGCCTGCGCTGGCCGAACGAACTGATGAACTCGCAGGCCGGCTGGCTGCACCAGAGCGGACAGCAGACGCCGGTGGCGGGTTCGATGCCAGCCTTCGAGAACGGGCTGTTCGGCTGCGGCCAGATCGTCGCCGCCGCCGACTCGGGCCTTCACGCGACCCATTGCTCGTTCGCCGATGCAAGCTTCGGCCAGCCGGTCACCTCGGTCTGCGCCTCCGGAGCCGGCTGCCCGACCATCACCCCCGACTTCAACCACCGCAAGATCGGCGCTCACTACAAGTGGGACGGCAGCACCACCGGAGCGCCCGCCGACGGCCACGGCCACGGCACCCACGTCATGGCCACGATTACCGGCAACAACCCGGCGACTGGCGCGGTCGACTGCAGCACCCGCACCAGCCCCGGCGGCCTGACTGACCTTGACGGTACCGCGCCCGGCGCCAAGCTGATCTCGCAGGAAATGGGCGCCAGCCTGCAGTACCTGAACAGCGGCGGCGGCACCATCTTCCACGCGGCGGCCACCGCCTACGCCA
Source organism: uncultured Aquimonas sp. (assembly GCF_937888285.1). Classification (GTDB taxonomy): domain Bacteria; phylum Pseudomonadota; class Gammaproteobacteria; order Xanthomonadales; family Xanthomonadaceae; genus Aquimonas. The sequence goes on from NZ_CALART010000082.1 coordinate 20,066, forward strand.
ATGGCGCCCTGACCCACAACAACTCCTGGGGCTCGTCCTGCCGTAACTCGGTGGGCGCCTGCATCGCGGGTTGCCAGGTCGAGTACCGGGCCACCACCCGCGATGCCGATGCGGTGGTCTGGGAGCATCCGCAGCTGGCAGTGCTGGTCGCCGCCGGCAACAGCGGCGGACTGGGCGGCAGCACGGGCTGCGGCCCGGGCGCTGATGTCGGCGCGGCCGGCAACGCCAAGAACGTGTTCTCGATCGGCAGCAACAACCGCGGGACCGGCGGCGACGCGATGTCGGGCTTCTCTTCGCGCGGCCCGACCCAGGACCGCCGCCTCAAGCCCGACATGACCGCCCAGGGTGGCAGCATCATCTCGGCCTCGCGCACCGCCTGCGGCACCGCCAGCATGAGCGGCACCTCGATGGCCACGCCGACCGCGGCTGGCCTGTCGGCCCTGGTCCGCGAGTACCTGCAGCGCGGCTTCTACCCGAGCGGCATCGAGAACCCCGACCACGCCCTGCCGACGCCCTCTGCCGCGCTGATCAAGGCGATCATGATCAACGGCGCGCAGGAGATCACCGGCGCCGGCACCACCGGGGGTGCGCCCAGCCAGTCTCAGGGCTGGGGCCGCATCAACCTCGACCGCAGCCTGTACTTCCACGAAGACGCGCGCGGCCTGTGGCTGGACGACCAGAGCGAAGGCCTGGAGACCGGCGATGTCCATACGGAGATGCTGGCGGTCGAATCCGGCGCGCCGCTGATTGTCACCCTGGTGTGGCATGACGCACCCGCGCTGGTGAATGCCAACCCGCACGGAGTCAACCAGCTTCGGCTTGAGGTCGAGACGCCGGACGGTCAGATCTGGACCCAGAAGCTGCCGGCCGGCGGCGGCCTCACCAACCCCAACCCGGTCGCCGACACCAGCACCGCCGACTACGACGACCGCAACAACGTGCACAACATCGAGCTGCCGACGCCCACCACCGGCAGCTACACGATTCGCGTGCGCGGCATCCAGGTCGCCCAGGGTCCGCAGCCCTTTGCACTGTCCGCCACCGGCAAGCTGCTGGGCCTGACCGAGCCGGACTTCATCTTGGGCGCCAGCGGCGCCGGCGCTGGCATCTGTGCGGGCGAGCCGATCAACCTCAGCATCGGTGCGACCTCGTTCGAGGGCTTCAACGATCCGCTGACGCTGAGCCACTCGACCCTGCCCGCCGGCCTGACCGGCAGCTTCTCGGTCAACCCGCTGACCCCGGCGACGCCGGCCGCCACCAGCACGCTGGCGATCGGCAATACCGGCAGCCTGCCGTCCGGCACCTTCAGCCTCGACATCACCGCGGCGTCCAACGGCCCAGGCTTCCCGGCCTCCAGCAAGACCCGCACGGTGAACGTGCCGGTGGATGCAGCCGCACCCGTCGCAGTCGGCCTGGCGGCCCCCGCCCAGGGCGCCGTCGATCAGCCGCTGCGTCCAAGCTTGAGCTGGGATGCCATTCCCGGCGCCACCAGCTATCGGGTTGAGGTGGCCAACAATGCGCAGTTCAGCAGCCCGATCGTCGATACCACGGTGCCTGGGACGAGTCTGACCTTGGCCAGCGCGCTGGCAGCAAACACCGAGTACTTCTGGCGCGTGTCGGCGACCAATCGCTGCGGCGCCGGCCAGGCATCCAGCGTGCGGAGCTTCACCACCAGCAACCTGATCTGCAGCGAGCCGGCCCTCAACATCCCGGACAACAACCCGACGGGCGCCACCGACACGCTCAATGTCGTCAACACAGGCACGCTCGACGGTCTGCGTCTGGGCCTGAAGATCAACCACACCTGGATCGGCGACCTGCGGGTCTGGCTGAGCAAGGGAAGCACCACGGTCGAGCTGGTCAATCGCCCCGGCGTGCCCGCATCCACCAACGGCTGCAATGGCGACAACATGGACATCATCCTTGCCGATGGTTCCGCGCTGAGCGTGCAGTCCAACTGCGCGAACGCCAACCCCGCCTACACGCCGGGTGCCGAGTACAGTCCCGCCAATCCCCTGGCGGCATTCACAGGCACCGAGCTCAGCGGCGCCTGGTCGCTGCGGGTCAGCGACAACGTCGGCGCCGACACCGGGCAGCTGGTCAGCTGGTGCCTGCTGCCGGCCGCCGCCTCGCAAGCGCCTGAGATCTTCAAGCACGGGTTCGAGTCGACGCCGTAAGCACAAGACCATCAAGCAGGTGGTCGATTGAGCGAGAGGCCGGATGCGCAAGCATCCGGCCTCTTCGTTTGCGCACCGCCCCGGGGGAGGTCTCGCCAGTTGGGTACCGGCGGCAGCCGGTCAGCGCGATCCATGGATCAATCGGCGCGCGGCGCGCACGCGGCCACGGCGGCGCCGAAGCGTTCGAGGGGGACGGGGATGGGAGCCGCCCAGACCAGGCCCCAAGACGCGGGTGAGGCAGGCGGGGCGTCAGACGGGTAGCGGCCGCGAAACCGCGCATCGTTCGCCTGCTTGCGGGGGCAGCATCCTAGGAAGCCACCGGAAGCGCTGCGCAGCACATGCGCTGAATCCGCTTGCTTCGGAACGACACTCCCGGAGCCAGCGCATGCCGAGGCCACTGCCGCCGGCATCGGTGCGGACGATGGAGGACCGGGCTCGATTGAGTGTGAGAGACCCACCCGGACACGCACTGGCGTGTGTAAGCGTGGCCGCGGGCGCTGGCGCGCAGTTCAATCCCGCTCAAGACACGAACCGAGCACCGGGGCACCATCGCCCCAGCGGGCCGAAGCAAGGCCTCAGAACGGCAGCTTCAGGCCAGGATCCACCGCCAGCAGCTGTTCGCGGAAGGCGTTCTGGATGCGCGCCAGGGCGACTTCGTTGTCGGCGTCGAAGCGCAGCACCAGGCAGGGCGTGGTGTTGGAGCAGCGGACCAGGCCCCAGCCATCCGGCCAGTCGGCGCGGATGCCGTCGATGGTGGCGATCTTGGCGGTATCGAAGCGCGCGCGCGCGGCGAAACGGTCCATGTAGGCGTAGTGCGCGCCCTCTTCCATCTTGACCTTGAGCTCGGGCGTGGACACGCCCTTGGGCAGCTCGGCGAAGACTTCGGTGGGCTCGCGGCCGTCGGCAGCGAGGATCTCCAGCAGGCGCGCCGCCGAGTAGATGCCATCGTCGAAGCCGAACCAGCGCTCGCGGAAGAAGAAGTGGCCGCTCATTTCACCGGCCAGCTCGGCTTCCGTCTCGCGCATCTTGGCCTTGATCAGCGAGTGTCCGGTCTTCCACATGATCGGGCTGCCGCCGTTGCGCAGCACGTGCCCGGCCAGATGCCCGGTGCACTTGACGTCGTAGATGATCGCAGCCCCCGGGTTGCGGCTCAGCACGTCCTGGGCGAACAGCATCAGCAGGCGGTCGGGGAAGATGTTCTCGCCGTCGGCGCTGACCACGCCGAGGCGGTCGCCGTCGCCATCGAAGGCGATGCCAAGATCGAAGCCGAGGCGCTTGACCATCATCGTGAGGTCGCGCAGGTTCTCCGGCTCGGACGGATCGGGGTGGTGGTTGGGGAAATTGCCGTCGACTTCGCAGTACAGCGGTTCGACCTCGCAGCCGATGGCTTCGAGCACGGCCGGCGCGATCACTCCGGCAACCCCGTTGCCGCAGTCGACGACGACGCGCAGACGGCGCTCCAGCTGGACGTCGCCGCTGATCCGCGAGACGTAGTCGTCGAGGATGTCGAACTGCTGCAGGCCGCCGTTGCCGCTGCTGCTGAGCCGGCCCTCGGCGATGCGCGCGTACAGGTCCTGGATCGCGCCGCCGTGCAGGGTCTCGCCGCCGACCACGATCTTGAAGCCGTTGTAGTCGGGCGGGTTGTGGCTGCCGGTCAGCGCGATGCAGCAGCCGGTGTTGAGCTGGAAGGCGCCGAAGTAGACGACCGGCGTCGGCGCCATGCCGATGTCGATGACGTCGCGGCCGGCGGCGCGCAGGCCTTCGATGAGGGCTTCCGACAGAGCGGGACCGGACAGGCGGCCATCGCGGCCGACCACGATCTCGCGCAGGCCCTGCTCGGCCATCAGGCTGCCGACGGCCTGGCCGATCAGCCGCGCGACGCCTTCGTCGAGACTCTTTCCGACCACGCCGCGGATGTCGTAGGCGCGGAAGATCGAGCGGTCGACATTGACCGCAGTGCGCGCCGCGGGCGCTGCGGCCGGGCCCGCTGCGGGCGTCGCCTTGGGCTCCGACTTCGGCTGCTGGGCCAGGGTCTGGGCAAAGGTGGGTTCGTCGGCGCGCACGGGCGCGGCGTGGAACTCCGGATCGCGGCGCAGCTGCCAGACCAGCAGCACGCCCAGCAGGATGACGATCGCGCCCAGGCCGATCTGCATCGGCGGGTCGTAGGGAATCATGGTCACCACCGGCGGCGTGGCGATGCCCATCAGCAGGCCGCTGCCGGCGATCGGGATCGCCTGTGCGTCCTTGGCCAGGCCTTCGTTGCCCGAGCTGACCAGCACCGCGGCGTCGGTGCGCAGGTCGAGATAGCCGCCGGGCAGGTCGGCTGCGCGGACCTTGTCCACGTAGGCGGTGACCGGGAACTCGGCGAGGATCACGCCCAGCACGCGGCCTTCCTCGCGCGCCGGAGCGGCGATGCCCATGACCACTTCGGTGCCGCGACCGATCGGGCCGACCACCGGGCCTTCGGCCACGCGCGCGCGATTGAGCAGCTGCAGGCGGCTGAAGCCGAAGCCGGCGATGTTCTGCTCGAAGACCTCGTCGAGCTTCGCGCTGTACGCGCTCAGGCTCGGCGCGTCGTTCCAGACGCGGACGGCGCGCTCCTTCGCCGAGTCGAGCGCGCCCGCAGCGAGGTCGGCGCGCAGGTAGGGATCGTTGACCGCGCGTTCGATGCGGCGCATGCGCGCGGCGAGGTCGTCGCCGATGTTCTCTGCCAGCGTGGCCCGCAGCGCCTCAAGACGCGGGCCGGCGCGGCCACTCTGCCAGGCCAGGACGCCCTGCCAGATGATCAGGAGGCCGCCGAGCAGCGCGATCAGGGCCACGACGAAATAGGCCGGACGCCGAAGCGCCAGCACTTCGGGCGGCAGCTGTACCGGGTCCTTCTGCTTCTTCCTGCGCTTGGTCATCGACCTCGGTTTCCTTCGCCCCTGGGTGCCCGTATCCGCCCCGCCCTGCCGCCTTCAGCGGATGCCGGTATGGCCGAATCCGCCTTCGCCCCGCGCGCTGGCCTCGAAGGACTCGACGCGTTCCAGCTGCACCCGCTGCACCGGCATCACCACCAGCTGCGCCACCCGATCGCCGGGAGCGACGGTACAGGGGCTCTGGCTGCGGTTCCACAGGCTGATCATCAGCGGCCCCTGGTAGTCCGAATCGATCAGTCCGACCAGATTGCCCAGCACCAGCCCCTGCTTGTGGCCGAGGCCCGAGCGCGGCAGCACCACCGCGCACAGCTCCGGATTGTTCAAATGTATCGCAATCCCCGACGGCACCAGCACGCTCTGGCCCGCCGCCAGCACCAGCGGCGCCTCGACCATGGCGCGCAGGTCCAGCCCTGCCGAGCCGGCGGTGGCGTATTCGGGCAGCGGAAACTCGGTGCCGAGCCGCGCGTCCAGCACGCGCATCGCCACCGGCGCCGGCGCGCTCATGCGCGGGCTCCCAGGCGCTCGGTGATGATCTCCAGCAAAAGCCGGGCCACCTCCGCCTTGGGGGCGGTCTCGATGCGCGCGCGGCCGTCCTTCCACAGCACGGTGAGCGCGTTGCTCTCGCTCTCGAATCCAAGACCGGGCGCGGCAACATCGTTGGCGGCGATCAGATCGAGCCCCTTGCGCTCGAGCTTGTCGCGCGCGTAGGCCTCGACCTCCCGCGTCTCGGCGGCGAATCCGACCACCAGCGGCCGTTTCTGACGCGCGGCGGCCTCGGCGACGATGTCCGGATTGCGCACGCAGTCGATGCTGAAGGCCTCGGTCGATTTCTTGATCTTCTGCTCGGCGCATTCGCGCGGCCGGTAGTCGGCGACCGCGGCCGCGGCGATGAACACGTCCATGCCGTCGAGCCGGTCCAGCACGGCTTCGCGCATCTGCGCCGCCGAACGCACGTTGATCCGCTGCACGCCCGGCGGCGTCGCCAGCACCACCGGGCCGGCCACCAGGGTGACCTCGGCACCCGAGGCCGCAGCGGCTTCGGCCAGCGCGAAGCCCATCTTTCCCGAGCTGCGGTTGCCCAGGAACCGCACCGGGTCGATGTCCTCGAAGGTCGGCCCAGCATTGATCAAGACCCGTCGACCAGCCAAGCCGGCGACCCGTGGCGCCAGCGCCGCCAGCGCGGCGGCAGCGATGTCGCCGGGTTCGAGCATGCGCCCCTCGCCGGTCTCGCCGCAGGCCTGTGCGCCGACGCTGGGGCCGAGGACGCGTGCGCCGCGCGCGCTGAGCAGCTCGATATTGGCGCGCGTGGCCGGGTGCGCCCACATCAGGCGGTTCATGGCCGGCGCCAGCCACAGCGGACGGTCGGAGGCCAGACACAGCGTGGTCAGCAGATCATCGGCACGGCCCTGCGCGAGCCGCGCGAGCAGATCAGCCGTGGCCGGCGCGATCAGCACCAGGTCGGCCCAGCGGGCCAGCTCGATATGGCCCATCGCCGCTTCGGCGGCGGCATCCCAGAGCGAGTCGCGAACTGGCCGGCCCGACAGGGCCTGCAGGGTGAGTGGGCCGATGAACTGGGCGGCGCTGGCGGTCATCACCACTTGCACCTCGGCGCCACCGGCGCGCAGAAGACGCACCAGTTCGGCCGACTTGTAGGCGGCAATGCCGCCGGACACGCCCAACAGGATGCGCCGCGCGGAAGGAGCTGCGGTCACCGGAAAAGTCCTACCCCGAAAACGGCCGATAGATTACCCGAAAGGGCTCGCTCCTCCGGTCCCGCCGGGCGCTGGGCGGGGGCAATCTGGGCCGCAGTTGCCTGCTGCCGAGTCCACATGTCGATCCGTCATTGGCCCGAGGCCGAGCGTCCCCGGGAAAAACTTCTGAAGCGCGGCGCCCAGGCCCTGGGCGATGCCGAGCTGCTGGCCCTGTTCCTGGGCTCAGGCATGGCCGGCGAAGATGCCGTCGCCTGTGCCCGCGGCCTGATTGCGCGCCACGGCAGCCTGGCTGCACTGGCCGCACTCGGCCCGGAGTCCCTGCTGCGCGAGCGCGGCCTCGGGCCAGCGCGCACCGCCCTGTTGCTGGCGGCGCACGAGCTGGGCGCCCGCTGTCTCAGCGCGCAGCTGCAGCGGGGTCCCGCGATCAGCGATGAGCGCAGCGCCGGCCTGCTGTTCCGCCAACGCCTGCAGCGTGCCCCGCAGGAAGTGTTCGCCTGCATGTTCCTCGACAGCCGCCACCGCATGCTGGCCTTCGAGGAGCTGTTCCGCGGCACCATCGACGGCTCCGAGGTGCACCCACGCGAAGTCGTGCGGCGCTGCCTCGCCCACAACGCAGCCGCTGTGATCCTTGGCCACAACCATCCCAGCGGCGTCGCTGAGCCCTCCGCTGCCGACCGCCAGATCACCCGCCGCCTGCAGGACGCACTGGCCCTGATCGACGTGCGCGTCCTCGACCACTTCATCGTCGGCGAGGGCGAGCCCTATTCGTTTGCGGCGCGGGGGATGATCTAGCGGCTGGGAATCGGGAATGGGGAATCGGGAATCGACGGCACCGACGCTGCACCGACTGAGCGGCATCCACGAGACGCGCAAGAGGAAGCGGCCGCCCAAAGCCGAGTGCGGCCGCCATGGGGAACCGCTCAGCGATTCCCGATTCCCGATTCCCGATTCCCGATTCCCGGCTCTACTGATCCGCCGCCCTAAGCTTCGGCCGCGTCAGCCAGCGCAGCAGGGCCGGCATCAGCACGATCGCGCCGACCATGTTGGCGAGGAACATGAAGCTCAGCAGGATGCCCATGTCGGCCTGGAACTTCAGCGCCGAGAACATCCAGGTGCCGACGCCGATCGCCAGCGTGATGGCGGTGAACAGCACCGCGCTGCCGGTCAGCTTGAGCGCCTTGATGTAGGCCTGGTACAGGGTCGCGCCTTCGTCCAGGAACTCGCGCATGCGGCTGTAGATGTAGATCGCGTAGTCGACGCCGATGCCCACGCCCAGCGCCGCCACCGGCAGGGTGTTCACCTTCAGGCCGATGTTCATGTGGGCCATCAATGCATTGGCGAGGATCGACACCAGTGCCAGTGGAATCACGATGCACAGGGTGGCCAGGAAGCTGCGATAGGTCAGCAGGCACAGCACGATCACCGCCGCATACACCCACAGCATCATCGGCAACTGCTGGGCGGCGACGACTTCGTTGGTGGCGGCCATCACGCCGGCGTTGCCGGTGGCCAGACGCAGATTGACCTGGTGGCTGACGAACTCCTCGCCCGCGGCTTCCGCTGCATCGCGCTGCTCGGCCAGCTGCAGGCGCAGGTTGGTGCCCGGGAACCAGGCCTCGTTCTGCTCGCGGAAGCTCTTCACGGCATCCAGCACGCGCTGGATCGTGGTGGCCTTGTGGTCGGCAAGGAACAGCATCACCGGGATCGCGCTGCAGTCGGAGTTCAGCAGGCCGGAATCGGTCTCGAAGCCCTGGGTGGCCACGCGCAGCTGGTCGGAGTCACGGGGCAGCACGCGCCAGCGGCTGTTGCCCTCGTTCCAGCCGGCGTTGACGATCTTGGCCGCCACCGGCAGCGACATCACCTGCTGCACGCCCTCGACGTTCTGCATGTGCCAGCTGAAGCGGTCGATCAGCTCCATGCTCGGGTAGCTCAGGGTGCAGGCGTCGGGCCGGGCCTCGACGATCACGTACATCATGTCGACGCCCAGCGAGAAGGCGCTGCCGATGGCTGCGGCGTCCTGGTTGAAGCGCGAGTCCGGACGCAGCTCGGGCACGCCGGCCTCGCTGTCGCCGATCTGCATCTGCTGCGCCTTGTCCCAGGCCAGCACGCCGATGGCGATGCAGACCACGATCGCGATGGCGGCCGGCAGCGGCCGCGAGAAGCTGCCGATGGCGTCCCACACTGGATGTGGCTTGCCGGCCTTGGCGATGCGCTTCTTGCGATAGCTCTCGTAGCGCTTGCCGAACCCGGTGTAGGACAACAGCACCGGCAGCAGGATCAGGTTGGTGAAGATGATGATCGCCACGCCCACGGAAGCGGTGATCGCCAGCTCCTGGATGATCCGGATGTTGATGAAGAGGATGGTGACGAAGCCGATGCAGTCGGAGAGCAGGGCGATCGAACCCGGCACCAGCAGGCGCTGGAAGGTGCGCTTGGCCGCGTCCAGCGAGTCCACGCCCGGCGAGGCGGTGAGCGCGGCGACATCGCCCTCGGCACCGCCGAACAGGCGCTCGGACAGCCAGGAATTGATCATCTGCACGCCGTGGCTGACCCCGATCGCGAAGATCAGGAAGGGCGTCAGGATGTTCATGGGATCGATGCCGAAGCCGAGCAGGCGCAAGGCGCCGAGCATCCACACCACCGCGACCAGCGCCGCCAGCACGGTCCAGCCGGCCAGGCGGAAGCTGCCGGCGTAGAACCACAGCAGCACGAAGGTCAGCGCGATCGCCACGCCGAAGAAGGTGACCACCGACTTGGCACCGTCGGAGATGTCGCCGACCACCTTGGCGAAGCCGATGATGTGCACCGTGTAGTCGGCATTCTCGTGGCGGGTGCGGATGGCCTCGAGCTCGGCCGCGACCTTCTGGTAGTCGAGCTTGTTCTGCTCGCTCTCCGGAATCAGGTCGGCCCAGACCATGGCACCGGAGAAGTCGCGGGCCACCAGGCGGCCGACGATGCTGGCCTTGACGATGTTGTCGCGGACGGTATCGAAATCCTGCTGCGTCGCCGTCCAGCCCTCAAGGCTGGGGGTGAATTCGGGCGGGATCACGTTGCCGCCGGCGAAGCCGTCTTCGACCACTTCGACGAAGCGCACGTTCGGGGTGAAGATCGAGCGGACGCGGGCATCGTCGGTCTCGTCGATGGCGATCACCTCGGCGGTGACCTGCTCCATGACCTTGAAGAACTCCTGGTCGAACATGTCGCCATCGTTGGCCATGACCGCGATCAGCACGCGGTTGGCACCGCCGAAGTCCTGTTCGTACTCCAGGAAGGTCTGCATGTACTCGTGGTCGAGCGGGATCTGCTTCTTGAAGCCCGCGTCGACCCGCAGCTGTGCCGCGAAGTACAGCATCACCACGGTGAGGAAGGCGAACAGCGCCAGCACCAGTGGACGCGCGCCGAACACCACAGCCTCGGCGCCGCGATGGAAGAAAGTGGACTTGATCATGGGTTCATCCAGTCAGGCGGCGCGGACGTTCAGAGCGCGAATCGGCTGATGCCCTTCTCGCCGGCGAGCACCAGCTCGCGTGCGGAAAGCGGCAACACGGAGGAAAGCACGGGGGTTTCCTGGCGATCATTGGCAAAGGTCGTGCGGGTGAAGGTCTGCGCGCCCGCAGCCCGGTGCAGCACGACTCCGTTCGAACCCACCAGCAGCACGCTGCCATCGGCCAGAACCGCTCCGCCCTGCAGGCTCAGGCTGGTGCCGGACTCCGGCTGCTGCCAGCTCTCGCCGTTGTCGAAGCTCTCCTGCACATTGCCGCGCAGGCCGTAGGCCAGCAGATGTCCGGGGCCAAGCGCCAGCACGCCGAACATCGAGCCGTCGTAGGGCAGGCGCAGCCGCATCCAGCTGTCGCCGCCGTCCAGCGAGCGGTAGGCCGCGCCACGCTCGCCGACCACGAACAGCGCACCGTCGGCGGTGCGGGCAATGCCGTTGAGGTGGGGCTCGGCCTCGTCCTCCAGCACCAGCGCGTCCTCGGACATCGTCCAGTCGTCGTCATCGACGGCATCGGGAGCGGACTCTGCGTCCTCGTCGGCAGGAGAGGCTGCGACACCTGCGTTGGGATTGACGCGGCTCCAGCTGCCGCCGCCGTCGCGCGTGACCAGCATCAGGCTGTAGGCGCCAATCGCGATGACGTGGTTGGCATCCAGCGCGATCACATCCAGCAGCGGCGCGCCCTGGGCAGGGTCGAACTCGGCCTCGAAGTCGTCGGCCGCCGGCGGCGCAGCGATGTCGACGCGCTGGACGCTCCAGCTCAGGCCGCCGTCGCGGCTACCGAGGATGGTGCCGTCATGGCCGACCGCCCAGGCGCGATCGCCGAGGGCCGCCACCGCGGTCAGGGTGGCGCGCGTGGGCACGCCTTCGACCTGTCGCCAGTCGCTGCGTGATTCGGACACCGCGATGTGGCCGCGTTCGCCCACCGCGATCGCGCGATCGCCGCCCTCGGCGAAGTCGAGCATCAGCGACTCCCTGAGCACCAGCGGCTTGGTTTCGGCGATCGTGGGCGCCGGCGCCTGCGCATGCAGCGGCGGAAGCGCGAGCATCAGGGCAGCGGACAGCGCTGCCAGCGTGCGATTCATGAGCGGATGCCTCCCTGTCGGCGGGCGCAGGACTTGGCTGTCCGCGCCCGCGTCAAATGTTCTGGTGTCGCCGTCCGCCTGGGCCGCGGAGTTCGGCCCGTGCAGGCATGTCGGCCCGGCCCTAAACGCGGCCAGCCGCGACCCTGGGGTCGCGGCTGGCCAAGGGTGCTGCATTCACGTGTTGCGAGTTCGTGCGATCAGCGCACGCCGCGCGCGCGAAGATTCTGCGGCGAGTAGCTGTCCGGCGTGCTCTGGTGCGAGAAGTCGACCATCGCGTCCTCGTTGTCCAGGCCGCTGACGATGTAGCGACCCGACTTCAGGTCGTGGTGGGTTTCCAGCGTGGTCCAGAACACCGGCACCTCGTAGTAGTTCACCGACGGCGCCTCGGAATAGCGCCACAGCGCGCCCTGGCTGTCGTAGTGGTCGAGGACCAGGATCTGCCAGCTGTCCTCGTCGACGTAGAAGGTGCGGCGCGGGTTGATGTGGCGCTGGCCTTCCTTGAGGGTCGCATCAACCACCCAGACGCGATGCAGCTCGTAGCGCAGGTGGTCGGGGTTCAGGTGGTTCGGGCGGATCAGGTCGGCAACCTTCACCTGGTCGCTGTGCGCCTTGTAGGAGTTGTAGGGGACGTACATCTCCTTCTTGCCGACCAGCTTCCAGTCGTAGCGGTCGAGCGCGCCGTTGAACATGTCGGTCATGTCATTGGTGCGCAGGCCGTCCGAGGCGGTGCCCGGATTGTCGTAGGCGACGTTCGGGGCGCGACGCACGCGACGCTGGCCGGGGTTGTAGACCCAGGCCTGGCGGATCTGCGCCTGCTGGTTCAGGGTTTCATGCACCAGCAGCACCTGGCCGGCCAGACGCGCCGGGCTTTCCACCACCTGGTAGAAGTACAGCAGGATGTTGTTGATGTCGGCGATGGTGTTGCCGGGCTTGTAGTACAGGCCGAGGAACTCCTCGCGGATGCGCACCAGGTTGTACTGGCCGTTGCCGGTCACCGCCGCCTGGTTGGCCCAGCGGGCGCTGGACACGCCCTTGTACTTCATCTTGTGGTTCCAGATGACTTCCTGACCGCTCTGCGGGATCGGGAAGGGGATGCCCTCGGCCGCGTTCTCGACGCCATCGCCGTTGGCGACGAGCTGGGCGGTGGTCGCGTTCTTGATGGTGAAGTCATAGGTGCGCTGCGGGAACGAGGCCGAGCGACGGGTCGGATAGATGTCCATCCGGAAGGTCGGGTAGCGCTCGAACATGGCCTGCTGGCCCGCGGTCAGCTTGTCGGCGTGCTCCTTGTAGTTCGCCGGCGTGATGCTGAACTGCGGGCGGTCGGAAGCGAACGGATCGGGATGGTGGTCGCCGACCTTGTAACCCGCCGGCGGCGCGGTGATGCCACCCTCCCACGCGGGGATCGTGCCGGCGGCGTTGCCGGCCTTCTCGGCGCCGACCGGCGTCAGCTCATTGCCCAGGCGACGCGCCTGCTCGGCGCTGACCGCCGACAGCGCGCCGGCGCTGAAGGTCAGCGCGGCGATCGCCAGGGCGGTAGTGGTGAATGTGCGCATGATGCGATTTCTCCTGGCGGGGATCAGAACAGGTACTTGGCGGAGACCGCCACGAAGTCACGGTCGCTGGTGAGGTTGTAGATGCCGCCTCCCCAGAACGAGGTGTAGGACAGGTCCAGCACCCATTTGTTCAGGTAGTTGCCCTCGACGCCCACGGTCGACGACTTGCGGCCCTTGATGAAGTTGCCGCCAGCACCGGGGGTGGTGCCGTTGACGTCGTGGTTGAAGGCGATGCGCGGCGAGATGTTCCAGGTGCTGCCGCCGACACTGTTGTAGTCGGCGCGCGCGGCCAGGCGATAGCCCCAGGAGAACGAGGTCGCGAAGCCACCGCAGCTGTCGAGCGGATTGCGGCCACCGCCGCTGATCCAGTCGGGGCCGCAGCCGGTGTCGGTACCGTCGCCCTGGTAGGGCATCACCTGCAGCGACGGCAGGTCCCACACCTTGGTACCGCCGAACTCGCCCACGGTGGCGATCTGGTCGGCGCCGAGGAAGTTGCCCGGGCCGAAGGCCTTGGTCAGGGTGAACTGCAGCTGGCTGATTTCGTGGCGCTCCCAGCCTCTCAGGTACTCACCCGGACCGAACTGGCCCAAGCGGCTGCGGAAGCGCAGGAAGGGCTCCTGGATCAGCGGGTTCAGCGGCGACAGGCCGGCGAACAGCACCTCGACGTCGTCGATCTGCAGCGGCGCGTTGTCGCGGTAGCTGATTTCGCCCTGGAAGGCGATGGTGCCGATGTTGGTGTTCCAGCTCAGGCCGTAGAGGTTGATGTCCTCGGGGTACTCGATGAAGTAACGGCCGGAGGTCGGGCTGGCATTGGTGATCGAGGTGCCCGACACGAAGGGCAGGCGGCTGTGGTAGCGCAGGTAGTACAGGCCGAACTCGGTGTCGCCGAGCTCGGAGGCGTAGTAACGCAGGGCCAGGCCGTACTGGCCGAGGTCGCGCGCCTCGCGGTCGTTGGCGCGCGGGAAGGCCGCGCCGCAGCGCGGGTCGGCCGCGGGCGTGGTGCGACAGACGCCGAAGTTGGCCGGCTCGTCGACCAGGCCGAAGTTCAGCATCACGAACTCGCCGCCGGTCAGGCCGAAGTCGTTGTTGGCGAAGTAGGTGCCCGAGGGCTCGACCTCGGTTTCCGACCACTCCAGCAGGTAGAGGGTTTCCAGCGACAGGTTCTCGGTCAGGCTGAAGGACGCCCAGATCGAGTTGACCGGCAGGAAGGCTTCCTTCAGCTCGGCGCCGGCCACGCGCAGGCGCGACACGTCGACCGGGTTGACGACGTTGATGCCGCCCTGGATGAAGGTGCTCTCGCCCCAGCTCACCACCTGGCGGCCGAAGCGGAAGTTGCCGCTGATGTCGTTGGCGATGATGAAGTCGCGGTAGACGAAGGCGTCGAGCAGGCGCGCGCGCCGGCCGATGCGGTCCTTGGCGGCATCGCTGATGTCGTCGCGGTCCATGGTCTCGAAATCATAGAAACCGGTGGCGCGCACGAAGGCGCCCCAGTTGGTCCAGTTCATGCTGATTTCGGAGGTGATGCCGACCGCGTTGGAGATCAGGTCACCCTTGTCGTACTTCAGGTTGCCGTCGTCGGAGTTGACCGAGAAGCGGCCGGGCGCGGACGCCGCCAGCGCCTGCGCCTCGGCCCAGCGGTTCTGCGCCTGCAGGGCGGTGACGCGGGTGCCCAGGGTCGGATCGAGGTTGGCCTTGCCGACGAGATCGTTGTTGCGCTCCTCCATGCGCGAGGAAGCGCCGTAGGTCAGCGTGGTGTCGATGCTCATGGTGAAGTCGCCGCGGCTGAACTCGGCCGCGTGCGCGGAGCCGGCAAGCAGGGCGACGCCCACCGCGAGCGCCATCGGCGCGCGCAGCAGCATCGGACGGCCCGCTCGGACATGCGTGTGGATCTTGGTCATGGTGATGTCCCTTGAGTGGTCGCTTACTGCGTGCGGATGACGGAGGTGTTGGTGACCTGCACGGCCTGGCCGGTCGAGACGATCATGCTGGCCATCTGGCCCTGCATTTCGGCGGTCGCGGCCGCAGATGCCGCCGGGCTCAGCAGCGAGCCGTGGTCGCCGGCAATGAAGCGGACCGCGCCGCGCACGCCGTTGGCGGACTGGGTGGTGGCGGTGATCGCGGGCAGGCCCAGCGCGGCGATCATCGGCTCGGTGCCGGACAGCGGCGCGCCGTTCACGCGGTTGGGAATGACCTGGTCGGGCAGCACGCTGGCGCCGTCGCCCACCACTTCTTGCAGCAGGATCGCGTTGGTCGCCGAGGCGAAGCCGTAGTTGATCGGGTCGGCCGAGTCGATGATCTGCTGGGTCGCGCCGAAGAACTGGTCGTAGGACGGCGTTCCCGGCTGCAGGCCAGCGGCAGCAGCGAGACCCGCGCGGATGCGCGGACCGAAGGTCGGCGAGGCTTCCAGCATGCGGGCGATGCCGCCGCCCGGCACGTTCAGCACGCCGACATTGACCGTCGACTCGAGCGCGAGGAAGGGCGTGCCGACGATCGCGCCCAGCGACTGGCCGACATAGGCCACGCGCGAGGCGTCGAGGTCACCCGCACCGTTGCCATCGAGGTCGATGTTCGGAATCGTCCGCGCCAGCACGAACAGGTCGGCCACGCCCTGGCGCAGGTTGTCGCGCGAGGTCAGCAGCGAGCTCAGGTTGATCATGTGCGCGCCGGAGTCGTCCGGAATGCCGTCAGGGCCGGCCGCACCGGTGCTGTTGTTGATGTAGTCGACGCCGAAGGTGCGCTCGCGGGCCACCGCGCCGAAGGGCGTGTTGCCGATCGCCAGCGGATTGTTCGAAGGCAGACCGTGCAGCGGCAGGTCGATGGCCACCACCGCGAAGCCCTGCGCCGCCATGGTCGCCGAGATCGCCAGCGCATCGCTGCGGTTGCGGGTGATGCCGTGCTGGTAGATCACCACCGGCCAGCCGGCGGCCGGCTTGGTGCGACCCGAAGCCGCGTTCGGCACCGTCATCAGCACCGGAATGGTCTCGTTGCCGGTTGCCACCGGGATCGGGTTGGCGAAGGTGATGTTGCGCGAGGTCGGGTTCAGTCCGGCCGCGTTGAACGGCGGCGCGTAGGCGCCCGGCGCGGCGCGCCAGAAGCTGTTCAGCGGCGCGGTCGGGTTGGCCTGGCTCGGTGCCGACAGGTAGTAGGGCACCCGCAGGGTGCCGATGAAGATGTCGGCGACCGGCGGCAGGCCGGCAATCGAGACGTTGAGGCCGGAGGGCGCGACGGTGACCGCACCCGGCTGGGTGATCGAACGCACCGCCTGCAGCACCGGGGTGATGCCCTGGGTGGTGGCGACCCAGCTCAGCACCACCGAATCGCGGTTGACGCCGGCAGCGGCGGCCGCGGCGAGATGCGAATTGGTCAGCTGGCGCAGCGGCTCCAGCGCGCAGGCGGTGGCGGTCGGCAGCAGCGGATCGGTGCTGGCGCCGGCGGTGCACAGCGGCGTGGTGCGCTTGGTGAGGAAGTAGGTCTGTGCCGGCGTGGCGTCATTGCCGCGGCTGTCGCGGATGCCGGTGGTCAGCACCGCCATGTAGGACGTCAGCTGCTTCAGCGGCTTCAGCGGCACCATCGCCCAGCTGCGGCCGGTGGCATCGCTGCTCTGCGGCGCGGTCACGAAATCGACGCCGGCCTGCAGCTCGCGGACCACGCCCGTCACGCCGCCACCGGGCCCGGTCAGGGTGACTTCGAAGATGCGCACGCTCTGGCCCGGCACCACCGAAGCGGGGTTGGGCGCATCGCTGAAGGAGAACGACCACGGCGCCGTGGTGCTCCAGCCGTCGAGCGTGTTCACCGCGACCTGCGGATCACCGAAGTTGGTCGAGCCCTCGCCGCCCGCCACCGGGATATTGAGCGTCAGATCGGTCGTCTCGCGTAGCAGCAGGTTGTTAGGCGTCGGAATCACGCCGGTGGAAGGATCGAAACGGGCGGTGATGACGCCTGCGACCGGGGTGCCGTTGTTGTTGGTCGCCGGCGTTACCGGCACCGCGCGTGGACTGTTGGAGGAGCCGCTGCAGCCTGCGAGCAGCGAAGCCGACAGCGCCAATGCCAGGGTCAATCGAGCCTGCATGTTCGTGTCCTTTCTGGTTATCGGGGGGTGGGGCTCGGGTACTGTAGCCAGCCGCGATTAAGGATGGCAATGCTGCGGCGTATGGCCGCGACCATCACTCATGCGGCAGCGCAACAAACTCCGCGAAGCCGCATCACGATTGGCAATTCCTGACCTCAGCGGTACTGGAATTGCTCGCCAACCGCAGGCCCGATGCGCTGCAGTTCGGTCAGCGGTATGCCCAGTCGGACCCAGTCATCGCAAGGGCTCAACTGGTCAAGATAGAGCCGCCTGAGCGTGGCGGAGCGCGCACCGATGCGCCCCGGCAGACGCGCGAGCAGACTGCCCAGCGCGAAAACCCCGGGCAGGGGAACCGGTAGCAGACCCTTGGCCCGCGCCTCTCCGGCCAAGCTGCGCTGCAACATCGCCGGAAACGACAGCGCTTCCGGGCCGGGCAGCGACAGCCGCTGCTGCGCGAACGCAGGCTGGGCGGCGACAGCGAGCACGGCGCGCGCCAGATCCTGCGCATGCACCGGCTGGCGTAGACCGTTCGCCGCGCGCGGCCAGGGCAACGGCCAGCGTCGCGCCCAGCGCAGCAGCGGACTCAGGCTGCGATCGATACCGGCACCGTGGATCAATCCGCAGCGCAGCAGGGTGGCGCCAGCAGTCCGCGCTGCGCAGAGCTCCAGCACCCGCTGCTCGCTGTCGACCAGGCGCCGCGCCAGCGCACGCTCGCCGGGGTTGGGCGAAGCCAGCTTCCACTCGGCGCTGAGTGAAGACAGGGCAATGACCCGTAGTCCTGCGACGGGCGGATGCGCAGCCAGCCAGGTGGCGAAAGCATCCAGCGGGCCGAGCGAGCAGATCAGATCGACGCGCTCCTCACTGGCGAGCACGCGATCCAGCGCGGGCGCGGACTCCAGCGATCCCTGCAGCCAGCGCACCCGCGCGATCGCGGCGGGCGCGGGCTCGCGACTGAGCGCCAGCACCTGGCAGCGCGCAGCCGCCAGCGCCGGCAGCAGGAAGCGCCCGACGGCGCCGCTGCCGCCGAACACCAGCCAGCGCGTGGGCATCGAAGCGTTCTCCATCGCGCAAGCATGGCATGCGCAGCGCCGGCAGCCGCCGCTACAGCGCAGGCCCCTGTCTGGACGCCCCCACATGCGCGCGCCGATCGTAAGCGTCCGGCCACCACACCTACCGCTCGACCTCACCTTGTGCTGAGCCTTAGCCGCCGAGCGCTGCCCAGCCCTCAACCGGCAGCAAGCTGTCGATATCCCGGTTGCGCGTAGTCGGAAGCCGTGTGAGTACGT
>NZ_CALART010000083.1 GCF_937888285.1 uncultured Aquimonas sp.
CATGGCCAGCGTGCGCTTCATCTGCGGCACCCAGGACCTGCACAAGCAGCTGGAGGCGAAGATCGCCGAGTTCTTCGGCAAGGACGACGCCATCCTCTACGCCGCCTGCTTCGACGCCAACGGCGGCCTGTTCGAGCCCCTGCTGGGCGAGCAGGACGCGATCATCTCGGACGCGCTCAACCACGCCTCGATCATCGACGGCGTGCGCCTGTGCAAGGCCAAGCGCTACCGCTACGCCAACTGCGACATGGCGGATCTGGAGAAGCAGCTGCAGCAGGCGCGGGCCGATGGCGTGCGCGACATCCTGATCACCACCGACGGCGTGTTCTCGATGGACGGCTTCATCGCCCCGCTGGATCAGATCACCGCGCTCGCCGCGAAGTACGGCGCGTTCGTGCATATCGACGAGTGCCACGCCACCGGGTTCCTGGGCGAGACCGGCCGCGGCTCGGCCGAAGTGAAGGGTGTGCTGGAGAAGATCGACATCATCACCGGCACGCTGGGCAAGGCCCTCGGCGGCGCGCTCGGCGGCTTCACCTGCGGCTCGCGCGAGGTCATCGAGATGCTGCGCCAGCGCTCGCGGCCCTACCTGTTCTCGAACGCGCTGCCGCCCTCGGTGGTGGCCTCGGGCCTCGCGGTGTTCGAGCGCATCGTCGCCGCCACCGAACTGCGCGCGCGCCTGCGCGACAACACCGCGCGCTTCCGCGAGAAGCTGGCCGCCGCCGGTTTCGATCTCAAGCCCGGCGAGCACCCGATCGTGCCGGTGATGCTCTACGACGCCCCGCTGGCGCAGCGCTTCGCCGCCGAGCTGCTGGAGGAAGGCGTGTACGCGATCGGCTTCTTCTTCCCGGTGGTGCCCAAGGGCCAAGCGCGCATCCGCACCCAGATGAGTGCGGCGCACACGCCCGAGCAGATCGAGCGCGCGGCGGAGGCCTTCATCGCGGTCGGCAAACGACTGGGCGTGATTCCGGCCTGATTCCGACCGGGTCCCCCGCCCGATTCCCGCGCAGGGTGCGAGCCCGCCACGGACTGAAAAGGACACCATGCGCCCGGTGCTGAAGCGGCTGTTCCTGCTGGCGCTGAGCCACGATGCGCTGGCGGAGCGACTGCCCGACCAGCGCTGGCGCACGCGCTGTCTGCACTGCCGCGCGCGGCTGGAGTTCAAGCCCGACGGCGAGCCCCTGGGCGCGGGCTCGCTGGAGCACGTGGTGCCGCAGGCCTGGTTCGGCAAGCGCGCAGCGCACGCCCTGTGCGCGCGCGTCGACCATGAGCCGAACGATGCGCGCAATCTGGCGCTGGCCTGCGCGACCTGCAATCAGTCGAAGGGCAAGGGGCCGGATGCGCGCGGGCCGCAGGATGCGCGGGCGCTGGAGGTGACCGCACAGGCCCTGGAGCGCCGCCTGGCGCGCTGGCGCGCAGCGGACAATCCAGACACACCAGACGAGGCATAGGGTGGGCCCTGGCCCACCATAAGCGCGAACACACCGGCCACTTCCATCGACCCGAGGCCCGAGCCGACCGAAGCCGTGGCCACGCGCATCGCATAGCGACAACAGGCACCGAGGCAAGGGTCCAGCTCCGGTGGGCCAGGGCCCACCCTATGAGCCCGGCGCGCTGCATGGAGCGCGTGGTGGGGAGCCACAGCACCCGGGATCTTGCGAATCCCGAATCCCGAATCCCGAATCCCCAATCCCAGCTCTCAGCGATCATCGCGGGTGTACACCACCCCGCCTTCCAGCCGCACGGGAAACACCGCGATCGGCTCATACGCCGGCGCGCACAGGGCCTCGCCGGTGCGCAGGTCGAAGCGGGCGCCGTGGCGCGGGCATTCGACCACGCAGCCGTGCACCGGCCCACCCGCCAATTCGGCGCCGTCGTGGGTGCAGACGTCCTCCACCGCGAACCAACCCTCGGCGGTCCGGTAGACCGCGATCGCGGTGTCGCCATCCCATACCACCTGGAACTCGCCCTCGGCCATCTGTGCTTCTCCGCAGACCGCGATCCAACCCTGCATCGACTGTTCTCCCATCACTGATACCCCGCCAAAAAGAACGGCCGGCGCATCGCTGCGCCGGCCGTGCAAGTGTCGCATTCGATGTCGACTGCCGCGCCCCGGAGGGCCCGGCAGACAGGCTCATCAGAAGCGGTAGCGCAGGGTGACCTGGGCGGCCCACTGCGACTCGCCGCGGGCCTGACGGGTCACGAAGTCCTCGACCGTGTTGTTCAGGCTGTAGATGTAGCGGCCCTGCGAGTCGATGCCGTTGAAGTTGACGAAGCTGCGGGCCTGCGCACCGCCGCCCTGGAAGCCGATCTCGTCGACGCGGCCCCAATCCTTGTTGATCAGGTTGCCGACGTTGAGGATGTCCAGCGCGATCTCGGCCTTGTGACCCTGCATGAAGCCCGGCAGCTGCTGGGTGATGCGGATATCGAAGCTGTTGGTCCAGGGCGAGAACTCGCTGTTGCGATCGACCACGGAGCCGGCGAAGCGGTCCAGACCGTTGTCGCGGACGACCTGCCAGAAGCGGGCTTCCTCGGCCGCGCCGCCGCGGAACACGACGTCGTTGCCGCCCGGACCGGTCGGGATGTACATCAGGTCATTGCCGCCGACGCCGTCACCGTTCATGTCGTTGTTGAAGGTCCAGCTGTAGGGCTTGCCCTTGCGGCCTTCGTAGAACAGACCGAAGTCGGTGGCGTTGTCGCTGAACAGGAAGGCGCGATAGCCCAGGGTGGCGACGAAGCGGTCACGCACGACATAGGGCGAGCGGGAAGCGATTTCCTCGTTCGGGTTGAAGATCGAGCGGCCGTTGAAGTTGGAGTTGGCCACCGACGAGGTCAGCGGGCTGACTTCGGTCGCATCCGAGTAGTTGTAGGCCACCGACCACGACCACGGATCGTCCTGGCGGGCGCGCGACAGCGACAGGGTCAGGTTCTGGCCCGAGCCCTTGTTGGTGTTCTCGGCCACCAGCACGTTGTTGAACGAGGCGTTGTTCTGCGCCCGGGCGCGCACGCCGCAGGTGCCGCCGGTGGTGAAGTTGGCGCCGTTCCAGCAGTTCACGTTGTAGCCGCCGGGGGTCCAGAACAGTGCGCGGCCGTCCGGGCCGAGACGGGTCGCGTCACCCAGGTTCAGGTGCCTGTAGTAGATGCCGTGCTCGGTCTGGGTCAGCAGCAGCTCGGCGCTGAACACCGCACCCCAGAACGGAGTCTCGTGGTCGAACGCGAAGCTGGCCTTCCACACTGCCGGCATGCGCAGATCCTTCGACAGGAAGTCGACGTTGGCGGCCGGCACGGATCCTGCGAAGCTCGAGATCTGCGCATTCGGATCCGCGCGGAAGATGCTGTCGGTGCCGCATCCGGCGAAGCCGGAGATGCCGCAGCCAACGACCTGGGTCGCCAGACCGGTGTTCGAGTAGGGGTTGGACAGCCACACGTTGGCGGCCGAGCCCTCGAACAGGCCGATGCCAGCGCGGAACTGGGTCGCACGCTCGGTATCGAAGGTGTAGTTCACGCCCAGACGCGGCTGGAACAGACGCTTGCCGTCCAGGGTCACGCTGTTGTCCAGTCCGAAGCCGCCGGTGGCGCGGCCGTTGACCAGAGCGCCCGGGGCAGCGGCAGCTGCGGCGTTGAACAGGGGGCTGTCCGGCATCTGGGTCTCGTCGACGCGGAAGCCGAAGACCAGGGTCAGGTTGTAGTTGACCGCCCAGGTGTCCTGCAGGAAGAAGCCGGTGTTGCCCAGCTCCCACTGCGCCACACCGTCATCGAGAACACGGCCCGGACGCGGCACCTGCACCTGGTAGGACAGCGGGATGCCCGCTTCCAGGCTCTGGCCACACTCGCTGGCCAGGACGCAGGCGAATGTGTAGTTGCCGCGGGTGTCCTGCAGGAAGGCGTTGTAGATGTCGTTGCGGTTCCAGTCGAAGCCGGCCTTGACCTCATGGTCGCCGATGAACCAGTTGCCGGCGAAGAACACCTCGTCGGTGTCAGTGCCCAGCACGTTGAAGTGGCGCGAACGCTCGGTACCGAAGTTCAGGAAGCGGTTGCCGCCCTGCACGCCAGCCGGCGGAGTGCCACCGGTGAAGCGCACGCCCACGGCGGGCAGGAAACTGTTGTTCAGCGGCTCACTGAAGTACTCGCGGCGGCTGACGCGCAGCTCGGTCGAGAAGCTGTCGGTCCAGTCGCCGTACCACTGGGCAACCACACCTTCGATGGTCTTGTCCTGGGTGTACCAGTGCGAGCTGTAGGACAGCGAGGTGGTGCCGGAGCCCGGGAAGATCGGGTTCGACTCCTCGGTCTTGGTGTAGCGCAGGCTGGCGCGGTGGCTGTCGTTGATGTTCCAGTCGAACTTGACCAGCACGTCCTCGACCGACAGCTCGGCCTGGCTGGGCGCATCGACGGTGCCGATGTCGACGCCGTAGCGGCTCTGCATCACGTTGCGCACGCTGGCGATCTGCTCCGGCGTGATGAAGACCTGGCTGCCCTGGCCGCCGAGCGGGACGAACTGCGAGCCCACGCGGGTCGACTTGTAGTCTTCGTAGTTGACGAAGAAGAACAGGCGATCCTTGAGGATCGGGCCGCCCAGCGTGAAGCCGACGGTCTCGTCCTCGGATTCCGGCGGCGCGAAGAAGCTGTCGTCGGCACGGTTGTAGCGGTCGCCGGCCAGGTTGTCGTCGCGCCACACGTAGTAGACGCTGCCGCTGAACTCGTTGGTGCCCGACTTGGTGACGGCGTTGATGTTGGCGCCGGTGTAGCCCTTCTGGGTGACGTCGACGTTGGAGATGTTGACCTGCACCGCGTCGATCGCGTCGATCGAGATCGGCTGCTTCTGGGTCGGCAGATTGTTGGCTTCGAGGCCGAAGGTGTCGGAGATGCTCAGGCCGTCGATGGTGATGCTGTTGAAGCGGCTGTTCTGGCCGGCGACGGAGATCTCACCGCGCTCCTTGTCGCTCTGCGAGACGCGCGGGTCGAGGCGGGCGTAGTCCTGCAGGTTGCGCTGGATCGAGGCGAAGCTGTCGAGCTGGTCGCGGCTGATCTGGGTGCTGGTGCCCATGCGCTCCGGCGAGAACACCGAGCCGGCCGAGCCGACCACGGTCACGACGTCGAGCTGGGCCGCTTCGGCGGCCAGGTCGACGTTGACCGCGGTCACTTCGTTCAGCTGCAGGAACACGTTCTCGGTGGTCTCGGGCTCGAAGCCCGGACGCAGCACGGTGACGGTGTAGGGGCCGCCGACGCGCAGGCCGCGGGCGGTGTAACGGCCCTCGGCATCGGTGGTCGAACGCACGGTGGTGCCGGACGGGGTGTGGACGATCACGACCTCGGCGCCGGCCAGGGCTTCACCCTGCTCGGAGGTCACGCGGCCGGCCATCTGTGCCGAAGTGGTCTGCGCGAACACCGGGGTGGAGGTCGCAAGCACCAGCGCCAGGGCGCCGGCAAGTCGGGTGACCCGCATCTGCTTGTTCATCGTGCTGAGTTCCTGCGTTTGGAAGGGGGGAGCTTGCGTGACCGGCTTCACGTTGCTGCGGCGGACTGCGCGTGGAGCCGATCGATGTCGCCCGCTGGGACGACGCGAGGCCGCCCGGAGGCAGCCTCGAAAACCACTGATTTGGAAAGGATTTGCGTGCTTGCGGCACGGCCCGCGAGAAAAGAGCGGGGCCGCCGTGCGACACGCATTAACTCAAGTTTAACCGGACTATATGACAGTTTTGTAGCGCGGTCGCCCAGTGGTCATGTCGGGCCACTGACGCGCCGCCGGCATGCAAGATCCATTCACCGCGGGCGGACGCCGAGGTAACGCTGCCGCTTGGCCGGCTTGAGACAGCCCAGGTCGACCCGGATCAGGCCGTCGACGCAGTGGCCGAAGTCGGGGTCCAGGCCGAAGTCGAGGAAGCGCACGCCCTCGGGCTCGCACAGCTCGACGTACTGGCGGTACAGCACCGGCAGGCTGGCGCCGAGAGCGTCGAGTTCCTCGCGCAGTCGGACCAGGCCCTGCTTCAGATCGAGCCCCTGCAGCGCGGCGTCGATGCGCGCCGCCAATGCGGGCTCGATCCGGTGCGGATTGCGCGCCCGCGCCAGCGCCTCGCGATCGCCCAGAAAATGCCGGTGCACCTGCACCGTCCAGTCACGCGCCCGCTCCGGCAGGCGCGCCGACAGGCTGACCGGGCCGATCAGGTAGCGCAGTTCGGGATGGCGGGCGAGATAGGCGCCAATGCCCTGCCACAGATAGTCGAGCGAGCGGCCGCCCCAGTAGCGCGGCTGCACGAAGCTGCGTCCGAGCTCGACCGACGCCTGCAGGAAGGATCGAGCTTCCGGCGCGTAGTCGAACAGGCTGGCCGAGTACAGGCCTTCGAGGTTCCCCGAGCCCAGCAGGCGCGCGACCTCGACCAGCCGGTAGGCGCCGACGATCTCCAGCTGCGCCTCGTCCCACAGCACGATATGGCGATAGTGCGCATCGAAGCGGTCGAGATCACGGCGCAGGCCAGTGCCCTCACCGACCCGGCGGAAGGACAGCTCGCGCAGGCGGCCGATCTCCTGCAGGGCCGGACTGTCGGCTGCGGCATCGAGCAGGAGGATCTGGCGGCCATCGGTGGTGGCGCCCAGCGCTTCCGCATGGCGCAGCGCAGCCCGCACCTCGCGCGCCGGCAGCGGATGCGCGATCGCGCTGGAGGTGGCGAACACCGGCGGCTTGCGGCGCCCCACCCGGTACACGTGCATGCGCATGCGCTGGGCGATCTGCCGCGGCGTAAGCGCGGGCGCCTGCAGCGCCTCGGACTGCACAGGCGCACCGACGGTCAGGGTGATGCGCTGGCTGCGCGCCAGGAAAATCTCACGCGGCAGCAGCAGGGTGGACAGCGGCTTTGACAGCATGGACAGGCCGTAGAAAGCGGCCGAGTTCTGCGCCTCGATATGCACCGGCAGCACCGGCGCACCCGCACGGGCGGCGAAGCGCAGGAAGCCATCGGTCCAGCGGCCGTCGCGCACGCCCTGCGGCCGGATGCGGCTGACCTCGCCGGCAGGGAACACGATCAGCGCCTGCTCGCTGTCCAGCGCGCGATAGGCCTCGCGCAGGCTGGCGCGGCCATGGCCACCGAACACGTCCAGCGGCAGCAGCAGCTCGCGCAGCGGCTGCAGCTGGGTCAGGACCTCGTTGGCGAGGATGCGTACGTCGCGGCGCACCCGTCCGACCAGATGCAGCAGGCAGAGGGCATCCAGCGCGCCGAGCGGATGGTTGGCAACGATCACCACCGCGCCTTCGCTGGGGATGTTGTCGATGTCGGTGGGCGCCACCCGATAGCTGAACTGCAGGCGCTCCAGCGCACGCTCCACAAAGGGCAGGCCGAAGCTGCCCTGCAGCGCGTCCAGCGTGGCATTGACCTGGGCCTCGCAGGTCACCCTTCGCAGCAGCTCCACCACCGGCCGCGACAGGGTGCGGCCCGCGCCCTGCGCGAGTCTGGGGAAGGCCTGGTAGAAGCTGCGCTCGACGCTGATCATGGCGGCGGACTCTCGCGAGGGTGTCCGCATGCTCACCGCTGCGCTTTGCGCGGCGATGACAGGCCGCTGTGTTCCGCCTTACTCGCGACCCGTGACGATGCGCAGGATCGCCGGCACGTCGCTTTCGAGTACACCGCGACGGGCGCGCGCCAGGTGCAGCTGGTCCACGAAGCCCCCGGCATCGGGCGGCAGCGCGCCCACCAGCTGGCTGTCGTCGCCGCGCAGCAGCAGCGCGCCCTCGCCGGCCGCGCTGTACAGATCGATGCGGCTGCGCTGGTCGCCGCGCACGTGCACCACCAGCGATGGCGGCTGCGGATCGGGGCGCAGGAAACGGCCCTGGTCACCGCGATGGCAAGCCTCGTCAGCGACCAGCTGCCGCAGCGAGGGCAGCAGGTCGGTCTGCTGGAAGGACTCGCGGATCTCGCCCGCAGGCAGGCCGCTGGCGCCGGCCACCAGCATCGGCACCCGCGCCAGCGCGCGCTCGCCGTAGCGCTCGCGCTCTTCGGGGCGCAGCGGGGTCATGCTGCGGTGGTCGCCGAGCACGATCAGCACGCCTTCGCGCAGGAAGCCGCTGGCCTCCAGCGCGCGGTAGAACTCGCCGAAGGCGCGGTCGGCGCGGCGGAAGGCGGCCTCTTCGCTGAGCGCCCCGCTGTCGCGGTCGAGGAAGGGCGGGTGCGCCTCCACGTTCAGCAGGAAGCTGATCCAGGGCCGGGCCGGCGCATCCGGCAGCCACTGCAGCACGCGCCGATACAGCGCAGCGTCGTCGGCCGCATTGAACGGCCCACGCGGCATGCCGGCATAGAACGGATGCTCCGCGCCTTCCCAGTAGTCGAACTCCAGCGCCTTGAACCAGCTCGGCTTGTCGAGGAAGCCGAGGTCGCCGGTGGTGAAGAAGCCGCTCCAGTAGCCGTGCTCCCGCAGGGCACGCGGCAGCGCAGTGGCCGGGTCCTCGAAACCGGCGAAGGCCTTGAGGCTGGCGTAGCGGCCGGGCTGCGGCAGCGGGTAGTCACCCGCGATCAGCGCGATCAAACCGTGGTCGGTGGTGAAGCCGTTGGCGTGGAAGGCGCTGAACCAGGTGTTGGCGCGGGCGACGGCGTCGAACTCCGGCACCCAGCTGTCGCTGTCGGCTGCGGCCTCACGGCCGAGCCCGCTGTGGTAGGTCGACAGCGACTCCCAGATCAGCACCAGCACGTTCGGGCGTCGCGCTTGCCCGGCTTCGCAGTGCAGCGCCGGGGCCTGGACGCGCTGTTCGAGCGCCTGCACGAAGGCCGGGCTGTAGGTCTGGGACACGCCCTGCTCGCGATGCAGCTGCCACAGGTTCATGAAGGAATCGCCGTTGACGTGGGCCGGCGCCGTGCCGCCCAGCGCCGCGCCCAGGCCCAGCATCAGCACGCCGCCAGCGCCCAGGGCCGCGGCCCGCCGCGGATGCCGCGGCTGCGGCCACAGGCTCAGCGCCAGTACGCCCAGGCCGAGCAGGGCCAATCCCGGCAGCAGCACCGGCTGCTGCTGCAGGATGGCGCGGACAAAGCGTTCGGTGGCGTCCCACTCGGCGCCGAACTTGAAGACATCCAGCAGATACAGGCGCGTGTTGAGCACGCTGATGATCGAGAAGTCGGCCAGCATCAACAGCAGCAGCACGACCGCCAGCAGCATGCCCAGCCCGCGCAGCAGGCCGCGCGGCAGCCACAGGCCGAGCGCCACGCTGCCAAGGCCGAGGGCCAGCAGCCAGGCATCGTGGCCGAAGGCGGCGCGGCCCATGCAGCCGCCGCAATTGGCATTCGGCCCGAACACCGCCTCGACCTTCAGCGCGCGCAGCACGGCGACCAGCACCAGCGCCGCTGCCAGCAGGTAGGGCGCCGACCGGTGCAGGGCTTTCAGCAGGCGGCCGAGCGATGAAGCGGTGGATGAGGGCACGTCGGACTCGAAACCGGAAATCGAAGGCGCGCCATGATGCGTGAAGCCGCCGTCGCCTGCAGCGATGCGGATCATGGCCGTGCGGGCTGGCTACACTTCGGCGATGCGCCGAAGCCTGCCCCTGCTGATCGCCATCGCCCTGGCCCTGCCCGCCGGTGCGCAGACCGTCTACAAGCTGGTCCGGCCCGACGGCACGGTGCACTACACCGATCGCCGGCCGGCGGACATCGATGGCGTCGAAACGATCCAGGTGCGCGCCGAGGTGCAGCAGATCGCCCGCCTGCGCGTCGAGTCCGACCGCGAGCTGCGCCACGCCGTGGTCGGCAACGTCCTGCACGGGCCGCTGGAAATCCGCCTGCTCGCCGCCGAGGCCAGCAACCTGCAGAGCGAGCCCGCCCTGCCCCTGCGCACCGTGCTGGCGGGCGAGGGCGAACAGCGGGTGGCGGTGTTCGGGCCGCTGGACCCGGCCCAGGGCTGGGGCTTCTCGCTGCAGCTGCAGGCCATGCCCGGCGACCCGCGCGCCGTGCACCAGGACGTCGACTACGCCCTGCCCTTCGACAGCGGCGGCTGGCGGATCGACCAGGGCTGGGGCGGCCGCTTCAGCCATACCTCGCCCGAGTCCCGGCATGCGGTCGACTTCAGCGCCCCCGAGGGCACGCCGGTGCTGGCGGCGCGCGAGGGCGTGGTGATGCAGATCGCCGACGACTTCCGCGGCGCCGGTCTCGATCTGGAGAAGTACGGCGCGCGCGCCAACTTTGTCCGCGTGCTGCACTCAGACGGCAGCATGGGCCTGTATGCGCACCTCGCCCCGGAGTCGGCGCGGGTGCGGCCGGGCGCGCGGGTGCGCGCTGGCCAGGTGATCGGCGCAGTCGGCAGCACCGGCTATTCCACCGGCCCGCACCTGCACTTCGTGGTGCAGGTGAACCGCGGGCTGAAGCTGGAATCGGTGCCCTTCCGCATGCAGGGGCCGAGCGGCGCGTTGCGCATTCCGGGCGCGCCCTGACCCGGTAGCACGGGAGCCGCGCGGGCGGGTCTCGGGCGCTGCGGTAGAATCCGCGCCCCTTTGCTGCCCTGAGCGTCGCTGCACGGCGACCGCCTGCCCATGATCACCGAAGCCGCGAAAGAGGCGATGCGTCGCCGCACCTTCGCCATCATTTCCCATCCCGACGCCGGCAAGACCACGCTGACCGAGAAGCTGCTGCTGTTCGGCGGCGCGATCCAGATGGCCGGCTCGGTCAAGGGCCGCAAGGCCGCGCGCCATGCGACCTCCGACTGGATGGCACTGGAAAAGGAGCGCGGCATCTCGGTGACCAGCTCGGTGATGCAGTTCCCCTACGAGGGCCGCATCGTCAACCTGCTGGACACGCCCGGCCACGCCGACTTCGGCGAGGACACCTATCGCGTGCTCACCGCGGTCGACTCGGCGCTGATGGTGATCGACGTCGCCAAGGGCGTGGAGGAACGCACGATCAAGCTGATGGAGGTCTGCCGCCTGCGCGACACGCCGATCATGAGCTTCATCAACAAGCTC
Source organism: uncultured Aquimonas sp. (assembly GCF_937888285.1). Taxonomy (GTDB): domain Bacteria; phylum Pseudomonadota; class Gammaproteobacteria; order Xanthomonadales; family Xanthomonadaceae; genus Aquimonas. The sequence goes on from NZ_CALART010000083.1 coordinate 10,928, forward strand.
GACCGCGAGGGCAAGGACCCGATCGAGCTGCTGGATGAAATCGAACAGGTGCTGGGCATCGCCTGCGCCCCGATCACCTGGCCCATCGGCATGGGCAAGCGCCTCAAGGGCGTGGTGCATCTCGTCACCGGCGAGGTCCATGTGTTCGAGTCGGGCCGCAATTTCACCCGCCAGGACTCGACCATCTTCCCGAGTCTCGATGACCCCGGCCTCGCCAAGCTGGTCGGCGCCGAACTGCTGGACGAGGCTCGCGAGCAGCTGGAGCTGGTGCAGGGCGCGGCCCAGCCTTTCAGCCTCGATGACTACCTGGCCGGCAAGCAGACCCCGGTGTTCTTCGGTTCGGCGGTGAACAACTTCGGCGTGCAGCTACTGCTGGACTTCTTCGTCGAGCACGCACCCTCGCCGCGCCCGCGTGCCACCAGCACCCGCGAGGTGGCGCCCGGCGAGGAGCCGCTGACCGGCTTCGTGTTCAAGATCCAGGCCAACATGGACCCGCAGCACCGCGACCGCGTGGCCTTCATGCGCATCTGCTCCGGCCACTTCACCGCCGGCATGAAGACCTTCCACGTGCGTACCGGCAAGGACATGAAGATCGCCAACGCGCTGACCTTCATGGCTTCCGACCGCGAGATCGCCGTCGAGGCCTGGCCGGGCGATGTGATCGGCATCCACAACCACGGCACCATCTCGATCGGCGACAGCTTCACCGAGGGCGAGCCGCTGTTCTTCACCGGCATTCCCAACTTCGCGCCCGAACTCTTCCGCCGCGCGCGCCTGCGCGACCCGCTCAAGCTGAAGCAGCTTCAGAAAGGCCTGGCCCAGCTCAGCGAAGAAGGCGCCACCCAGTTCTTCAAGCCGCTGATGAGCAACGACCTGATCTTGGGCGCGGTCGGCGTGCTGCAGTTCGACGTGGTGGCGTATCGCCTGAAGGACGAGTACAGCGTCGACGCCAGCTTCGAGCAGGTCGGCGTCGCCACCACCCGCTGGATCCGCTGCGACAACGCCAAGAAGCTCGAAGAGTTCCGCGAGCGCAACGCCAACAACCTGGCCATCGATGCAGCGGGTCACCTGGTCTATCTGGCACCTTCGCGGGTCAATCTACAGCTGACACAGGAGCGCTGGCCGGAGGTGCGCTTCGATGCGACGCGCGAGCACGCGCAGGCGGTCGGGGTGGATTGAGGCCGGGTTGCTGCGGCGGCGCGCGTGTTTGTTGGTGCGCCATAGGCGCACCCCACTCGATCGGGCTTGTCGGCTTCGATGCGGGCACTGCGTCTCTCGTGATTGTTGGTGCGCCACGGGCGCACCCTACGCGATCGGTCTTGTCGGCTTCGATGCGGGCACTGCGTCTCTCGTGTTTGTTGGTGCGCCACAGGCGCACCCTACGCGATCGGTCTTGTCGGCTTCGATGCGGGCACTGCGTCTCTCGTGTTTGTTGGTGCGCCACGGGCGCACCCTACGCGATCGGGCTTGTCGGCTTCGATGCGGGCACTGCGTCGCTCGTGATTGTTGGTGCGCCACAGGCGCACCCTACGCGATCGGGCTTGTAGGCTTCGATGGAGGCGCGGCGTCGTTCGCCGTCGTAGGGTGCGCCTGCGGCGCACCAACCCACTCGACTGACACTCGACTGCGGCGAGGCCCACCGCCTGACCACGCCTGCGTGGGTGTGCGCTCCATCCGAAGGCGATTTCCGACAAAGGTTCGGGTGGTTCTCCGACTCCGATTCGAGCCGTTTCTCGGACGCGGACCGTCCGGCACGCCGGCCATGCTTCGAGCATGTCCGAGTATCGACGCGTCTGGCTGCCGGGCGGCACCTTCTTCTTCACCGTGAACCTTCAGGATCGCAGCAGTGATCTGCTGATGGCGCACGTGGATGCACTGCGGGCGGCTTTCGCGCGCACCCGTCGCGATCGACCGTTCCAGCTGATCGCAGCGGTCGCATTGCCCGACCACCTGCATGTGCTCTGGACGCTTCCCGTCGGCGATGCGGACAACTCGACGCGCTGGCGGCAGATCAAATCGCTGTTCACGCGCGAGGTTGGAGCGCGGGGTCTTCCGCGCGAGAGCCAGTCCCACCGACGCGAGGCCGCGGTCTGGCAGCGACGCTACTGGGAGCGCGCGATCCGCGACGACAACGACCTGCGCGCGCACATCGACTACATCCATTACAACCCGGTACGTCACGGCTGGGTCGAACGCGCGCGTGATTGGCCGCATTCGAGCTTCCATCGCTATGTGCGCGACGGGGTGTTGAGCGTGGATTGGGGTACGAGCCTGCGGAGGTTCGCGCATTCTGCGGGGGAGCGAACTGCGGCCGTCGAAGCTGCGGGCGGATCGCAACCGCATGGTCAATCAAGATGAGCTCAGGGCGGTGCGCCACAGGCGCACCCTACGCGATCGGTCTCGTCGGCTTCGATGAGGGCACTGCGTCGCTCGTGGTTGTTGGTGCGCCTCAGGCGCACCCTACGCGATCGAGCTTGTGGGCTTCGATGGAGGCGCGGCGTCGTTCGCCGTCGTAGGGTGCGCCTGCGGCGCACCAACGACTGCGACTGACGAAGCCGCTCCAACAAGGCCCGCCACCTGCCCACGAATAGGCTGCGCCTGCGGCGCGCCTACGACTACGACTGACGCAGCCGCTTCAACGAAGCCCGCCACTCCACTACGCATGGGATTCGCCCGCAGCGCACCTGTTTCGCATCGAACCGCAGCATCAACCGCCCGGCCCCGGCCGCTTGGCCAGCTTCCGCTGCAGACTCCGCCTGTGCATGCCAAGCAGGCGGGCAGCGGCGGAGAGATTGCCTTCGGTTTCGTGCAGGGCCTGCTGGATGTGCTCCCACTCGATGCGCGCCAGCGGGGTCATCTGCTCCGGCGCCAGCGGAGCGCCCTCTCCTTCGTCCTCGCCGCGCAGTGCACGCAGGATGGCGTCGGCGCTGGACGGCTTGGGCAGGTAGTTGATTGCGCCGCGTTTGATGGCGTCGACCGCGGTAGCGACGCTGGCGTAGCCGGTCAGCAGCAGGATGCGCAGTTCGGGCTGCAGCGCGCGCAGCGGTTCGATCAGGCTCAGGCTGCTCTCGCTGCCCAGCTTCAGATCGAGCACGGCGTAGTCGAAGTGCTGAGTCGTCGCGCGCTGCAGGGCCTGCGCTGCGTCCTGTACCCAGACGCAGCGCAGCCCGCGCTTCTCCAGCGCGCGCGACAGGCTGCGGCCGAACACCAGGTCGTCCTCGACCAGCAGAGCGCTCGGATCACCCATGCGTGGCAGCTGGCTCCGCGGCTGGAGAACTCAAAAGGGCCGCAAGCGGCAGCCGGACTTCGGCCACGCTGCCGCCCTGCGGATGCGCGCGCAGCCTCAGGCTGCCGCCGAAGTGGTCGACGGTCGCATGCGACAGCGCAAGGCCCAGCCCGAGGCCCTGCGGCTTGGTGGTCTCGAACAGGGTCTGCAGCCGACGCGCCGCGGCGGATTCAAGCCCCGGTCCGTGGTCACGCACCGCGAGTTGCAGCGTGTCGCCCTGCAGCGCGACGGCGACCTCGATGCGATCTTCGCCCGCCTCGACCGAGGCGTCGCCTGCATTGTTCAGTAACGCAAGCAGCAGATGCTCCAGCAGCGGCTCGGGGCGGATCGGTGCCGACACCGAATCCAGACCGATCGCCTGCAGGCGCAGCGCGGGCCGCAGCAGCCGCCAGCGCTCGATGACCTCGCCGAAGAACTCGCCCGCGGGCAGCGACTGGGCATCAAGGCTCTGCGCCTGCGCGACCAATGACTGCACGCGGGTGCGGCACTCGCCAGCCAGCTGGCGCAGGGTGCGCAGGTCCTCCTGCGCCGAGGCATCGTCGGGCGCGAGTTCGAGATCGTCGAGGATCAGCTGCATGCTGCCGAGCGGCGTGTTCAGCGCATGCGCCAGCGCCGCGGCATGCGCGCCCAGCGCGAGGATGCCCTCGTTGCGCGCGGCCCGTTCGCGCAGGCGCGACAGCTCGCGCTCGCGTTCCCCCAGCATGTTGCCGAGATAGCGCAGCGCCACCGCGAACAGCAGGGCGCTCAGCAGGAAGTTGATCGCCATGCCCCACAGGTGCAGGTCGAGCTGCAGTGCGCGGGCGCCGTGCATATGCGGCCAGCCGGGCGCGAACAGAGCGAGCAGCAGATACGCCGCGCAGGCCGACAACCCCACCGCCAGCACCCAGCGCAGAGGCAGGGCGACCGCGACCAGGGCGATCGGCACCAGGTACAGGGACACGAAAGGATTGGCCGTGCCGGCACTCCAGTACAGCTGCCAGGTCAGCAGGCCGAGATCAACCGCGAGGTGCAGAGCAAGCTCGAGCGGCGAGCGCGCCAGTCCGCGGTTGCAGCGCCACTGCGCCCAGCTGTTGAACAGGATCAGCACCGCCACGCCGGCCCACAGCGGCGGCGGGGCGAAGGGCATGTCCATGCCGCTGATCGCCACCACGATCGCGAGCGGCTGGCCGGCCACCGCCAGCCAGCGCAGATCCGTGAGCAGACGCAGGAAACCAGGGAGGGAGCGATCGGCGAGCATGGGCGCGCAGTATGCCGCTGGCGGCCTCAGTTCAGACCGGCGAGTTGCAGGGCAATGCCCAGCGCGGCGCAGACCCCGAGCACAGCGAACACACCGCGCCTGGCGACGAACACCAGCAGGACCGCGATCGCGGCCAGCACCAGCGCCATCGGCTGCAGGCTGCCCATCACCGGCAGCAGCAGATCGACCGGGCCGGCCTCGACGCGGGCACGCTCGGCGAACAGGGTGTTCAACGCGAACCACAGGGCGAGGTTGGCGATCACGCCGACCACGGCGGCGGTGATCGCCGCCAGCGCGGCGCCGAGCCGCGGCCGCCCGCGCAGGCGCTCGATGTAGGGCGCGCCGGCGAAGATCCAGACGAAGCAGGGCAGGAAGGTCACCCAGGTGGTGAGCAGGGCGCCCAGCGTGGCGGCCAACAGCGGCGCGATGCCCGTCGCCTCGCGGAACGCCGCAAGAAAACCGACGAACTGGGTGACCAGGATCAGCGGGCCGGGCGTGGTTTCGGCAAGCCCCAGACCGTCCACCATCTCGCCCGGGTGCAGCCAGCCATAGACCTCGACACCCTGCTGCGCCACATAGGCCAGCACCGCATAGGCACCGCCGAAGCTCACCACCGCCATCTGCGAGAAGAACAGCGCGATGCGGCTGAACACGTGCTCGCCGCCCAGCGCCCACAGCAGGCCGCCGACCGTCAGCACCCAGAGCAGTGCGCACAGCGCGGCCGCGCGCAGGGTGCCGGGGTGCTGCACGTCGCGCAGGGCGTGCGCATCACCGCCATGGCCCACCGGCCGCCAGTGCGCGGCGCTGAGCAGGCCCAGCGCCGCGGCTCCCAGCACCACCAGCGGAAACGGCGCGTCGAACACGAACAGGGCGATGAAGGCGGCAATCGCCACCACCATCGGCAGGGCCGCGCGCAGGGTGCGCTGGGCCAAACGGATCAGGGCCTGCAGCACCAGGGCCAATACCGCCGCTTTCAGGCCGAAGAACAGACCTTCGACCAGCGCGACATCGCCGAGCAGCACGTAGACGAAGGACAGCGCGAGGATCGCCAGCGCGCCTGGAAGAATGAACAGCACACCCGCCAGCAGACCGCCGCGCACGCCGTGCAGCAGCCAGCCGACATAGGTCGCGAGCTGCTGCGCCTCGGGGCCGGGCAGCAACATGCAGTAGTTCAGCGCGTGCAGAAAGCGCGACTCGTCGATCCAGCGCTTCTCCTCGACCAGCAGGCGGTGCATCAGGGCGATCTGCCCCGCCGGCCCACCGAAGCTCAGCAGGCCGATGCGCCACCAGACGGCCAGGGCGTCGCGGAAAGGTACGGATGCAGGAGCAGTGGGCTCCGCTCGCTTCTGTGAATGCTCTGGCGACCCATGGCGTGGCAGGTGCATGCCGTCACTCCTCTCCGGTTGCGCGGCGCAGTGCCTGAACTTCGCGGGCGTCCAGCGCGCGAACCGCGCCCTTGGCCAGACCGCCCAGCAGCAGGGGGCCGATCGCCACGCGCATCAGCCGCAGAACGGGGAGTCTGCCTACCGCAAGCAGTCGACGGATATGCCGATTCCGACCCTCATCCAACACAATTTCCAGCCATGCCGTGCGCTCGCTCTGGCGCAGCAGCGCGATCGAAACGGCGCCGAGACGCTCGTCGCCATCGACCACGCCTCCACGCAGCCGCGCCAGCAACTCCTCCTCCGGCTGGCCCTCGACCTGCACCCGGTAGGTCTTGTGCAGTGGCGTACGCGGCTCCGTCAGCGCGGCGTTGAAGGCAGGGTCATTGCTCAGCACCAGCAGGCCCTCGCTGGCCTGGTCGAGGCGACCGGCCGGCGCCACCCATGGCAGGTCCAGGCCATCCAGGCAGCGGTAGACGGTGTCGCGGCCACGCTCGTCGCGCGCCGTGGTGACCAGGCCGCGCGGCTTGTTCAGGGCCAGATAGACGCGTTCGGCAGCCTGCGCCTGCCCGCCGTCGACGACGATGCGCGGCTCGTCCAGCGCGGTCGGCGACTCCGGATCGGTGACCACACGCCCGCGCACGGTGACACGCCCGGCGCGCACCCAGCGTTCGGCTTCGGATCTGGAGCACAGGCCGCGCTTGGACAGCACGCGGGCCAGGCCGTAGCGGGGAGTACGAGGGGTTTGAACAGACATCGCGAAGTGGCAGAGCGTTTGCATCCAAGCTGGGCGTCGGACGCGTAAAACCACGGGTCAGGGCCTGCAAGTGTGCCCCAGCCAGATGCAATCGCGTCGCGATTCACCGCGAAATCACCGCCCACCCCCACAATCGCGCCCATGCCTGAACTGCCCACGCCCGACCCGGCACACCCGCCGCGCGCCCTGCCCTCCCCGATTGCCGCCGTGCTGCGCTGGTTCGACAGCAGCGTGCAGCCGGCCGACGCAGGCGATCCCGACCGCATCGACTGGCTCCGCGTGGTGCCCTTCATTGGCCTGCACCTCGCCTGCCTCGGCGTGATCTGGGTCGGTGTGTCCTGGTTCGCGGTGGCCGTCGCGGCCGCGCTGTATGCGCTGCGCATGTTCGCGATCACCGGCTTCTACCACCGCTACTTCTCGCACAAGGCCTTCAAGACCTCACGGCCGATGCAGTTCGTGTTCGCCGTGATCGGCGCGATGAGCGTGCAGCGCGGTCCGCTGTGGTGGGCCGCCCACCATCGCCACCACCATCGCCATTCCGACCTGCCGGGCGACCTGCATTCGCCGGTGCAGCACGGCTTCTTCCGCTCGCACATGGGCTGGTTCCTGACCCGGCGGGCTTTCGGCACCGACACCGCCGCGATCGGCGACCTCGCCAAGTACCCGGAGCTGCGCCTGATCGACCGCTTCGACGTGCTGATTCCCATCGCGCTGGCGACCGCGCTGTTTCTGCTCGGCGGCTGGCTGGAGACGGCCGCGCCGGGACTTGGGACCAGCGGTCCGCAGCTGCTGATCTGGGGCTTCTTCGTGTCGACGGTGGTGCTGTTCCACGCCACCGTGACCATCAACTCGCTGGCCCATCAGATCGGCAGCCGCCGTTTCGAGACCCGCGACAACAGCCGCAACAACTGGTGGCTGGCCCTGCTGACCTTCGGCGAGGGCTGGCACAACAACCACCATCATTTCCCCGGTTCAGCGCGCCAGGGCTTCCGCTGGTGGGAAATCGACCTGACCTATTACGGCCTGAAGCTGATGACCTGGCTGGGCCTGGTCTGGGACCTGAAGCCCGTGCCCGCGGGCTTGAAGCGCGGCGGCAGGGACTGACATGCGCATCGCAGTGGTGGGATCCGGCATCGCCGGCATGGCGACAGCCTGGCAGCTCGCGCGCGAGCATTCGGTCGTACTGTTCGAGGCGGATTCGCGCCTGGGCGGCCACACGCACACGCACACGGTCGAACGCGAGGGCCGCAGCTTCCAGGTCGACTCGGGCTTCATCGTCCACAACCCCGAGAACTACCCGCTGCTCACCGCGATGTTCCGCGAGTTGGGCGTCGAGACCCAGCCGACCACGATGAGCTTCTCGGTGCACAGCGAGCGCACCGGACTCGAATACAACGCCGGCACCTTGAACGGGCTGTTCTGCCAGCGTCGCAACCTGCTGCGCCCGCGCTTCTACCGCATGGTCGCCGACATCCTGCGCTTCTATCGCGAGTCACCGGCCCTGCTGCAGGGCGACGCGCAGGGCCCGGCGCTGGGCGACTACCTGCGCGAGCACCGCTACTCGCCGATGTTCATCGACGAGCATCTGATCCCGATGGCCTCGGCGCTGTGGAGCTCGCCGTCCGACCGCGTGCTGCAGTTCCCGGCGCGCTACCTCGTCCAGTTCATGGCCAACCACCACATGCTGAGCGCCGACGCACGGCCGACCTGGCGGGTGGTCAAGGGCGGCTCCAGCGCCTACATCCGCGCGCTCGAAAGTCGCTGGCGGGTCGAAGCGCGACTGTCGTCGGCGGTGCAGTCGGTGCGTCGGGTCGAGGGCGGCGTCGAGATCACCACGCCGCACTATGCCGAGACCTTCGACCGGGCCGTGCTCGCCTGCCACAGCGATCAGGCGCTGAAGCTGCTGGATCAGCCCAGCGAGCGCGAGCGCGAGGTGCTGGGCGCGATCCGCTACCAGCCCAACGAGACGGTGCTGCACACCGATGCGCGCCTCTTGCCGAAGAACCCGCGCGCATGGGCGGCGTGGAACGCGCACATCCCGGCCTCGCCCAGCGCCGACTGCACGGTCAGCTACTGCATGAACCTGCTGCAGGGCCTGACATCGCGCGAGCCCTTCGTGGTCACGCTGAACCGCACGGCCGCCATCGACCCGGGCAAGGTCATCGCGCGCATGCGCTACGCCCACCCTGAATACACCCACGCCAGCGTCGCGGCTCAAGCGCGGCGCGACGAGATCAACGGCGTCGACCGGATCTGGTATGCCGGCGCTTACTGGGGCTGGGGCTTCCATGAGGACGGCATCCGCTCGGCGATCGACGTGGTGCGTGCGCTGGGCGTGCGCTGGCCGCAATGAAGCCGGACGCCGACCCGCGACCGCTGGCCAGCGCGGTCTACGTCGGCCAGGTGCAGCACCGCCGACATGCACCGCACCCGCATGCCTTCCGCTATCCGCTGTTCATGCTCTACCTCGACCTCGATGAGCTCGACCGGGTATTCGCCGGACGCTGGCTGTGGTCGGTCGGCCGCCGCAATGTGGCCGCCTTCCATCGCGAGGACTACCTTGGTGATCCCTCGGTGCCGCTGGACGAGGCCGTGCGCCGCCGCTATGCCGAAGTCACCGGACGCCGCCCCGAAGGCCCGATCCGCCTGCTGACCCATCTGCGCTACTTCGGCTACAGCTTCAACCCGGTCAGCTTTTACTACTGCTTCAAGGCCGATGGCGAGACGCTGGACGGCATCGTCGCCGAGATCACCAACACGCCCTGGAAAGAGCGGCACAGCTATGTGCTGCCGATCGATGGCGCCGAAGCCGACGCCGACGCCCGCGGCGACGGCGACGGCGACGGCGAGACCACCCTGCCTGCAGGCCGCTGGCGCTGGCGCTTCGACAAGCGCTTCCACGTCTCGCCCTTCATGCCCATGGAACGCGACTACGACTGGCGCTTCAACGCGCCGGACGCGCGCCTGTTCGTGCACATGAACATCGAACGCGCCGACGGCCGTGACTTTGACGCCACCCTCACCCTGCAAAGGCGCCCACTGTCTGCGCGCGTGCTCGCCGGCTGCCTGCTGCGGCATCCCTGGATGACCGCCAAGGTGGTCTTCGCCATCCACTGGCAGGCACTGCGGCTGTGGCTCAAGCGCAATCCGGTCTACGACCACCCTCGCAAAACACATTCGTGATGACGCGCAGTCGACGCAGCGGCGTGCAAGCTGCCCTCCACCTTTGCAGCACCCGCCGAGCACACGCATGAATTCCCGCACCGAAGCCAGCCCCCTGTACTCAGGCGAACCCTTGGGCAGTCAGCTCGAAGCCCTGCCCATGGCGGCACTGAAGGGTCTGGACCGGCGCCTGCGCGCCCAGCTGCTCGGTCGACTGGCAGGACTGCGCGAGTGCGAGCTGGTGGTCGAGGATGCTGAAGGCCAGGTCAAGCTCGGTCGTTCGGTCGAAGGCCGCGAGACCCTGCGCTGCCGTATCCGCATCTTCGACCCGGCCTTCTATCGCATGGTCGCGGCGCAGGGCTCGGTCGGCGCCGGTGAGTCCTACATGGACGGCCACTGGCAGTGCAGCGATCTGGTCACGCTCGTGCGCATCCTGGTCATCAACCGCGGCCTGCTGGACGCGATGGAGGGCGGCCTGGCGCGTCTCGGCGGCTGGGCGATGAAGGCCTGGCACGCCCTGCAGCGCAATACGCGCGCGGACAGCCGCCGCAACATCGCGGCGCACTACGACCTGGGCAACGACCTGTTCAAGCTGTTCCTCTGCGACAACCTGATGTACAGCGCGGCGGTGTTCGACGACCCCGCCGAAGCGCTGGAGGTGGCCTCCACCCGCAAGCTCGACCGCATCTGCCAGAAGCTCGACTTGAAGCCCGGCGAGCGCGTGGTCGAGATCGGGACTGGCTGGGGCGGCTTCGCAATCCACGCGGCCCGCCACTACGGCGTGCATGTCACCACCACCACGCTGTCCAAGGAGCAGCGCGAGCTGGCGCTGGCGCGGATCGAAGAAGCCGGCCTCTCGGACCGCATCAGCGTGCTGCTGTCCGACTACCGCGACCTCAACGGTACCTACGACAAGCTGGTCTCGATCGAGATGATCGAGGCCATCGGCCACCAGTACCTCGACACCTACTTCGCCAAAGTCCGCAGCCTGCTCAAGGACGATGGCATGGCCCTGATCCAGGCCATCACCATCGAGGACCACCGCTACGAGGTCGCGCTGAAGGCCGTCGACTTCATCAAGCGCTTCATCTTCCCGGGCAGCTTCATCCCCTCGATCCACGCCATGCAGGGCGCGATCGCGCGCTCGACCGATCTCAAGCTCTACAACCTCGAGGACATCGGCCCGAGCTATGCGCTGACCCTGCGCCACTGGCGACAGCGCTTCCTCGCCCGGCTCGATGAAGTGCGCGCCCTGGGCTACCCGGAGCGCTTCATCCGCATGTGGGAGTTCTATCTCTGCTACTGCGAGGGCGGCTTCATCGAGCGCTCGATCGGCGACGTCCAGCTGCTGCTGACCGCGCCGCGCTGCCAGCGCGCCGAGTACCTGCCTGATCTGCAAGGCGCCCGCGCGCCGCAGCTGCACGCATGAAGCTGCTGGCCAACATCGTCTGCTTCCAGCTGGTCTGGATGATCACGGTGGGCGGCGCAGCCCAGGGCCTGTGGTGGACCGGCCCGCTGGCGGTACTGGCTTTCGCCGCCTGGCAGGTGCCGCTGTCGCCGGCCCCGCGTGCAGACCTCAAGCTCATGGTGATCGCCGCAGTCGCCGGCTTCGCCATCGACAGTGCGCTGGTGCTGTCAGGCTTGCTCAGCTTCCGCACGCCGGTGCCCTGGGACTTCGCCGCGCCGATCTGGATCGTCGCCCTGTGGGTGGCGTTTGCGCTGACCCTGAACCACTCGATGGATTCGCTGAAGCGGCGGCCGGTGCTGGCCGTGCTTCTGGGCCTTCTGGGCGGTCCGCTGGCCTACTGGGTGGCGGCGCACGTGTGGAACGCAGTCGACCTCAACGGCAGCGCCCTGCTCGGGCTCGCCGTGATCGGCCTGGTCTGGGCCCTGATCACGCCCATGCTGCTGGCTTTGGCCGAGCGCCTCAAACACGCGCCGCGAGCCGCCTGAGATGGCTTCACTGGACCCGCAAACCCTGCTGATCGCCACCGCCGGCCTCGCCGTGCTCGGCATGACCGGCGTATGGCTGCTGCAGATCCGTACCCGCAATGCCGGCTACGTCGACGTCGCCTGGGCCGCCCTGCTCGCGATCGCCGCCCTGCTCTACGGCAGCTTCGGGCCGGGCGCGGGCCTGCCGCGACTGTTGATCGCCATGCTGGGCGGCATCTGGGGCGTGCGGTTGGCCCTGCATCTGCTCTCGCGGGTGCTGCACGAAGCCGAGGACGGCCGCTATGCGGCCCTGCGCGAGCACTGGCAGGGACACCAGGGCAAGTTCTTCGGCTTCTTCATGGCCCAGGCCCTGCTGGTGCTGCTGTTCTCGCTGCCCTTCCTGGCCGTCGCCACCAACCCGCACACCGGCTTCAGCCTCAGCATGCTGCTCGGCGTGCTGGTCTGGGCCGGCAGTCTTGCAGGCGAGAGCCTGGCCGACATGCAGCTGGCGAAGTTCCGCAGCTGCCCCGGCAACCGTGGCAAGACCTGCCGCCTCGGCCTGTGGAACTGGTCGCGACACCCGAACTATTTCTTCGAGTGGCTGCACTGGTTCGCCTACGTGCCGCTGGCCTGGGGCTCGCCGCTGTGGTGGCTGAGCCTGATCGGCCCGATCGCGATGCTGGTCTCGCTACTGTGGGTGACGGGCATTCCCTACACCGAGCAGCAGGCCCTGCGCTCACGCGGCGAGGATTACCGCCGCTACCAGCAGGAAGTCAGCATGTTCTTCCCCTGGCCGCCGCGCCGCCCGCACGACTGACGCCCTTTCCTTCTTCTTCCCGAGAGCCGACGCCCGATGAGCCTGATCGACCTGTGCGAACGCGGGCTGGTGCCCGATGCCCTGACCCGACTCGGCATCCGTCGCCTGTGTGCGCAGCGCCTGCGCGAGGAGCACGATGGCGACGCCGTGGCCGCTTGGGCACGCTTCCGCGAACTGCTGGACGGCCTGCGCCAAAGCCCCTTGGCGATCGAGACCGAGGCCGCCAACCGCCAGCATTACGAGGTGCCGGCGCGCTTCTTCGAGCTCAGCCTGGGCAAGCGCCTGAAGTACAGCAGCTGCTACTACCCGACCGGCCGCGAAACACTCGACCAGGCCGAAGAGGCGATGCTGGCGCTGTATGGCGAGCGCGCTGAACTCGCTGACGGCATGCGCATCCTCGAACTCGGCTGCGGCTGGGGCTCACTCACCCTGTGGATGGCCGAACGCTTTCCGAACGCGCGAATTCTTGGCGTCTCGAACTCGGCCAGCCAGCGCGAGCACATCCTCGGCCAGTGCGCGAAGCGCGGCTTGAACAACGTCGAGATCCTGACCCGCGACGTCAACGTGCTCGACCTCGGCGAGCGCCGCTTCGACCGCGTGGTCTCGGTCGAGATGTTCGAACACGTGCGCAATTACCGCGTGCTCTTCGAGCGCATCAGCGGCTGGCTGGACCCCGGCGGCAAGCTGTTCTGCCACATCTTCTGCCACCGCGAGCTGATGTACCCCTTCGAGACCGAGGGCGAAGACAACTGGATGGGCCGCTACTTCTTCACCGGCGGCCTGATGCCGGCGGCCGATACGTTTCTGCACTTCCAGGAGCACCTGCGGCTGGAGGAGCAGTGGCGCCTGTCGGGCACCCACTACGAGCGCACCAGCAACCACTGGCTGGAGAACCAGGACCGCCACGCCGACGAGATCCTGCGCCTGTTCGAGGACGTCTACGGCAAGGCCGAGGCGAAGGTCTGGGCGCAGCGCTGGCGCATGTTCTGGATGGCCTGCGCCGAGCTGTTCGGCTACGCCGGCGGCAACGAGTGGCTGGTGGCGCACTACCGGTTCCAGAAGCGCTGAGGCGCGCCGCGGCGGTGAGCTTGAGCCCGGCACGCGCTGGGGTTCGTGACGTGGAGTGAGGCGGTGTCGAGCTCATGGTGGGCCAGGGCCCACCCTATGCGGCGCAAGGTATGGGAACGCGTTGAGCCCTGACGAAGCGGGCGTTGGTCATTCGATCACGCTTCGCGGACTCATAGGGTGGGCCCTGGCCCACCATGGCATCCGGGGCTCGCCATGCCCCGAAGCCCGTGCCACGCGGAATGAGCCTCCCGGTTTCGCACCACGCCTGCGGTTCGGGATTCCGGGTCAACCCGCAGACCTGCGATTTACGCCAACCCCACCGCAGCCCGTACCCTGTACGGATGCCTGCCATCGTCCTTGCCACGCTCAACGCCCGTTACGCCCACGCCTCGATGGGCCTGCGCTGCCTGCGCGCCAACCTCGGCGAACTGCGCGATGACTCCGTTATCCGCGAGTTCGTGATCGGACAGAAGACCGAGGAAATCGTCGAGAAGCTGCTGGCCGAGTCGCCGCGCATTCTCGGCCTCGGCGTCTACATCTGGAACGTCGAAGAAACCACGCGTGTGGTCGCGCAGCTGCGTGTGGTCGCGCCTGAGGTGACCATCGTGCTGGGCGGCCCCGAGGTCAGCCACGAAACGGATCAACAGCGCATCTGCGCGCTCGCCGACTACGTCATCACCGGCTGGGGCGATGTCAGCTTCGCCGAACTGGCGCGTGCCCTGCTCGCGGGCACACCGCCTGCCGCCAAGCTCATTCCCGGCGCGCAGCCACCGCTGGCCGAGCTGGCGCTGCCCTATGCCGAATACAGCGACGAGGATCTGCAGCGCCGGCACCTCTACGTCGAAGCCTCGCGCGGCTGCCCCTTCAAGTGCGAGTTCTGCCTGTCGGCGCTCGACAAGACCGCCTGGCCCTTCCCGCTGCCCGCCTTCCTCACCGAGTTGGAAAGCCTGCACACCCGCGGCGCGCGCCAGTTCAAGTTCGTCGACCGCACCTTCAACCTCAAGGTCGACACCTCGCTGGCGATCCTGCAGTTCTTCCTCGACAAGCTCGAAGCCACCCCCGAGGACCCGCTGTTCGTGCACTTCGAGCTGATCCCGGACCACCTGCCCGAGCGCCTGAAGGCGATGATCGCGCGCTTTCCGCCCGGCAGCCTGCAGTTCGAGATCGGCATCCAGAGCTTCAACCCCGAGGTGCAGGCGCGTGTGTCGCGCAAGCAGAACGACGCCGCCGCCGAGTCCAATCTGCGCTGGCTGCGCGAGCACAGCCGCGCGCATCTGCACGTCGATCTGATCGCCGGCCTGCCGGGCGAGGACATGGCCAGCTTCGCCGCCGGCTTCGACCGCCTGGTGGCGCTGGCGCCGCACGAGATCCAGTTCGGCATTTTGAAGCGCCTGCGCGGCGCGCCGATCGCGCGGCACACCGCCGAGTTCGACCTGCGCTTCAACCCCGACCCGCCCTACAACATCCTCTCCACACGCGAACTCGACTTCCCCACCCTGCAGCGCCTCTCGCGCTTTTCGCGCTACTGGGATCTGATCGCCAACGCCGGCCGCTTCCCGCGCACGCTGGGCCTGCTGCTGGGCGAGACACCCTTCGCCTGCTTTCTCGCCTTCAGCGACTGGCTGTACGCCCGCATCGGCCAGACCCACGCGATCGCCCACGAACGGCTTGTGCTGCTGCTGCGCGAGCACCTGCAGCTACGCGGCGACACCCCCACCGAAGCCATCGACCATGCCCTTGTCGACGACTACCGCGGCGCCGGCGGCCGCTCGCGCTTCGATTTCGAGCCTGCCGACAGCCCTGCACCGCTGCCACGGCAGCGCGATGCCCAGAAAGCGGGCGCCACGCCGAAGCGGCAGGCACGGCATCTGCGGGCGGGGGCCTGAGTCAGGGGCCGCGTCGGACGCGGGCATACGGCTCCCTGATGCCATGGATCGATCAGCACGCGGCAAGCAGAGCGCCCGGCCGCCGCTCCCATACAACGTCGCCCCCGCGAACGCGGGGGCCCAGCTCGAGTGCAGGCCCGCCGCTGGACAGCCCGGCCGGAATCAGCTTTGAAAGACTGGCCTCTGCTGTTTACGGATCCGGGACTTGCGCATGGCTCCTCGCTGCTGTCGGGAGCCATCCTCTCAACTTTCACCTGGCCCGAAAATCGCCGGGCAGGTCAGTTGCGGGTTTCGCTCACCAGGTGGCCGCGGGCGTCGTAGGCGTACTCGGTGAGGACGCCGCTGACGCTGTCG
>NZ_CALART010000084.1 GCF_937888285.1 uncultured Aquimonas sp.
GATTCGGGATTCGGGATTCGGGATTCGGGATTCGGGATTCGGGATTCGGGATTCGAGACAGCATCGGGCATTCGAGCCACGGCGTTGCATAGGGTGGGCCCTGGCCCACCATAACCTGCGCACCAACTCACGCATGCCGTTCGCGATCGCGGGCGCCCCCATGACGCATTGCGCCCGTCTTCGTGCGCCGAACTTCGCATGCGGGCTTTGGCAGCGACACGCGCGCGGACCGCGGTAAACGTCAAGCTCCGGTGGGCCAGGGCCCACCCTATTCAAGCTTCGATTCGAGGCCTTGCGGCTTCTCGGCTTCTCGGCTTCTCGGCTTCTCGGCTTCTCGGCTTCTCGGCTTCTCGGCATCGCGGCATCGCGGCATCGCGGCATCGCGGCATCGCGGCATCGCGGCATCGCGGCATCGCGGCCAATGCTGTCGCTGCGGCTCGCGCTTGCAAGCCCGCCCTCACGCCCCCAGCTAGGGACATTCCGGGCGCCAAGGCGCCGCCACGACTGCCCCACACGGCCATGCGCGAAAGCTTCCACGCCACCACCATCGTCAGCGTCCGCCGCGGCAGCGAGGTCGTCGTTGCCGGCGACGGCCAGGTCACCCTTGGCAACACGGTCATGAAGGCCAATGCCCGCAAGGTGCGGCGCATCGCCGACGGCCGAGTGGTGGCAGGCTTCGCCGGCGCCACCGCCGATGCCTTCACCCTGTTCGAGCATTTCGAGGCCAAGCTGGAGAAGCACGGCCAGCTGATCCGCGCCGCCGTCGAATTGGCCAAGGATTGGCGCACCGACCGCCGCCTCGGCAAGCTCGAAGCCCTGCTCGCGGTGGCCGACAAGGAAACCTCGCTGATCATCAGCGGCAACGGCGATGTCATCGAACCCGAAGGCGGCCTGATCGCGATCGGCTCCGGCGGCCCCTTCGCCCTGGCCGCGGCCCGCGCCCTGCTCGAATCCACCGACCTGCCGCCCGCCGAAGTCGCCACCCGCGCGCTGAAGATCGCCGGCGATATCTGCATTTACACCAACCACAACGTGGTGCTGGAGCAGCTGTGAGCTGCCGGGATTCGGGATTGAGGATTGGGGATTGAGGATTGGGGATTGGGGATTGGGGATTGGGGATGAGATTCGCCGAAGCCCACGCATCACACCCCCGCAGCCCCGATAGATGCCGCGCACCTAGCCCCTCTCCCCTTGAGGGAGAGGGGTTGGGGAGAGGGGGAAAACTCGCCCCGCACGGATTCCACCCCTCTCCCCCAGCCCCTCTCCCTCAGGGGGAGAGGGGAGAAAGCCGGCAACCTCTGCCTCCACGCACACCGCAACGACGGACCGAAGCGCAATGAACATGACCCCCCGCGAGATCGTCCAGGAACTCGACCGCTACATCGTCGGCCAGAACGCGGCCAAGCGCGCGGTCGCGATCGCGCTGCGCAACCGCTGGCGGCGCATGCAGCTGGACGAGGGCCTGCGCAATGAAGTCACGCCCAAGAACATCCTGATGATCGGCCCGACCGGCGTCGGCAAGACCGAGATCGCACGCCGGCTTGCAGCACTCGCCAATGCGCCCTTCGTCAAGGTCGAGGCTACCCGCTTCACCGAAGTCGGCTACGTCGGCAAGGACGTCGAGCAGATCATCCGCGACCTCGCCGACCAGGCGGTCAAGCTGCACCGCGAGCAGGCCAAGACCCGCGTGCGCAGCCAGGCCGAGGATCGAGCCGAAGAGCGCATCCTCGACGCCCTGCTGCCGCGCCGCCGCGACCCCTCCGGTTGGCCGATGGCCGATGAGGGCGGCAGCGACTCCGACACCCGCCAGAAGCTGCGCAAGCAGCTGCGCGAGGGCAAGCTCGACGAGCGCGAGATCGAGATCGAGACCCAGCAGAACCTCGGCCTCGACATCATGACCCCGCCGGGCATGGAGGACATGGGCCAGCAGATCCGCCAGATGTTCAACCAGATCGGCGGCCAGAAATCGCAGAAGAAGACTGTCAAGATCCGCGCCGCCTGGCCGCAGCTGATCGAAGAGGAAGCCGCCAAGCTGGTCAACGAGGACGAGGTCCGCCAGCAGGCCATCGAGAACTGCGAGCAGAACGGCATCGTCTTCATCGACGAGATCGACAAGGTCGCCAAGCGCTCGGAAGGCTACGGCGCCGACGTCAGCCGCGAGGGCGTGCAGCGCGATCTGCTGCCGCTGGTCGAAGGCTCGATGGTCAACACCAAGTACGGCACCGTGCGCACCGACCACATCCTGTTCATCGCCTCGGGCGCCTTCCATCTGGCCAAGCCGTCCGACCTGATCCCCGAGCTGCAGGGCCGCTTCCCGATCCGCGTCGAGCTCACCGCGCTGACCCGCGAGGACTTCCGCCGCATCCTCACCGAGCCCAAGGCCGCGCTGACCCGGCAGTACCAGGCCCTGCTCGGCACCGAGGGCGTCAAGCTCGAATTCACCGACGACGGCATCGAGCGGCTGGCCGCCATCGCCTACGAGGTCAACGCCCGCAGCGAGAACATCGGCGCCCGCCGCCTGCACACGGTGCTGGAGCGCCTGCTCGACCAGATCGCCTTCGAAGCCCCCGACCGCGAGGGCGACACCGTGCGCATCGACGCGGCGGAAGTCGACGCCAAGCTCGGCGCCCTGGTGAAGGACGAGGACCTGAGCCGCTACATCCTCTGAGCGGCCTGGGAGCCACCTGATCGATCGGTGGTCGCCTCACGGATGGCGGCCGTCACCGGTTCAGGCCACAATCGCGCGACCGGCCGCGCCGCAGCGGCGCTCAAGGGCCGGTAGGGACGACAGGGGACATGAGCAGCGTGCTCGACAACACGCGACAGCAGGACGGCCGCGCGGTCGCGCTGCTGCGTGCCCTGCTGGTGGCCGATCTGGTCGACTCGACCGCGCTCGTCGAACGCCTGGGCGACGCGCGCGCCGCGGATGTTCTTCGCCAGCATGACCGCCTGGCCCGTCGCCTGATCCACGAGCACGCCGGCCAGGAAATCGACAAGACCGACGGCTACCTGGTGATGTTCGAGCGCCCGGTGCAGGCCGCAGCCTTCGCCCTGGCCTACCAGCGGGCGCTGCGCGAGCTCACCGCCGATGGAGGCGAAGCCCTGCGCGCGCGCATCGGCATCCACGTCGGCGAAGTCATGGCCTGGCAAAACAGCGCCGAGGACATCGCGCGAGGCGCCAAGCCGATCGAAGTCGAAGGCCTGGCCAAACCCGTCGCCGCGCGCCTCATGGGGCTTGCCCTGCCGGGGCAGGTGCTGCTGTCGGCGACGGCCTACGGGCTCGCCCACCGCGCAGCCAGTGAGCTGGGCTTGCCGCTTGACCGCGTTTCGTGGAAGCAGCACGGCGCCTATCGCCTGAAGGGCGTTCCCGAGCCGGTCGAGGTTTACGAGATCGGCGAGCTCGACATCGCGCCGTTCAGGCAGCCCAACTGGTCGGGCAAAGCGCATCGTGCGACGCCTTTCTGGCGGCGACCGACGGTGCTGGCCGTGCAAGTCCTGCTGCTGCTGGCCCTGATCGCCGTGCCCGCGTGGCAGCTGCTGCGCCCCAAGCCTGCCATCGCCTTCGCCGAACGCGACTGGATCGTGATGGGCGATCTGCGCAACCACACGCAGGACTCGCGATTCGACCAGTCATTGACGCTCGCGGCCCGGCTGGCGATCGAGCAGTCCCGCCACGTCAATGTGCTTTCGCCCCTGCGCGTGCGCGACAGCCTGCGTCGAATGGGTCGCACCGAGCCCGCGGCGCTGGACGTGGAGTTGGCCTCGGAGATCGCGCTGCGCGAAGGCGCGCGCGCCGTTCTGCTGCCCTCGATCCGTGAGTCCGGCGCTCAGCTCGAGGTCTCCATGGACCTGATCGATCCTAACTCCGCGCAGCCGGTGTTCACCGAGATCGCGATGGCGGGCAGCGCGGAGGAGGTTCTGGCCGCTCTGGGCGAGGTCAGCGAGCGCTCGCGCGAACGCTTGGGCGAAGCCCTGCAGAGCATCGAAACCACCAGCGAACCCCTGCCCCAGGTCACCTCCAGCAGCCTGGACGCGCTGCGCGCCTACGCGCTGGGCAATGAGCAATACAACCTCGCCCAGATGGACAGCGCGGAGTCGCACTTCAGGCAGGCGCTCGCGCTCGACCCCGAGTTTGCCCTTGCTCTTGCGGGCCTGTCCCGGGTTTCACAGGTGCGCAACGATCTTGAGGGCGCGCTCGCGCTGGCTGAGCAAGCGCATGCCCTGCGCAGCCGGCTCTCCAACCGCGAGGCGCTGTTTCTCGATGCGGGGCTGGCCCAGCTCCGTTTCAGTCGCGAGGCCTCGGCGGCCTGGGATGCGCTGGTCGAGCTGTATCCCGATTTCCACCAGGCATCGCACAACGCCGCGATCGTGCATTACATGGAAGGCCGCTATGCGCGAATGCGTGATCTGGCCAACCTGGCCAGCGCACCGCAAAGCATCACCCGGCCCGTCTCCACCTTCACCAGCGGCCTCGCGGAGCTCGCGCTCAATGCGCCGGACGCCGCACTGATGCGCTTCGACGCGGCTCGGGATCTTGGCTTCGGAGGCTTCACCATCGAGCCTGCTTCGGCCTTGATGACGCTCGGCGAAGTCGACGCCGCGCTGGCGCGCTTGAACTCAGCGCCCGCGCCCTCGGAGTTCCACCGCCTGAAGCGGCTGACTGCCGAGATCGCACTCAATGTCGACGGCGGACGCTGGGAACGCGTCCAGGCGCTGCATTCGGATGTGCGCGCCGAAGCACAGCGCTTGCAGGCCAAACCGGACACAGCCAGCTATCGCCAGCGCATGGCGCTGGAGCTGGCCATGTTGAGCACCTTGCGGCATGAAGGCGCCATGGAAGCCCGCCGCAGCGGACTGCTGGCGATGGTGGACCAAGCCCTGCAGCGGCACGCCACGGCATCGCCCAGCTCACGCTCCGACACCGCCCTGATCGCGCTGCATCTCGCCTATCAGCTGGCGCGAGACAACGAGACAGGCGAAGCACAACGGCTGCTGCAGGCGACCGCCGATGCCGTGGAAGCGTCCCCTCGCTCAGTCGTGCATGACATGCGGGCGGTGGCCACGGCTCGCGTCTCGCTGGCCGAGGGCGAGTCTGCCGAGGCGCTGCGAACGCTCGATGCCCGCAAGGCGGACAGCGAGATTCTGCTGGTCAGCGCGCTGCGCGCGGAAGCCTTGGCGCGCGAAGGCAGAGCCGCGGAGGCGATCGCCGAACTGCAGCGCCTGCTCGGCGCGCGCGGACGTGCCTATGCGGAGTGGGGCGGCGAGGGCGTGACGCTGGTGGAAAACGTGCTGCAGCTGAACCTCGCCCACCTGCGCCTGGCTGAGCTGCTGCTGGGCCTGCAACGGCAAGCCGAAGCGCGCGAGCAGCTGCAGCTGTTTCGCAGCCGTTGGCCGGACGCGCAGGGCCTGGAAGGCATCGCCACCTGGTTCGAGGATCTCCAACGCAGAAGCGCCGAGTAAGACTCGGCGCTTCGCTTGGGCGTGGCCTTCGGCGCCGCTGGAGATTCCCCGGCGGCTTCGGCGATCAGGCCTTGAAGAAGAGAATCGCCATGCCCACCGCGAGGTCACCGCTCATGCTGTCAAGGTTGGCCTTGATCGCTTCGGGCGAGGGCAGCTGGATCGGCTGCTTCGGCAGGTTCGCGGCGTCCAGCTTGAATCCATAGTCCGCCAGGGCGGCGGCAGGATCCTGGGTCACCTGCTGACGGAAGCTGTCGTCACTGGCGAGTCGCTCCAGCAGGGCGCGGGCTTGTTCCTGGGTAGGCATGGGGTTCCTTGCGATGGGTAGGCGCCTGGCTCAGGCGCGTCGGCTTTGTAGCCCTCGGCCACGCGCTGCGCAAGCCTGCGGCCTCAGGGCATGGGCTGCGGGCGCAGGTGCAGTTCGTTGCGCTCGGGATCGATCTCGCCGAGCCCATTGGCGCCGATGACGACGTGCGTCAGTGCATCCAGCCCCAGCCACTCGCAGACGTCGGCGTCGTTCACCGCACCGGTGTAGAAGGCGCCGAGGCCGAGCGAGGCCGCCGCGAGATAGAAGGTCTGCGAGAGATGGCCGGCATCGGTGAACAGCACCTTGTAGGCCTTCGGGTGGCGGCGGTACTTCCAGAAGTTCCGGTGGGCGCGGGCGACGTGGAACACCAGCGCGTGAGCTTCGGCGAAGAAGGTCTGGCCGATGGTGAAGTCCTCGATGTGCCGACGCGCCTGTGCCTCATCGAAGCTGCGCAGCTGGGCCAGCCGGTGCGCCGCGCCCTCGTAGTGGTACAGACCGGGCGCAAGACCATCGACCCTCACCGCCAGCACATAGGCTTCGATCGGGTGCAGCCCGCCGCCGGAGGGGCTGGCGCGACGCAAGGCCACGAGTCCGGGCCCCAACGCGCGCTGGCCCAGCGGCGCGAAGCTCGCCTTCAGGACGTCGGAGAGCGCGTCCAGCTTCAGCCATTCGCGCGTGCGGAAGGCCCGGGTCGTCGTGCGCGACCTCAGCACATCCCAGAGCGGCCCGCGTGCCGCCGGCGCAGGCAGCGGCACCCGCGGCAGTCCGGCATCGTGCTCGGGCAGGTGCGGCGGCGGCAGGCCGTGCTTTTCCACCGTCTCGGCGAGACGCGCCAAGTGGGCCTCCTCGCTGTGATCGCGTGACCCTTCATCGCCTCGAATGCCGCTCCAGCGGGTGCGGGCGTGGTAGACGGCGGCGAGACCATGCCACCCCATCGCGTGGAGGCGCTCCTCCTGTTCGCGAAGCTCGCGCAGCGGCCCCTGCTCGGCGTCGCTGGTGAGCAGACCGCGCGCGGCGAGCGCTTCGATCTGCGCCTGCGTACGGCCGGCCTCCTGCAGCGCGTCCACGGCGGTCCACTGCTCCGCTGGCAGCTGGGCGATCAGCTGCAGCTCATCCGCCGTCAGCGCCAGCCGCTCGCCACGCAGCGGGCAGAGCAGCCAGATCTTGAGGTTGACCTCCAGCCGGATCGAGCCGCTGAACAGCGCGGCAAGGTCCGGGATGAGTTCATCGCCGACCTCGAGGATGCAGGGACGACGACGACGCACGTTCTGGAATGACATAGCTGCGCTGAGCCGGGATGGATAGAAGTTGCCGGAATGTTAAGCGTTGCGTCCAGGGCCGAGGCGGGGAGTTACTCCCGAGGCCTGCGAAACCGGCCCGTGGCGCCCTGAACCGCACTGCCGCACAATCGACCGCCTGAACGACCCCGGCGGGGGGCCGGGGTCGGAACGCGGTGCCGGGAGCCCGCTTGAGCTGCGCGTCTGTCCTGCGAGCGGGCCGCGCTGCTGCCGTGCGAGGAACTCGCGATACCCATGAACGCCCAGCTTGCACCGGAAGACAGCGATATCGAATCCGCGCCGAACGGTGCGCAGGCCCTGCTGCGCAGCGTGGTCATCACCGACCTCTGCGATTCCACCGCCCTGGTCGATCGTCTGGGCGATGTACGCGCCACCGAGCTGATCCGTGCCCACGACCGCTTGCTGCGCGGACTGATCCGCGAGCACCGCGGGCAGGAGATCGACAAGACCGACGGCTTCCTGAGCCTGTTCGAGCGGCCCATCCAGGCCGTGGCTTTCGCGCTGGCCTACCAGCGCGGCCTGCGCGCGTTCTCGCTGGAGCACGGTGTCGAGATCTCGGCCCGCATCGGCCTGCACGTCGGCGAGGTGATGACCTGGCAGAACGACGAGGCCGACGTCGCCAAGGGGGCGAAGCCCACCGAGGTCGAGGGCCTGGCCAAGCCGGTGGCGGCGCGCCTGATGGGCATGGCCCTGCCCGGCCAGATCCTGCTGTCGGGCGTGGCCTACACGCTCGCGCATCGCGCCGAAGGCGAACTGGGGGCGGCGCTGTCGCGGCTGCAGTGGAAAGCGCACGGCGACTTCCGCTTCAAGGGCGTGGCCGAGGCCGTGCCGGTCTACGAGATCGGCGAAGAAGGGATCGCACCCTTCAAGGCGCCGGCCTGGAGCGGCAAGGCCCATCGCGAAGTGCCGCTGTGGCGGCGGCCGGCGGTGCTGGCCTTCGAGGTGATTGCGCTGGTCGCTGCGGTGGCGCTGCCGACCTGGCATTTCCTCACCCCCGAGCCGGCGATCGCGTTCGCCGAGCGCGACTGGGTGGTGCTGGCCGACCTGCGCAACCTGACCGGCGACCCGCGCTTCGATGATTCTTTGGAGCAGGCTTTCCGCATCGGGCTTGAGCAGTCGCGGCATGTGAACGTGGTGTCGCCGATGCGTATTCGGGAAACCCTCCAACTGATGCAGTTGGACCCCGACAAGGCTTCCATCGACCGACCGCTTGGCTCCGAGATAGCCATGAGGGAACAGGCTCGCGCACTGATTCTGCCCACGCTCGCCGAGGTGGGTGGTCGACTCCGCTTCACCGTGGAAGTCGTCGCTCCGCAGAGCCAGACTACGGTGCTGTCGCTGGCGGCTGATGGTGACAGCGTCGAATCGGCACTGGTCTCGCTGGATCAGATCAACCAGGAGCTCAGGCGTCACCTTGGCGAAACCGTCCAGCGTATCGAGGAGGACTCGCTGGAGCTGCAGAGAGCCGCAACCCCCAGCATCGAGGCACTGCGTGCGTTCTCCTTGGCGTTCCGCGCGAACTTGCAGAACCGGCTTCCTGATGCGCTCGCTCTGCTGGATCAGGCTTTGCGAATTGACCCCGAGTTCGCCATGGCCTTGCACCAGCGTGGCGTCGTATTGCGCAACAGCGCGGACCGCGAAGGCGCCAAGGAGGCCTTGCGCGCAGCACTCGCACTCTCGGAGAGGATGTCGCGTCGGGATCGCCTTGAGGCGGAAGCCTTCCTCGCCGAACTCGAAGGCCGGCCACGAGTCACCTTGGATACCTGGCGGACCATGTTGGAGATCTACCCCGATACCCCGGGAGGCTACAGCACGCTGGGGTTCTATCAATGGGTGTTGGCGAACAACCGCAGCGAGGCCGCGAGCACGCTTCGCACAGGGTTGGCTGCGAGCAGAACGGACAGAGGGCTGATTCACTACACCTTGGGCGCCGTGCTGCTCGGCCAGGATCGCGTGGAAGAATCGCTCGCAGCCTTCGAAGCCTACGAGCAGACCGAGCGCCGGCTGGAGAACCAGTTCTACGCCGCAGCGCACGCCAGTCGAAGGGATTTCAATAGCGCCAGGAAAGTGCTGGCGCGGGGCACGCGCGGAGGGCTCCCCACTCGCGAGCCATCCGGGGTGCTGCTGGAGGCGATCCTCGCGTTGGACGAGGGCGAGTTCCACAAGGTCTGGCCGCAGTTGGACAGGCTGCAGGTGCTTGCCGCGACCCTGCCAAAGCGGTTCCAGCAAGCCGTTCTAATGTGGTCGCTGTCGGCTCAGGCGCAACTTGGCAATCCGGAGTTCTTTGAAGCTGCTCTGCGGGACTCGCAGAGCGCATTCGCCACGGCAGGCGATGGCACAGACCTGGCCACCGAGTTCGACCGTGAGCGTGTAGCGCTCATATCGGCCTGGCTGGCTGCGCGAAGCGGTCACACCGCCCTCGCCGAGTTCGGCTTGGCGCGGGTGGATGGGGCTCGACTCGAAAGGTCGCATCCCGAGCTTTGGCAGCGCCTGCAGATCGCGCGCGCCGCGCTCGACTGCTCGCTCGCCGACGTGGAGTCGGGACTGGGCAGGCTGGCGCCCATTCTCGATTCCGGGAGCGCCTTCTACAGCGCCCATGCCACGCGCATGCAGTGCGAGCTGGCTGCAGGGGATCGCGATGCCGCGCTTCGCACGGCCCGATGGCTGGCGGACCATCGCGGCCTCGCATATTCGGAAATCCACGGTGATTACGCGCTTTGGCTCTGGAACGTGGCCCACAGCACACTGGTGCTTCTGCAGGCAGCCGAGATTGCGGCCGCCGAGGACAGAGCCTTGGCCGAACCCTGGTTGCGTGAGTTCCGGCAACGCTGGAGCGGCGAAGAATTGCCCGAGGCGGTCGAACTGAGACTGGACCGGCTGCTCGTCTCCGGCCCCTGACGTATTCGCAGGAAAACTCAAGGGCGGGTGGCTTTATGGCGCTCGCGAGTCAGCGACCCGCGGCGCAGCTGTACTCCATGCGTGTCGCGGGCGCGAAACAAGCCCGCCCCGGCGCCTCGATTCAGCCTGGCCGGCAACGCCGCAGCAGCACCCCAAGCCTCAACCCGACCTTGGAGCCAGGCAACGGCGCCGATGCCTGAGTTGCTGCGGCAGCGGCACGCCAGACTCGCGGGTACTGCCCGCGGACAGCCGGCGAGCCGTATCCCGACCAAGCTGGAGCCAGCTTCGGGAATCGTCCGCTATACCTTCATTCTTGCTACGGCAAAGGACATCGCGGTGCGGAACTCCTCGCCATCCACGTCCGCCAACAGAGCCTCGAAGCGATCCTTGGACGCCAACGCGCAGGGTGCCATGCACTTGGCTTCCAAGGTGCCGATCTCCTCGGGGGTGATACCTGCGGACTTCAGCGCAGAGCCGGGATCGGACTCGAACAGCTTTCGAAAGCCGTCGTCCCGCGCGAGCTTTTGCATCAAGGTGACGCTGTTCTCTCTGCTGAGGGGCATCTCGAAGTCTCCACTGCTTGATGAAGGCGCCCGAGTCTAGCAGCTCGAATTCCAGCGTTGCCGCAGGTGATGAACAACGCGGTATCGCGCTATCGTCCGCGTTTTCCAGGGATGCCGCGCCAGGATGAGAATTCGCCGCTGCACGTGCTTCCTCCTCGAGCCCTACACCTATCGCAGTCTGGACTTGGCGGGTCTGCTTGCTGGATCTGCGAAGCTCGAAGAACGGAGTGGCTGGCGCGCGCTCGCTGCTCACATTGACGGCCCGATTGAGGTCGATGCGGCGCAAGTCCTGGCCTTGGGTTCGATCCCGCCGGATTCCTGGAGCGATTTCGAGGCGCTCGCGCAGACGCATTCGCGTGGCGTGATCGAAGCGCTGCTGAGCGCGCGACTGCTCATGATCGAAGGTGAGTCGGAGACGCTGGAAGCGGATGGGATCCGAGAATGGAACGGACTGAACGCCGTGGCATGGCGTCACTCGCGCTGGCGCCAGGTTGACGCAGAGCGTGCGACAGCTTGGCTCGGCAGGGATGCCGCCGATGTGCGCGATCGCCTCGGAACGCCACCAGCGCTTGTCGGTGAGCGCGGAGACGCGTCGCTGAGATTGTCGCTGCCGCGCTCAGTCTCGCCTGGCCCCTGCTCCGGATTGCCTGACGCGCGCGCAACCTGCCGCAATTTCGACCCCGCACGACCGATTGATCTGTCTGTGCTTTCGCAGATGATGGAAAACGTGTTCGCGGCAAGAGCAGTGTCCAGAACATCCGATGTGGCGGTCATGAAGCGTGCCGTGCCGTCGGCCGGAGGACTCCACCCCATTGAGGCCTACCTGTTGATCCAGCATGTGGAAGCCATGGAGCCCGGGCTGTACCACTACCACCCGGTGGAGCACTCTCTCCAACCCCTGCGAACTCTGGGTCCGGAGCAGGCCCGCGAGTACGCCGCCCAGTTCGTCGCAAGGCAGGACTGGTTTGCAGATGCCGCCGTGCTCGTGGTGCTCGCCGCCCGGTTCGCGCGCAATCACTGGAAGTACCGACGACACACGAAGAGCTTCCGAGCGATGGTGCTCGACGCCGGCCATCTCTCGCAGATGCAGTACCTCGCCGCGACCGAGCTGGGCCTCGGCGCCTTCATCACCGCGGCGATCAACGAAGGCGATATCGAGGATGCGTTTGGCCTCGATCCGATGCAGGAGGGCGTGCTCGCCGTCACCGGCTTCGGCTGGCGCGGCGAGCGCATGGAGGTGCTGGAGTTCGATCCACTTAGGAAGGTGTGGCCGGACTGGTCGCCGGAGTAGCGCTCCTCATGGACGCGTGAGGCTGGGTGTTGCGAGGTTTGCGTTCGCACACGCCGGATGACGGCCGCGCACCTGCCCAAGCGCCCTGCCCTGTGCCACCCTGCGCCGATGCATCACGAGTGGACGACCCTGCCGCTGGGCGCCGGTGGGCGCAGCCTGATCGAGGCCAGCGCTGGCACCGGCAAGACCTGGACGATCGCCGTGCTCTACCTGCGCCTGCTGCTGGAGCGGGGCCTGTCTCCGCGCGCGATCGTGGTCACCACGTTTACCGAAGCCGCGGCGCAGGAGCTGCGTGAGCGGCTGCGTCGGCGGCTGCTTTGGGCAGAGGCGCGGGCGGCGGGTTTTGTGCAGGCAATCGACCACGGCAGCGCATCACTGGGCCCCCGCCTGCGCGGGGGCGACGAGCAGGAAGCGGCTTCGCCAGACTCGACTGCCGGTGACGCGCGCGACGACGCACCCGCCTCCGACCCCGCCCTCGACTGGCTGCATGTGCGCTGGCGCACTGCCGGCGCCGCCGTGCGCGATCTGCAGGCGCTGCGGCTGGCGCTGGCCGAGCTGGAGCATGCGCCGGTCAGCACCCTGCACGGCCTGTGTCGGCGCATCCTGGCCGAGCAGCCGATCGAAGCCGGGGCGGACTTCCGCGCGGCCGAGCTGGTGTCCACCGAGAGCCTGCTGGACGAGCTCAGCGCGGATCTGTGGCGTCGAATGCAGCAGGGCTCGGAGGACGAGCCGCTGTACCGGCTGCAGCAGATGATCGGCAAGCCGCTGTCGCTGGCCCAGCTGCGCGGCCTGCTGAAGACGGCGCTGATGGCCGGCATCGAGGTCGAGGCGCCTGCGCTGCCAGCCGAGGACCCGGCGGCGGCCTCGCTGGCACAGCCCAACGCCGCGCGCGCAGCGCAGCTGCAGGCGGTGGTCGACAACGCGGCGCTGTTCAACAAGCGCGCCAAGCTGCCGCGCGCGCTGGCCGCGCTGGCGCAGGCCCTGGACCCCGTGCGCAACACGCAGGGCCTGCCGGCCTGGCAGTGCCTGAGCGCGGACGAGATCGAGGGGCTGGCGAATGCGCGCGCGCTCACCGCGGTCAGCAAGCTCGGCAAGACGCACGCTGAGCTGCTGGCGGCCACGGAGTTCGCGGCCACGCTGTGCGAACCCGTGCTGGCGCGCATGCAGGCGGCGCCGCAGGCCTTCCTGCATGCGCTGGCCGCGGCCGCGCGCGTGCGCATGGACACGCTGCTGCAGCTGCGACGGCAGCAGAGCTTCGACAGCCTGCTGGAGAGTGTGGATGCCGCACTCGCGCGCGAAGCGCAGGCCGCAGGCGATGCCGGCCGGCGGCCGCTGGCCGACACCCTGTTCGCGCAATGGCCGGTGGCCCTGGTGGATGAGTTCCAGGACACCGACGCCCTGCAGTTCGGCATCCTCGATCGCCTGTACCGCGACGCTGGCGGCCGCGAGCGCGGGCGGCTGGTGATGATCGGCGACCCCAAGCAGGCGATCTACCGCTTCCGCGGCGGCGACATCCACGCCTATCGACGTGCGGCCGAGCAGGTCGACGAGCACCTGAACCTGGCGGTGAACCAGCGTTCGTCGACGGCGCTGGTGGCCGGCTGCAATGCGCTGTTCGCGCTTGCCGGCGAGGCCTTGTCGACCGATGTCGACCACGACATCCGCTACCTGCCGGTGCAGGCCGCGGGCCGCGCCGATGCCAAGCCTTACCGCATCGGCGGCAGCGCACCCGATGCGGCGCTGGTGCTGCACTTCCAGACCGACATCGCCGGCGGCCAGGAGGCGCGTCGACAGGCCGCGCTGCGCGCCTGCGCCAGCCAGATCGTCGAACTCTTGAACGATCCTGCCCATACGCTGGACGGCCGCCGCGTCGGCCCGGCCGATATCGCCGTGCTGCTGCCGCGTGCGGCCGACATCGCGCACCTGCGTCTGCTGCTGGAAGCGCGCGGCGTGCCTTGTGTTGCGACCAGCCGCGACAGCGTGCTGGCCGGCGACACCGCGCGCGAGCTGCAGGTGCTGCTGCATGGCGTGGTGCATCCGGGCGATGCCGGCGCGCTGCGTGCGGCCGCGGCGACGCGGCTGTGGGGCGCGCGCTTCGCCGAGATCCGCCGCTGGCAGGACGAGCCCGAGGGCCTGCAGCAGGTGGCGCTGCGCTTCCGCACCCTGCATGCCGTGCTGATCGAACGCGGCGTCGCCGGCCTGATCGAGGCCCTGCTGGAACAGATCGCCGAGCGCGCGCTGTCGACCCGACGCGGCGAGCGCCTGCTCACCGACCTCCGTCATCTGGGCGAGCTGCTGCAGGAGGCCAGCGAAGACCTCGGCGGCCCCGAAGAGCTGCTGGCCTGGCTGCAGCACCAGCGCGAGGGCGCGGCGGTCGACGAGGCCGCGGCCGATGAGCGCCAGCTGCGCATCGAATCGCAGCAGCCGCGGCTGCGCCTCTTGACCCTGCACGCCAGCAAGGGCCTGGAGTTTCCGATCGTGTTCCTGCCGATGATGTGGGCCAATGGCGCGGGCAGCGATCGCGCGCCGTGGCGGCGAAGCGATGGCGTCAGCGCGAAGCCTCGCCTCAGCTATGCGGATGAAGCCAAGGCCCAGCAGCAGGCCGACCTGCAGGACGAGCGCTTCCGCCTGCTCTACGTGGCGCTGACCCGCGCCGTGCACGCCTGCCACGTGTATGCGCTGGACCCGACACGGCCGAAGCGCGCGGGTGGGAAGGTGGCAGCGCATGAGGGCGTGGACGCCGCTCCGCTGGATGTGCTGATGCAGCGCATGTTCGGAGCGCGGCCCGAGCTGGCTGCGGCCTTGAAGGCAGGCGAAGCACCGGCGCTGGATCCCATCGGCCTGCGCCCGGCGTGGCCCGCCTCGACCCGCACGCGCTATGCGGAGGCCGAAGTCGCCGAGTCGCCGCGCCGCGCGCGCGAACTGCGCCCGCTGCCGGCGCGCGCGCCCGAGGCCAAGCACAGCTTCACCTCGCTGAGCCGCGCCGGCCGCGCGCAGAGCGAGACCCTGCTGGATGCGGAAGCGCCGGCGCAGGACGAGTCGCTGGTTCCGGCTGCCGACGAGTCCCGGTATCACGCGGCCACGAGCCTTTCGAGCGTCCGCAACCCGATTGGACAGGCGGGCGATTCTCCGGACGCCGCGAACCGTCATCCCCGCGAAGGCGGGGATCCAGCGAAGCCAAGACAGGGGCAAGACACTCTGGGCCCCCGCCTGCGCGGGGGCGACGAGGGCGAGGGGGCGAACGTTCCCGGGCTTGAGCGCGCCGCCGTCCTGCGCGGCGGCGAGGGCGATGCTGAGGCAGAGCGGGAGCGCCGTGCCCGCGAAGGCGGGGATCAAGAGTTCGCGCAATCGGATGAAGCGAGGTTCGGCAGCAACTCGACACCTGCAGATGGCCCAGGTGAGGGCGACCGCACTCGCCATCCGAAAACGGGGCCCCTCGGCAACAACGATCAGCTTGAAGCGCCGCACCCGGAGCTACTGGCCCTCGCCGGGCTGCGCGGCGCCGGCTTCGGCAACGCCCTGCACAGCCTGCTGGAGCTGCGCGCGATCGGCACGCCGCTGGTGCAGCAGCTGGAGCATGTGCAGGCCACGCTGGCCGGCGCGGGCCTGCGCACGCGCGACTTCGAGCCGCTGGGGCTGGCGCGCTTCAGTGAACGCCTGGCGCAGCGGCTGGATGCCGCCCTGGCAGCGCCGCTGGGGCTGGAGCGCGCGCCCGACCTCGCGCTCGGCGATGTGCCAGCGCAGGACCAGCGCGCCGAGCTGGGCTTCGACTTCGCCCTGCCCGAGATCGCGCTCGCCGATCTCGCTGCAGCCTGCGCGCGGCACGGCGAACCCGAGCTGGTGCCGGCGTCCGCGCGGCGGGTGGCGGGGCTGATGAGCGGCAAGATCGATCTGGTGTTCCGCGTCGATGATCGCTTCCACGTGCTCGACTACAAGGGCAACTGGCTGGGCGAGCGCGTGGGCGATTACCTCGGTGAACGCCTCGGCGCGGCGATGGACCACAGCCAGTACCGCTTCCAGGCCCTGCTCTACACGCTGGCGCTGGACCGCTACCTGCGGCAGCGTCTCGGCGATGCGTATGGGCGTGAACAGCAGCTCGGCGAGTGCGTCTACCTGTTCCTGCGCGCGGCGGGGCTGGCGTCGGGTGCCGGGATCTGGCGCCAGCGCTTCGCACCGGGCCTGATCGAGGACGCGCAGGCGGCATTGGCGGGCGCATGGCACACGGCGGTGGCGGCATGAGCGCAGCCTGGGACGACGCCGGTCGCTTCGATTTCCGTCGCCGGCTGGGCGAAGGTTTCGACGGCGAGGACATCGAGCTGCGCGCGATCGATCGCGCGGTGGCGCGCTGGGTGCTGGCGCACGGCGGCTCGATGCTGCTGGCGCGGGTCGCGGCGGCGGCCAGTCGCGCCGAGGGCGAAGGCGACAGCGTGCTGGTGCTGGCCGGGGATGGCAGCGGGCGCTTCATCGCGCCGCTGCACGACGAGGCCTTGGTCGAGCTTGCGAAGGAGCCACTGGTGGCGAGCGTCGCGCAGGCGGCGCGGATGCTGACCGAGGTCGATGCAGATGCGGGGGCGGCGGCGCTTGGCTGGGCTTTCGTACTGGAGGGCGTGCAGTTCTATCTGCGCCGCAGCTTTGCGCACGAGCAGGCGCTGGCAGCGATGCTGCAGGCGCGACGCGGGCATTCGCCTCGGTCGGGGATCGGGACCGGGGCGGGGTCGCGCTCCGGTGGGCCAGGGCCCACCCTATGGGATGCCGAGTCGACGGCCTGCGCGGGGGCCGGGACGGGGTCGGGCGGCACGAGTTTCGCGACCGCGGCGATGCCGAGCTCCGGTGGGCCAGGGCCCACCCTATGCGATGTCGAGTCCACGGCGTGCGCGGAGACCGCGGGGGGCTCAGGTGCCGGTGGCTCGGGGCCCAGCGTGTGCCCGATCGAAGCGGGTGCAGGCGTTCCTGAGGAACCCTCAACTCGTCATCCCCGCGCAGGCGGGGATCCAGCGGAGCAGCGACCAGGTCAGGACACTCTGGGCCCCCGCCTGCGCGGGGCCGCCGACGCGAGTGGCATCGGTGTTCCAAGCCTTGGGGACTGGGTCGACCAGCTGTTCGGCGACGATCGCAGGGCCGCGGTGCAGGCACAGCGGGCGGCGGTGGCGGGGTTCACGGACCGACGCCTGTTCGTGTTGACCGGCGGGCCGGGCACCGGCAAGACCACCACGGTGCTGCGCATGCTGCTGCTGCGGCTGCGCGCGCATCGGCAGCGCTTTGGGGTGTTTCCGCGTCTGCGGCTGGCGGCGCCGACCGGCAAGGCAGCGCAGCGGCTGGCCGAGAGCCTGCAGAGTGGTGCCGCCGCCCTGCGCACGCAGGCGCTCGAAGCCGACTGGGCGCCCGCGCTCGATCATGTGCTCGCCGCGGAAGCGGGCACCTTGCATCGCCTGCTCGGCAGCCGCGGGCCCGCGCGTGGGCATGCCTGGCATTCCGGGCGCAGGCTCCCGCTGGACCTGCTGGTGATCGACGAGGCCTCGATGGTCGATCTGGCCCTGCTGAGGGCCAGCTTCGAGGCCCTGCCCGATGAGGCCGCCGTGCTGCTGGTCGGCGATGCCGAGCAGCTGGCCTCTGTCGGCACCGGCTCGGTACTGCGCGATCTGGTCGAGGCCCTGCAGAGTGATCCGCGCGGGGATCTGGTCCGACTGCAGCACAGCTTCCGCGCCGAGGCCGCGCTGCTGCCGCTGAATGCGGCGATTGCCGAAGGCGACATCGCCCGCTTTGGCGAGGCCGCTGCGCGCGCAGGCGATGCGTTCGCGCTGCGCGCCGTCGGCGATGCGCGCCGCCTGCAGCTGGCCTTGATCGGGCACGCGCAGCGCCTGCACGCGGCGCTGGACGCAGGCGACGTGTTCGCAGCGCTGCCGGCCGATGCGGCCGCGCAGACGCAGGCGATCACGCGTGCCCACGCGGCTCTGCGCGAAGTCCAGCTGCTCTGCGCCCTGCGCCAGGGGCCGTTCGGCGCCCTGGCCTGCGATGCGGCGATCGATCTGGCGCTCAAGCGCCGGCTCGGCCTGCCCGAGGGCCAGGCCTGGTATCCGGGGCGCGCGATCATCGTGCTGCAGAACGACTATGCCGCCGGTCTCTTCAACGGCGACATCGGGCTGTGCCTACGTGGCGCGGATGGCAGCCTGCGGGTGTGGTTCGAGGCGCGCGGCACGGAGGGCGCGGATGTTCGCGGATTGTCCCCGGGCGCCCTGCCCCTGCACGGCGGCGGCTTCGCGCTCAGCGTGCACAAGAGCCAGGGCAGCGAGTACGGCGAGGTCGCCCTGCTGCTGCCGCCGGATCCCGAGCATCCGATCCTCGGCCGTGCCCTGCTCTACACCGGCGCCACCCGCGCGCGCCGCGCGCTGTCGCTGTGGTGCAGCGAGGCCGCCCTGCAGACCGCGCTGTCGCGTGCGACCCAGCGCGTCAGCGGGCTGGCGGCGCGGCTGCTGCCGGATTGAGGCTGCGCAGGCGCAAAGCGGAAGCGTGCAGGCCTGAGGGGCCGAGTGGTACATGCGCTGCGCTTATGTACCCTACGCGCACGCGCTCGGTCGGCTTCGGTGCGGGTCCGGCGTCGCTGGTGTCCGCTCATGAGCGAGAGCGACGCACCTCAGCCATGCACATCGATTCACGCACGGCGTCAATCGTTCTGATTTAGCAGCAAGAGCGACGAACGTCAGCCACCCACTTCGATTGATGCTTGGCGTCGCTCGTTCTGGTTTACCAGCAAGAGCGACGAACGTCAGCCATGCACTTCGATTTGCGCACGGCGTCGCTCGCGGACGTAGGGCGGATAAGCGCCGCGCATCCGCCAGCGCGTCCCGCGGATGCCGGGCACCGAACGGAGCCCGCGGCCGCCTGATCTCACGGCCGGGGCTTCGCGAAGGCCCGCGACCAGCAAACGGGCTCCCAACCAAGCCCGCACCCATCGATCCTGAATCCGGCGCTGCGCTGAGGCCCGAGCTCAGTCGCTCTCGGCGATCCGCTTCAGATTGGCCAGCCCCGCTTCGAAGTCCGGGCCGACCAGGCTGTCCATGAACAGGCCGAACCAGCGGTTGATCGGGTTGCCGCCCATGTCGCCCTCGTTGCTCCAGGACAGGCGCACGCCGCTGCCGGCGGGTTCGATCCGCAGCACGCCTTTCGACTCCATGCCGAATTCCGGGAAGCGCAGCACATAGTCGACGCGCTCACCGGGCTGGGCGGCGGTGAACTCCATCTCGCCATTGCCTTCGGTGCTGCTCTTCCATGACCAGCCCGCGCCCTCGCCGGCGTCCGGACCGGTGTACTCGATCTGCATGGCCGGGTCGCGCTCGTTCCAGGCCGACCAGCGCTTCCACTCGCGCGGCGAGGACACCAGCGCGTAGACCTCGGCGGCGGGCGCCTCGATCTGCACGCTGCGC
Organism: uncultured Aquimonas sp.; assembly: GCF_937888285.1. GTDB lineage: Bacteria > Pseudomonadota > Gammaproteobacteria > Xanthomonadales > Xanthomonadaceae > Aquimonas. The sequence goes on from NZ_CALART010000084.1 coordinate 19,236, forward strand.
TCGACGCGGAACGCCGACGGCAGGGCAAAGCCGACGGCCACCAACAGCAGGACGGCCACGACCAGCGCGGCCAGGATCTTGAGCAGCAGCTTCATTGGAGTCCTCCCCCCGGAAGAGGTCGGGAGCCTAGCAGTCTTCACGCGCGTGAGCACGCTGCACCCGCGTTCGCTGGGCGCCTCCCGCCGCATTCCCTCATCGACTTCCACCGGGAGAGTTCCCCATGCGCACCTCGACGCCACGGCTGGCCGCCGTCCTGCTCTGCGTGCTCGTTCTCGGCAGCCAGGACAGCCAGGCCGCGACCTTCTGCGTGAGCGACGGCACCCAGCTGCAGGCCGCGCTGAACACCGCCGCCGGCAATGGCGAGGCCGACGTGATCCGGCTGCGCTCGGGCACCTATACCCGCGCGGGCGGGGCGGTGGCCTTCAGCTATTTCAGCAGCCAGAACCAGTCGCTGACGCTGGAAGGCGGCTGGTTCGGCCTGAGCCCGGGCAACTGCGCGCTGCGCATCGACCAGCCCACCGGCACCGTTCTGGACGGCGAGGGTGCGCGCAGCGTGCTGCAGCTGCTCGGCAACAGCGGCAGCAATGGCGCCCTGACCCTGCGCAACCTGAGCATCGCCAACGGCAGCAGCAACGACACCGGCGGCGCGGTGGTCGGCGGTATCGGCGGCTATCTCGGTTCGATCCTGATCGAGCGGGTGATCTTTCGCGGCAACACCGGCGGCGTGGTCGGCGGGCTCTCGGCGTCGACCGATGGCGGCGTGCTGCAGCTCATCAACAGCCTGTTCGACGACAACGCCTGCAGCGGCGGCGTCTGTGCGGCCTCGCTGGTGGTCAACAACGAGCCCTTCTTCAGCGCCCAGCCGCGCCTGCGGCTGTGGGGCAACACCTTCGTGCGCGGCGACTGCGCCAGCGGCAGCTGCCGCGCCCTTCGCCTCGGTGGCGGCTTCGGCGGCGCGGTGCAGTTCGAAGTGGCCAACAGCGTGTTCGCCCTGAACCAGGGCGCCGACATCGACTTTGCGATCAACACCGGCAGCCTGCGCCACAGCCGCTGGGACAGCCTGATCGGCACGCCGCAGAACAGCAGCGGCAATCTGGCGTCGGGGGTGGCGCCGGGCTTCGTGGATGAAGCCGGCGGCGACTTCCGGCTGGCGCCGGGCTCGGCCCTGATCGATGCCGGCACCGCCTCGGCCCTGCTGCCGGAGACCGATCTCGACAACCTGCCGCGGGTGTCCGGCAGTGCGCCCGACATCGGCGCCTATGAGCGGCAGGGGCCGCTGTTCGCCAACGGCTTCGAGAGCGCGCAGTAGCGCGCGGCGCCGGCGTGCAAGACCGCCCACAGGGGCTTCGCGCCTGCCCGCATTGCGCCGGACAGCTCCAGACATGAACAGCTCCGGCTGTCGCCTGTCCGGTCGGGCGTGGCTTGACTGCGCTGCCGCACGCCATTCCGCTGCCGCCGACACAGACCCGTCTTCGAGGACAGGTATGCTCGCTGCCAAGTCCGCGCAGACTGCGCGGGCCCGGGGGCTTGGCGGGCGGCACCGCGTCGGGGGAGGCGGGCCTCACCCTGCGAGCGCAATCAGGATCGAGCGCCCACCGGCAGCGCGCGCTGTCGTACCGCGCTCCGCGTGTGGGGACACGCATGAGCTACCGCTTCGGCGACTTCGAGATCGATCCGCAGGCCCGTCTGCTGACCCGTTCGGGCCAGCCGCTCGAGCTGCCCCGGCGGGTGTTCGACTGCCTGGTTTGTCTGATCGAGCGCCAGCCCGGCGCGGTCAGCCGCGATGCGCTGATCCAGCAGGTCTGGGGCCGTGCCAATGTGTCGGACAACCAGCTGGCGCAGACCATCCTGCGTCTTCGCCGGGCGCTGGGCGACAGCGGCGAAGCGCCACGCCATATCGGCACCGTGCCCGGCTATGGCTATCGCTGGCTGGCGCCGCTGCAGCCTGCCGCAGACCCTCCCGAACACACTGCGATCGACTCGCCTTCGCCGGCGGCCATGGACGAGACGCTCGATGCGGCGCGGACTGCGCCAGCGCCGCGCCCGGCACGGCGCGGACTCGCTGTCGCGGCCGCCATCGTCGCGATCAGCCTCATCGCATGGACGCTGCTGCCGCGGTTCGCAGGCCCTGGGCTGGCAAGCCCGGCGAGCGCAGGGCACAGCTTCGCGGTGATGCCCGCCCGGGTGGAACAGGCCGAGCGCGCCGGCTGGGCGCGCCACGGCCTGATGGCGGTGGTGACTGCGCGCCTGAGCGAGGCCGGTCTCGCGCCGGTGGCGCTGGAGCAGGTGCTGGCTCGGCTGCCGCCGGGCAGCGAAGCCGATCAGCTCGACGCAGCGCAGCTGCGGCGACGCTTCGATGGCCGCGCGCCGCTGCGCATCCTCGCCGCGCCGGCCGCCGAGGCCGACACCTGGCGGGTCCAGCTCAGCCTGCTGCGCGAGCCGCCGCTGCAGGTCGAGGCGCAGCACGTCGATCTGATCGAGGCCAGCCGGCTGGCCACCGACGCGCTGCTGCACGCGCTTGGACATCCGGGTGTTGTCGGCGCGCCCGGCGAGGCGCTGACGATGGCGCGCCGCGCCCTGCAGCGCCACGACTTCGAGGGCGTGCGCCAGCTGCTGTCGCGGCTGTCGAGTGGCGAAGATGAGGATGTCGAGATCGCTCTGCTGCGGATCGAACTCGACCTCGCCAGCGGCCAGCTGCGCAGCGCCGGCGCACGCATCGAGGCGCTGGCAGGGTCGATCCCGCCACAGGATGCCGGCTTCGCGGCCGAGCGCCTGCAGCTGCTGCGCCTGCAGTGGCAGCGCCTCAGCGGCGCCGCGCTCGACGCCACGGCGATCCAGGCACTGGTGCTGCAGCTGGAGCAGCGCGAGGCGCCGGCCGAGCTGCTGGCGCGGGCCCTGCAGGCGCGCGGCAGCCAGGCCCTGGGCAGCGGTCGCAGCGCCGAGGCGGCGCCTGATTTCGCCCGCGCACACCGCCTGTTCCTTCAGGCCGGCGACGCCGCGCGGGCGGCATCAGCCAACAGCAACCTGGCCATGCTGGCCCTGCTCGACGGTCGCCACGTCGAGGCCCTGGCGATGCTGCAGGCGGCCGCCGATGTGTTCCGGGCCGAGGCCGACATCGGCCGCCTGTTCAACGCGCTGAGCTCGATCGACGCCCTGCAGATGGGCCAGCTGCGCTGGCAGGAGGCGCTGGCCGCGAACGATGGCGCCGGCGCCCTGCTGCCGCTGATCGAGGATGCCTCGGCACGGCTGTCCTTCTACCGCCGGCGCGCCCTGATCGTGCTGGGGCTGGGCCGGCTCGACGAAGCGGAAACCCTGCTGGCGCAGGCGCGTGCGGAAGCCGAACGCGGCGAGGCCAATCCGGAGTCGCGGGCGCGTTTCGGCCTGTACGAGGCCCAGCTGGCGCTGGCGCGCGGCGATGGCGCAGCGGCCTATGCCAGCGCGCTGCCGGTGTTCGAGCATGTCCATGCCCGCTACGGCGCGGCGGCCGAGCCACAGGTGCGCACCGACGCGCGCGACCTCGCCCTGCAGCTGATGATCCAGGGCCTGCATCTTGAAGCCCGGCGCCAGCCGCAGGCGCCGATGCCCGTGCTGCCGTCGAGTGCCGAGGCCACTCTCGCGGCCGCCGCCTCTCCGTTGGCCCTGCTGGCGCGTGGCCGCTGGCGCGAGCTGCAGGGCGATCTCGAAGCCGCCGAGGCCGACCTGCGGGCAGCGCTGGCGGGGGCGCAGGCCTTCAATCGACTGACGCGCATCTACTCGGCGACCGAGGGCCTGGTCGAACTGCTGGTCGCACAGGGCCGGAGCAGCGAGGCCGAGACCCTGTTCCTGGGCCTGCTGTCGCGCGATCCGCAGCTGCCGGAGCGCGACTACGACTCCGCCGTGCTGGAGCTGCGGCTGCAACTCGCCCTCGGCGACGACGCAGCCATCCGCCGCGCCCGCGAGCGCGCGCAGAGCCTGTCCGGACAGCGCCGGCTGCCGGCCGATCTGGATGGCTTCGTGCTGCGGGTCAGTGCGCTTGCGGGCCAGGCCGCGCCGCGCTGAGGAAGGACGGACGCGGCGGCAGGGCACTGTCTGGCCCGCCGCCGCGACCTCAGCCCCTGCGATCAGTAGCGGCCGCAGGTATCGATGTACTCGGTGCCGTTCATGTCGATGCTGCCGGTGGCATCGATCTGCACGTCAGCGCTGAGGCCCACGCCCTTGGCGGTGGCCGAGAACTTGGCGCCCAGCACGGTGCGGTGCGCGCAGCCGGACTTGGCCACGAACTTGCCGCGCCCGCCCGAGGTGCCGCTGTTGGCGCGGTTGCCGCACTGCACGCTGAAGGGGATGTTCGACCACGCCGACGAGGCGTTCGCGTAGCCGAAGGGGCTGGGCGAGCAGGTCGAGCTGCAGCGCAGTCCGGCCTGCACCGCGCCGACCGTCTTCTGCACCATGGTGATGCCGTAAAGGTTCTTGTAGGTCACGGTGCGTGCCCCACGCGAGTAGCTGCGCGCGGTCACGCTCGGATTGCTGGCCAGGCCGCAGCGCGCCTTGGCGCGGGTGTTGCCACCAATCAGATCGACCTCGTTGTCCTCGTGGATCTGCAGGGCCCAGCCCTCGGCGCGCGCCGCGCGGTAGCTGTTCACCGTCGAGTCGAGGAAGTCGATGCTGGGGTCGAACACCACGCAGTGGCCGAGGCTGTTCCAGCAGAACTCGACCGCCGCATGCTGCTGGCGCAGGCCATCCACTTCCGTGCTGACCGTGAGCAGGCGGTAGTCGCCCAGCTCCAGCGGGTAGCCGACCTTGGCGAAGCCGTCGACGCTGGCGGCGAGATCCTGCAGGTAGAGGTCCTCGCGGTTCGTCTCGACGTAGCGGGCGGTCGGCACACGGAAGTCCGACTCGTCGTCGACCAGCAGCGAGAACTGCGGGAAGCCCGTCAGGCTCTGCATGTCGCGCCCTGCCAGGGTGTCCAGCGGCGCCGACTCGGCGGCCTTGATCTCGATGCGCAGGCTGCCCTGGTGCATGGCCACGAAGTCGCGGTAGACGCCTTCGGCATAGCCGTCCTTGGCGGCGGCCGGCAGGGCCAGGAACAGGGCGCCGGCGAGCGCGGCGTAGCGGAGGTTCGAAAGGTTCATGTGGAGCTCTCCCTTGAGTTGAGACTGCGGTTCGCCGGCCCGACGGTGTGCCGGTGCTCGGCGCCGGCCGCTCCTCCCCGGGGAACGGCCGAGCCGCAGGTTTGAACCCAGCTCACGGCGGGCGTCATGCCAGTGCCCTGACGGCTCGATGACAGAACGATTTTTGGCCGCTGGATCAGGCGCTTGGCGATACCGCGCGTGGTCGGTACCGCGCCCTCCCGCCGACTTCGCAGAGCGAGTGGCGAGGCGCGCCATCCGCAGGCCGTCCCGCTGCGTCCGCTTCGTTCCCACCCTGCGCAGCTGCGCGGCAGGCTGCTGCCGAAGGCGATGCGCAGCGACGCCCGGTTCGTGATCGCGCGTCCGCCTGTCTTCGTCGACACCGGGTCGAACTGCTACCGTGGGCACAGACTTGCCCGGACCCGCCCCATGTCGCGATTCCTGCTGCAGCCCCTGCTGATACTGGCCCTCGCTCTGTCGCCTTCACTGCCGGCAGCGGCGCAGTCCGAGCCTGAGCCCTCGCCTGCGCAGGCGGCCGTGCTGGATCCCGAGTCCTTCAGCGAATCCGCCGCTGCGCCGATCGACGGTCCGATAGAGGCCGGCGCCCCGCCAGCCCCCGCCGTCGACGCCCTGGCCCAGCATGTGGACGGCCTGGTTGAAGCCCTGCGTCGCGAGCATCTGCTGCCCGGGGTCACGCTCGCCCTGGTGCGCGCAGACGCGCCAACCCTGCTGAGCGGATACGGACATGCCGATCTTGCCGCGCGCACGCCGGTCGATCCGCAGCAGACGCTGTTTCGCATCGGCTCGGTGTCCAAGACCTTCATCTGGACCGCCGCCCTGCTGCTGGTCGATCGCGGCCAGATCGATCTGGATGCCGACGTCAACACGTATCTGAAGGCGATCAAAGTGGCCCCGGCCTTCGACGCACCGGTGACCCTGCGCCAGCTGATGTCGCATCGCGCCGGCTTCGAGGACAGCTTCCAGGTGTTCGCGGTCGGCGATGAGGACGCGCGGCCGCTGGCCCAGCTGCTGGCCGAGCACCAGCCCAAACGCATCTATCCACCCGGCGCGCGCACCTCGTACTCCAACTGGGGCTCGGCGCTCGCCGCGCAGGTGGTGGCCGACGTCGCCGGCGAGGACTACGGCAGCTTCCTGCGCCGCGAGCTGCTGGACCCTCTGGGCATGCATGACACCGTGTGGGAGGGACCGACGCGGATGGACGCCGCCACCCGCGGGCGGCTGGCGCAGGGCTATGCCGATGACGCTGGGGTCCTGCGCATCGAGGCGGAAATGCAGCTCGGCGCTTACTGGCCGGCCGGCGGCATGTCGACCACGGCCGCCGACATGGCGCGCTGGTTGCGCTTCCATCTGAACCATGGCGAGCTCGATGGCCGCCGGCTGCTGTCGACCGAAACCCATGCGCTGGTCTGGGCACGGCCCTACAGCGACCGCGCCCAAGCCGCGGATGTCACCCACGGCTTCATCCAGACACCGTTCCATGGCCTGCTGCTGACCGGCCACGGCGGCGCCACCGAAAGCTACCTCAGCAATCTGGTGCTGGTGCCGGAGTTGGGGCTTGGCGTGTTCGTCAGCCAGAGCAGTGGCGCCAGCCGCAACCTCGTGCAACGCCTGCCCGAGCAGATCATCGAGCGCCTGCAGGCGCTGCCCCCTGCGGCGCCACTCGTGGCCGAAGGCGGCGAGCCGGGGGCGCTGGCCGAGGTGGACGGTGACTACCTCGGCAATCGCCGAGTCTTCAGCAGCTTCGCCGCGATCTTCGGTGCCTTCGACGGCGTGTCCCTGCGGGCGATCAACAGCGACACGATCGCGCTGGACGCCGGTGCACGCAGCGGCGAGTACCGGCGCATCGGCGAGGACCTGTTCGAGTCGGCCTTCGGCCAGCGACTGGCGCTGATCCGCAGCGCCGATGGCCGCATCGCCGCCTTCGCCGACGGCAGCGGCGTGCACAGCTTCGAGCGCGTGGAAGGTTTCAACGCGCCGCAGTGGCTGTTCGCAGCGCTGGGCGCAGGCCTGCTGCTGGCGGTCTCGACCCTGGGCGGCGTGGTCTGGCGGCTGGGACGCAGGCGCTACGGTGGGCCCACCGACGCCCTGGTCGGCGGCGTGTCAGTGCTGGCGGCGCTGTGCGTGCTGGCGCTGATCGGCTGCTTCGTGGCGGTGTCAATCGCGCTGCAGAATGCGGGTGCCGCCGACCTGCCCGGCAACTATCCGGTGCCGGCGATGCTGTGGACGCACTGGGCAGGATGGGCGGTGGTCGCGGCCTCGCTCGCCATGCTGCTCATGCTGATGCCAGCGTGGACCCGCACCCGCTTCGGGCTGTGGCGCAAGCTGATGTTCACTCTCTTTACCTTCGCCCTGCTGTTCCTGTCGGTCGAGCTGTGGCTGTGGCGGGTGATCGGGGCGGCGGTGGTGTGAGGGGGGATTGGGGATTGGGGATTGGGGATTGGGGATTGGGGATTGGGGATTGGGGAT
>NZ_CALART010000085.1 GCF_937888285.1 uncultured Aquimonas sp.
CAAGGCCAAATCAATCATCGAAACGGGATAAGTGAACCTGACCCCGTTTTTTCCCTGATGGATAACCACGTGCACCTGCTGGCGACGCCACCGGAACTCGGCGCACTCGGGCGGATGATGCAGAAGCTGGGCCGGCACTACGTGGGACTGTTCAACGCCCGGCACGGCCGCACTGGCACCTTGTGGGAAGGCCGCTACAAGGCCTGCCTGGTCGATGACGCCGATTACCTGCTGCGCTGCGTACGGTACATCGACCTCAACCCGGTGCGCGCCCGGATGACAGACGACCCCACCGCATTCGCATGGTCCAGTTGCGCCGGCCTGTGTGCGCTGCGCGAAGACCCGCTGCTCACCCAGCACCCCATCCAGCGGGCGTTGGGCCCCGAGGCCTACCGCACACTCCTGACGGAGGCCCTCAACGACGAAGACCTCGCTGCGATCCGCCTCTACGTGCAGCAACAGCGCGCCTATGGCCGCGATGATTTCCGTGCGATGGTGGAAGCCAAGACCCAACGCTTCGCCAGCGTGCGGCCGGCGCATCGGCCGGTGAAGTCAGGGGCTACGATTGGGTAAGTGAACCTGAGCCCGTTTTCCGTCCGGCGGATACAGCATCGGCAACACCACCGGCGCCAATGCGCGATAGATGGTGCCGTGGCTGAGATCCGGCCGCGCAACGACCTGCCATTCCAACTGGCTCGGCGCAGCCTGTTTCAATGCATCCTCCAGGATGCGCACGTTCGGGCCGATGGTCTCCGGCTCCGCCCACGCCACGAACAATCGCCCCCGCGTCTCCGGGTGCGCCATCAACCAGGTTCCCGCGTCCTTAGCCAGCTTGCCGGCGTTCCACCACAGGCTGGGATCCAGGGCGATGCTGGTCTCGAACAATCCCGGCATCTCGAAGAACGTTTCAACGATGAACAGCCCCGCCGCGGATTCGCCAATGATGCCGCGACGCTCGCTTGCCGGATGGTTCGCTTCCACCCACGGCACCAGCTCGGTGGCGATGAACTTACGGAACTCGGCAGCCCCACCCACGACCGGCGCGATCTTGCGATCCTTCTTCACCGTGGTCGGCCCGGTCATGTCGCGGCGGCGCTGGGTGTTCTCGATCCCCACCAGGATCACCGGCGCCATCCGGCCTTCGCGGATCGCCGCATCAATGGTGTTGGCGACATGCGGGAAGTCCTCGGCCAATCCACCGTCCGGCATGTAGATCACCGGGTAGCGACGCTCTTCCTGGAGCGTTGAAGGCAGGTAGACATTGATTCTCCGCTGCTCCTTCATCACCGCCGAGTCAAGCACGACCGACTGGTGCGGAGGTGGCACTTCGGAAACTGGCTCCGCAGCCCAGACAGCGGACACACACAGCATCAACAACAAGGCAATGACACGGCGAGAAGGCATCATGCCGTGCAGTGTAAGCCCAAGCCCCGCAGGCCAACGGAGCGGGCGACCCGGCACCGGCCCGCCCCACACCCGGACTAGTGAGCCTGACCCCGTTTTGACAAACCTGACCCCGTTTTCCCCGTTTTCTCTGCTGCGGAGAAGTGAACCTGACCCCGTTTTCCCCCTGATGGACAACCACGTCCACCTGCTTGCCACGCCACCCGAAGCAGGCGCGACCGGCCGGATGATGCAACTGCTGGGTCGCCACTACGTCGGCCACTTCAACGTACGCCACCGGCGCACCGGCACACTCTGGGAAGGACGCTACAAGGCCTGCCTTGTCGCCGGCGACGACTCCCTGCTGCGTTGCACCCGCTACATCGACCTCAACCCGGTGCGCGCCCGCATGACCCACGATCCCACCGCATTCCGGTGGTCAAGCTGCGCCAGCCTGTGTGGCCTGCGCGACGACGTCCTGCTTACCCCGCATCCCATCCAGCGCGCGCTCGGCATCGCGGGCTACCGCACCCTGCTGGCCGAGGCCATCAGCGACGAAGACCTGGCCGCAATCCGCCTCTACCTGCAACAGCAACGCGCTTACGGACGCGACGACTTCCGCGCGATGGTCGAGGCCAAGACCCGGCGGTTCGCAGGCGTCAGGCCGGCGCATCGGCCGGCCAAGGCCAAATCAATCATCGAAACGGGATAAGTGAACCTGACCCCGTTTTCTCGAAGACCCGACGGTTCGCCGGCGTGAGGCCGGCGCATCGGCCGGCCAGATCATCGGCTACGGGATAAGTGAACCTGACCCCGTTTTTGGCGACCCCGTTTTTGGCGACGTCGCACGCACCGCGGTGTTCGAATATGTCGAATTATTCTACAACCGCATCCGCATGCACTCGGCTCTAGGCTACCGGACACCGATGCAGGCGGAGCGAGATTATCAAACCGTCAGGACTGTATCCTGACTACCTGTCTGTGGAATGCGGGGCATTCCAACCTGACCCCGTTTTGTCTTCCTTGTTCATATCGGCATGCCAGATCGTCGTTGGTCTGCCACCCACGTAGCGATGCCGCCAAGGAACGCCCAAACATCGCCACCCGTCGGCCGAACATATTCGTCGCTCGCTGGATCGCCACCAAGCTTGTCGAATAGACCGTACAGCCACCCCCGCTTAGTCCTGGACGCAATTTCGAGGTCAGGCAGCCAATGCTCAAGCTCACCTACCGGTACGAGAAACAAGCCCCACTCCTGTAATTCACGAACGAGAACGCGCAAGGCATCGCGCACTTGCAGCGGCGCACCCTCTACCCCGACTCGCTTCAGCGCTACACCCTCGCGCCTACAAATGTCGGCCACCCGGGATGCAACGTCTCGCTTGGACTGCCACACCCCGTCCGGCATGCCACAAGCCTTCAACAGTTCGCCAAGCGCGCCTTCTTGCACCATATCCAAATCGGCTACTGCGACTGCAGGGATGCCCAGCTTTCTAAGCGGGTTAACGATCCTGTGGAGCGCATCCTTGCCGTGCGCACTCAGGAAAACCGCGTCCTTACAAGCTGGAGCTCCCGCCTCCTCAAGACGTCGATTCACCTCCTCATACGCGGCTCGATCCAAGTTCCCTTCGCAGACAACAGCGGATGCATGAAAAAGAGCACTTAGCATGCCCGTTGACCGCAGGAGTGGATCACGCATGAGACCCGAGAGATCGGGCGCCCGAAGCACCCGCGCAGTACCTGCCGAGCCGTCATATGTAAGACGCACAATATCGACAGTCGCGCCTGACTCGACGCAGCCCATCAGAAAATGAGCGCTGTGCGTCGCAACCAGCGTCGATCCGCTCGTGCGGGCCCCAGACTGGGCGAGCTCCCTTCCTAGATCTCGTGCAAGTGGAGGATGTAGAAATGCCTCTGGCTCGTCGATTAGAACGAGCCGGTGATCAGTGCAGTAAGACGCCGCGATCATTCCCAAGTAAGCCTTCACGCCATCGCTCGCAGTCGACAGAGGCACGGCCGATGAGTGGTAGGCCCTCGCCCGTGCGTCCAGTGCCTGTTCTTCAAGGTCGTCCACGGGCGCCCGCTCTGCCAGCCGCGGCTCCAGACGCGCCATAGAAGTTGGATCGATTACAAGGTATTTGCCGAATGCTCGAAAGCCGATGCTTCTTACGCGCGCGCGCAAGGCGTCGTCCGTGAACAGGCGACCTAAAACATGAGTCGGCCGCTGAAGTTCGCCCTCCGCCGACCTAGTGTCCAGAATTCTCAGCCGTGTCGACCCATCCAGCGCCATCGCGTAATGCGAGAGGATGTAGGTCAGTGCGTGCTGCCGATATTCCGGGTTTTCATTAATGAGGAAGCGCATCGCTTCCTCACGATGAATATTGTGCGCCCTGTGCTCTCCACTGACCGGGTCGTAGCTGCAAAGGTGGACCTGGCCTGGCGACAGTTGGGCGGTTTGCGCGGCATCCGTCCGTCCCTCAACAAGCCGTACCGCCTGATCCTCAGAAAACTGAGGCACGACAAACGACTGGAGAATCTTTGCAGACTGCTGCGGGCTACCTTGCCGAACTGCCTGCATGATCTCGCGGAGCAGCAGACTCTTGCCAGAGTTATTCGGTCCTACGAAGATGGCTATGTGGCCGAGATTCAGCTCGAGCGGACTCTCACCGACTGATGATCCGAACCGGAGCGTAATTTTCTGGAACATTGCACTAGACCTCAGAAAAGAAAGCCCCGTACGTAGCGATTGCTGCGTGCTCTGCTTTTACATATTCCTTCGATACTCCCCACCCACCTCATACAACGCATGGCTGATCTGCCCCAGCGAATGCGTCTTCACCGCTTCCATCAGCG
>NZ_CALART010000086.1 GCF_937888285.1 uncultured Aquimonas sp.
TCCTGGCCCGGCCAGATGCGCACGGTCTACGGCGACCACCAGCGCTTCATCGACACCTACTTCAAGACCTTCCCCGGCACCTATTTCACCGGCGACGGCGCGCGCCGCGATGCCGATGGCTACTACTGGATCACCGGCCGCGTCGACGACGTCATCAACGTCTCCGGCCACCGCATGGGCACCGCCGAGGTCGAGAGCGCGCTGGTCGCGCATCCCAAGGTCGCCGAGGCCGCCGTAGTCGGCTGTCCGCACGACATCAAGGGCCAGGGCATCTATGCCTACGTCACCTTGAACGCCGGCGAGCAGCCGAGCGAGGAGCTGCGCCGTGAGCTGGCGCAGTGGGTGCGCAAGGAGATCGGCCCGATCGCCACGCCCGACTTCATCCAGTGGGCACCGGGCCTGCCGAAGACGCGCTCGGGCAAGATCATGCGCCGCATCCTGCGCAAGATCGCCGAGAACCAGCCCGACCAGCTGGGCGACACCTCGACCCTGGCGGACCCGAGCGTGGTCGAGAACCTGGTGCGCGAGCGCTTCCTGAAGTAGTCGGAGCATCAAGGCTGGGCACCGAGTGCAGGTGGCGCGGACGCACAGCGCCGCCTGCACGCGGGTCCACCAGCACTTACCGCGCCATGCGCGGCAGCCCACACGGAGAACACCGCCATGGCCCGAATCGGCTGTGATGGCAGCGGCATGGACGAACGCGACGGCTTGGGGCAGGCTTGGGCGGACGCCGACCCGGCGCACGCTGCCAGCGAAGACATGCGCGACATCCTGATCGCCGACGACCACCCCCTGTTCCGCGATGCCCTGCGCCGCACGGTCGCGCAAATCCTGCCCGATGCGCGCCTGCTCGAAGCCGACTCGGTCGACAGCCTGAGCGAGCTGGCCGCGCGGCATCCGCGTGCCGAGCTGCTGCTGCTCGATCTCAACATGCCCGGCGCACACGGCTTCTCGGCCCTGGTGCACCTGCGCGCGGCGTTTCCGACCCTGCCGATCCTGATCGTCTCGGCGCGCGAAGATCCCGCGCTGATGCGCCGCGCGCTCGGCCACGGCGCCTCGGGCTTCATCCCGAAATCGGCGGATGTCGAACAGATCGGCCGCGCCATCCACGCCGTGCTCGACGGCGACACCTGGCTGCCGCCGGGCATCGGCGGCTCGGGCGTCTCGCTGGACCCGGAAGAAGAAGCCCTGGCCGCGCGCGTCGCCGAACTCACGCCGCAGCAGTACCGCGTGCTGACCATGGTTTGCAACGGCCTGCTCAACAAGCAGATCGCCTACGAGTTGAACGTCAGCGAGGCCACCATCAAGGCCCACATGACCGCGATCCTGCGCAAGCTCGGCGCCCACTCGCGCACCCAGGCCGTACTGCTGGCCGCCAAGCTCACCGTCGACGGCCGCGCCACCGCGGTGCCGGCGGATGACGACGAGTAATCGCGCGCCGCGCCCTCAAGCGCCATAGGGTGGGCCCTGGCCCACCATGAGCTCCGCCCCACCGCACCCCACACGGCCGCGCACCCGCCGCCTCGATCGGAACCCCACGATGAGCCGCGCCACCCCCGCCACCCGCATGCTCGATACCGCGAAGGTCGCATATCGTCTGCACACCTACGACTACGACCCCGAAGCCGCCAACGTCGGCCTGCAGGCGGCCGCCGCGCTGGGCATCGAACCCGCGCGCATGCTGAAGACGCTGATGGTCGAACTCGACGGCAAACCCGCCTGCGCGGTCCTGCCGGTCGACCACGAGCTCAGCCTGAAGAAGCTCGCCGCAGCGCTGGGCGGCAAACACGCCGCGATGCTGCCGGTGCCGACCGCCGAGCGCATCACCGGCTACCACGTCGGCGGCATCAGCCCCTTCGGCCAGAAGAAGCGCGTGCCGGTGGTGCTGGAGCATTCCGCACTCGCCCACGCCACCGTCTACTGCAACGGCGGCCAGCGCGGCCTGCAGCTCGAACTGGACCCGCGCGTGTTCGCACAGGTGCTGGGCGCAAAGGTGGTGGAGGTGGTGGCGGCTGGGTGACCAAAGCGCAGTCGCTCAGCGTCCGTCGCGTCAAGTCGTCGCCGCACGCTTTCACCACGGCCGGTGCGCGACACGCGCACCCTACAGACTGGCGCAGCCGCACACCGTAGGGTGCGCCTGCGGCGCACCACGCCGCGACCCGTGGTTTCTCGCACAGGCGCTGGGCGCGAAGGTGGTGGAGATCGTGGCGGCGGCGTGACAGCCTCGGGCCCCGGCGGGTAGCGTGGCCTGCAGGTCGAACTCGACCCGCGCGTGTTCGCGCAGGTGCTGGGCGCAAAGGTGGCGGAGATTGTCGCGGCAGGGTGACCAAAGCGCAGTCGCCCAGCGTCCGCCTCGTCGTGCCGTCACCGCACGATGTCATCACGACCGGTACGTCACACGCGCACCCCACGGATTGGCGCAGCCCGCACACGGTAGGGTTCGCGTGTCGCGCACCACGCTGCGACCCGTGGCGCTGCGCCCATGTGCACGGATCGTGGCGGCGGCGTGACAGCCGCGAACCCGCCAGGCATCCCAAACGCCCCTGGCACTTGATCCGCGCGCGCACCCCGCCCAGCATCGGGCCTTTCCGATGGGGGAGTGCCCGTGATGCTTCGACACCTGATCTGCCTTGGCCTGTTGGCCGCCGCCCTGCCCGCGTTCGCGGACACCGCGGCCAAACAACCGTTCACCGTCGAACGCAGCTGGGAGATCCAGCGCCTCGGCACGCCGACGATCTCGCCCGACGGCAGCCGCATCGTCGCGCCGGTGACGCGCTTCGTGATGGCCGAGGACCGCGGCTATACCGACCTGTGGCTCTGGAACGCCGACGGCAGCGGTGAGCGCCGCTTCACCACCCACACCAGCAACGAGGGCGGCGCCGTGTTCAGCCCGGACGGCAAGCACATCGCCTTCGTCGCCCAGCGCGAAGACGACAAGGCGCCGCAGCTGTACGTGATGCCGATCGACGGCGGCGAAGCCACGCGCCTGACCACCCTGGCCACCGGCGTGCAGAGCCCGAAGTGGATCGGCGACGGCAGCCGGCTCGCCTTCGTCTCGCGCGTGTTCACCGACCTGCCGCTGGCCGAACAGGGCAAGCGCCTGGAAGAGCGCAGCACCAGCAAGATGACCGCACGCGTGTTCGAGGGCTCGGTCACCGCCTGGGACCAGTACCTCGACGAACGCGAGTTCCACGTCTTCGCCGTGCCTGCCGTCGGTGGCGAAGTGCAGGCGCTCACGCAGCCGACCGGCCTGAGCCTGCCGCGCGGCTCGGTCATGGGCACCGATGCACTGTTCGCGCTGTCGCCGGACGGCACCGAGCTGGCCTTCGTCGCCGATTCCGACCCCGCTCCGAACCGCAGCAACCTCGACGTGTTCACCGTCGCGATCGGCGGCGCGGAGGCCAACAACCTCACCGCCGACAACCCGGCCAACGACGGCAGCCCGGCCTACAGCCCGGACGGCCGCTACTTGAGCTACAGCCAGCAGCGCATCAAGGGTTTCTACGCCGACCGCATGCGCCTGATGCTGCGCGAGCGCCGCAGCGGCGACACCCGCGAGCTGTACCCGGACTTCGACCGCAGCATCAGCGGCGCGCTGTGGGCCGACAACAGCCGACGCCTCTACGCCTCGATCGACGACGCCGGCACCGAGCGCGTCTACGAGCTGCCGCTGCAGGGCGCACCGCGCGCGCTGACCGGCGTGGAATCCATCGGCTCGCTGGCGCTGTCGAAGTCCGGCCGCCTGGTCGGCCTGCGCCAGACCTTTATCGAACCGCCGACGCTCGTCTCCATCGACACCCGCCGCGGCAGCACCACCAAGCTGTCGACGATCAACGACGCCCTGCTGGCCGCCACCGACTTCGGCACCTACGAGTCGGTCACCTACACCGGTGCGAACGGCGCCGAAATCCAGATGTGGGTGAACTACCCGCCGGGATTCGACAAGACGAAGAAGTACCCCTTCTTCATGCTGATCCACGGCGGCCCGCACAACGCCATCACCAACGGCATGGCTTTCCGCTGGAATGCCCAGGTGTTCGGCAGCTGGGGCTATGTCACCGCCTGGCCGAACTTCCACGGCAGCTCCGGCTTCGGCCAGGACTTCGCCGACTCGATCAACCCCAACTGGGCCGACAAGCCCTACGAGGACGTGATCAAGGCCGCCGAGTGGTTCGCCCAGCAGCCGTGGATCGACACCGAGCGCATGGTCGCCGGCGGCGGCAGCTACGGCGGCTACCTCACCAGCCTGATCCTGGGCCGCGAACACCCCTTCCGCGCCCTGGTCGCACACGCCGCGGTCTACAACCTCTACACCCAGTACGCCGCCGACTTCGCCACCGAGATGCCGCGCTTTGGCGGGTTCTGGGAAGAGGCCAACCGCGAGATGATCGAGAAGACTTCACCGCACTACCACGCGGCGAACTTCAAGACGCCGACCCTGGTGGTGCATGGCCAGAACGACCTGCGGGTGCCGGTGAATCATGGCGTCGAGCTGTATCAGACGCTGTTGATGAAGGGCGTGCCGACGCGGTATGTGTACTACCCGAATGAGAACCACTGGGTGTTGAAGCCGCAGAACTCGGTGTTCTGGTACCAGCAGGTGAAGCGCTGGTTTGAGGAGCATGGGGGGTTGGGGGAGTAGGGCTGGGTTGGCCCCGCCGGCTGGCTTTGGTCGGTCGGCGGGGTTGGAGGATTGATTGGAGGCTTAGAGGCCTAGATGGATACGGCGCAGCAGAGTCGCACTGAGACGCGAGGCGCGGTTGAGTCAGGTGGTGGGGTGCGGTAACGTCCCCCAAGCGTTTCGAGAGTGGTGCGGTGGGCTCACCCGATTAGGCCGCAAACTATCCCGCGCACAAGGCGCAGCAGTCCGAATAAGGTCGTGCTTTTTTGGGGCGGACGGCTTGGAGCCCCAGTCATACCGCAGATTAGACGCCACTTTGACGCCTGCACTGAGCTGGGCGGCAATTGAGAGGTTTCCGTGACTACATGCTTTGTGATGCAGCCTTTCGATGGCGGAACCTTTGACCGTCGCTACGAGGAGGTCTTTGCCCCTGCAATTAGGGCTTCTGGCCTCGAGCCATATCGAGTAGACCAAGATCCGTCCGTAAGTATTCCGATTCAAGACATTGAGAGGGGCATTCGAGACTCTCAGTTGTGTCTAGCTGAGATCACTCTTGACAACCCCAACGTTTGGTTCGAACTTGGGTATGCGATCTCCGCCGGAAAGGAAGTAGTGCTGGTCTGCTCAGACGAGAGAGCTACGAAGTTTCCATTCGATGTACAGCATCGGTCCATACTCACTTACAAGACGAAATCCATAAGCGACTATGAACGTCTAGGCAAGGCCATTACCGGTCGCATTACCGCTTACTTAAAGAGAGCAGAAACGGTATCGAGTGTCGCTCAAGCAACGAAGCTGACCAAGTTTGACGGGCTCGACCAGTTCGAGGTGGTTGCGCTCGCTACGATTGCACAGAACTTTGATCATCCGGAGGATCACGCTTCTCCACATCAGATCAAGAGAGATATGGAGGCGAGTGGCTTCACTCGACTTGCTGCAACGCTTGCGCTTCGTTCGTTGTCGGAGAAGGGGCTGGTCACCGTCAACACCTTCCACGAGTATCAGTCGGGTGACCCCTACCTGGGTTACTCAATCTCTGAATCTGGGTGGACTTGGGTTTTGGCCAACAAGGACAAGTTCGCTCTGAAGCGCGAAAATCCCGAAATCTTTCCAGATATTCCCTTCTAGTGCTGCCGCCCAAGTAAGCGTTCAAGCGGACCGCCGGGAGGTGCTTGGATATCTGTTGAAAGTATGGCAGCTGGCGGCCGCTTTACGCGGCGCCCGATTTTGCGGCGGTGTTCCCGGCGACCTCACCTCCTCACCAGAGAACTCACATGCGCTCAAAGTTCAGTTGGTACTTCGCACCAAGCAAGTGTGAGATCGAAAAGGCTTGGAAGAGCGGTGTCCTCTCGGTCGACACAAACGTCTTGCTCGACCTCTACCGATATCACAAAGAGACACGCGACAGCCTGTTGGCGAGCATTAGAGGTTTTGAAGGTTCGAAGTGGCTGTCTTATCAGGCGGCCACAGAGTTCTTTAGAAACAGGACCAAGGTAATTGTTTCATCTGAGAAGTCGTTCAAGAATGCTGAAGAGGAGGTGAGCAAACTTTCGGCAAGTCTGGAAGGGGTCGCCAGTCAGCTTAGGGGGAATCGGATTATTCCTGCAGAAATTGCGAGAGAACTGGCCGAGTCAATTGCCCCGGCACTGACCAAAGCGAAAGATAAAATTGCTGTGGCAAAGAGCGAGTATCCGAAGTTTCTGCAGGATGATCCTATTCTTAAGGAGCTTGCGGAGATTTTTGATGGAGCTGTTGGAGATGATTTTCCGGAAGATCAGCGAGAATCGATCAGAGCTACGGCGGAGGAGAGAAAGGAGAAGAGGATTCCTCCGGGCTACGCGGACGACGAGAAGGATGAAGATCGTTCATACGGCGACTACTACCTTTGGAAGCAAATACTCGATCACGCCGCTCAAGCGAAGCGATCGGTTGTTCTCGTAACTTCCGAGCGAAAAGAGGACTGGTGGGAAAGGATATCCGGAAGAACCACCGGACCCCGACCAGAGCTCTTGCGGGAGGCGCTTGCGGCATGCGGCCAACGGATTCATATCTATCAGACTGAGCAATTCTTGGAGTACTCTCTCCAACGAGCCCAGAAGCCCATCAATGAGAATGCAATTGAGGAAATTCGAGCTGTCAGTCGATGGCGCGCAGAGCTTGAGGCAGCGGTCGTGCTCCAAAAGCAAGATGCTAAAGACAGAACTTCGCTTGGTAACGCAGGCAGGCTCTTTGTGGCGCTCCGGCGTCCGGTCCGAAACTTCACCGTTAGCGGCCACCTGGCACCAAATATGGTTGAGGTCCCACAGCTAAACGCTAGGCTGGTGAGTGGTCCAAGCACGCTGCCGGATTATTCGCTCAATGTGGGTACCGGAACCACCTATGACTTCAACATTCACATCATAAGCAAGCAACTTGGAGTGCGCTTACCAGTTGGCGATTATGTTTTCGAGTACGAGGCGAAATGCGAACCACCTGAAGAGCAAGAACAAGGCGGCGCAGAGGAGATCTAAAGCAATAACGGGGTCACCATTGCGCCGCCCGGAATCCGCACCAAAAAGGGTTCAGGTTCACTTTCTTCGCGATAGCGAATGAGCCCGACCACGTTCGCGCCGCCATCTTCACTCAAATCATCAGGTTATCCATGAGCACTCAAGCAGCCCAGGAGGCAGGCGAGGACTTAGGCCTCGGCGCCCGGCTACTTCTAGGCGGATTCACTTTGCTTATCGGCGCACTGATGGTGCTCGTCGCGTCTCCCGAAGAAGGCGATAAGCGGCTTTTCTTCTACGCATTCGCCGGCTTCTGCTTTCTGATCTCGTTTGCCTGTATTTCGAAAGGACGCCCTCGCCAGTTTGTCGGCAGCATCATTGGCGCCGTCGTCTTCGGCTCGGGCGTGTGGTATCTCGCCTCTACGCTGAGCGCAGGCCCGGTCGCCTCGTCGTCGCGCGCCGAGCCTTCGACCCTCAATGCGCTGTTGTTCATGCTCTTTTTCGGACTTCCCGGGGCGCTCTATGCTTGGAGAACGCGCTTCGGCTTTCGCAAGGCGGGCTGATACCGTCTCGATGCCAATAAGGGGTCAGGTTCAGTTTCTCCAACAGAGGACTACCCCCCTTTTTTTGGCCAACTGCTAGAGCGGCGCATTTCATGACTCCACGTTGGATTTCCCTCACTGCAACGATTCTGCTTGTTTTCATGGGTGTGGGTCTCGGCCTCACCTGCATGTACGGAGCCGACTTGAACATCGCTGCGCGGATGCTTTCGGGTTTGGCGGCCGCGGTGTGCTTCTACGCACTCGTCTTCTTGTCGGCGGCGGCGCGTGTGCGCGTGCTGATGGCGCTCTTCCCAAGCACGCACAGCGCTCTGGAGTCCGCGAGCGGGGAGGACCCGAATCGCAAGCGCGAGCGCGAGCGCGAGCGCGAGTAGTTGAGCGCCCTGTCAGGTCGCGGTTCAATAGGGGAGTCTGGTTCACTTTCTCCGTAATGGAAAGTGTACGTCACCCCGCTCCGGACCCAGTCCCGAGCAAAAAGAACAGGCCGCTTCATCACGATGAAGCGGCCTGTGCGTATTTTCCCGATTGCTATTTCTTCGCCCCGCGGCTAAAGCGAGAAGCGGATTATGGCGCCGTGTAGGTACCGGTGAGTATCGAGCCATCGGTGTCGTGGTTCTCCGACACCTGGAACAGCAGCAGTTCGACGGCGTTGCTCGCCGTACTGAGGGTAAAGGGCACCTGGCCCGAGCCGACCTTGTGCTTTTGCAGCGCCGCGACGATCAGCTTTGCGCTGTCTTCAACGGCGCCGATCGGGTCTTCGGTCACGATGTCGACCACATAGCCCAGGGTCGCTTCCACTACAGCGGTCGCATAGTCGAGGGTGACATTGCTGTGGGTGATGGCGGTCATCTGTGCCGACCCCAGCCACCAGTTATTGCCGCCGGTCGGGGTGCTGCCTTGCGCCAGCACGAAGTTTTCGGCGGTGTAGGTCACGTTGTTGATGACCAGGGTCAGCGTGCCGCGCACGGCGAAGTTCAGCTCCTCGGGCGAGGTGTCGGAATAGGTCAGCGCGATGCCGCCACCGCCTTGCACCGCTTGCTTGAACCAGTGCGCCACCTCCGACGTCTTGTGCCGCCCGGCTTTGACCGTCACGGTGGTGCTGTTCTTGATGCTGACGCCACCATAGGGCTGGCCGCTGCTGATGGAGTGGTCACGCTCCACAAAGCCCACGTGCGTCAAGCCGGGGAAGTTGAAGGTGAAGTCGTTGTCGTGCATGGTCGTCATGTCTGTTGCATCCTCTGTGGTGGCACTGCGCGAAGTCCTGAAACCGCACTGACGCGCGCTATGCGAAGTTGGCGCCGATCACCGTCTGCACATTGCGGTTGTCCAGGTGGCCGGTTTCGTTGTTGTAGAAGTCGAGCATGACGAAGCCCAGGCGCGCCGGGCCCGGCGTCTGCGCAAACCTGTTCGAGAAGTACGCCTGCAGGGCAGGGTTCATCGCGCCCTTGACCGACCACGCGTACTGGTAGGGCGTGCTCGCCGGAATGCCGGCGTAAGCGATGCTGTTGAAGGTGAGGTACAACACGCCATCCGGCGGAGTGGCCGCCGCTTTGTCCAGTGCTGTGGAAACCGCCTGCATTTTCTTGCTGGTATCGTGCGTTTTGTATTGGTCTTCGATATGCAGCGTGGTCTGGCCGTCGGGCGTGGTGGTGTTGAAAGTTTCACTGTAGTTGTTGGTCCAACCGACCCCTGCGAACTTTGTGCCCTGCTGCTGCAGGTTCAAGCCCAGCTCAACGCCACCCGGCGCGAAGAAGCGACGCAGCAGGACCACCTTGCCGCGCAATTCCGACAGCGCGAGCTGGGCCGGTGTCGCGCTTACACACAGCAGAGTCTGGTAGGCACTGTTGCTGAGGTAGGCCTGGAATCCGTCGTAGACCGTGGTAGCGGTTGCGTCGCCCGAGGCATCGTTGACCAGCATGAAAACGACTTCGCGCGGATTTGTGCCGAGGAAGGCGCTGCAATCGTTGAGCACATCGCCGAAAGTGATGTCACACGACACCTTGCCGTGATTGACCTGGAGTGGATCACCCGGCGTCTTGGCCGAGTTCTTGGCAAGGCGGATATCCAGGAAGCGAATGCCGTCCGCAAGCTGCTGGGCGATGCCGAAGTTCTGCGTGTGGGCTGGGCCGGCGGAAATCTTCTGCGTGCCTGAGTCGTGCGTGCCCGGCACCGACAGCTGGGTCATTGTCAAGGTATCGTCCAAGCCCGACATCCAGCTCGATAAATCACCGCTGTAGGTACTCTGTGTTTGACTGGGCATGGCCATCTCGCAGGGTGGATGAATGAGTACTGCTGACACGTCAACATCAACGTAGCCCGGATGCAGGCCGGAGGATTCTGGAGCCGGTGAATGACGCTTTTGCAGTACTGACGGGTATCGAAGTTGGGCGCCAAACGCCCCCGTGGCCGAAATGAAACTGCAACATCACGCCATGAAGCGGGAATTGCGCGGCCCTGCTCCCAGGCTCAATATGGATGTGAGTGCGCTGGGCCGCGCAGGGTCAGTGAGGCCCAGTGCTGCAGGGGCTTCACCAGCCAATCAACACCGTCGTCAAATGCGGTTCGGCAGCCCTCAGGCTGAGCGTCTTCGCAGCCTATCGAGGGGGGCCTAATCTCACAACCTGTCATATCTGACAGGACGCGTGATGCCGCAATCCATTCGAGCAAACCAGCCAATGCCCATGCCAATCCACCCAAAGTTAAGGAGTTCTGTCGTTCGCGCGCGCGGGAATCCAGCGACTTTGCCTTTGGCGTGCGAGCGAAAGTCACTGGGCCCCCGCCTTCGCGGGGGCGACGGCTCTTGACTTGGGGATCAATGCCCGTTCCCGCGACGAGCTCTTGACTTGGGGATCGATGCCCATCCTTATGGGCGAGCATTTGTCACCACCTAAGCTGGGCCAAGATAGCGAGCAAATTGATTGGCTCATTCTTTCCTCAATGGCGCAGGAAATGAGCCCTTTTCAACCGACCGTTCCTGCCCATGGCTTGTCAGCGCAAAGGAGAGGGATGTGAAGTGGGTTCGTATCGCTTTGGCGCTGCTGTCTGCCTGGGCGCTGTGCGGCTGCGCCGCGCTGCCGCCACGGTTGGAGCTGCCGGCGTCCGTGGTGGGCGTGGTCTCTCAGCCCGTGTTCACGGGTTGGTTTCGGGACTACTGCCAGGGCGGGCAACTCGTGGACTCCACGCCCGACTGCCTGCAGCACGGTGGTGAGGTCGACCGGGCCACGCTGCTCGACGTACGGACGGAGTCGGGAGCGCCGCTCGCGCGCAGGCTCGTCATCGCTTTCCCCGCGCATGCGCTGTCGCGTGCGTACTCAGGCCGCAAGCGGATCGAGCTGGTTGCGGCACCCGACCCGTTCGCTGCAGCGACCGGTATCGACTACCTGGCCCATGTCTGGAGCGAGCCTTGACGTTGGCCTGCGGACTGCTCGCGGCACTCCTGGAAGGCTGGGGTCTGGAAAGCGGCCGGCAGCGTGCAGCTTCTGCATGGGATCCAGCCTCAAGTGTTGCTTCGCCACATGACCCACCGCATCTGCCCAGACCCTGGAGCCGCGCCACAGGCGCGTGGCAGAGTGCTGGTGCGGACAGGTCTTCGCGCTGGGCTGGCCTTGCCGTTCGCAGTCGCTGCAGCGTCTCCGCGTCCCGGCTCAACTGAGGTGTTCACCGCGATGCATCCGGCCAAGGTCGTCAGAAGCAGGGTCGCAAAGTTCACCGACCTTCCGAACATCGGGCCGGCATCGGCGCGCGACTTCGAGCGTCTCGGGTTCACCCAGCCCTCGCAGCTCGTCGGGGCGGATCCCTGGCATCTGTACCAGGCCCTTTGCATCGCCTCGGGCACGCGCCAGGACCCCTGCGTGCTCGATGTGCTGATGTCGGTCACCGATTTCCTGGCGGGCGCAGAGCCCCGGCCCTGTTGGGACTACACCGAGGAGCGCAAGCGCAGGTACGGAAGGCGGCTGTCTGCGGCTTCGACCGTGACCTAGCCCGGAGGGCTTGTGGGCGGCAGCCCGGGGTTCGCGAGCATCATGGGCAGCCCCCCAAGAAATCACTGAAATGAACAGTTCCCCGACCCGTATCGATCTGCTGCTGTCGCTGCAGCGGGCCCTGCTCGGCGAAGTGCATGCGGAGCTGCGCGCGGCCTCGATCGAGGCCGACCCGATCAGCAAGATCGTCAAGCTGCGTTTCGAGTATGTGGGTGAGCCGAGCGAGGAGGCCCGGGAGTGCGGCTCGCGCGCTGCGACTGAGGTCATTGCCGACTTCCCGGCGCCGTGGGGCATCGAAGAGGAGCACCTCGCACGCCCGCTGCCGGCCAGGTGCGAGCCGCTCGAGCACCTCGCCTATCTGCGCTTCGAGGGCGGGGACGAGCCGTGACTCGGCACCAGCGCTGCGTGCCTTGGCGAATCCATCCCCCACAAACTTTCCTCGCCATGAGTCTGATCATCGCCACTGCAGCAATGCTTGCGCTGCCTGCACAGAGCGAGGCGCCGCAGACCGCATTCTGGAGTGATCCCGAGGTGTTCCGATGCGGCCCGAGCGTTGTCCGACCCGGCGACACCCTGGTGCTGAGCAAGCAGTCGAGCGCGCTACGTGAACTGGCGGTGCTTCGCCCGGGTGCCAGTTTCCCGCTGGTGCTGGTGGTGGACGCGGCACCGGCTGGCACGCCTGGACTGATGTCGGCGGAACAGCTCGCACGCGCAACCGAGGTGCGGCTGCCGGTCGCCGATCTGCTGGGCCTCGCAGGGCGAGAGGATGAGTCGATCGAGCGCGTGTTCACCGATGCGGGGGTGTACGAATTCCGGCTGTCGACGCGGCTTGAATCCGAGGAAAGCGCCTTCGTGTGCAGCGTGCGCTATCAGCCCTCCGTGACGCCGGCGTCGGATTGAGCGCTTGCAGATGTGAAGATGCCCACGCTGTTCCCAAGGTCCACTGAGGCCAGGTTGCGGATACATTTCCGCCGTTCGCGGTGAAAGCCGACGGAACGCCAGCAACTGCCGGAGTGCGCCGTGCCAGAACTACCGATCTATCCCACCGTCCTTTCGCTTGCGGTCGCGCTTGCCGCTGTGGCCAGCGCCTTTGGCTGCGTACCTTTCTCGGTTGCGCTCGTGTTGATCGTATCGGGCGTGGTGCTGGCCTGGTTCTGCGTCTACCGGCCGCAGGCCGCGGGTGAGCAGGGTAATGCGATCCAGGCAGGCATCCAGCGCTAGGTCGCGCAGACTTTTCGACTGGCCATCGGCGCGGCGCTGATTGGCCTGGCGACCGTGGGAGCCCTGCTCGCCGTGCGCTAGTGGGTCTGGACTCCTCGGGGTTGCCAGACGTCGGTCCAATCGTCGCTCTGGCGCGCCGGAGAGGGGGCCGATGGATCAACGACGTGCGGGCAGGTCTGCCCAGCCGCTCTTCCAACTCAACTCAACTCAAGGTTCGTGACCGCATGAAAGTCTTCCGCAGCCGCAGCTTCAAGGCCGATCGTGCGTGGGGCGCCGCCGACATAGCGAACATGGACGGCATCACTACGCGCCTGCATTGGACGGATCAACCCTACAGGTGGCATGTCAACGACGGCGAAGAAGTGTTCGCGGTTCTCGATGGTCGGGTCGAGATGCGATATCGCGAAGCGGGCCAGGAGCACAGCACCGTCCTTGAGACGGGTGACGTGTTCTACGCCACGGTGGGCACGGAACATGTCGCCCATCCGATCGGCGAGGCACGCATCCTCGTGATCGAGCGCGAGGGGAGCGTCTAGTGCGGTTCCGACCTGCGGTGCGCGCTTGAACGCTGCGCTTGCCGGGCTCGACGGAACTGCTGGGGCGAGCCACGCAGCCTCCATTGCAGCGACCTCGGCGCGCTGCTGTGGGGTACGGGCTGCGCTTGGCCCGTTCGGTGGCGCTTTCGCGCCTGCGGCTCGGGCGGCCCGACCTCGGCGCGCTGCTGGACTGCCTCGCGCCCTCCCGTTCGACGCGCGTTCCGCCAGCCTGCGTTAGTGCTGTCCGCCCACACTGACTTCGCGCTCCCATGCAGCCCATACCCAGCTTCGATGTGGTGATGAACGCCGGCTCCGGCCGTACCGAGGCGCAGGCGCGGCGCGACTGCGTGGAGCGGGTGCTGCGCGAGGGCGGGCGTGAGGTGCGGGTGCGGCTGGTGCGGCATCCGCGCGAGCTGCCGCAGCAGATCGCCGCGGCGATAGCGTCGGCGCGGGCTTCACGCGGCGCGGTGGTGGCGGCGGGGGGCGACGGAACCATCAATGCGGTGGTGCAGGAGGTGCTGGGCACGGGCCTGCCTTTCGGGGCGCTGCCGCAGGGCACCTTCAATTTCTTCGGCCGCAACCAGGGGCTCTCGGAAGACATCGAGACCGCCGCGCGCGATCTGCTGGACGCGGAGCTGCGCGAGGTGCCGGTGGGGCGGGTCAACGATCGGGTGTTCCTGATCAACGCCAGCATCGGCCTGTACCGGCGCCTGCTGCAGGATCGCGAGCGCTTCAAGCGCCGGCTCGGGCGCTCGCGCCTGGTCGCGCTGTGGGCGGGCTTCAACACGCTGCTGCGGCCGCATCCGCGCCTGCAGCTGTGCCTGCGCGACGACGATGGCGAGCGCCGAGAGGAGGTGCTGAGCTTCGTCGCCGGCATCAACCGGCTGCAGCTGGAGCAGCTCGGCCTGCCCGAGGCCGAGGCGGTGGACGGCGGCCGACTGCTCGGCTTCACCCTGCGGCCGCAGGCGCGCCTGCAGCTGCTAGGCCTGGCCCTGCGCGGCCTGACTGGACAGTGGCAGAACGATGCGCGGGCGCAGGCCTTTGTGTTCGACGCGCTGCTGGTGCAGCCGACGCGCAGCCGCCGCAGCCTGCGCGTAGCGCTGGATGGCGAAGTGGTGCGCATGCGCCCGCCCCTGCGCTTCGATGTGTGCGAGACGCGTCTGCCGCTGCTGGTGCCGCGGCGGCGCGCGGACGAACAGGAGGACGGATGACGCGGATCCTGCATCTGTCGGACACGCATTTCGGCACCGAGCAGCCGGCGCTGGTGTCGGCGCTGGTGCAGCTGGCGCACGCGCTGTCGCCGCAGGCGATCGTGGTTTCGGGCGACATTACCCAGCGGGCGACGCGCGCACAGTTCGCGGCGGCGCGGGCCTTTCTTGAGGCGCTGCCGGCGGTGCCGCGCCTGGTGCTGGCCGGCAATCACGACGTGCCGCTGTTCGCGCTCTGGCAGCGCCTGTTCACGCCCTATGCGCGCTACCGCGAGGGTCTGGGCATCGAGGTGCTGGAGCCTCGCCTGCAGCTGCCGGGACTGTGCGTGATCGGCGTCAAGAGCACGCGGCGACGGCGGCATATCGATGGCGAGGTCTCGCCGCGGCAGGTCGATGCGGTGGCGAGCGAGCTGCGCGCGCAGGCGGCGGAGACGCTGAAGATCGTGGTCACCCATCAGCCGCTGTGGGCGGCGCGTCCGCAGGATCTGCACAACCGCTGCCACGGGGCGGAGGCCGCGCTGGCGTCCTGGGTCGAGGCGGGCGCCGATCTGTTCCTGGCCGGACACATCCACTGGCCTTTCGCCGCGGCACTGCCGCCGCAGGGGCGGGCCTGGGCGGTGAACGCGGGCACGGCGGTGTCGAGCCGGGTGCGGCCGGGGGCGCCGAATTCGGTGAACGTGATCGATTACGTGCCGCGCGGCGCTGATCGGATGTGTGTGCTGCGGCGCTATGTGTGGAATGGAGCGGATCGGTTCGCGGCGGGGCCGGAGGAGGCCTTGGGTTTGGGATGAGGTCGGCCTGCGGCCGGGGTGTCTTACTGGGCCCCCGCATTCGCGGGGGCGACGGGATTGATGCGACGGGCTTGGGGCGACGGGGTTGGGCGCGCGCGGTGGGTTTGCTGCGCCTGCTGACTTCGTTGCGCGCTTGGCTTCTTGCGGACTCGCTGGCGGATGCGCTGCGCTTATCCGCCCTACGAATTCGGGTGACGCCGCGGCTGGATCGAAGCCCGCTGGCTCAGCCCGCGCCCTTCGATTCGATCAAAGGCTGCTTGCAGGACACTCGTTCACAGAGACAGCAGATCGCGCAGAGCATCTCGAAGGACGCCATGCGGCGGCGAGGTCGGTGGGCACCGTGCGCGTAGGGTAGATAAGCGCAGCGCATCTACCAGCTCTTCGCCGACGGCCCTCAACGCCAATGCACTCAGGGCGGACGGTCTTGAAGGTCGAGAGTCTGAGCACCCGGCCCTACGCCGCGATCGGGCGCCACGTGGGCGAGCCTCGCCCCTGTTGCTTACTCCGCCCGGCCCGCGCGCGGCGATCGGGCCCTTCCCGATCGCCGCGCCTAGCCAAACGCTCACTCGAAGCCGTTGCGGAAGACCTGGTTGGGGTCGGGCACGTCCAGTCGGCGGCTGATCAGCAGGCTGCCGAAGCTGCTGGTGTTGACGCGCACCAGCAGCTGCCCGTCGGCGCCGACCCAGCCGTCGCGGCCGGTTTCGGGCAGGCCGTCGCCAGGCAGGCTGAAGCTCGTCACGCTGGTGCTGGCGGGGCCGCTGGCGGTGGGCACCGACAGGGTCTGGCCGCTGGACAGCAGGCGCTGCGGGTTCTGGCCGGGCGCGAGCCGCCACAGGTCGCGGACGATGTCGGGGTTGGTGGTGGCATTCAGCACGATGTCGCCGTTGGCGAGCACCGCGAAGGCGTCGAAGCTGCGCCAGGTGCGGCCGAACTCGGGGATGTAGCCTGTGGCGGTCAGGCTGAGCAGGGCGACCAGCTCCGGCGCCTGGCCGACGCGCTGCCGCCACAGGCCGGTGGCGCTGCCGCCTTCGCTGGTGCGCACGTTGGCCGTATAGGCCAGCCAGTCGCGGGCCACGCTCAGCGCGGTGAACGCGGTCCAGGTCGAGTTCTGCCAGTTCGGGCCGAGCTGGCCGCCGGCGTCGTTGTAGGCGATCGGCAGGTTGCGGCCGTTGAGGTGCTGGAACAGGCCGACGCGGGTGCTGCCGCCGCTGACGCGCCAGTCGGCCGAGAACAGCAGGCCCTGGGTGGGCGAGGGGCGCAGGCGCGAGAAACCGAGGAACAGAGTGTTGGCCTCG
Organism: uncultured Aquimonas sp.; assembly: GCF_937888285.1. Lineage (GTDB taxonomy): Bacteria > Pseudomonadota > Gammaproteobacteria > Xanthomonadales > Xanthomonadaceae > Aquimonas. The sequence continues at coordinate 16,699 of NZ_CALART010000086.1, forward strand.
CCGCTGTCCGGGCCGAGCGCGCCGATCCGGTTGGTGACGGCAAGCGCAGCGGGGGCGCCGTCGCAGATCGCGAACAGGCCCTCGCCGCCGCCGCTGATCGGCAGCAGGCCGAACACCTGACCCGTGGACGCGCTGACGAAGCGGTCCAGGCCCTGGGTGAAGTTGGCGAAGCTGTCGCCGGGGCTCAGGCCCGGCGACAGGCCGGGCTCCTGCGCGGTGGTGCGCAGGCAGGGGCGGTTGCCCTGCCCCGGCACATGCCGCGCCACCAGCCGGCTTTCGATCGCGCCGGGGCTGACCACGGTGCCGACCAGCAGCAGGCGGCCCTGGTCGAGCATCTGGGCGTCGGCGAAGCTGGCGGTGTTGGTGCGGAACACCCAGTCGGTGCCGAGGCCGGGGCCCAGCGGGCCGTCGGTGCCGCCGCGCGCGATCTCGATGTTGCCCTGGCCGTTCCAACGCCAGATGCCGAAGCTGGCGCCCGCGGTGTTGGCGGGATCGCCGGCGCGGGCGCGCAGCAGGCGCTGGCCATCGCTGCCGGCGTCGCCGGAGTCGCTGCCAAAGCTCAGGAACTGGTGCGCGGACTCGCCGCCCGTGCGGCCGGGGCCGCCGGCACCGGCACTGCCGAACTGCGCCCAGCGCTGGAAGCGACCCGCCTGGAACGCCCAGTAGCCGACCTGGGCGGTCGGCGAGGCGACGCGGAAACCGATCTGCTCCGCGCCGCGGTCGCCGAGCAGCACGTCCTGCAGGTCGCGGAAGCTGCCGGCGGGCAGGTCGGGCGCGAGCACCTGGGCGTTCTCGCCGGCGACGACGCGCCAGGTGGCGGTCTGGGCAAGCGCCGAGCAGGGCGGAAGGGCGAGCAGCAGGCACAGGGAAAGCGGACGCATCGACATGGAAACCTCGAAACAGGGGAAGGAGCGGCGCGCGACCCGACGCCCGCGCCGACCGCGGTCGACGGCATGGACGGCAGTCGGCGCGGCGCCGACAGCGGGCTGGCGGGTCGGGGCGGCAGTGTGGCGAGGCTGGGCGGCGCTGTCCGCACGCCAGGGCCCCGTGGCGGTAACGTTTCGGTAACGTCGCTGTTGACGGCCACAACTAGCGCACAAAGCGACAACGGACGCCGCGCTCGGGCGCGTGCTAGCGTGCCCCGCCCTGGATCTGCCCGGTTGCCGCCCCGATGGAACGAGGCCTGTACTGCTACCGCTTCGGCACCGCCGAGTTCGACGAATCCCGCTACGAGCTGAAGGTCGCCGGCCTGCCGGTCGAGGTCGAGCGGCGCGCGCTGGAGGTGCTGCTCTACTTGCTGCGCCATGCCGGCGAAGTGGTCACCAAGGAGGAGCTGCTGGCCGAGGTCTGGGCCGGGCGCATCACTGTCGACAAGGTGCTGCCGAACGCAGTGACCAAGCTGCGGCGCGCGCTGGGCGAGACCAATGCCGAGCACATCACCACCCAGGCGCGGATCGGCTACCGGCTGGACGGCCCGGTCTCGCGCACGGCGGTGGGACGGCAGGCGCCGGTGCAGCTGGAACTGAAGACCGGCCACGCCGTGCCCGGGCGCCCCAACTTCGTGCTGCGCGAGGCGCTGGCGGCACGCCGCGGCAGCGAGGTCTGGCTGGCCGAGCACGGCAAGACCCGCGAGAAGCGCGTCTACAAGTTCGCCCTCGACGGCGAGCGCCTGCGCAGCCTGAAGCGCGAGGCCACCCTGCTGCGCGTGCTGCAGGAGGGCGCGGGCGACGACGGCGCCTTCGTCGGCCTGATCGACTGGAACTTCGAGCAGCCGCCGTACTTCCTCGAATGCCAGTACGCCGGCCTCGATCTCGATGCCTGGTGCGCCGAACATCTGGGTGCACTTGACGAGTCGGCGCGCATCGCCCTGTTCCTGCAGATCGCCGACGCGGTGGCGGCAGCGCATGCGCTGGGCGTGCTGCACAAGGATCTGAAGCCGGCCAATGTGCTGATCGAAGGCGCGCCGCCGCAGCCGCGCGCGCGCCTGACCGACTTCGGCAGCGGACGCATGCTCGATCCCGATCGCCTGGAGCAGCTCGGCATCACCCGCATGGGCCTGACGGTGACCGAGAACCTGGCGGCGGATTCGCACTCCGGCACGCCGCTCTACCTCGCGCCCGAGATCTTCGCCGGGCAGGCGCCGACCGTGCAGAGCGACGTGTATGCGCTGGGCATCCTGCTCTACCAGCTGCTGAGCGGACGCCTGCGCCAGCCGATGGCGCCGGGCTGGGAGCCCTCGATCGCCGATCCGCTGCTGCGCGAGGACCTGCAGCGCGCCACTGACGGCAACCCCGCGCTGCGCCTCGCCAGCGCCGCCGAGCTGGCGACGCGCCTGCGTTCACTGGCGGAACGGCGCGAAGCCCGCGCACATCAGGCGCGCAGCGAGGCCGCGGCGCGCGAGGCACAGGCCGCGCTCGCCCGCAGCCGCGCGCGCAGGCCCTTTGTGTGGGCGGTGCTGGGCCTGCTGGCGCTTGGGCTGGCGGGCTCTCTGTGGCTGCAGCAGCGCACCGACGAAGCCCGCGCCCGCGCCGAGGCAGAGCTGGCGCGCGCCAATGCGGTCACGCGCTTCCTCACCGAAGACCTGATCAGCCGCGCCAATCCGCTGGTACTGGCGCGCGGCGCCGAGGCGCCGCTGCGCGATGTGCTGCTGGCCGCGCGCGAACGCCTGCCGCTGCGCTTCGCCGCGCAGCAGGAGACCGAGGCCAGCGTGCGCGCCAGCCTGGCCAGCCTGTTCGCCACCCTGGACCTGTGGGGCGAGGCGGAGCAGGAGATCACGCGTGCGCTGGAACTGTTCGACGCCGAGCTCGGTACCGCCAGCACCGACAGCGTGCGCGCCCGCGCTCTGCGCGTGCACCTGCTGGCGCGGCTGTCGCGCTTCGAGGACGGTGAAGCCGAGCTGGCGCGGCTTCAGGCTGCAGCGCTGCCCGCCGACGCCCGCCACCGGCATGCGCTGGCCAAGGCGCGTGCCAGCCTGCACTTCAACCGCGGCGGTTTCGGCGAGGCGGTGCCGGCGCTGCGCGAGGCGCTGGCGACGGTGGAGATCGCCGAGCCCGGCAACGAAGCCCTGCGCGACAGCCTGCGAGTCGATCTGATCGTCGCCCTGGGCCAGTCCGGCGAGCACGCGCAGGCCCGCGACGAGGCCGATGCCCTGATCGCCGAGGCCGGATCGCGGCCGGGCGATCCCGCCCTGCTGGTGGCCCTGGTGCAGATCGCGGTGGCGCGCAGCCACAGCTACCTTGGCGACGACGCAAAAGCCGAGGCCCTGCTGCTGGCGGCGCGGCCGGTGGTGATCGAGCGTCTGGGCGAAGCGCATACCCGCCACCTCGGCCTGCTCAACGAGCTGATGGCGGTGTATTTCCGGCGCAGCGACTGGGAACGCGCTCTGCCCTATGCCGAGCAGGTCTATCAGCGCATCCGCGCGCGCCTCGGCGACGAACACAACATGAGCCAGGTCAGCCGCGGCAACTGGGGGCGGCTGCTGTATGAGATGGGCCGCGACGCCGAGGCCGCCGCCCAGATCGAGCCGGCCCACGAGGCCCTGGTGCAGGCGCTGGGCGAACGCGCACCGCAGGCCCAGGATCTCGGCGTGCTGCGCACCGCGCTGGCGATCGAGCGGGCTGACCCGTCCGTCGCGCAGGGTCTGCTCGACACGCTGGATGCCGAAGTGCTGGAGAGCGCGCGCGGCTCCGGCCTGTGGCAGCACCAGCTCGATGCCCTGCGCGGCCTGCTGCTGGCGCGCACGGGCCAGCCTGAAGCGGCGCACGCCCTGCTCGCCCCCAGCGTGGCCGCCCTGCAGGAGGATCCGCGCAGCGCCTCCAGCCGACTGTTCCGCGACGCTCGCGCGGCGCTGGAGCGGCTTGGGCCGGGTAGATCTTGAGAGCCTCTCAGCCCCGCGTCGCGGGGCGGGTGTTCTCGAAGAAACATGGGGGCGTCATCCCCGCGAAGGCGGGGATCCAGTGATCCGGCCGCTGCTGCAGTTCCGGTCTGGGCCCCCGCCTTCGCGGGGGCGACGAACCAAGGGTCGCTAGACGCTGTTTCGGCCGGATTTTCATGCCGTGCTGCCGCGAAGGTGATCCAATACAATCAAACACTTACGATTCTGTTTCTTGAGAGCGCCCCAGCGCGGCGCAGCGGCGCAGGTGGTCTTGAAGAAGCAGCAATTCGTCCGCTTTCGCTCCCTGGACGAGCCTGCTTGCAGACGACCGCTGCCAGCGCCTTGCACCGTCCTGCCGGTCGCGAGCAACCTCGCTCCTACAAACAGCCGCGCCTGGCGGGCGACCAGTGTGTGCCAAGGGCTTCTTATTTCAAGAGCATCTCATTACCACGCAGCGTTGCGGGTATCCCTGAAAGCGACTCAGATGGTCTAGCAGCGGCCGATGGCGACCGCCACGCGCTGCGCCTACCGCCAGCCGCCGGCTTCAGGACTCGGTGGACCGCAGCGCCTCGCGCATCCACGCGCCGCCGCGCACGCAGCTGCCGCCAGCGGCCTTGGCCCGATACATCGCGCGGTCGGCCTCGCGGATGAGCTGGGTGGCTTCGTCGGCGTCGTCGGGGTAGAGCGCGAGCCCGACGCTGGGCCCGGGCACGATGCGTTGGGCGTCGACCGCGAGCGGCGCGGCCAACTGTCGACACAGGGCTTCCGCGATGTCGCAGGCCTGCGCCTGCGAAGCGATGGCGGGGGCCAGCACCAGAAACTCGTCGCCGCCGAGCCGGCCGACGCGCTGCGCAGGCTGCAGCAGCGCGCGCAGACGCTCGCCGAAGGCCTGCAGCACGCGGTCGCCGAAGGGATGGCCGTGGCGGTCGTTGATGTCCTTGAAGCGGTCGAGATCCAGGTAGAGCAGGGCCAGCCGCTGGCCGCGCGCGGCCGCATCGACCAGCGCCTGCTGCAGCCACTCCTGTATCTGCAGCCGGTTGGCGAGGCCGGTCAGCGGATCCGTGCGGGCCATCGCGACCAGGCGCGCTTCCGCCTGCTTGAGCTCGGTGACATCGCGGGCGACGGCGATGCGCAGCTGTTCCTCTTCGAACCAGCGCGCCGACCAGGACAGGTCAACCACGCTGCCGTCGGCGCGCAGGTAGCGGTTGTGGAAGTTGCGCAGCGGCTCGCCGCGCATCACCGAGGCGGCCGCCGTGAGCGTTCGGGCATGGTCCTCCGGATGCAGGTAGTCGAGCATGCGCGTGCCCAGCATCGACTCCGGCTCGCGCCCGAAGACCTCGCGACCGCCCGGGCTGATGTACTGGAAGCGTCCCTCGCGATCGACCACGCAGACAGCGTCACCGATCATCTCGATGAAGCGGGCCAGCAGTCCGGGCGTGTTCTCGGGCATGGGCGCCGACGTGCAGGCTCTGTGCCAGAAGCGGTGACGGTGCGGCGCTGGCGGCGATGGCTCGCCGCCTCGCCAACGCAATCAGGCAGGCCTGGTGCCGAACAGGATGCGCTTCTGCGCCTCGCTCATCGGGCCGCTGCGCTCCCAGGGCTTGCTCTTGGCATACGCGGCGATCGTTGCCGGCCTGGCCGCGATCGACTCGAACCAGCGCTGCAGATTCGGGAAGTCGGCCAGCCGCATGCCCTGGCGCTCGTGCGGCACGATCCACGGATAGCAGGCCATGTCGGCGATGCTGTAGTCGCCGGCGATGAAGGCGCGGTCGGCAAGGCGACGATCGAGCACGCCGTACAGACGCGCGGTCTCGCGCACATAGCGGTCGATCGCGTAGGGGATCTTCTCCGGCGCGTAGACATTGAAGTGGTGGTTCTGGCCGAGCATCGGCCCCAGCCCCGCCATCTGCCAGAACAGCCACTGCAGCACCTCGTGGCGGCCGCGCAGGTCGGCGGGCAGGAAGCGCCCGGTCTTCTCGGCCAGGTACAGCAGGATCGCGCCGGACTCGAACAGACTGAGCGGCGCGCCGCCGCCCGCGGGCGCGTGATCGACCAGGGCCGGCATGCGGTTGTTCGGCGCGATCTTCAGGAAGTCCGGCTCGAACTGCGCGCCGCTGCCGATGTCGACCGGCACGATGCGGTAGTCGAGACCGCACTCCTCCAGCATCAGGGTGATCTTGTGGCCGTTCGGCGTGGGCCAGTAGTACAGGTCGAGCATGCGGACGAGACCTTGGGAGTGGAGCCCGCAGTGTGACCGCGTTGCGGCCAAGGCGACGTGCACGCTCGCCAGCCGCCACGGGACGCTGAAACGGCGGCGCCGCGCGATCCCGACTGCGGGTGGCGCGCGCGGCGCCTGGGCCGCTACAGCCGTCAGCGCAGGCTGCGGATCTCGATCGGCGTCGCCAGCACCGGCTGGCCATCCGCGCCGAGCTGGCTGAACTGCAGGCGCGCCGCTGCACCGTCGACGAAATCGATGGCGAACTCGCCGGCCTCATCGACCTGTTCGCGCGCCACCGCGGCCAATTCGCAGTCCGGGTTGGGGTACTGCAGGGTGCAGGCGTAGGGCTGGCCCGTCAGGCGATAGACCACGCCTTCGACCCGCGTCGGCGTGACCCACGCGCTGTTGGCCAGCAGATACCAGCGCGGCGCGCCGGCGCTGTCGAAGTTCATCCACATGCCGACCAGGCTGTCGGCCTCGCCCACGCGCGACTGCACCAGGGTCAGGCCAGAGCCACTGAAGCGCGGCGAGTACCAGGCGCCTTCGACGTTGAAGGCGCTGAAAGCAGGGGCATCCTGCCCGCTGCCCTGCACGGTCAGATCGAAAGTCGACAGCCATTCCGTTCCGCCGGCGACCAGTGCGATCTCGACGATGCCGGCGAAGTCGGCGGGAAAGCTGAGGTTTTCGATGCGCTGCTCGAAGGGGGTCAGCACCGCGGCGCAGGCCTGGGTGATCGGCCTCGCCTCCAGCACCAGCACGCGTCGATGCCCTTCGCCCTCGAAGCCAAGCAGGCGCGGCACACAGCTGTCCAGCCAGACGCCGCTGAACACCAGGGTGAAGGCTTCGCCGGCGCGGACGACCCGCGGCGCGGCCTGGTCGGCCTGCACCGCGCGCAGCTCGAAGTCGGCCTTGGCCTCTGCACGGACTTCCCCCGCTGCGGCGAGCGCCAGCAGACTCGACAGCACGATCAGAAGGGAACAGGTGAACGCAGGCATCCGGTTCATGGCAGGGCTCCTCGGGTCGAATCGGGACGGCAGATGGACGCGTCACGCGCCTGCCAAGGGCGGCTGCGACAACTGTCCGCCTTGCTTCATACCATCACCCGGCCTGCATGTCCGTTGCGGAATTGTCGGCCGACCGTAGAAACACGTCGTCAAGCGCGTCAGATCAAGCCTTTGCGCGTCGTTGCGCCGGGCCGCGAGCGGCGCCTATCCTGCCGCAGGCGGACGCTCCCGCCGCTTCGACAGGGCCGCGATCAGCGCGCGCAGGGCCGCGGGCCGCACCGGTTTGTTGAGCAGCGGATAGCCGGCCTCGCGACAGCGGCGCTGCAGCGCGTCGCCGCTTTCCGCGGTGATCAGGGCGCCGGGCGGCGGCGTGGGTGCCAGCTCGCGCCGCAGGATGTCGAGGACCGCCAGGCCGTCGAGACTCTCGCCCAGATGCAGATCGATCAGCAGCATGTCCGGACGCGCCTGGCGCACCTGCTGCAGCGCCGGCTCCAGCCCGGTCACGGTGTCGACCTGCAGGCCCCAGCGTTCGAGCAGGGCACGCATGCCTTCGAGGATGCTCGGGTCGTTGTCGACGCAGAGCACGCGCAGGCCGGCGACCGGGCCCGGGCTGCTTTCAACCACTCGCGGCGCCACGATGTCGGCCAGCGCCGCGCGCGGCGCGCGCACGCTGAACACGCTGCCGCGGCCGGGCAGCGAGCGCAGCGCGATCGGATGATCGAGCATGCGGGCGATGCGCTCGCAGATCGAGAGGCCAAGACCGAGGCCCTTCTCGCCCCAGGGCGAAGGCTGGTCGAGCCGGTGGAACTCCTGGAAGATCGCGGCGCTGTGCTCGGAGGAAATGCCCGGGCCGGTGTCCCAGACCTGGAACTCGACGCTGTCGCCGCGCGCCCGCACGGCCAGCAGCACGCCGCCGTGCTGGGTGTAGCGCAGGGCGTTGGCGACGAAGTTCTGCAGGATGCGCCGCAGCAGGCCGCGGTCGCTGCGCAAGGCCAGCGGCGGCGCGTGCACGCGCAGCTCCAGCCCGCGCTGTTCGGCCATCGGGGCGAACTGTTCCTGCAGCGAATGACAGAGCTCGGCGGCCGCGAACACGGTGGGCTCGGGCTTCAGCGAGCCGGAGTCGAGGCGGGAGATGTCGAGCAGGCCGTCGAGCAGGTCTTCGGCGGCGCGCAGCGCGCTGTCGATGCGCGAGGACAGCAGCCGCGAATCGGGGTCGGCATGCGGCTTGGCCGCGAGTGCCGCGGTGAACAGGCGGGCAGCGTTCATCGGCTGCAGCAGGTCGTGGCTGGCAGCGGCCAGAAAACGGGTCTTGGACTGGTTGGCGGCTTCGGCCTCCTGCTTGGCGGCGCGCTGGGCCTCAAGCGCATGGGTGAGTTCGCCGGTGCGCTGGGCGACGCGCTGCTCCAGGGTCTCGTTGGCATCGATCAGCGCGTGCTCGACGCGCTTGTAGGCGGTGACGTCGGTGAAGGTGGTGACGAAGCCGCCGCCGGGCATGGGCCGGCCGCGCATCTCGATCACGCTGCCGTCGGCGCGCACGCGCTCGAACACGTGCGGGCTGCCGCGCTGCATGTAGCGCACGCGCTTGGCGACATGCTCGTCGACATCGCCGGGCCCGCACTCGCCGCGCTCGGCGTTGAAGCGGATCAGGTCGGCGACCGGGCGGCCGACATAGACCATGCCCTCCGGGTACTCGAACATCTCCAGGTAGCGCCGGTTCCAGGCGACCAGGCACATCTCGGCATCGACCACGCTGATGCCCTGCGAGATGTTCTCCAGCGTCGCCGACAGCAGCTCGCGGTTGAAGCGCAGCTCCTGCGAGGCCTCGTCGAGCAGCGAGACGACTTCGCCGAGGTCGAGGCCCGATCCGCGCAGGGCGGTGGTCAGCACGCGCCGCGCCGAGGCGCCGCCGATGGCGCCGGCCAGCAGGCGTTCGGTGTACTGCAGCAAGCCGCGCTCGGCGGCGTCGGCATCCGCCAGCTCACGCCCGGTTTCGCGGGCGTAGTCCTCGAAGGCACGGGCGGTGGCGCGCGCACCGAGGATGCGCTCGGCGATCAGTCGCAGGTCCGCCACCGAAAGCCGGCCGCGCCACTCGGTGACCGCACCGACGGGGCGCCGGTACCAGGGGTCGAGAAAGGGCAGCGCACGCAGGCGCTCGTCGATGCTGGGGCGATAGCGCAGCGACAGCAGGATCAGCGCCGCGCTGTTGAGCAGCAGGGTCCAGAAGGTGCCGTGGGTGATCGCGTTCCAGCCGCTCAGCCCGAACAGCGCCTGCGGCTCCAGGAAGACGAAGCCGAACGGCCCGCTGCGCGTCCACTCGGCGTCCATCCAGCCAGCGTTGGCCAGCGTCGGCAGCAGCAGGGTGTAGGTCCAGACGGCGAAGCCGGCGCACAGCCCGCCGATCGCGCCGATGCGGCTGGCGCCGCGCCAGTACAGGCCGGCGATGATCGCCGGTGCGAACTGGGCCACGGCCACGAAGGACAGCAGACCGATCTCGGCCAGATTGCTGTGGGTCTCGGCGGCGCGGTGGTAGGCGTAGGCCAGCAGGGCGAGCACGACGATGGTGATGCGGCGGACGCGCAGCACGAGCACCGAGAGATCGGGCGGTGCCCCCTGCGCGTAGCGGCTGGTGCGCAGCAGGGCCGGCACCACCAGGTCGTTGCTGACCATGGTCGCCAAGGCGACGGTGGCGACGATCACCATGCCGGTCGCCGCCGAGAAGCCACCGAGGTAGGCGAACAGCGCCAGTGCGTTCTCGCCGGCGGCCAGCGGCAGCCGCAGGACGTAGGAGTCCGGATGCACGCCGCTGCCGGCGAACAGCGATGTGCCGGCCGCGGCGATCGGCAGCACCAGCACGCAGATGACCACGAGGTAGAGCGGGAACAGCCAACGCGCATAGCGCAGGTCGCCGGGGTTCTCGCACTCGACGACGCCGACCTGGAACTGGCGCGGCAGGCAGAACATGGCGAGGAAGGCCAGCACGGTCTGGGCGATGAAGCCGTTCGGCATGGCGTCCAGGCCCTGGGCGGCCAGCGTGCGTCCGGACAGGGGGTTCCAGTCCTCGGGCACGTAGTGCAGCGCGAACAGGCCGACCGCGATGAAGGCCAGCAGCTTGACCAGGGATTCCAGCGCCACCGCCAGCATCAGGCCGTGGTGGTGTTCGGTGGCGTCGACCTGGCGGGTGCCGAACAGGATCGCGAACACCGCCAGCAGCACGGCGAGATAGAAGGCCGAATCGGCCAGCACCGCCTGGCCACCCGCCACGGCCTCGGTGCCGCTGAGCACCGCGATGCTCATGGCGCCTGCCTTGAACTGCAGGGCGATGTAGGGCACCGCGGCGATCACGGCGATCACCGTCACCAGGGCGGCCAGGCCCTGCGACTTGCCGAAGCGGCTGCCGATGAAGTCGGCGATCGAGGTGATCGACTGCTCGCGGGCGATGTGGATGAGGCGCCGCATGATCCCGCTGAAGAACAGGAACAGCAGGATCGGCCCCAGGTAGATCGGCAGGAAGGCCCAGCCGTTGGAGACCGCGGTGCCGACCGCACCATAGAAGGTCCAGGACGAGCAGTACACCGCCAGCGCCAGGCTGTAGACGATGGGCCTCAGCCAGGTCCGCTCGGGATACAGCGGACGGCGATCGCCGTAGTAGGCGACCGCGAACAGGATCGCGATATAGACCAGCGAAACCAGCAGCAGCACCCACCCGGCGATCATCAGGCCCCTCCCCGGGGTGATCCGGTCCGACACCTGCGCCACCTGTGCCGGGTCGCGCCGGGCGCGACTCGAACGGTGGACTAGCGTGTTTTCTTGTGGGGTCGGATGGTAGCAGCCGCAGCCTGGGGCGCCGCTCCGCGCGGCGTGCCGCGGCGACAGGCGTCCGAGCAGTAGATCACCGCGTCCCAGCAGCGCTCCCAGCGTTTGCGCCAGCTGAAGGGGCGCTGGCAGACCGGACAGGTCTTTTCCGGCAGGGGCTTCTTCATGCGGCCGAGCCGGCTTCCAGCGATGCGTGCTGCAGCTGCTGTGCGGGCAGCAGGCGCAGCAGACACAGCGGCCGCGCCGGCGGCGTCTGCGCCAGCGCCGCGCAGTGGCCCGGCGCTGCCGCCAGGGTCCGCAGCAGGAAGCGTCCACCGTGCGCGAGTTCGAGTTCGCCCTCGGCGGCCTCGAAACTCGCCGGATCGGTGCGCAGGCCGAGCCCGCAGGCCTTGAGCGCCGCTTCCTTGCGGGTCCAGCTTTCGGTCAGCAGTTCGACGCGATGGGCCAGCGGCGCGCGCCGCCAGCGTTCCAGCTCGGTTGGCGCCAGGATCTGGCGGGCCAGCACCTCGGTATCGCGCTGGATCAGGGCCTCGATGTCGATGCCCACCGGCGCGCTGTCCAGCGCCAGCAGGGCTTGGCCGCCGCAGTGGCTGAGCGAGAAGTGCAGGTCGGGGACATCGGCCAGCACCGGCTTGCCGAGCGCGTCGGCGACGATCCGCAGGGACTGCGCGGGCTGCGCGGTGGCCCAGCCAAGCAGGCGGCGCAGGGCCGTATGCGCGGCGATGAAGCGCCGCTGCAGCAGCGGCGTGGCGAAGCGCACGGCGCGCGCGCGCTCCTCGCTGTCGAGCAGCTCGAAGTCGGCTTCGAGGGCGTCGAGATGCAGGGCGACCACGCGCGTGCAGGCGGCGTCCTGCAGCAGGGACCTCGCAGTCACGGGTGCGGTGCTCCAGCGGGGATTCGAAGCGGCAAGTATGCCGCGGCCGCCGCTGGGCTTCGCGGTCGGGCATGCCGCGCGCCGGCGGTCCGCGCCGGCGGCGCAGGGCGGCGCTCAGTCGCGTCGATACAGGATGCCCAGGAAATAGCGGTTCTCCTCGAAGGCCTGGCTGGCGAGGTCGCTGCTGCGGCGCGCGCGGCTGGCGCCGACCTCCACTTCGAGGTTGCGCAGCCACTGCCAGCGCAGGGCCAGACCGACCAGGCTGTCCTGGTCCTCGCGGGCGTCGAGCAGGTATTCGCGTCGATCGATGCTGGCATACAGGTTGAGGCTCAGGGTCTCGCGCAGGGGCCGCGACAGGCCGAGGCTGGCGCCGCGCACCTTCTGGTCGAGTGCGTCGCTGCGCGCGTAGTCCTGGTCGCGCCAGTAGGCGTCGATGCGCGAGAACAGGCCCGCGCCGCGGCGGGTGTGGCCGATGCCGAAACGGGTGTCGCGGTAGACGTCAGGGTTGAGGAAGGTGCTGCGCAGGCTGGGCAGCCCCACCGGGAGTTCGAAGTCCTCCAGGCGCGGCGCCGCGCCGATCAGGTCGGCGACCGCATCGGAGTACTGGCGGGCCGCGCTCAGTTCGACGCTCTGCGCTTCGTCCGGCAGCCAGCGTGCGTTGAGCCGCAGCAGGCTGCCGTCGCGCGATTCGGCATCCTCGAAGTCGATCCGGCTGGCGCCCACGTCGATCGACAATTCGGTGCGGGCGGCGCGGCGGTCCCAGCGCAGGAAGCCGTCGAGACGCTCGAAGGACTGCACGGTGGCGCTGGTCCGCTCGAAGCGCGTATCGCTGTACTCGAGGTGGGCAGAGCCCGCATGGGTGGTCGAGAACTGGCGCAGGCCGCGCAGGGCGAGGTTCCAGCGGTCGCTGTTGAATTCGCGCGTGCGCTGGGCCCAGGAGTCGACATAGCGCAGCTCGGCCAGCACGCGGGTGCGCGGATCCGGGCGCAGGCTGAGCGTGGGACCGGTCACCAGCACATTGGTGCGCTGCTGGTTGTCCGGGCGGTCGATGGCGAAGGCGTCGATGGGCTGGCGGCCGAGGTAGTCCTCGAAGCTCCAGCTCAGGCGCTCGGGCAGGATCCGCCAGGCCGCGCTCAAGCCCATGCGCGTCCGCAGCTCGCTGTCGAAGGCGCCGTCGCGGTAGTCGCGGAATTCGGCGTCCCCCGCCGCCTGCACGCTGAAGCGCTCGCCGTCGCCGGACAGGGCGAAGGCCAGGTTCGGCAGCAGCACGGTTTCGCTGATCGGCTCGGCCGGCGTACGCCGGATGTTGTCGCTGTGCTCGATGCCCAGGCCGAGCCGGTAGTCCAGCCTCAGCGGGCGCTCGCCGGCGACCTGGGCCTGCAGCGGCAGGCATGCGAGGGCCAAGGCTGTGGCGAGCGTCGCTGCGGCGGCCACGGGAGGCGTTCTGGTTTGCAATGCCATGGGGGTGCTCCTCGGGTCGGCGCCAGCGGGCAGGCCGCGGCGTGAGGCTCAGTTCGGAACGCGGTTGAAGGCGACGCCGGCGAGGCGGACGCGGTCGAGCACGGCGATGGCTTCCTGCACGGCCGTCGGCGTATCGCGGCCGTAACCGGCAACCAGCACCGACAGCTCGGCCATGGTCGAGAGAATCCGGGCATCCGGCGAAGCGGCGACGGCGGGCGCATCGAGGATCACGCTGACCGCGTCGCTGGTGCCGCGCAGCGAGTCCAGCAGCAGGCGCATCCGCGCCGAGCCCAGCAGGTCGCCGCTGGCTTCGCGGCGCGGTCCGGCCGGCACCAGCAGCAGGCGCGGCACGCCCGTGGCGTGCACGACCTGCTCGACGCGGTCGACCCGCCCTTCGAGGAAGTCGACCAGGCCATAGGCGTCGGCGGCGACATCCACCCGGCGATGCAGCTGCGGTGCGCGCAGGCAGCAGTCCACCAGGATGACCGTGCGGCGCTCGTCGAAGGCCATCGCCGAGGCGAGGTTCAGCGAGACGAAGCTGCCGCCGCTGCCGTGAGCGACCGGCACTACCAGCAGGCTCAGGCTGCCGCCGCCGACCCGGGCGAGCAGCTGGGTGCGCAGATCGCGGAAGGCGTCGGCCGGCCGCGAATCCGCCATGTCGTGACTGACGATGCGGCGCGCCTGCAGCTGGCTGCCGGTGAACGGCGCGAGGCTGCCGCTGCGCTGGGCCAGCGCCTTGCCGACCTGCTGTGGTTCGACTTCGTGACGCTTGCTCACAGCACGATTACTCCGCGGCTGATCGCCGCCCAGGCATACAGGCACAGCACGCCGGTCACCACCAGCAGTGCCGTGGCCAACTTGATGAGGGTGCGCCGACGATCCGAGCGCGTCCGCAATTCCGGAATGCTGACCAGCACCGGCACCGGCAGGGTCTGCGCCAGGGCCTGCGCGCTGCGTGCTCGCGGATCGATCTGCAGCAGGGCGAACAGCAGGCCCAGCGGCACCGCCATGCCCAGCCCGAGACCCGCCGCGGCGAAATGCATCAGCCGCAGTCCGGTCGGCTGCAGCGGCAGGGCCGCGGATTCCTGGATGCGGAAGGTGAGGCCGCGCTGCTCGGCATCGAGGCTCATCGAGACCCGTGCGTTCTCGCGCCGGCGCAGCAGGTCCTGGTAGATCTCGCGGTTGACCTCGTAGTCGCGGGTCAGCTCGGCCAGCGAGGCCTCGCTGTCGGCGACGCGGCGCCCGCGATCGAGCTCGGACTGCAGCAGGGATTCGTTCTCGCTGATCCGCGCGCGCAGGGCCGCCATGTCGCTGCGGACCCGCGCGAGATCGGAGCGCAGCTGCTGGTAGAGGGGGTTGCTGGCCGCGGCGACGTCGCTGCCGCGGGCGCCCGAAGCCTCGGCCTGCTCCTCGCGGGCGAGCGCCGCCTGGGTGTCTTCCAGCTGGTGGCGCAGACGCACGACGTCGGGATAGGAATCGGTGTAGTCCAGCCGCAGGGTGTCGAGCTGCGCCTGCAGCTCGGCGATGCGCAGGCGGAACTGGGCCGAGCGCGAGCGCAGGTCGGAGACTTCCGCCTCGCCGCTGATCTGCGCCTGCAGCGCGGCCTCGCGCATCTGCAGTTCCGAGAGGTTGGTGCGGGCGCCCTCGATCTGCGAGCGGATCTCGGCGACTCGGGTGCGGACATCGATGTCGGTGCCGGGTCGCGCATCGAGGTTGGAGGCGCGGAACTGCTTCAGGCGCTCTTCGGCGTCGGTGAGCTTGCGGTGGTATTCGTCGACGCGCGCAGCGATGAACTCGAAGGCCTCGCGGCTCTCGCGCTCCTTCGCCGCGAGACTCTCGCTGATGAAGAACTCGGCGTAGCGCGAGGCCACCCGGAAGGCACGCTCGGGATCGGCATCGGTGTAGGTAATGCGGATCAGGTTGGCGCCCGGGCTGTCGACGCGGGTGCGCTGCTTGATCTCCTCGACCAGGCGTTCGCGCGCCAGCGGCTCGATGACCGCTTCGTCCCAGCCACCGGCCTTGAGGATCTCGGTCATGATCGCGCGGCTGAAGATCACCTCGCGGGCGATGCGCGCGCGATCGGCGACGCCGGTCGGCACGGCACGCCCTTCCATCAGCGGCGCAATGATGTTGGCCTCGCCGACCAGGATGGTGCTGGCGGACTGGTACTTGCGCGGCATCAGGATGCCCGCCGCCAGGAAAGCCAGGGCGATCAGGCCGAAGCCGGCCAGCAGCAGGGCGCCGTGCCGGCGCAGCTCGGCCAGCATCATCGGCAGGCGTTCGAACAGCTCGGCGCCCGGCGAGCCCGCCGGGCCCGGCAGGGCCTGCGGTTTCACAGGGCGCGCTCCGGAACGGTGATGACGTCGCCCGGCCGCACTTCGATGTTGGTGTCGAGGTCGCCGCTGCCGAGGATGGCGCCCAGTCGAACGGGCAGGGTCTGGGTGGCCTCACCTTCGCGCCGGTACAGCCGGGTCCGGTTGGCGGCGGCGAATTCATTGACTCCGCCGGCCTGCAGCACCGCATCCAGCACGGTCATGCCCTGTCGATGCGGAATCGAGATCGGCGTCCGCACCGCGCCGGTCACCCGCACGCGCGAGATGAACTCGTGGCTGCGCAGCTCGGTGAGGATCACCGCCACCTTGGGGTCACGGATGTAGGCTGCGAGCTGCTCCTCGATGTCGCGCGCGACCTCCTCCGGGCTGCGGCCGCCCGCCAGCACGTCTCCAATCAGCGGCACCGAAATGCGCCCGTCAGGCCGCACCGGTACGCTCACGCTGAGCTCCGGATTGCGCCAGACCGAGACCTGCAGCTGATCGTCAACGCCGATCCGGTAAAGGTCGGCGCCTTCCTGCGCCGTCGCAGGCACAGCACAGGCGAGCAGAACGAGGACGGCGAAGAGCTTGTGCAGCAGGTGGTGTCGGCGGCTCACGCGGGGCGCTCCTGACGGCGATGTATCCAAGCGGCTCTGTGAAGGCTTCCGCAGAACCGCGCACGCTGAGATGATAAGAGCTTCCGGGCATAATGAGAAGCCCGTCACACTTGCTCAGCGCATGCCGACCGACGACTACCTCGCCGACTATGCCCTTCTCGGGCTGCAGCCCGGTTGCAGCATGGAGACGCTGGAGCGCACCTGGCGACTGGCCGTGCGCGAGCTGCATCCGGATCGCGCCCACGACAGCCTCGACGTCGAGGCCCGCAGCCGCAGGCTGCACGAGCTCACCGGCGCCTATCGTCGGCTGCGACAGTTCGGCCGCGAGCATGGACGCCTGCCGGGCGGCATGCTGCGGCCCGCCACACCTGCAGCTGCATCGGTTGCTGCTGCTCCGGGCCCGGGTGCCGAAGACAGTGCTGGAATGGGAGCCGCCTCCAGCGGATCTGCGCCGGCGCCGCTCGGGCCGTCGCCGCGGCGCGGCAGGGGCGCCATCGTGCTCGCGTCGGCTGTCGCCCTAGGAGTGGTGTGGGCACTCACGCCCAGTCCGGAGGAGACGCTGGACCCGGAGTACGGGGCCGCGCCCACGCGGACGCAGGCCCCTCGGGCCGTGGTCCAGGGCGGTGCCGCTGCGGTGTCGCCAAGCCGTCGGATCCGTGTCGGCAGCACCGAAGCACAGGTGGAGCGTCTGATCGGCAGCCCGCTGGTCAGCGCGCCCGACGTCTGGGAGTACGGTCCCTCACATGTGCGCTTCGAGCGCGGGCGTGTGGTCGGCTGGTACAGCTCGCCGCTGAAGCCGCTGCCTGTTGACGTGGAAAGCCGCTGAAGAGTCGGGGGAGCCGGCAGAGTTGCTTGGTCGCGCGGTCCAATCCCAGGGCACGCGATTCCGGTTCCAGGCCCCGCTGTCGCCGCCCGCTCCCCGTGGCGAACCGGTGGGAAGGGGTTGCAAAGCAATGGCTTCAGCCCAGTTCGCGGGCGAAATCCGGGAGCGCTGCGAGCATTCTCGAGCCATAGCGTCGGCTGAGCACTCGATTGTCGAGGATCACGATCCGGCCGGTGTCGCTCTCACCGCGAATCAGACGCCCGCAGTACTGGATGAGGGTCCGCGTCGCCTGCGGGATGGTGACCTCGACGAAGGCATTGCGACCACGCGCTTCCAGCCACTCGGCGTAGGTGGCACCCACCGGATCGGTCGGCACGGCGAAAGGGAGCTGGGTGATGACCACCGTCTCGCACAGACGGCCGGGAAGATCGAGGCCCTCGCCGAAACTGGCGAGACCAAACAGGGTGCTGCCGAGTCCGGCCTGCACGGCGGCAGTGTGCGCAGCAATCAGGGCGGACTTGCTGCGCGCGCCCTGGGCGAGCACGCGCATGCGCCGCTGCGGCGGTAGCAAGGCCAGGCTCTGTTCGAGCTTGGCCTTGGAGGTGAAAAGCACAAGGTTGCCCTGCCCCCAGTCGAGATGCTCGTCCAACCACTGCACGAGTTCGGCAACGTGGGCGTCGCGCTGGTCCGGGGACGCCTTCATTCTCGGCACCTGCAGGCGGGCCTGATGCCTGAGATCGAAAGGCGAGGGCAGAGCCAGGGTGTCGGCGTGATCGGGCAGGCCGACCTGGGCGGCATAGCTGCGGAAATCTCCCCCCAGCGAGAGCGTGGCGGACGCCAGCACCACACCGGCGGCCTGCGGCCACAGCACGCGGCGCAGGGTGGGCGCCGCCGATACTTCAGAGGCATGGCAGACCAGGCTGCCGTCGTCGGCGCGCTGCAGCCAGCGCGCGCGCGGCGGAACGTCGGGCGGTTCTTCTTGCGACCACAGCCACCACAGCGTCGCTTGTCCCTCAAGACGCTCGCGGGCCAGGCCAAGTTCGCGCGCGACGGTTTCGCGGCGATCAGGCGGGAGCTCGCTCTCAACGACCGCCTTGAGTGCCGATGGCAGCCAGCGCAGCAGCTCCTGGGTCCGCGCAGAGAGGGCCTGCGCCAGTTGCCTCCACTGCTCGGGGAGCTGACCCAGGCTCGCCCTCCACTGCGCCTGTTCGCTGGCCGCATCAAGTGGCCAGGCGCGGTCCAGTTCAGTAGCAAGCCTGTCCAGGCCTTCAGCGAGCTCATCCAGCAGCGTGTCGATCTGGGCCGCATCCAGACGCCCGATCCGCTCGCGGCCTGCCGCCAGGAATACCGCGCGCAAGGGGGCCCCCAGGCGCTGAATCCGTCTTCGCGCATCGACCAGGGCTACCTCCGCACTGCCGCGGTCAATCGCCTTGCTCGGCAGGTGATGGGCTTCGTCGAACACGTACAGCGTGTCGCGCGGCGCCGGCAAGAGGACGCCGCCGGAGCCGTCCTCGTCGCGGCCGAGTTCAAGATCTGCGAGCACGAGATCGTGGTTGGCCACCACCAGCTGTGCCCGCTGCAGGCGATTGCGGGCGATCACAAACGGACAGCTGACGATGAATGCACAGCGACGGTTGCTGCACCCGCCAGCGGAAGTGGTGATCAGACGGCGCGTGTCGTCTTCGATCGCGGCTGGTGCACGGTCCAGGTCGCCGTCCCACTGTCCGCCCTGCAGCAATCGGAGGAGCTCGGCAAGCTGTTCGGCTTCCCCGGCCCGAGGCGGGCGAGGCCAGGCAGCAGTGACTGGTTCCGTGCCGAAGTCGAAGCCCCCTTGGGGGATGTCTGCGTCCTTCCGGGTCAGTTCATGCAGATTGCGTGTACAGGCGTAGCGCTGCCTGCCCTTGGCAAGCACGATATCGGCCTGCAGCCCGCTGGCGGCCAGGAAGGCGGGGATGTCCCGCTCGACGAGCTGTTCCTGGAGCGCCACGGTGGCCGTTGCAATGACCAGCTTGCGGTTGCGCGAGAGCGCCAGCGGCAGTGCCGCCAACAGGTAGGCCATCGACTTGCCGGTGCCCGTTGGCGCCTCCACTGCCAGCACACCGCTCGGCTCAGCCAAGGCGCGTGCCACCGCGGCGATCATTTCGCGCTGGCTCTGCCGCTGCACGAAACCGGGCAAGCGGGTCCTGACGGCCAGATAGCGCGCGCGGATTTCTTCCTTCAGCGCGGCGTCGAGTCCCGCCGGCGGCTCGGCGGCAGTCATGTTCGGGTTTGCTTACTTGGGGCCGATTTCGCCGTCCACATAGAACCAGACGCCGTTCTCATTGAGAAAGCGGCTGCGTTCGGCCAGGCGCTGTGCGGGGCCGCCACCGACCTTCACACGCGCAATGAAACTGACCTCCTGCCGCTGGGGATCCAGCGTTCGGTGGGAGATCACCTGCAGGCCGAGCCAGTGCGTACGCAGTCCGGGGCGATCGGCAAGGTCCAGCGTGGGCGGCCGGGTGCTGGGATGCCAGGTCGCAAGCAGGTAGTCGACGTGCTTGCGCACGTATGCACTGTAGCGTGCACGCATCAGCGCAAGTGCGTCCTTGGCCTGCACATTGTTCGCGTGAAGGGGTCCGCAGCAGCGTTCATAGCCCTTGCCGCTACCGCAGGGGCAATGAGCCTGGGCATCACTACTGCTGGAAGGCTGCCCGCCGTTCGCGGTCAGCGTGGAGGCGTCATTGAACATGGGCTTGGGTCATTTCGACGGGACCCAACAGGATGGGGTCAGCAGCCGCTCAGGGCAAGAGCGCAGGCACAGGTCCACCTCAAGTATCTGTGCTTTCGTTCAGCCTGCGCACTGGAGCTGTCGAATGTCGCCGAGAGCAGGTTGCTGCGCCGAATGACATGCCCCGCTGTTGAGCGGGCAGTATCGCCGTCGCAGCAAGGAGTTCGGCGTCTGCCGAGGCGGATCCGGCCGCACGGCGATGCGTGACCGCAGACCGGCGAATGTCTGAGTGCCAAGTCGCAAAGAAAAAGGGCTGTCCCTATTGGGACAGCCCTTTGGTGTAAGGCCCTGGCGA
>NZ_CALART010000087.1 GCF_937888285.1 uncultured Aquimonas sp.
GGCAAGATCGCCCCCTCTCCCCCGGCCCCTCTCCCTCCAGGGGAGAGGGGAGCAAGACACTCAATCGACGCGGGGCGAGGGCAGCGAAGCAGTCCGTTGAATCACGGAGGTTGGAGCAAAACACTCGGTTGACCGCAGGACGCAAATGGGGTCCCGCGTACCGGCTGTTTGTAGGAGCGAGCTTGCTCGCGACCCGCAGTGTCGTGCAGGGCGCAGGCTGCGGTCGCCTGCAAGCAGGCTCCTACACAAAGCGCGAGCGAGTGAGTCCACGCTTCTTCGAGAACACGCGGCCCGCCACGCAGGGCTGGGAAGCTCTCAAGCGTCCACCTGGTCTGCGGCCTCCGGCGCGCTGAAAGCGCCGCTGTAGATCCCCGAACGATCGAAGCAGCAGGCGCGGCGCTTGCCCTTGGCCAGCATGTCGCAGGCGGTGGCGATGCGTTTGACGCGGGTCTCGGCCTTCTTGCCCGAGGTGATCCACTGGATCCAGTCGCGCCGCGCCACCGGCGTGATGTCATCCCAGGTCGCGCGCGCTGCGGGCTGCGCAGCCAGCGCTGCGGCCCAGTCTTCGGGCACCGTGGGTTCAGGCTCGCGCGCGAGTGCCGACATCGTGACCGCGACGGTATCGCCGGGGGCCGCGCGGGCCGCCTTCATCAGCTCGGCAGCGACCCGCATCCAGTGACCGCCCTTGCCATCGGGTTCGAGCGTGGTCTCGAAACCGACGCTCTGCAGTTGGCCCTCGACGCTGACCTGGCTGCGCGAGGGCAGCGCGGCGCTGATGTCCGGTGGCAGCACGAAGAACGCCCAGTCCGCGGTCTCGGGGCGGGCGGGGCGCAGCAATCGGGCCTGGAACTTGAGCATGTGAGCGCTCCGGTCGTGCCGTCGGATGGAATTGTGTCGAGCACCCTCGCTGTCGGGTACGGCCACGATCCTGCCATGGCGGCCAGCGCGCTGCCCCCCTGCGGGTGAGCGCCTCGGTCAGCTCACCCGTTCGCGCAGGTGCAGGACGTTGCCTTCGGGGTCGCAGACGTTGCGCACGCGCAGACCGGGGCCGGGCCAGATCGGACCGTGGATGCGACCCCCGCAGGCTTCGACCTCGCGCTCGGCGGCGTCCAGGCTGGGCACGGTGAAGAAGGGCTTGATGGCCTGGGTCTCGCGCGGCTCGGGCGGTGATGCAATCACCACCTGCGCTGCGACCTGCGGCGGCAGGGCGTGCAGCAGGAGCTGCGTGTCGGCGCCGCTCAGCACCCGATGCATCGCATCGGCATGCACTTCGCGCAGGCCCAGCACCCGCTGATAGAAGACCGACATGCGGTCGAGCTGGCTGGCGTAGATCAGCACGCCACTGGCAGCAGGTTGGCGCATGGGAGTCTCTCCGTTCGGAGTGAGGCGCGAGACCACGGCGGGCTTCCGGGCGACGCGCCTCAGCGTGTGGCCTGCTCCAGCCGCGTCAGCCAGGCCAGCGCTTCGGTCACATCCGCGCCGCACATCGCGGGTTCGGGTTTGAGCGCCGAGCACACCGCCGGGCGTTCGGGCTGTCCAAAGATCCGGCAGCGGTTCAGCGCATCCAGCTGCACGCAGCGCACGCCCGCGGGCTTGCCCTGCGGCATGCCGGGGATCGGGCTGCTGATGCTGGGCGCGATGCAGCAGGCACCGCAGCCGGCTCTGCACAACATCACCGACACGGGCTCACCGGCAGGGCCTGCCGCCACGCATCAGTCAGCGGTCTGCAGTTCGTTATCGCGGGCGCGCAGCGCGGCGTAGACCTCATCGGTCTGCGGGCGCACACCGTGCCAGCGCAGGAAGCTCTCGGCGGCCTGTTCGACCAGCATGCCGAGGCCATCGACGGCGTGCTCGCAGCCGCCGGCGCGGGCCCAGGACAGGAAGGGGATCGCCGCCTCGCCGTAGCTGAGATCGACGCACAGCGCGCGCGGCGCCAGCAGGCTGAAGGGCAGGTCGAGGCTGCCGCCGAGGCGGCCCGCCGAGGTCGCATTGATGATCAGCTCGAAGCTGCCCTGCTCGCCCATGTCCTGCCAGTAGCGGGTCTTGACGCGATCCGGCTCGCCAAGGATGTCGGCCAGCTTGTCGGCGCGCTCCGGGCTGCGGTTGACGATCATCAGCTCGGCCACGCCGGCTTCGATCAACGCGGGCGCGACGCCGCGCGCGGCGCCGCCGGCGCCGATCATCAGGCAGCGGCGACCGCGCAGGTCGAGGCGCTCGCGCTCGGTCAGGTCGCGGATCAGCCCGGCGCCGTCGGTGTTGTCGCCCAGCCAGCCGTCGCCCTGGCGGATCAGGGTGTTCACCGCGCCGGCGTGGAAGGCGTATTCGCTCACCTCCTTGCACAGGGCGTAGGCAGCCTCCTTGTGCGGCAGGGTGATGTTGGCGCCGCGACCGCCGGCCGCCCCGAAGGACGCAATCGCGGTGGCGAAGTCCGCCGGGCTCGCTTCGATCGCGCGGTAGTCGAGGTCGATCCCGCACTGCTTGCCGAAGGCGGCGTGGATCCAGGGCGAGAGCGAGTGGTGGATGGGCTGGCCGAAGACGGCGAAGTGCTGGGTCATGGCGGGCTCCTCGATGCGGATGCGGGGTCAGGGCTTGGACTCTAGCAGCTTGCGCTGCGCGCTCCGGCGGGCGCGCGCGTGCCGCAAAGTCGGATCGGTCGCTTGTCTGCAGCGCGCGACGCGGCATGGGTCTGCCGCCAGCGCGCGGCCTCGGGTGGGAAGCGACCGGCCGCTCGCGCTGCGCATGGGCCACGGTGGGCCACGGTGGGCCAGGGCCCACCCTGTGGGCAGGGGGCTTCGCGCAGCCGACGGGCGGTGGCGTGGACGAAGGCGTGAGGGCAGGCACGCCAAGAGCAGGGCACAGCTCGCGGTGGGCCTGGGCCCACCCTATGCGCGCAGCCAGCGCGCGGCGTCCAGCGCGTAGTAGGTGAGGATGGCGTCGGCGCCGGCGCGCTTGATCGACAGCAGCGACTCCAGCGCGACCGCACGCTCGTCCAGCCAGCCGTTCTGCGCGGCGGCCTTCAGCATCGCGTACTCGCCACTGACCTGGTAGACGAAGGTCGGCGCGCCGAAGCGGTCCTTCACCCGCCGCACGATGTCGAGGTAGGGCAGGCCCGGCTTGACCATCACCATGTCGGCACCCTCGTCGAGATCGAGGCCGACCTCGCGCAGGGCCTCGTCGGAGTTGGCCGGGTCCATCTGGTAGGTGTACTTGTTGCCCTTGCCGAGGTTGCCGGCCGAGCCGACGGCGTCGCGGAAGGGCCCATAGAAGCTGCTGGCGTACTTGGCCGAATAGGCGAGGATGCGGGTGTGGATGTGGCCGGCTGCTTCCAGCGCGGAACGAATCGCGCCGATGCGGCCGTCCATCATGTCGGAGGGCGCGACCACGTCGGCGCCGGCCTCGGCATGGCTCAGGGCCTGCTTGACCAGGGCTTCGACGGTCTCGTCGTTGACGACATAGCCGCTGGCGTCGATCAGGCCATCCTGACCGTGGGTGGTGAAGGGGTCCAGGGCGACATCGGTGATCACGCCGAGACCCGGATGCCGGGCCTTGAGTGCGCGCACCGCGCGCTGGGCCAGGCCCTGCGGGTTCCAGGCCTCGGCCGCGTCCAGCGACTTGGCTTCGGGCGGCGTCACCGGGAACAGGGCCAGCGCCGGAATGCCGAGTTCGACGGCTTCATCGGCGAGCTTCAGCAGCAGATCGATCGACAGCCGCTCCACGCCCGGCATCGAGCCGATCGACTCGCGCACGCTCTCGCCCTCGCGCACGAACACCGGCAGGATCAGGTCGTCCGCGCTCAGGCGATGCTCGCGCATCAGCCGGCGCGAGAAGTCGTCGCGGCGCATGCGGCGGGGACGGGTGTGCGGGTAGGCCATGGCGGTCTCCGGTCGATTCGGGGAAGGCGCGAAGTGTAAGGCTGAGCCTGTCTGCGCTCGTTGATCGCGATCGCCTGGCCGTATCCTGCGCGGCGATGACTGTCGAAGCCCTGCCCTCGCCCGCCCAACGCTTCGCGCTGGCCTCGCCGCCCGTGCGGCGCCTGCTGTGGCTGCTGGGCGTGCTCGCCGTGCTCGGCTTCGTTGGCCCGCTGCTCACCGGCAGCGAGGCGGCTTGGAAGCCCGACTGGGAGGCGCTGTCCGAGCCGCCGTCCTGGCAGCACTGGCTGGGCACCGATGCGATCGGCCGCGACGTGCTGGCGCGCAGCCTGATGGGCCTGCGCATGTCCCTGCTGATCGGGGTGTGCGCGACGCTGGTCGCCCTGCTGATCGGGCTGGCCTACGGCGCGTGGGCAGGGCTGGTCGGCGGCCGCAGCGAGCGGCTGATGATGCGCGCGCTGGACGTGCTGTCCGCCCTGCCCTTCCTGCTGCTGGTGATCCTGCTGCTGGCGCTGTTCGAGCGTTCGCTGTGGCTGCTGCTCGCCGCCATCGCAGGCCAAGCCTGGATCGATCTCGCGCGGGTGCTGCGCGCCGAGGCCTCGCGCCTGCGCGACAGCGGCTTCGTGCTGGCCGCGCGCGCCGCCGGCGCCGGGCGACTCGATCTGCTGCGCCGGCATGTGGTGCCCAACCTGCTGCCGCTGGCGCTCGTCTATGCCGGCCTGATCGCCGCCAACGTGGTGCTGGTCGAGAGCTTTCTCGGCTTTCTCGGCCTCGGCCTGAGCGAGCCCTGGGCCGGGCTCGGGGCGCTGCTGGGTGAAGGCGCGCAGGAGCTCGACACCGCGCCCTGGGTACTGATCGGCCCCGCCCTGCTGCTGTGCGCGCTTCTGCTCACCTTCCAGCGCCTGGGTGAGGCGCTGCGCGATGCGCTGGATCCGAAGCTGCGCGACGCGTCGAG
This sequence comes from uncultured Aquimonas sp., assembly GCF_937888285.1. Classification (GTDB taxonomy): domain Bacteria; phylum Pseudomonadota; class Gammaproteobacteria; order Xanthomonadales; family Xanthomonadaceae; genus Aquimonas. Next base: position 4,825 of record NZ_CALART010000087.1, read on the forward strand.
CGAGACCAGTCACACCGGTCCTGCAGCCAACCCGAAGGAAGCCACCTCCGTCGCAAGAACACTGGATCCCCGCCTGCGCGGGGATGACGAATCACAGGTTCCGGAAGATCACGAAGAACGGGCTCCGGAAGATCACGAAGGACTGGCTCCAAGAGATCAGGCACGAGCTGCGCGGACGCAACTGCACCTTGGCGCGGCGCGGCCTTGCACGCAGGAATCAAAAGCCCCGTGGATCCCGATCGCCGTCGCCCCCGCGCAGGCGGGGGCCCGGATGCGCTTGTCCCAGTCGAAGGAAGTCGCCTCGATCGCCAGCCCGCTGGATCCCCGCCTTCGCGGGGATGACGAATCGAAGGTTTCGCAGCGGCTCCCTGGCCACGCGCCGCTGGAGCGCCTCCACGAGGTGGAAGCCTCGCCGACCTCAGCCGCCGTCGCCCCCGCGCAGGCGGGGGCCCAGTTGCCCTTGCCTCAATCGCAAGCCGCTTTCACCGAACTGCCGCGTTCCGGATCCAGCGCTACTCGAGAGGCCGCAGTCGCCGTCAAGGACCTTTCGATCGCGCTCCCCGACGGCCGGGTGATCGGTCCGCTGTCGTTCGCGCTGGTGCGCGGCGGGTGCCTCGGCCTGATCGGCGGCTCGGGCTCGGGCAAGAGCCTGTCGGCGCTGGCGCTGACGGGGCTGCTGCCGCGCGGGCTGCGTGCGCAGGGGCGGCTGCAGCTTGGTGATCGCTGCGTCGATCTGGCCGAGCCGCTGCCGGCGGAGCTGCGCGGGCGCGCGATCGGCCTGGTCTTCCAGGACCCGCTGGCCAGCCTGCATCCACTCCGCAGCGTCGGCAGCCAGCTGCGCGAGAGCCTGCGCCAGCTGCGCGGCCTGCGCGGCAAGGCGCTGCAGTCCGCCGCACGCGCGGCGCTGATCGAGGTCGGGCTGGGCGAGACCGAACCGGACACGGTCACGCCGTGGGGAGCAAGTCCCGGCCCGACCGGGACGGGCGAAGCGGGGCCCGGATACTTCGGCCGAGCCGCGACATCGGGACCCGACGCGCGCGGTCCGCGCGAATACGGCCCCGGCGAGCACCCACCGCGAGGGCCTGCCGATGCAGCGCGCGCAGCGACGCCGTCGGTCGAACGCTTCCTGCGCGCCCGTCCCGGCCAGCTCAGCGGCGGCCAGCGCCAGCGGGTGATGATCGCGCTGGCCCTGTGCGGGCAGCCGCAGCTGCTGATCTGCGACGAGGCCACCAGCGCGCTCGATCTGTTGAGTCAGCACGAGGTGCTGGAGCTGCTCGAGCGCTTGCGCCGCGAGCGCGGCCTCGCCCTGCTGTTCATCGGTCACGATCTCGACGTGGTCGCGCGTCTGGCCGACCGGCTCTGCGTGCTGGAGCGCGGGCGTGTGGTCGAGCAGGGGCCGACGGCCGGTGTCCTCGCAAGGCCGCAGGCGGGCTATACGCAGCGACTGCTGGCGGCGCGCGAGTCCAGCGAAGCGCCGGATCGCCACATCACCGACCAGGACACCCGCGCTGCGGCCCACCCAGGCAATGAAGCGCGCACTCCAGCGGCTGCGCCCGCCGCATCGCTTCCGTCTTCAGCGACCGAAGCGACCGCGCCACTGCTGCGCCTGCGCGGTTTTGGCCTGCGCTATCGCGGCACCGTACGCGCCGCCGTGCAGGGCGTGGATCTGCAGCTCGCCCGCGGCGAGTGCCTGGCGGTGCTCGGCGCCTCCGGCAGCGGCAAGAGTTCGCTGGTGCGCGGCCTGCTGCAGCTCACCGACGCGCGCATCGAGGGCGAAGCCTGGCTGCAGCAGGCGCCGCTGCACACGCTGCAGGGCGCCGCACTGCGGCAGGTGCGTCCGCGCGCGCAGATCGTGTTCCAGGACCCCTACAGCTCGCTCGACCCGCGCCAGCGCATCGCCGCCCTGCTGGCCGAGCCACTGGCCCTGCACGGCGAGCGCTGCACGCGCGACCGACTGGTGCAGGCCCTGAACGAAGTCGGCTTGGAATCCGATGCGCTGGAGCGGTATCCACACGCCTTCTCCGGCGGCCAGCGCCAGCGCATCGCCATCGCCCGCGCGCTGATGCTCACACCCGCGCTGCTGGTCTGCGACGAAGCCGTCAGCGCGCTGGATGCCATCAGCCGCCGCCAGGTGCTGGGCCTGCTGCGCGATCTGCAGCGCGCGCGGGGCCTGAGCCTGCTGTTCATCACCCATGACCCGGGCGCGGCGGCGGCGCTGGCCCAGCGCTGTGCGGTGATGTTCGAGGGCCGCGTGGTCGAGGCCGGCCCGACCGGAAGCCTGCTGTCGTCGCCGCAGCATGCGCACACGCGAGCGCTGGTCGGCGCCTGGCGCAGCCTGCAGGACTCCGGCCGACGCAGCGCGGCCGCTACACTGGCGCCATGAGCTCCAAGTCTTCTTCCCTGTGGGCGCCGCGCCACTGGCCGGCCCAGCTCGGTGTTGCCGCGCTCAAGCTGGCGGCGCGCGTTCCCTGGTCCTGGCAGCTGCGCCTCGGTCCGGTGCTGGGCCGTCTGCTGCTGTGGGTGGCGCCGGGCCGTCGACGCGTCGCGGCGCGCAATCTGGAGCTGGTGTTTCCTGCACTCGCGCCCGCCGATCGCGCGCGCCTGCTGCGCGAGCACTTCGCCGCGCTCGGCACCGGCGCCTTCGAATTCGCCCGCGCCTGGTTCGGCAGCGAGAAGCCCTGGCGGCGGGGTCTTGAGATCGAGGGCATCGAGCACCTGCAGGCGCTGGCCCGCGACGGCCGCGGCGTACTGCTGGTGTCCGGCCACTTCACCACCCTGGAGGCCTGCGGGCGTCTGCTGACCGCGCACGTGCCGGTGGCCGGCATGTACCGCGCCCACGACGAGCCGGTGATGGAAGCCGCGGTGCTGGCCGGACGCCTGCGCTATGCCAGCGCCATGTTCAAGCGCGAGGAGCTGCGCGCGGCGATCCGTCATCTGAAGGGCGGCGGCATCCTCTGGTACGCGCCGGACCAGGACATGCTCGGCAAGGACACCGTCTTCGTGCCTTTCTTCGGCATTCCCGCCGCCAGCATCACCGCCACCCACCAGCTGGCGCGACTGTCCGGTGCGGCCGTGGTGCCTTTCTTCCATCGTCGCGAGGGCGCCCGCTACGTGCTCCGCATCGGCCAGCCCTTGGCCGATTTCCCCAGCACCGACGCCGCCGCCGACACCGCGCGGGTCAACACCGCGGTCGAGGCCATGGTGCGCGAGGCGCCGGCGCAGTACCTGTGGGTGCACAAGCGCTACAAGCGCCGGCCACCGGGCGAGCCGCCGGTGTATTGAGCAAGGCTTGAACGACGCCAGCGTCGGCGTGTTTGGAGGCCCAGCAACGCTGCGGGTTGGATCGCCCGCAGCGCGACCTTGCCGGAGGCGTTGGATCTCAGACCGAGGTGAACGTCAGGCCCACGGTGGGCCAGGGCCCACCCTATGGCAGACGGGCTTCGTTGGGCTCGGCCCGCCCAATTGATGGCTCGCCCTGGGGTGGGCCCTGGCCCACCATGAGCCCCACGCCTGCCGCGGTCATCGCGATCACAGGCAGGCGCACTCGCCGCAGGGTCGAACACCTCAGCCCCGATCGCCGGCCGCCAGCGCGGCCCGCACCTTGTCCAGCTCCGCCTGCACGTCAGCGATGCCCGGGTGTTCGGGTGGCAGGCGCGCGCTGCGAAGCTGCAGGGCGCGCTCCAGTTCGACCTGCGCTTCCGCCCACTGGCCCAGCGCCGCATGCGCCTTGCCGGCGCCGAAATGGGTTTCCTCGATCACCGGATGCTCGGCCGGAAACACGCCGTCCGACAGCTCGCGGGCGCGCAGATGGTTCTGCAGCGAGGCCTGCGCATCGCCCGCGCTCAGGTGGTAGTTGCCGAGGTTGGCCAGGGTCTGGATCGCGCGTGGGTGGGTCTCGCCGAAAGCCGCCACGAAGCCCTCGTAGGCGCGCCGGTAGTAGGGCCCGGACTCCTCGACCTTGCCCTGCTGGCGTAGCGCGCCGGCAAGGTTGCTCAGGGGGTTGAGGGTCGCCGTGTGATGGGCGCCATACAGCTCCTCGCTGGCGCTCAAGGTCTGCCGCAGCACCGGCTCGGCTTCGGCGAATCGCCGCTGCTGCAGGAGCAGCACGCCGAGGCTGTTGCTGATCCGCAGGGTCCGCGCATGGTGTTCGCCATAGGCGGCGACATGCGCCTGCAGCAGCGGCCGCAGCGCGGCTTCGGCCTCGGCGGCACGGCCCATGTCGCTCAGCACCACCTGCTCGACATAGCCGGCGGTGAGTGGATCCGGATCGCCTTCCGGCGTCGGCAGTGCGGCCAGCGCGGCGCGGGCGGCGCGCACCTCGGTCAAGGCCTCCTCGAAACGCCCCTGGTCGCGCAGCGCCCAGGCCAGGCTCAGGCGCAGATCGGGCGCGGCGAGCGGATAGCGCGGGTCGAACGCGCCCATCGCCGCCAGCGCGGGCCGCAGCAGGGCCTCGGCCGCCTTCGCTTCGCCGGTGATGGCCAGCGCATCGCCGAGGCGGCGGGCCACGTGCAGGCGCGTGGGGTGCGCGGGCGGCAGCTGTGCCTCCGCCAGCGCCTGCGCCTGACGCAGCAGCTCGATGCCGCGCGTATGGTCGCCGACGTTGGCATAGGTGCTGCCGACCACACCCAGCACTTCGGCCAGCGCATCCGGTCGCGATCCGAGCTGGCGCTCGGCGTTGCGCGCGGCATCGTCGAGGATGCGGTTCAGCAGGCTGCGGTCCAGCCCATCGGCATACTGCGGATCGACCCCGGTCAGCACGTCGGACATGAAGCCGCTCATCACCCGCGCGTGGTCGGCCTCGCTGCGCGCCTGGCGCAGGCCGTAGAGGGCGAAGCTGAGCCCCGCCGCCAGCGCCAGCACGATCGCGGCGACTGCCGAGGCCGCCAGCGCATTGCGGCGCAGGAACAGGCCGGAACGGTACAGCCGGCCCTCGCCCACCACCGCCAGCGGTCGCCGCTGCAGATAGCGCTCGAGTTCGATCGCCAGCGCTTCGGCCGAGGCGTAGCGTTCGGCCTGGCGTGGCGCCAGCGCGCAGCGCAACACCTGCAGCAGCGCGCGCGGCACGGCCGCCAGCAGCGGTTCGCTGCGCCCGCGTCCGGTGGCCAGCGCGGCGTCGAACCGCGCACGCAGTCGCTGCGCATCGAGGCTGTCCTCACCCAGCACGCCCAGGCGCGCATCGGGCAGCAGCAGGCAGAGCAGGATCATGCCAAGCGCATAGACATCGGCGCGCGGATCGATGGCCTCGGCCGTGCCGGCGCGCTGCTCCGGGCTCATGAAGGCGCCGCTGCCGGCGGCTTCGTAGCTGTGCGCATCGCCGGGGCTGGTCGGGCCTGCATCCAGCCCCAGCGCGATGCCGAAATCGATGAGCTTGGGCTGCGGCTGGCCGTCGACCTGCACCACCAGCACGTTGCCGGGCTTCAGATCGCGATGCAGCACGCCGCGCGCGTGCGCGTGCTGCACGCCGCGGGCCAGCGCAGCCATCAGGCGCAGGCGCGCCGGCAGCTCGGGCCGGCGCTGCCGGCACCAGTCCAGCAGCGGCTCGCCATCGATCCACTCCATCACCAGCCAGGGGTGGCCTTCCGGCGTGCGGCCGGCGTCGAAGACCTTGGCGATGGCCGGGTGGTCCATCCGCGCCAGCGCCTGCCGCTCGACCTCGAAGTAGGCTTCGGACAGCGGGTTCAGCAGCTGCCGCTGCATCAGCTTGAGCGCCACCGGCCGGCGCACCGGTTCAAGCTGCTCGGCCAGCCAGACTTCACCCATGCCGCCAGCGCCCAGGGAACGCTTCAGCTGGTAGGCGCCAATGCGCAGACCGGGTTGGGCCGCCGAGCCGGCGGCCGTTGCAGCCGCGGCAACGGCTACAGTCGGCGCGTCCTCGTGTTCGCTGGATGGAATGCTCATGCGTCCTCCGGCGCCGGAGTATGCCGCGTGCTGGCGACAGCGCCCAGCGCGGCCCGCCCGGGTTCCGCCCGTCCCATCGCGCCCTCGCTGCGGAGCGAAGAGCGGGGTGGCGATTCGCCGCCGCCGGCTGGGCCGCCGAGGCGCGCGACAACGCGGAATTCTTCAGCGTTGCCCCAGACCCCGACTCAGCGCCCGCCGCCGCTGCGCCAGATCGACCAGATCAGCCAGGCGCCGCAGGCACCCGCGCCGAGGAAGCCGAGCAGGCCGAACAGCGGCAGGCCGAACAGGGTTGGCCCGCCGGAGACCGTCATCACGATGGAGGAGCCGATGATCAGCGCGGCGGTGACCACGCCGATGCTGAGCCGGTTGGCCGAGTGCTCGACCTGCTCGCCGAATCGCTTCAAGCGGTCGACGTCGATGTGCACGTTGAAGCGCCCGCGGCGCGCGGTCTGCAGCAGCTGGCGCAGCTCGCGCGGCATCGCCTGCAGCAGGGCCAGGGCATCGCCGGCCGCACGCCAGCCGCGCTTGGCCATGGCTCGCGGGTGGTAGCGACGCAGCACCGAGCGCCGCAGGAAGGGCGCGGCCTCGGCCGCCATGTCGAAGCCCGGGTCGAGCATGCGGCCCATGCCTTCGAGCGTCACGAAGACCTTGATGACGAGCGCGAGATCGGCCGGCAGCACCAGGTGATGATCGCGCAGCAGGGCCATCACCTCGCTGAGCAGGCGGCCGAACTGCAGCTGGCCCAGCGGGACGCCGTGGTAGCTGTCGATCAGGGCATCGATGTCCTCGGCGAGCGCGTCCTCGTCGAGTTCGCCCTCCTCGGCCCAGGCCAGCAGCACCTCGACCACGGCCTCGGTGTCGCGCGCGACCAGGCCCTGCATCAGCTCGATCAGCTGGCTGCGGCGGCCCTCGGACAGGCGCCCGACCATGCCGAAGTCGATCAGGCCAAGGCGATCGCCGGGCAGCCAGAACACATTGCCGGCATGCGGATCGGCGTGGAAGAAGCCGTCCTCGAACATCATCTTCAGCACCGCCTGCGCGCCGAGCCTGGCGATGGCGGCGCGGTCGGCGCCGGCAGCCTCCAGCGCCGCGCCCTCGCACAGCGGCACGCCCTCGATGTAGTCCTGCACGTTGACCCGCGTGCCGGTCAGCGGCCAGTGCACGCGCGGCACCACGATCCGCGGCTCCTCGGCGAAGCTCGCGGCGATGCGCTCGGCGTGCCGGCCTTCGGCGGCGAAGTCGAGCTCGCGGCGCAGCGAGGACTTCAGCTGCCGCACCAGGGCCAGCGGCTGGTAGCGCCGCCACTCCGGCCATTCGGACTCGACCGCGCGGGCGACGCGCTCCAGCAGGCGGGTGTCGGCGGCGACCGTGGCCTCGATGTCGGGGCGGCGGATCTTCACCACCACCGCACGGCCGTCGGGCAGGCGCGCGCGATGCACCTGGGCGATCGAAGCGGCCGCCAGCGGCGCGGTGTCGAACTCGGCGAACACCGTCTCGACACTGCCGCCGAGATCCTGTTCAAGCTGGGCCTGCAGCTGCTCGAAGGCCAGCGCCGGCACCTGGTTCTGCAGCTTGCCGAACTCGGCGATCCACTCCGGCCCGAACAGGTCCACACGCGTCGCCAGCACCTGGCCCAGCTTGACGAAGCAGGGCCCAAGCTCCTCCAGCACGCAGCGGATGCGCTGCTCGGGCTTCAAGGCGACCAGCGCCTCCAGATTCTGCGTCGGCAGCACGCGGCCGACGCGCTCCAGCGCGCCCAACATGCCGAGCCTGCGCGCGACATCGCCAAAGCCATGCCGCACCAGCACGCCCGCCACTTCATGCAGTCGGCCGAGGTCACGGGCGGCGGTGAGGGTTTCCCAGAGCATGTGTGGGAGTGTAGACGGCCGTGCGCCGCCGCATAGGGTGGGCCCTGGCCCACCGTGGCGCTGAGGATCGCCCCGATGTCGCCTGTCCATGCGCGGACAGGCGTCCCGATGAGGCGTGTCAGGCCCGGTTTCGCTCTGCCGGTTCCGCCGCATTGGTCGCGGTCATCGCGTGGGCCCTTGCGCCGGGGCGAGCACCGTCGCGCTGCGCGCGTTGGCGAGCCAGGACCGGGGCGAGCCTTGGGCTCTTGGTGGGCCAGGGCCCACCCTATGCGGGTTGCTGGAGATTCGGGGGTGTCGGGACGCCGCTGCCGGCGCCGTATCGCCGCTGTCTTCCCAGCGGATCCACCCCATGCCTCGCACCCTGCCCGCCCTGCTGCTGGCCTTCGCCAGCCTGCCCGCCGCCGCGGCCACCTTCAGTGTCACCAGCCTCGATGACGACGGCGCGGGCTCGCTGCGCGCCGCGATCCTCGCCGCCAACGCGGCCGGTGACGCCACCGGCCCGCACCGCATCGAGTTCACCGCGGCCTATCCGCTGAACGGCGAAATCGAGCTGTTCACGGCGCTGCCGCGGATCAACGTGATCGCCGAGATCGACGGCAACGGTCGCGCGCCGGTGCTGCGGCCCTTCGATACGACGCAGGACCTGCGTCTGCTGGCGTCCTCCGACGCGCTGACCCTGCGCCGCTTCACCCTGCAGCAGGGGCGCGCCGCCGCCGGCGGCGGCTGTCTGGCCTCGGACGGCGCCGGCAGCGTCGACAGCCTGGTGCTGGACCGCATGCGCTTCGTCGGCTGTCTCGCCACCGGCAGCGGCGCAACCAACGCGTCCGGCGGCGCGGTGCGCTGGTCGGCCGTTGCCAGCGTCGGCGTGTTCGAGACCGTGTTCGAGGCCAATGCCGCCGCCCATATCGGCACCGGCGCCGGAACGGGTGGAGCGATGGCAGTCAGCGGGCCGCTGCTGGTGCAGTCCTCGCGCTTCATCGACAACGCCACCAACGGCGGCTTTACCAGCGGCGGTGCGATCAGCTGGCTGGGCGCGACGGCCTCGACGGTGGAGATCCGCGACAGCGTGTTCATCGGCAACTTCGCTGTGCCCGAAGCCGGTGGCTCGGGCTTCGGCGGTGCGCTGGCACTCGACTGCCCGAGCTGCACGCTCAGCATCGTGCGCAGCTATTTCGGCGGCAATCGATCGGCTGACGCCGGTGCCGTGTTCGCACGCGGCAACAATGGCGAGGGCTCGGCGCAAATCACCCTGGAGAACCTGAGCTTCGTCGGCAACCGCGTCAGCGGCGGCGGCGGCGCGCTGACCACGCAGGGCGCACGCCTGGTCGGCCGCCATCTCAGCTTCTTCAGCAACCAGGCGGACCTGGGCGCGCACCTCACGACGTCGTCCACCCAGTTGGTCGAGTGGAGCAACAGCGCGATGGCGCCCAAGCGCGCCGGCTCCGGCAACGCCTGCGCGCTCAGCAGCGCTGCCGCCAGCACGCTGGGCACCCTGCTGGGCACAGGCGACAGCAGCTGCAGCGTTGGCTTGCCGGGCGCAGTCGCCGTGAGCGACTTCCAGATCATCGGCGTGGACGAGGCGGCCACGATGCCGGTGCTGGCCTTCGAAACGACCAGCCCGGCGGTCGATGGGGCCAACGCCGCGCGCTGCCTGCCGACCGATACGCGCGGTGTCGCGCGTCCGCAGGATGGCAACGGCGACGGCAGCGCCACCTGCGACGTCGGCGCTTTCGAGCTGCAGGCGACCGAGCTGTTCACCGACGGGTTCGAGGACTGAACGCGCGCGTCGCAGACCGCGTCGTGGCGTCTGCGCTCGAAGCAGGACATGCGTGGGCGCCAAGGCCCCGTGCCGAGCGCAGCCGCGCGACGCCTGTCGGCGGAATCCTGCCGATCGCTCCTGGCGCGGGCGCGCCCTCGGCTTCTGCACGGCAGGCTTGGCGGCAATTGTTCACGGAGATGCGCTTGTGTGCCTGCTGTCCGCCCGACCTGTCCTGTTCCTCCTGTGCGGCCTGTGGGCCGGCGTCGTCCAGGCGCAGATCGAGGCTCGCCTGCAGGCCTCGCGCATCGACTGCACTGCGCCCTGTGCGGTGCAGTTCGATGCCAGCGCCAGCAGCCACGACAGCCTCGCTGTCGACAGCTTCACCGACCTCGAGTATCTGTGGCACTTCGGCGATGCCGAGGCGGGCCAGTGGTCGACCGGCGCATTGCGCGGCAGCCGCAACGAAGCCATCGGCCCGCTGGCCACGCATGTGTTCGAGCGGCCGGGCACCTACACGGCGCGCGTCCGGGTGTTCGACGCCGCGGGCGCACAGGCCAGCGCCCAGCAGCAGATCCGCGTGGCGGATCCGGACGCGGTGTTCGCCGGTACGGCGACGACCTGCCTTGCCCTCGACAACCTGAGCTGGGCCGGTTGTCCGCAGGGCGCGCGGCGTGAGGTCGGCAGCGATGCGCTGGCGGCCTACACGAGCTTCGGCGGTGCCGGTCGACGCCTGCTGCTGCGCCGCGGCGACGCCTTCAACCTGGGCGGCGCGTTACGCCTGCAGGGCCAGGGACCGGGCCAGATTGGCGCCTTCGGCAGTGGCGTCCTGCCGCGCCTGCTGCAGGGCGCGGGTGCCGCCTGCATCGAGTTCGGCTCGACCCAGCAGGCGACCCGCGACTTCAGCGTGTTCGGGCTGCGCTGCGAAAAGCCGGTGGCGGCGCAGAATGACTTCAGCAGCTTTCTGACCCATCCGGTCAGCACCGACCTGCAGCCCGTGCAGCACATCCTGGTCGGTCGCGTCGAAGCCAGCGGCTATGCGACCCTGCAGGGCGGTCCGCTGCTGGGCGACCCCCCGCGCGAGCGCATCCAGCACGTCACCCTCTACGAGGCCCGCGAGGACGGCTTCACCCGCGGCGGCTTCGTCATCAACTTCCCCTTCGGCCGCGGCCTGTCCTGGCTGGGTGTGCGCATCGACCGCTCGAGCGAGGTCTGCGCCAGCACCAATTCGGTCATGCGCAGCTCGACCCTGCAGCGGGCGGTGATCTCGCAGGTGGAGTTCGTCGACAGCTGCACGGGGCCGCTGCGCCTGCACAGCATGGTCACCAGCGACCCCGATGGCCGGCGGCCCGAGAAGATCGTGGTCACGCGCTCTTTCATCGGCGGCATCAATGCGAGCAGCGGGGCCTTTGGCGGCAATGGCGGGCCGGTGTCGGTCGAGCCGGGCGTCAGCGCGGCAGCGCAGTTCCGCGACTACGTGTTCGAGGCCAACTTCGTGCGCTACCGCGCCAACAACAATGCCGCCTTCGACTGGGGCGGCCGCAACTTCGTCGCCCGCAACAACGTCTTCGACCTGCGCGGCGCGCCGGGTGATGGCGATGCCTTTGCCGTGTTCGTCAAGAGTGGCGGCGACCATGGCACGAGTTCACGCATGCGCTTCATCCACAACACCGTGTTCCAGCTGCAGGGCGGGCCGTGGCAGGCGGCATTCGCCAACTACGAGGGAGCCGCGGAGGTTCGCGCCTACAACAATGCGCTGCGGACGGTGAGCGGCAGCCACGTCGGCGCCCTGCTCAGCGAGGGCTTCGCCGAGCAGGCGGGCAACCTCATCGCCGGCCCGGCCATGGCCAATCCGCTGCAGGTGGCGACACCTGCCTATGGTGTGCTGAGCGAGTACTGCCCGCGGCCCGACGGCGCCTTTGCGGCAGCCGCCAGCCCACGGCGCGCGGCGCTGGATGCGTTTGGCCGGCCGCGCGGCGTGGCGCCGAGCGCGGGCTTCTGCGAGCTGGGCCTGGTGGTGTTCGCCAACGGCTTCGAACCTTGAGTGGGCGCATGTGATGAAAGCCAGCGACTGCTGCGGCCGCATCTGGCCGCCCATGGCGGCCGCGCGCTTCGCGAATTCCGCGGTCACTGGCTCGCCAAAGGCCCTTGGATTCGCGTACCGCGCCCTGCCACGAACGCCCAGCGACGCCCTCGCTGCGGCGTTTGAACCTGTCACACGCTCCGAGGCCAGTCGCGTGGCGCGGGAATCGCGCCTCGCGAATGCGGCCTAACGCACGTCGCGCGCAAGGCGGCGGAGGAGGAGCGCCCCCACGCGCGCAGGCACGTTCACGACTTCGGCGCTAAGATCGGCGCCATGCTGCGCCGCCTGCTCACCCTGCTGCTGATGCTCTGCCTTGCCACCGGCGCGGCCGCGCGCGGCTGCCCGATGGCGCTCGCGGCGCAGGCGGAGTCCGGCGCATCGGCACAGGCGTCGATGCCGGACTGTCCGCATGCCAAGGCCGCGCGCGCGGCCCTGGCCGAAGTCGACGCCGCGGGCCTCGAAAGCCTCGACAAGGCCAAGACCGGCTGCGATCACTGCAAGCAGTGCCGCGTGCAGGTGCCGCCGGTCGAGCCGCCGAGCCAGCGGCCCCTGCTGCCGCCGACTCACGTGCCGGGCTTCGAAGCGCCCATGCGAGCCGCGCCGTTCAGCGCGCCGAATCTTCGACCTCCGATCTCCAACAGCCCAGCGCATCACGCCTGAGCCGCCGGGCCGCGCCCGGTCCCTGTTGCTGGAGATCTCCCATGTCTGCCGTTTCCCACCGGTCGCAGCGCCGCTGCGCCCTGCTGCTCACCCTGCCCTTGTCGCTGTCCGCCCTCGCCCTGCCCGCCCTGGCGATGGCCGCCGCACAAGATGCGCCGCCGGCGTCCGAGCACGCGCACGTCGATCACTCGGAGCGCGCGGCCTCGGCCGCAGGCCCCGATCACGCGGACCACGCCGACCACGCATCCTCCGCGCAGCACACGGATGCGGAGACCCATGCCGGCCACGACGGACACGAGCACTCCTCGCACGCTGACTCGACGCCCGCGGCGGCCGCGAACGCGGGCCTGCCTGCGGCCGCCAGCGCCGAAGCCCTGCCCGGCACCGCAACCGCCGCCCCCTCGCTCTACGTCTGCCCCATGCACCCGCAGATCACCAGCGAGACCCCGGGCAGCTGCCCGATCTGCGGCATGGACCTGGTCGCGCGCAGCCGCAGCGCCGCGCAGGCGGCCCCCGTCATCGAGGTCGATGCCGGCCTGCGCCAGGCGCTGGGCATCCGCACCGCCGAAGTCGATCGCCGCGTGCTGTCGCCGCGGGTGCGCGCACCGGCCGAGGTGGTGGCCGACCAGCACCGCATCCGTCACGTGCACACCCGTGTGCCCGGCTGGATCGAGGACCTGCGCGTGCATGCCCTGGGTGAGCGCGTGCGCGCCGGTCAGGTGCTGATGGAGATCTACGCGCCGGATCTCGTTGCCGCCCAGGAGGACTACCTGATCGCCCTGCGTTCGGGCGGCGTCGGCTCGCGCGCCCAGCGCGCGGCGGCCGAGCGCCTGCGTCGGCTGGGCGTCGACGAGGGTTTCATCGATGCGCTCAGCGAACGCGGCCGCTCGCTGCAGCGGGTGCCGGTGCGCGCGCCCGCCGACGGCGTGGTGACCCAGCTCGACGTGCGCCACGGCATGTACGTCGAGCCCTCGACGATCGCGCTGGAAATCACCGATCTCAGCGAGGTCTGGGTCAGCGTGGCGGTGTTCCCCGAGGAGCTGGAGCGTCTGGGCAGCGGCACGATCTATGCCGCGCTCAACCTGCCCAACCAGCCGGACCGGATGTGGCGCGGCGAGGTCAGCTACGTCTATCCGAGCCAGGACGCGATGACCCGCACCGTGCAGCTGCGCGTGCCGGTGCCGAACCGCCGCGGCCTGCTGCGCGTCGGCCAGTACATGGAGGCGCGGCTGCGCGGCGAAGAAGGCGAGCCGGTGCTGAGCGTGCCCAGCGAAGCGGTGATCCGCACCGCCGACGGCGAGCGCGTGGTGATCGATGCCGGTGACGGCCGCTTCCGCGTGGCCCAGGTGCATTCGGGCCTGCGCGTCGACGGCCGCACCCAGATCCTGCACGGGCTGAAGGAAGGCGAGCGCGTGGTGGTGTCGGCGCAGTTCCTGCTCGACTCCGAAGCCGCGCTGCGCGCCGGCCTGCAGCGACTGGAGACGGGTCATGCGCATTGAGAATCGCGCGGCGTTGATTGTCGCCGCGGTGGGCACTCTCCCACACTTTTCGATCGCCGTCCTCGCCATCCACAAGCCGGTGCCGAAAGGCGGAGCCGTCGTGCCCGGGAAGGCGGGCACCCAGACGACGGCGCGACTCGGCTGGGCCCCCGCCTTCGCGGGGGCGACGAGCGGAGGGAGCGAGGGCGTTCTGCCTCCTGGGCAAGCTCCGGGCTCGCGTGGCTTCGCAGTCGGGGCCTCGGCGCGCTTTCCGGTAGGCGTCGTTGCCGTGCAGCCTTCAGTCTCGAAACGCAAAGCCGTCGTGCCCGCGAAGGCGGGCACCCAGTCGATGGCGCGAGTCGGCTGGGCCCCCGCCTGCGCGGGGGCGACGAGCGGTGGGAGCGCCAGAGTCCTGCCTGGTCTGCGTGTCGCTGTCCGGCTTGGCGGCACCGATGGGACGTGGCGCTCAGCGCAATGCGTCCTCGGAAGCGCTGTGCCGCTCTGCGGGTCCGCGTGGGCCCGGCCGCGCCGACGCGGAGTGCAGCCATGATCGCCGCCCTGATCCGCGCCTCGCTGGCCAATCGCGGCCTGGTGCTGCTGCTCTCCCTGCTGCTGACCCTGGCCGCGCTGCAGGCCATGCGCACCCTGCCGGTCGATGCGATACCCGACCTGTCCGACGTGCAGGTGACCGTTCGCACGGAGTGGCCCGGGCAGTCGCCGCAGCTGGTCGAGGACCAGATCACCTATCCGCTGGCCTCGCGCCTGCTGGCCGTGCCCGGTGCACGCCACGTGCGCGGCTTCTCGATGACCGGCGACTCCTTCGTCTACGTGCTGTTCGAGGACGGAACGGATCCCTACTGGGCGCGCTCGCGGGTGCTGGAGTACCTGAGCCAGGCCCGCGCCGAGCTGCCCGACAACGTCGAACCCGCGCTCGGACCCGATGCCAGCGGCGTCGGCTGGGTCTACCAGTACGCCCTGGTCGATCGCAGCGGGCGCCATGACCTGTCCGAGCTGCGCGCGCTGCAGGACTGGTTCCTGAAGCTCGAACTGCAGGCCCTGCCCGGCGTCTCCGAGGTGGCCACGGTCGGCGGCATGGAGCGCCAGTACCAGGCCATCATCGATCCGCTGCGCCTGCGCCAGTACGGCCTGCAGATCAACGACGTCGCGGCGCGCATCCGGGCGGCGGGGGCGGAGCGCGGCGGCTCGCTGATCGAGGTCGGCGAAGGCGAGATCAGCCTGCGCGGCGTGGGCTTCCTGCGGAAGCTCGAAGACCTGGCGCAGGTGCCGCTGGGCCCGCTGATGAACGGTGCGCCGGTGCTGCTCGGCGATGTCGCCGAGATCCGTTTCGGCGCCGGCCCGCGCCAGGGCATGGCCGAACTCGATGGCGAGGGCGAAGTGGTCGGCGGCATCGTGGTGATGCGCGACGGCGGCAATGCGCGCGAGGTCATCCAGGCGGTCGAGGCGCGGCTTGAAGCGCTGAAGTCGAGCCTGCCCGAGGGCGTCGAGATCGTCACCACCTACGATCGCTCGGCCCTGATCGAGCGCGCGGTCGACCACCTCTCGACCAAGCTGGTCGAGGAGATCCTGGTGGTCGGCCTGGTCTGCCTGCTCTTCCTCGGCCACTTCCGCTCGGCCCTGGTGCCGGCCCTGCTGCTGCCGCTGGGTGTTCTCGCAGCGCTGGCGATCATGCGGCTGCAGGGCATCAACGCCAACATCATGTCGCTGGGCGGCATCGCCATCGCCATCGGCGCCATGGTCGATGCGGCGATCGTGCTGGTCGAGAACGCCCACAAGCGCATCGAGCACTTCAAGGACGAGCACGGCCGCGAGCCGGACGAGCCCGAGCGCCTGACGCTCGTGGCCGAGGCCTGCATCGAGGTCGGCCCGGCGGTGTTCATGTCGCTCTTGGTCATCGCGCTCAGCTTCCTGCCGGTGTTCCTGCTCGAAGCCCAGGAAGGCCGCATGTTCGCGCCGCTGGCCTGGACCAAGACCTGGGCCATGCTGGCCGCCGCCGTGCTGGCGGTGACCCTCGGGCCCGTGCTGATGGCGCTGTGCGTGCGCGGACGCATCCGCGGCGAGCACGAGCAGATCCTCTCGCGCAGCCTGATCGCGCTGTACCGGCCGGTGCTGCGCGGGGTGCTGCGTGCGCCCTGGCTGACCGTGGTGCTGAGCCTCGCGATCGCGGCCAGCGCGCTGTATCCGCTGCGCCAGCTCGGCAGCGAATTCATGCCGCAGCTTGAGGAGGGTGACCTGATGTACATGCCCACCACCCTGCCCGAGCTTTCGCCCGGCAAGGCCCAGGAGCTGCTGCAGCAGACCAGCCGGCTGATCCGGCAGACGCCCGAGGTCGAGACCGTGTTCGGCAAGATCGGCCGCGCCGACAGCGCCACCGACCCGGCGCCGATCTCGATGATCGAGACCACGATCCGGCTCAAGCCCGAGTCCGAGTGGCGCGAGGGCTTCAGCATCGAGGACCTGATCGCCGAGCTCGACGCCCGCCTGCGCATCCCCGGCGTCACCAATGCCTGGGTGCAGCCGATCCGCACGCGCATCGACATGCAGTCGACCGGGCTGCGCACGCCGCTGGGCGTGCGCCTTGCCGGCGATGATCTGCAGCAGCTGACCGCGCTGGCCACCGAGGTCGAAGCCGCGCTGACCGACGTGCCGGGCATCCGCTCGGCCTTCGCCGATCGCGGTGCACAAGCGCGCAGCCTGGAGATCCGCCCGCGGCGCGAAGACCTCGCCCGCTACGGCGTCGAGATGGAGGCCTTCATGGCCTGGCTGGGCGAAGCCGTCGGCGGCGCACCCATCGCCACCGCCTACGAGGGCCGCCGGCGCTTTCCGGTGGCGATGCGGCTGCCGCAGGACGTGCGCGACACGCCCGAGGCGCTCGCCGAACTCGGCGTGGTGACGCCGTCCGGCGCGCAGGTGCCGCTGGGCCGGCTGGCCGACATCGAACTGGTCGAAGCACCGGCGATGATCCGCAGTGAGAACGCGCGCCTGACCGCCTGGGTGTTCGTCGACACCGATACGCGTGACCTGATCGGCACCATGCGCGCGGCCGATGCGGCACTGGCCGAGCGCGTGCAGCTGCCGCCGGGTGTGAGCCTCGGGTGGACCGGCCAGTACGAGAGCCTGCTGCGCGCGACCGAGCGCCTGAGCCTCGCGATTCCGGCCGCACTCGGCATCATCCTGGTGCTGCTCTACCTGGTGTTCCGGCGCTGGCCCGACGCGCTGATCGTGCTGCTCACCGCACCGCTGTCGGTGGTCGGCGGGCTGTGGCTGCTGTGGGGCCTCGACTACGCGCTGTCGGTGGCGGTGGTGGTCGGCTTCCTCGCCCTGTTCGGCGTGGCCGCGGAGTTCGGCGTGGTGATGCTGCTGTATCTGGCGCAGGCCGTGGAGCGCGCACGCGCGAGCGGCCGCATGAACACCCTGCGCGAACTCGATGCCGCGCTGGAGGAAGGTGCGGTGCAGCGCGTGCGGCCCAAGGCCATGACCGTGCTGACCCTGCTGGTCGGCCTCACCCCGATCCTGCTCAGCGACGGCGCCGGTGCCGCGACCATGCAGCGCATCGCCGCCCCCATGCTCGGCGGCATGCTCAGCGCCCCGCTGCTGTCGATGCTGCTGATCCCGGCGATCTACCGGATCTGGCTGGGGTGGCGGCTGCGGGGCTGAGGAGCGGGGATTGGGGATTCGCGTGCGCCGTGCATGCGGCGCACGCGAATCCCTGCATAGGGTGGGCCCTGGCCCACCGTGGCGCTGGAGGCTCGCCCCGGTGTCGCTTGTCTCGCCCCGCTTCGCCCTGCCAGTTCCGCCGCCGCGCGTGGCCTTGCCCTCACTCGCGAAACGTAGCGCTGGGGGTTTTGGACAACTATCACCGGGGCAAGGGTTTGGCTCATGGTGGGCCAGGGCCCACCCTATGGCACTCGGGGACTCGACGGCCAGGCGATCTCCACGCGCAGGCCGTGGCCTTCGCGGCCCGCGCCAAGGCTCAGCTGTCCGCCTGACAGCTCGACCACGCGGGCGACGATCGACAGGCCGAGCCCGCTGCCATCGGCGCGCGTGCCCGGCGGGCGGTAGAAGGGGTCGAGCACGCGGGCGCGCTCGTCGGGCGGCAGGCCGGGGCCGGCGTCCTCCACCGCGAGACGCACCTCGTTCGCACTTCGAACGACTTCGATGCGCACCTGCGCCGGTCGACCGCCGTGGCGCAGAGCGTTGTCGACCAGATTGCGCAGCAGCAGCTGCAGCTGGTCGGGGTCGATGTCGATCGCGCAGCCCGGCTCGGCGACGAGCTCCAGCTCGTCGTCGTTGGCCAGCCCGGCGTCGATCCATTCGGCCAGCCAGCCCGGCAGCTGCGCGGACAGGTCCACGCGCTGGCTGCGCGGTGCGGGCGCGCCGGGGCCGAGTCGGCTGAGCGTCAGCAGCTGGGCCACGCCGCGTTCCAGCCGCGCCTGCGCGCGCTGGATCTGCGCCAAGGCCCGCGTGCGCCCCGCATCGTCCTCGGCTTCGATCAGGTTTGACAGGTGCAGGCGCATACCGGCGACCGGCGTGCGCAGCTCGTGCGCGGCCTCGTCGATGAAGCGGCGCTCGCGGCGCAGGGTTTCGTCGACGCGGCCGAGCAGGTCATTGATCGCGTCGACCAGGCCGTGGATCTCGACCGGGACACGCGTGCGCTCGATCGGCTGCAGTCGATCACCGGCCTGTGCCGACACCGCACGGGCGATACGGCGCAGCGAGCGGCTGCCCATGCGCACCGCGGCCCAGATCAGCAGGCCCAGCAGGGGCAGCTCCAGCAGCAGGGGCCAGGCCATGCCGCGGGCGATCTCGACGCTGATGTGCGCACGCACCTGCAGTGGTTCGAGGCCCAGTGCGCGCAGGCCGTCGGGGCCGTCGAGACGGAAGCTGCGCCAGACCGCATCGCCCTCCACGACCTCGCCAAAGCCCTCGATCGCGGCCTCGCGATCCAGCGCCGGCGCATCCTGCGAGCGCAGCAGCAGGCGCTCGCCGCGCCACAGGTAGTAGCGACGCAGACGCTCGTAGGCATGGCCGCGCGCACCGGTGGCGGCCGCACCCAGCTGCTCCATCGCGCCCTGCCAGGCCGGCAGTTCGCGCGGCTGCGCATCGAGACTGTCGTCGCCCAGCAGGCCTTCGGCCAGCACGGCGAGCGCGCGCACCGACTGCGACAGCTCGGCGTCGAGCAGCTCGTCGACCTCGACGCGCGCGGCCCGCCAGCTGACCCAGGTGCTGAGCGCACCCGCCGCGGTGGTGGCGAGCAGCAGGCCGACCAGCAGCGGCTTCCACAGCGTCCTCATGCCGGCGCCAGCAGGCGGTAGCCGATGCCGCGCACGGTGCCGATGCGCTCGGCACCCAGCTTGCGCCGCAAATGGTGGATCAGCACCTCCAGCGTGTTGCTGCTGACGTCCTCGTCCCAGCCGTACAGGCGCTGCTGCAGCAGCTCGCGCGAGACCACCCGGCCGTTGGCCTCGACCAGCGAATGCAGCAGCGCGAACTCTCGCCGCGGCAGGTCGAGCAGCTGGCCCTGCAGCCGCGCCTCGAAGCGCACCGGATCGAGCTCGATACCGGCAAAGGCCAGCTGCATGCGCGGCGCGGCCTCGCGTCGGCGCAGCAGGGCGCGCAAGCGCGCCAGCAGTTCGGCGGGGTCGAAAGGCTTGGCCAGAAAATCATCGGCGCCACCGTCCAGCGCCTCGACGCGATGGGCGACCGCATCGCGCGCGGTCAGCACCAGCACCGGCAGCGTGGCGCCGGCGGCGCGCGCCTGGCGGATCACCCGCTGCCCATCGAGCCGCGGCAGGCCGAGATCGAGGACGGCGATGTCGAAGCCGCCGTCGCGCAGGGCATCCAGCGCATGCTGGCCGTCCTGCAGCCAGTCAACGGTATAGCCCGCGCGCCGCAGCGCTTCCTGCAGGCCCTCGCCGAGCAGGGTGTCGTCTTCGATCAGCAAGAGGCGCATGAGGGCTCCGGGGTGGGGGCGGTGAACACTGTAATCGCGTCACGCCGATAGGGTGGGCCAAGGCCCACCGTGGCGTGGACGCTTGCCCCGGTTCGCCGGTTCACGCTGTCGAGGGCCGTTGTGCGGGTAGCGTTCGGTCGAGATGACCGAGGCCAGAGCGGAGCTCATGGTGGGCCGGGGCCCACCCTATGCACCGGAATAGGGTGGGCCCTGGCCCATCGTGACGTGGACACTCGGCCCGGTATGTCTATCCCATGCTTCGATGGCCATCGTGCACATCTTGCGGTGGGGAGACCGGAGCGGGAGTTGGGCTCATGGTGGGCCAGGGCCCAGCCTGTGCGGTGGTCGCACGCCCGCCGCGCAAGGCCGCTTCGAATCCCGAATCCCGAATCCCGAATCCCGAATCCCGAATCCCGAATGCCGAATGCCGAATCCCGGCGCCGAGAGCAGTTCTCCTACCCGAAGCGGCGGACATTCCCGATGGCATGGATCTGCCGCGCAGGTCGAACCTGTGCGCATGCCGAACTATCGACGCCCATGGATCCCCGGCGCGACGTCGTTCTTCACAGTGAACCTGTGGAACCGGGAGTCGCGCCTGCTGGTGGACAACATCGAGGCCCTGCGCGAGGCGTTTCGCGATACGCGCAAGGTGCTGCCGTTCACCCCCATCGCCATGGTGGTGCTGCCGGATCATCTGCACTGCCTGTGGTCGCTGACCGAGGGCGACGCTGACAACGCCGCACGCTGGCAGAGGATCAAGAGCGTCTTCTCGCGAGCGCTTCCCGAGAGCGAGCTGCGCAGCGCCAGCCGCGCGTCGAAGCGTGAGCGCGGCCTCTGGCAGCGCCGCTACTTCGAGCGGGTGATCGTCGACGAACTCGACCTGCGCGCGCACATCGATTACCTCCACTACAACCCGGTCAAGCACGGCCACGTGCAGCGCGCGATCGACTGGCCGCATTCGAGCTTGCATCGCTACGTCGAGCGCGGTTGGCTTGCGCCCGATTGGGGCACGTCCCTGGCGGCTTTCAATCACGCCTTGGGTGAAGTGCGTGCGTGACTCGCACGACGCCATCGATTCCCACACCGCATAGGGTGGGCCCCGGCCCACCGTGGCGTGGACGCTCGCCCCGGTTCGTCGGTTCACCATGTCGAAGCCCTCGGTGGGGGCGGCGTTCGGTCGAGATGACCGAGGCCAGAGTGGAGCTCATGGTGGGCCAGGGCCCACCCTATGCGGGTGTCGCGAGCCCGCTCGTCGCGCAAGGCCGCTTCGAATCCCGAATCCCGCACCCGCCGCAAATCCAAGCGCAGAAGGCGACCTCATCCAGGGCTCGAAGAACACGGGCGTTGAATGCGAAGCAAAAGCCCATAGGGTGGGCCCTGGCCCACCGTGGCATGGGCGCTTGCCCCGGTCCGTCGATGCGCCGTCGCGAGGACGGTGCTTCGGTGCACGTTGGGGTGGGATAACCGGGGCCAGAGCGGAGCTCATGGTGGGCCAGGGCCCACCCTATGCGGGTGTCGCGAGCCCGCTCGCCGTGCCACGCTATTTCGACTCTCGACTCCCAGCCCTCAGCCCCTGAGCTCCTCCTGCGCCTTCGCCAGCCCCGCTTCGATCTCGGCGCGGCGGCCGGCGTCGGCGCTTTCGCGACCGGGGCGGGGTGGCGCGGCCAAGGCTTTCTGGAAGGCCTGCACGGCGCCGGCGTAGTCCTCCTGGTCGAGCAGGAAATCTCCCCAGAAGTAGTTGGCGTCGATGCCGTCGGGCGCGATCGACAGGCCTTGCTGCAGCAGCTCGCGCGCCGTGTCCTCGTCGCCGAAGCCGAGCGGCCAGCCGGGCACCTGGTAGTACAGGCTGCCAAGGCTGGTGTAGGCCGAGCCATCGAGCACGCGACCGTCCTTCGCGATCACCGCCTCGAACTCCCTGCGCGCCTGCTTGCACAGGCTGAGCGCGCCGAGGCCGCCCTGGGCGCCGGCTTCGCTGGCCAGCACGATGCCTTTCCACACCTGCAGGCGAAGGTCGCCCGGGGCGCGCTGCTGGGCGCGACCGATCTCGTTCACCAGCGCATCGAAGGCCTTGACGCGCTCGCCCTCCGGCAGCTGGTAGCGGATCTCGGCCCAGCGCGACTGGATGGCGGGCAGTGGGTCGTCCACCGCGGCGGTGCCGGCGGTGCCGCTCTCGCTGATTGCGTCCTGCGCCAGGGCCGCAGGGATTGGACCGAGGCCCACCAGCAGGACGGTCGACAGAGCCAGTGCGAGCGCGAGGCTCGGGGGCTCTCGGCGCGCGCCTGAGTCAGTGCTCGTGTTGCGGCAGGACCGGGCTTCGGCGGAAGTGTTCATGGCAAGGCTCCTTGCTGCGTAGACGAAGGGGTTGGGGTGCGGCCGGGCGTAAGCGCGCCGCTGACGATGGTGGTCTTGCCCCGCGCCGTGGAGGGCGCGCGGGAAGACCGGGAATGCGGTCGCTTGACCACCCGAACGGCACCGGCGGTATGCGCCGGACGCGCCCGCGCTGATCCGGTCGCGGCGGCCATGATCAGCATTGCCCAAGCTCACTCACGGACTGCGGCGCCGGTGAACGCGGCTCCGGCGTCGGCGCTGTGCCCTCGGCGAGAGGCCGGATGACGCTGCTCGTGGGCGTAGGCGCCGTCCGACGATCGAACGCGGGGGTGACCTGCGCTGGGCTCGGCGCCGCAGCAAATGACTTCGGCGGCACCGATGGCCGTCGATCGACCGCCGCATGCGTCCTCACCACCGGCAGCGCCGAGCGCAGGCCGCGATCGACCAGCGTGGGAAACGCGCCGTTGAGCCAGGCGAAGAGCTTCTCCGGCCAGCCCAGCTGGCGTCGGCGGGTGCCGGCGCGCAGGGCGTGGACGATCTGCGCAGCAACCTCGTCGACCGCATCGACGTGGGTGCCCAGCGCCTTGTTCAGAGCCACGACATTCGGTGGATTGAAGGCCGTATCGGTGGCGCGCGGGGCGATCCATTGCGCGACCAGGCCCGAGTCCGCGTGCTCGCGGCCCAGCGCCTCGATGAAGCCGCGCAGGGCGAACTTCGATGCGCTGTAGGCGGCGAAGCCCGGATGCGCCAGGCTGCCGAAGGTCGAACCCACCGCCAGCACGCGCGACTCCGGGCGCTTCAGCAGGGCCGGCAGCAGGGCCTGGGTCAGCGCCATCGGCGCCAGCACGTTGGTGTGGAACATCGCTTCGCGCTCGCCGGCCTCACTGTTCACGAACAGGCCAAAGCTGCCCAGCGCGGCGGCGTGGATCAGCGCATCGGGTGCAGCGGCGACCTCGGCGATGCGCGCACGGTCGCGGGCGCAGTTGATGTCGGCGACCAGCGGCTGCAGCCGGCCGGGACGGCCCGCGGCGCGCTGGCGCAGGGCTTCCAGCGCCGCGGAGCGTCGGCCGACGGCGATCACCTGCGCGCCCTCGGCGCAGAGTTCCAGCGCCAGCGCGCTGCCGATGCCGCCGCTGGCGCCGGTCAGCACCACGGTCTTGCCGTTGAGCTCCATCACGCGGCCTCCGCCAGCTGGGCGCCGGCCTCGATGCTGCGGAAGATGTCGGCGTAGAGGCGATAGAAGCGGCGCGCGGCGTGGATGATCACGGCCTGCTCGGCCGGGTCTTCGATGCGGTCCATCAGGCGCTCGTAGAAACCGGTGTGCTCGATGTCGAGATCGCCGTGCGAGCGCAGGTAGGTGAAGGCCGTGCGCGGCAGGCCGAGGCTGCGCTCGATGGCTTCGGCCGCGCGCGTCGCCAGCGCCACGCTGGTGCCTTCGAGCACCAGCACCATGCCGAAGAAGCTGAGCGGCGAGACCCGCGCGATGCCGTCGTAGGCATAGGCCACCATCAGCTCGGTGGCGTGCAGCGGCGTACTTTCAGCCCAGCGGGCGCGGTCCTCGCCCAGGGCCTCGAGGTCGTCGAGGATCCACTCCTCATGGCCGATCTCCTCCTCGATGTACTCGGCCACCGCGCGCCGCAGCCACTCGTGGCGGGCCGGCAGCCGCGCGCCGCAGGCCATCAGCAGGGGCACGGTGTGGCGCACGTGGTGGAAGGCCTGGCCGAGGAAGGCCGCGTATTCCTCGCGGCGGATGCGGCCGGCGAGCGCGCGCTGCACGATCGGCAGGCCCTGAAGTTCGGCGCGCTCGCGCGCGGTGTCGGCAAGCAATCGGGCGTGGAAGCTCATGCGGGGATCTCCTGGGGCGAAGAGGCGTGGGAAGCGGAATGCGAGGTCGCGATCAGGGCCGCGTCCAGACCCTGCGCACGGCGCGCGGCGAGGGCCTCGGCGTAGTGCGCAAGCACGGCTTCGCGGCGCGGCCGGCCGTTGGCGGTGAGCAGGCCGGCTTCGATCGACAGCGGTGCGGGCAGGCGCAGCACGCCGCCGATGCGCGCGTAGTCGGGCAGGCCGGCGTTGACGCGGGCGACGATCCGCAGCAGCTCGGCCTCGCTCAGCGCCGGATCGCGCGGCCAGATCAAGGCGAGATTCCAGGGCTCGGCTTCGCCGCTCACCACCGCCTGGGCGATCGCGGGCTCAGCCAGCAGCTCGCCCTCGACCCAGGCCGGGGCCACGTTGCGGCCATAGCTGGTGATGAACATCTCGCGCAGGCGGCCTTCGATGTGCACGCGGCCCTGCGCGTCGATGGCGCCGAGATCGCCGGTGCGCAGCGGGCCCGGCGGCGGTGCCGGCTCACCAAGGTAGCCGAGGAAGCGCGGACCGTCGACGCAGAGCTCGCCGCTGTCAGCGAGGCTCAGCCGCAGGTGCGGCAGCGGCCGGCCGACGCTGCCGGGCGTGACCTCGCCCGGGCGATTCAGGCACACCACCGAGCCGGCTTCGCTGAGGCCATAGCCCTCGAACACGGTGAGTCCGGCGGCGGCCGCGCGCTGCAGCAGGCGCGGCGCGACGCGGGCGCCGCCGACCGCGATCAGTCGCGGCGGCTGCGGTAGCGGCCCCGCCGCGGCGATTGCCAGCAGCAGCCCATCAAGCAGCTGCGGCACCAGGATCAGGCTGTGGGGCTGGACTTCGGCCAGCACGGCGCGCAGGCGCAGCGGATCAAGCCCGGCCGCGCCGCTGTAGCCCAGCTCGGTCAAGCCCCGCAATTCGACGCGAGCGCCGACGAACAGCGCGGCATAGGCGCCGACGGTTTCCAGCAGGGTCGACAGCGGCAGAGCGCAAAGATGATGGCGCGGTGCCAGCGCATCGAAGGCTTCACCCAGCGAGCCTGCGACCTGGGCCAGATGTTCAGCGGACAGACACACGCCCTTGGGCGCGCCGGTGCTGCCGCTGGTGTAGGTGATGCAGGCGGTGCCCGGCGGCAGTGCAACAGCCTCTGCCGGCGCGGCGCGACGCCAGAGCGACAGGCCCGGCCAGGGCGCGGAGGCTTCGCAGCGCCAGCTGGCGTCGGGGGCCGTCGCGCCCTGCGGCAGAACAAGCAGGCGCGCGCCGCTCTGGTCCAGCGCGTGCTGGCACTGCGCGGGAGTGAAGTAGGGTGGCAGTGCCAACGCGGCGACATCGGCCGCCTGCGCCGCCAGCTCGACCAGCAGGGCCGGCACGCCGTTGTCGAGCCGGCTGGCCAGCACCGGGCCCTCGATGCGCAGGGCGTACAGCAGACCAGTCAACACGTCGGCGAGCTCGCCGAAGCGCAGCGCCCAGCGGCCGTCCTTCAGGGCCAGCGCCCGCGGCTGCGCGCGGGCGGTTTCGAGCACGCGGGCGTACAGCGCGTTGTGGGTCGACGGACGGCTCATGCCGGTGCTCCGCAGCCGAGCGTGGTCCGGCTCATCGCGGGCACGTCGCGTGTGGCCGCGTCCGCAGCGCGCTCCGGCAGGTCGACGCGAGCGCCATCGAGATCGCCGAACAGCACCTCGGGATCGGTCTCGTAGTAGCGGCCCCAGGCCTCACCTTCCGCCCCCAGCGCTTCGGCCTGCGCCCGGCACAGGAAGCGCGGGTCCAGGCCGAGACGGGCGAAGGCATTGCGCAGCTGGCGGGTGGCGGCGAACAGGGTCCAGCGCAGACCGGCACCACGCAGCAGCGGGATCAGCGCCAGGATCAGTGCGCGCGCCGCACCCGGCGTGGCGGCGGCGAAGTTGCCGATCTCCACCACCTCGGCGCGCGGCGGCATGTGGCCCAGACGCTCGGCGAGCACGCGCTCGACCGGCGCGCCGAGGTAGCGCTCGACGAAGAGCGGGCCCTCGATGGCGCAGCGCAGGCCGACCGCGGCGATGAGCGTGCCATCGGCGTCGCGGAAAGCCAGCAGATGCGGCATCAGCGCCGGCGGCCGCGCGTCGAAGCGGGCGGCATAGATGCGCTGGATGAAGGCCTCGACCTCGGCACGCTGCGGATGTGCACGGTCGATGCAGTCGGCGTGGCGGAAGGCGCGAGGCCCATGGCGGGAGGTGTCCATGGCGCAGAGCCTGCGCGCTGAAGCTTGGGCCAGGCTTGGAGCTGCGTTAAGCGCTTCTTCGCAGCGGGTTAAGGATTTGCTGCGTGGGCAGGGCGCGGGCGTCGATGAAGACGCTGCGGCTACCGCAGCTCGCGGTGGATCCCGGGATCGCAGGATTGGGGATTGGGATTGGGGATTCGCAAGAGCAAGCGACCCCGGTTCCTATCGCGCGCCCAGAGCGCGCATAGGGTGGGCCCTGGCCCACCATGAGCTCGACACCTGCCGCGCACAGGGTGGTCGTCGGCGCAAGGCCGGCCATCCGGGTACTCCTCCGTCGAAGTTCCGGGGCGAGCCTCCAGGCCACGGTGGGCCAGGGCCCACCCTATGCAGGCTTCGGCTTCGGCTCTGGCTCTGGCTTTCGCTTCGGCTTCGGCTTCGGCTTCGGCTTTGGCGGGCAGGAGCCCGCGCTCTTCAAGGGGCCCCTGGGGAGCGGCGGGAGGCGGTCGATCCGCCCGCAGGGTTGGCCGCAG
>NZ_CALART010000088.1 GCF_937888285.1 uncultured Aquimonas sp.
ATGGCCCTGCAAACCTGGCAAGACTGAAACAGTCGTGTAGTTCAGAGGCTCCCTAAAGTCATTCGTCTCACGAAGCAATGCATAGGATTTCGGATCCGCGAGAATACTCCCATAGTCAGTAATCACTCGCGAGTCGCGAATTAGTGCGGCCCGACCTCCTTGCTTCGGAGAAAGGTCTGCGATGACCTGCCTCATTGACGATTCGAGGGTGCTGTGAACTGCGTGCCTTACTTCTGTATAGTCCCGCGCAGACCTGAGCCCAATGAACTCCTTTATCTCCTGTGACGAGAGCGCTCTCTGCCAAACGCCGAAGCGATCCGATTGAAGGCTTGAGACGTCGATGCCCCACTCCTCCCTGGCATGCTTCAAGAGATAAATGGCAACATACAGATTTCTCACACCTTGAGCATTGCTCCCTGTCTGTCGCCCAACCTCCTTGAATACGTCGGCGGAGGTGCCTTGTGATACCTCCCTTTCGACTGCTTGAAATACAAATCGAGCCTTCGCCTCCGGCGGCCAAAGTCGAAGCCCACCGATATGCCTGAAGCCTATAAACTTAGTGACTTCTTCCCGATTAGCAGCGACAAAGCACGGGACTGAGCTGAGTTTTTCTGCAGTATCCGGGGGAAATTCGACTGTCGAAAACTGAACATCATCTAGTTCCGGCAACAGACCCAGAATGATTTTCAGGGTTGCAAGCCGTCGATTACCCTCGACAACCACTTTCCTGTCGCCTTCATTAACAACAACCAGCGGGTCGGTCTCGAAATAGCCATTGTCGGCGAAAGACTGCGCTAGTTCGCTCAGCGCCTCCCCATCTCTCAGGTGTCTAATAATCTCCGCCTCTGAAGCATTAATCAAATGCTCAGGCAGCCGAGGATTCAGAGAATCGAGAGTGAGATTTGCCACCGGGATCTGTGTGATTTGCATAAACTCAAGTCCTTGATTTGGCAGCTCTCTTCACATATTCCTCCGATACTCCCCACCCACCTCATACAACGAATGGCTGATCTGCCCTAGGCTGTGGGTCTTCACCGCTTCGATCAGCGCGGCGAACAGGTTTTCGCGCTTGCGGGCGGTGTGCTGGAGGTAGGCGAGGCCTGAGGCGGGTTGCCCCCTCTCCCCCTGCCCCTCTCCCACCAGGGGAGCGGGGAGAACGGCGGCGTTGCGGTTCTGCTGGTAGCTGCGCACGTTGGCGATCTGCTGGCCCTTCTCGTCTTCAGTGCTGCGGATCAGCTCGATGGTGGTGGTGATCTCGCCGCCGTGGTCCTTGCCGAGGTAGGTGTTCACGCCCACCAGGGGCAGGCTGCCGTCGTGCTTCTTGTGTTCGTAGTACAGGCTCTCTTCCTGGATCTTGCCGCGCTGGTACATGGTGTCCATGGCGCCCAGCACGCCGCCGCGCTCGCTGATGGCCTCGAACTCCTTGTACACGGCCTCTTCCACCAGGTCGGTGAGCTGGTCGACCACGAAGCTGCCCTGCCAGGGGTTCTCGTTGAAGTTCAGCCCCAGCTCCTTGTTGATGATCATCTGGATGGCCACGGCGCGGCGCACGCTCTCTTCGGTCGGCGTGGTGATGGCCTCGTCGTAGGCATTGGTGTGCAGGCTGTTGCAGTTGTCGAACAGGGCGTACAGGGCCTGCAGGGTGGTGCGGATGTCGTTGAACTGGATCTCCTGCGCGTGCAGGGAGCGGCCTGAAGTCTGGATGTGGTACTTCAGCATCTGGCTGCGCTCGTTGGCGCCGTAGCGCTCGCGCATGGCGCGGGCCCAGATGCGCCGGGCCACGCGGCCGATGACGGTGTACTCCGGGTCCATGCCGTTGCTGAAGAAGAAGCTCAGGTTCGGCGCGAAGTCGTCGATCTTCATGCCGCGCGCGAGGTAGTACTCGACGATCGTGAAGCCGTTGGACAAGGTGAAGGCGAGCTGGCTGATCGGGTTCGCGCCGGCCTCGGCGATGTGGTAGCCCGAAATAGACACCGAGTAGAAATTGCGCACGTTGCGATCGACGAAATACTGCTGGATGTCGCCCATCATGCGCAGCGCGAACTCGGTGGAGAAGATGCAGGTGTTCTGCGCCTGGTCTTCCTTGAGGATGTCGGCCTGCACGGTGCCGCGCACCTGGCGCAGGGTCTCGGCCTTGATGCGCTCGTACACCTCGGGCTCCACCAGCTGGTCGCCGGTGACGCCCAGCAGGCCCAGGCCCAGGCCGTCGTTGCCTTCGGGCAGCGGGCCGGCGTATTCGGGGCGCGGCTTGCCTTCGAAGAACTTCTCGATATTCGCGTGCGCTTCGTCCCAGCGCGCCTGGTCCGCGCGCAGGTACTTCTCCACCTGCTGATCGATGGCGGTGTTCATGAACATCGCCAGGATCATCGGCGCCGGGCCGTTGATGGTCATGCTCACGCTGGTGGTCGGTGCGCACAGGTCGAAGCCGGAATACAGCTTCTTCATGTCGTCGAGCGTGGCGATGGACACGCCCGAGTTGCCGATCTTGCCGTAGATGTCCGGGCGCTCGGCCGGGTCCTCGCCGTAGAGCGTGACGCTGTCGAAGGCCGTGGACAGTCGTGCGGCCGGCTGGCCCACGCTCAGGTAGTGGAAGCGGCGGTTGGTGCGCTCGGGCGTGCCCTCGCCCGCGAACATACGGATCGGGTCTTCGCCGCTGCGGCGGTAGGGGTAGACGCCGCCGGTGTAGGGGTAGTGCCCGGGCAGGTTTTCCTTGCCCAGGAAGATGAGCAGCTCGCCCCAGCTCTTCCACTTGGGGGCGGCGATCTTCGGGATCTTCTGGTGGCTCAGCGATTCGCGGTAGTTCTCGACGCGGATGACCTTGTCGCGGACGGTGTATTCGTTGAACTCGTCGGTGACGGACTTCAGGCGCTCGGGCCAGGCGCGGAGCAGCTTGAGGTTCTCGCTGCTGAGCGACTGGACGGCGTCGTTGTAGCGCTGGCGGAGGGTGAGGAGGGTGCGGTCGGGCTCAATGCGAGCCCCTCCCCCGGTGGGGGAGGGGTTGGGGAGAGGGTTCGGGTGTTGCACGGCCTCTGGGCTTGCCGGACCCTCTCCCCCAACCCGCACCCCGGCCGCTGCGCCTGCATGCGCAGCGGCGTTCGCGGCCTCGCCGCGTTGCGGCTCGAAAGCCCCGCTCACCCCACGGGGAGAGGGGAGCAAAGCACTGGCGTCGTAGAGCTCCAACGGCCTGGGCAGCGCTGGATCCTCCAACTCGCGCAGCGCCTCGTACACGCTCTGCGCGCGGCTTGCGATTTCGCTCTGCTTTTCGATGCCGTGGTTGATCGCCCTGCCCTGCTCGGCGATCTCCGCCAGATAGCGGATGCGCGCGCCGGGGATCAGCACCGTGGCGCGGGGTTCCTTCAGGCTGACATCCACCTTCGGATGGAAGTCGCAGCGCGGACTTGCCGAGCCCTGCTCTACCAATCCCGAATCCCGAATCCCGAATCCCATCTTTGCCGCCACAAGGCGGCAAAGATTGACAAACATCCAGCTCACACCCGGGTCGTTGAACTGGCTCGCGATGGTCGGATAGACCGGGACCTCTTCATCCGGCATCTGGAAGGCCACGCGGTTGCGCTTCCACTGCTTGCGCACGTCGCGCAGGGCGTCTTCGGCGCCGCGGCGGTCGAACTTGTTCAGGATCACCAGCTCGGCGAAGTCGAGCATGTCGATCTTCTCGAGCTGGCTGGCCGCGCCGTAGTCGCTGGTCATCACGTAGACCGGGAAGTCGACCAGGTCGACGATCTCGGAATCGCTCTGGCCGATGCCGGCGGTCTCCACCAGCACCAGGTCATAGCTCAGGCCGCGCAGGAAGGCGATGCAGTCCTTCAGCACGGCATTGGTGGCGACGTGCTGACGGCGGGTGGCCATCGAGCGCATGAACACGCGCTTCGAGCGCAGTGAGTTCATGCGGATGCGGTCGCCCAAGAGCGCACCACCGGTGCGGCGGCGGGTCGGGTCGACCGAGATCACGGCGATGCGCATGGCCGGAAAGTGCTGCAGGAAGCGGTTGATGATCTCGTCGGTGACCGAGCTCTTGCCGGCGCCGCCGGTGCCGGTGAGGCCGACCACCGGGGTCTTGCCGCCGGCCAGCTGCCAGCCCTTGCGCAGGGCGGCCAGCTCGGCCTCGGGGATGGCGCCTTCTTCAATCGCGGAGAGCATGCGGCCGACGGCGATCTCGTCGTCCGGCGTCACCGCGGCGGGCTTCTGCGTGCTCAGCCGGGCCTTGGTGGTGCGGGCGACCAGGTCCTCAATCATCCCGACCAGGCCCATCTGCATGCCGTCGTTCGGATGGTAGATGCGCTCGACGCCGTAGGCCTGCAGCTCGGCGATCTCTTCCGGGGTGATGGTGCCGCCGCCGCCGCCGAACACGCGGATGTGGCTGGCGCCGCGCTCCTTCAGCATGTCCACCATGTACTTGAAGTACTCGGTGTGGCCGCCTTGATAGCTGCTCAGCGCGATGCCGTCGGCGTCTTCCTGCAGGGCCGCGCGGACCACGTCCTCGACCGAGCGGTTGTGCCCGAGGTGGATGACCTCGGCGCCCTGCGACTGGATCAGGCGGCGCATCACGTTGATGGCGGCGTCGTGGCCGTCGAACAGGCTGGCGGCGGTGACGAAGCGCAGCGGCGATGCGGCGGGCGCGCTGTCGTCGGCGGGCAGTCGGCTGGCGGGGGTGCTCATCGGGGGGCCTCGATGCGGGGTCTACGTAGCCCGCCATTGTACGCGGCCCGATGTGAGGCACCCCTGCCGAGGGTTGGGCCGTGAGCGCACGAAACCCTGCGGCCAGGTACGGAAACGACTGGTGACCGCTACGACAGAGAGGCGGCGCACCCGAAGGGCGCGCCGCCTCCAACCGATCACATCACGGTGCAGCTGTAGTACCAGCCGTTGTCACCGCAGTACCAGGTCTCGGTCAACACCCAGCCCTCGCTGTAGCAGGTGAACACAAACCGCACGCCGTTGCCGTAGGGGTCCATGTTCTCGGTGGCCGTGACGGCACCCTGGTTATGGGGTCCGCAGGCGTCGGCGGGCGCGAAGGGATGCGCCTGAACGGTGCTGCCGAACCCGGCGAACAGGACGAGCGAAGCTGCCGCGGTGAGAAGGAGCGATTTCATCGACCAGATCTCCACAGTTGTGTGTCGCAGGGAATGGTGCGGATCTCCGCCGGGACATCCCGGGCGGAGTCGAGAACCATCGAAGATCTGTGGCGGCTCGACAAGCTGTCAGATCTGACAAGGCGGTGACGTGGCCTACTTCCACCTGGCGGTTGCGGCGGTGTCGCGCTTAAACCGATGGGAGCAGGGCGAGCATCAGCGCAGCGCATCCGCCATCTAGATGCGACACATGCACCCTGCCTGCTGCGGCATTGGGCTGCGCGATCCAGCGCAGGCGCATTCGCGGAACGCCGAGCGGTTCATGGCTGAGGGGCTGAGTGGTACATGCGCTGCGCTCATGTGCCCTACGACTCGACGAGCGCCTTGCGTGCAGGCGTTTGCCCCACGGCCGCGAGCGCCCATAGGCGGTCGGCTTCGGGGCAGGCTTGGTGTCACTCGAGTCGTAGGGCGGACAAGCGCAGCGCATCCGCCATCGGCCTGCGACGCGTTTGCGATGCCACAGCACCCGCGGAACGCCGAGCGGTTCAGGGCTGAGGGGCCGAGTGGTACATGCGCTGCGCTTATGTACCCTACGACTCGACGGACGCCTTGCGCGCAGCGGAGTCGATTGCCCTTGTACGCGTAGGGCGGATAAGCGCAGCGCATCCGCCATCCACATGCCGATGCGTGGCTCGCCCTACAGCACCTGCGGCAGCACGAACGCCAGCGCCAGCGCCGCCGGCAGCGCCTGGATGAAGTAGATCTTTCGGCTGGCGGTGGCACCCCCGTAGAGCCCGGCCACCAGCACGCAGGCGAGGAAGAACACCTGCACGTCGAGGCCGGTCTCACCCTGCCACAGCCCCCAGAACAGGCCTGCCGCGAGGAAGCCGTTGTACAGGCCCTGGTTCGCGGCCAGTACCTTGGTCACCGCTGCTTTCTCGGCGCTCATGCCGAAGGCGCGACGGCCGCGCGGCGTGTCCCACAGGAACATTTCAAGCACGAGGATGTAGACGTGCAGCAGGGCGATCAGCCCCACCAGTGCGGTTCCGATCCATTGCATCGCGCTGCCCTCCCCGGCCTTGACGATGGGCGGATCATCGCCGATCCGGACGCGAGAGTGTCCCCGGCCTGCCACGAAACAATCCCGGGGACGAGGAGGCCGCGCAGCGGCGGCCCGGGCTGGGCCACACTGTGCCCCGCCGCCCTGTGACCCGACGAGCCCACGCATGAGCACACCGCCGCCGATCGCCACCCCGCGCCCGCCCGAGGATCGCCTGCACCTGATGGACGCCCTGCGTGGCTTCGCGCTGCTCGGCATCCTGCTGATGAACATCGAGTTCTTCAATCGCTCGGTGCATGACTACATGAGCGGCATCGACACCTCGCCCGGCGCCGCCGGTTGGGCCGCCTGGATCGTCTACGTGTTCGTGCAGGGCAAGTTCTGGGTGCTGTTCTCGCTGCTGTTCGGCATGGGCTTCGCGCTGATGCAGGACCGCCTGGAAGGCACAGGGCGGCCGTTCGGGAGGCTCTACTTCCGCCGCACGCTGGCACTGATGGCCTTCGGCCTGCTGCACATCGTGCTGCTGTGGCCGGGCGACATCCTGTTCGCCTACAGCATCACCGCGCTCATGCTGATGGCCTTCCTGAAGGTCCGCGGCGTTGCCGTGCTGATCACCGGCCTGGGCCTGTACTTCGCCGTCTCCGCGCTGTGGGTGCTGCTCGGCGCCGCGCTGGGCTTCATGCCCGAGGACGCCAAAGCCGGCATGGCCGAGGAGATGAGCAAGGCACTCTCCTTGGCCATCGAGTCGGACCGGATCTACGCCACCGGCGGCTATCTTGAGATCAGTCTCCACCGCGCGCAGGAGTACTTCACGGTCATGCTGCAGACCGTGCTGATGTTCCAGGTGCCGATGGCGCTCGGCGTGTTCCTGCTGGGGGCCTGGCTGCTGCGCTCGGGTCGCATCCAGAACGCCGGCGCCCATCTGCGCTTCTGGACGCTGACCCTGCTGCTTGGCGGCCTGCTCGGCGCCTTCTTTGTGCACTCCAGCCTGGGCGTCGGCGTGAACTTCGACGTGCGCACGGAGATGGGCGACGCCCTGCTTGCCGCGGGTCTCATGGCGCTCGGCAACCTGCCGCTGTCAATGGCCTATCTCGCTGCCTTCGTGCTGCTGTTCCAGACCGGGCTCGGCGCGCGCGTGCTGGGTCTGCTGGCGCCGGCGGGGCGGATGGCGCTGACCCACTACCTGCTGCAGTCCCTGGTCTGCAGCCTGCTGTTCTACGGCTATGGCCTTGGCTGGTATGGCGAGGTCGATCGCTGGGAGCAGGTGCAAGTCGCGCTCATGATCTTTGCCGCGCAGGTGGCGCTGTCGCCGCTGTGGCTGCGGCATTTCCGCTACGGCCCCTTGGAATGGTTCTGGCGTGGACTCACCTATGGGCATCTACCCGCCCTCAGGAAGTCCTGATGCCTCGCTCTCAAGATGCCCAAACCTCACGCAGTGCCGAGTTCCGTCGCCCCCGCGAAGGCGGGGGCCCAGAGGCTCGGCGCGATCGACTGGGTCCCCGCCTGCGCGGGGACGACGATGTACGTGCAACCGCGTCCGCGTTGGCCTGTCGGGATGCCGGGGTCGCGCGCTCCGCGGCCTGGCAAGTCACGATGCCTCGCGCGCCGGATGCTGAAGCCTCGCGTACCTTCTTCGGCCGTCGCCCCCGCGAAGGCGGGGGCCCAGAGGCCCGGCCCTGTCGGCTGGGTCCCCGCCTCCGCGGGGACGACGGCGTAAGCCAGCCCGCATCGGCGCTTGCCTGCCGGGATGCAGGGCGCGGATGCTCCGAGGCCTCGAAAGCCCTGATGCCGCGCACGCTGGATACTGAAGGCGCGCGCACCCTCCTTGGCCGTCGCCCCCGCGAAGGCGGGGGCCCAGAGGCCCGGCCCTGTCGGCTGGGTCCCCGCCTCCGCGGGGACGACGGCGTAAGCCAGCCCGCGTCGGCGTTTGCCTGTCGGGATGGCGCAGTCGGAATCACTGCGGCTTCCTGGCTGCGTGGGTGGCACTCAATCGCCATCGCACTCCTGCTCGCCTTCGGACTGGCCCTGCACCCCAGGGCCGAGGCCAGCGATGCCGGCGTCCTCGACCTTGAGTATCGCGCCCTGCTGCTGGACCTCGGCCAGCGCGACCAGCTGCTGCGGACCAGCCTCTCCGGCTGCGCTCGGCAGCCCGTTGACGACCGACCCGCGTGCTTGCAGCGCATGCGCGACACCGATGTCGAACACATGGCTGAACTGCATGCCCTGCTGTGGTCGCGCGGCTGGCCGCTGGCCAGTCGCGTTGGCGAAGATGCCGCGTTCAGCGCGTTCCTGGTGATCCAGCATGCGCACTCGGGCGTACAGGCGGCCGCGCTGCCTGCCGTTTCGCTCAGCGTCTGGCAGGGCGAACTCAGACCCGCCGCGCTGGCGCTGTTGACTGATCGCGTACTGACCCGCGCGGGACGGCCGCAGCGCTACGGCACGCAATCGATGCGCTGGCCGCTGTGGCCCGCGACCGTGCGGCTGCCGGTGCTTGAACCCGAGAAGCTCGACGAACGCCGCCGCGCGCTCGGCCTGTCTCCACTGCCCTGAAGAGGCTGCCCCTCGTGATGCGCTCCGCTGTTGATCCCCTCGCCCAGCCCTTCACCCTGCCCTGCGGCGTGGTGCTGAAGAACCGCCTGTGCAAGACCGCGATGACCGAGGGCCTGGGCGATGCGCAGCTGCGCGCCACGCCTGAACACGAACGTCTGTATGCGGCATGGGGCGCTGGCGGCGCGGCGATCAATATCACCGGCAATGTGATGGTCGACCGCTTCGTGATCGAGCGGCCGGGCAATGTGGCGATCGATATCACGCACGCGCCCAGCGTCGATGAGGAGGCCCGCGCGCGGCTGCGCGCCTGGGCCGAGGCAGGCACCCGCGACGGTGCCCAGCTGTGGATGCAGATCAGCCATGCCGGGCGGCAGTCGCCGCGCTATGCCACGCGCCAGCCGGTCGGCCCCTCGGCGGTCACGCTGGATCTGCTCGGCAGCTACAAGACGCCGCGCGCGCTGGAGGAGCACGAGATCCTCGACATCATCCAGCGCTTCGGCGCGGTGGCGAAGATCGCGCAGGACTGCGGCTTCACCGGCGTGCAGGTGCACGGCGCGCACGGCTATCTGATCAGCAGCTTCCTGTCGCCGGTGACGAATCGCCGCGAGGACCGCTGGGGCGGCAGCATCGAGAACCGCGCGCGGCTGCTGCTCGAATGCGTGCGCGCGGTGCGGGCGCAGGTCGGGCCGGGCTTTCCGGTGTCGGTGAAGCTGAACTCGGACGACTTCCGCAAGGGTGGCTTCAGCCACGCCGACTGCCTGCAGGTGGTCGAGCTGCTCAACGCCGAGGGCATCGACTTGCTGGAGATCTCCGGCGGCACCTACGAGCAGCCGCGCCTGCTCGGCGTGGAAGGCCGCAGCCAGGATGCGGTGCAGGTGCGCAGCAGCACCCGCGTGCGTGAGGCCTACTTCCTGGAGTACGCCGAGGCCATCCGTCGCGTCGCGACGATGCCGCTGATGGTGACGGGCGGTTTCCGCACCCGCGAAGGGATGGAGGCCGCGCTCGCCTCGGGTGCACTCGACGTCCTCGGCATCGCGCGGCCGTTCTGTACGCACCCGGACTGCGCGCGCGAACTGCTGCGCCACCGCATCGACCGTCTGCCGGCCTTCGAGCAGAAGCTGCATCTGGCGCCGCGCGGTTGGGCCTCGCCCGCCAGCCCGCTCCTGCTGATGAAGATGATCAACGTGCTTGGCGCGCAGGGTTGGTACTACCAGCAGATGGATCGCATCGCCCGCGGCAGGCCGGTGGACATCGAGCGCGGCATGCTGCGCAGCTTCCTGCGCTACTGGTGGGACGATCTGGGGCGGGCGATTCGGCTCAGGCGTTGAGGCCGACGCGCTGGCAAGGACGATGGCAGCCGCGTGGTGCGCGACACGCGCACCCTATCACGCAGCTCGCGCGGGTCGGTTGGCGAACGCCTGCATCAAGGCGTCACGCGCCTTTGTAGGGTAGATAAGCGCAGCGCATCTACCAGCGCTTCCCGTGGACGCCCAAGGCCCATCGAAATCCGAGCGTCTGCACGCACGTCTTCGATCATCCCTGGCCCGCGCGAAGCGCTGCAGCCAGCGGATCCGTTGGCAGCGGCACTCCCAGTCTTTCTCGGCCGCCGTCAGTCTTCCTCGGCCGCGGCCAGTCGCCCCTGCTCGCGGATCAGCGCCTGCTCGCGCGCATCGCGGATCGCCCACTCGATGGCGTCGAGATCGACTTCGGCCAGCTGCTCCTCGAACACGCCGCTCAGCGGCGTATCCGGCAGCAGGTCGCCGGTCTCGAACAGGGCCCACATCTCTTCGGCGTAGCGGGTCTGCATCAGCTCGGGCGCGAAGCGGCCCAGGCTGATGCTGAGGTTGTTCACGTCGCGACGCAGCAGATCGCGCGCGGCGTTGTTGCCGGCGGCATCCACCACCTGCGGGAAGTCGATCACCACCGGGCCGTCGGCATCGACCAGCACGTTGTACTCCGACAGATCGCCGTGGATCAGCCCGCAGCAGAGCATGCGCACGACCTCGCGGATCAGCCGCGCGTGGTAGTCGCGCGCAACTTCAGGCTCAAGCTGCACCTCGCCCAGGCGCGGCGCGTCGTGGCCCTCGGCGTCGGTCACCAGCTCCATCACCAGCACCCCGCTGTAGAAGCCGTAGGGCCGCGGCACGCGCACGCCGGCGTCGAAGAAGCGGTAGAGCGCATCGACCTCGGCGGTCTTCCACGCGGCTTCGGCCTCGCGCTTGCCGAACTTGCTGGCCTTGCCCATGGCGCGGGCCTCGCGGCTGCCGCGGGCCTTGCGGCCTTCCTGGTACTGCACGCGGTTCTGGAAGCTGCGCTGCGCCATGTCCTTGTAGACCTTGGCGCAGCAGATCTCGTCACCACGCCGCACCACGTAGACCGCTGCCTCCTTGCCGCTCTTCAGCGGCCGGATCACGGCATCGAGAATGCCGTCTTCGATCAGTTCCAGCAGGGCGGCAGGGGCTTTCATCCGGGGTCCGGCGGCATCAGGGCCGCGCACAGTAGCAGCCCGCGGCGCCGTGGGTGTCTTCGGGCGCGTCACCCCAGCTTGTCACAGCGCTCCACCTGCCGCAGTCTGCGCGCGCACCATCCATCGAACACAGGCCAGCGCCATGGACACCATCCCCTTCCACTTCGACTCCCACGGCGGCTTCGGCGAGGTCAAGGGCCTGGCGCGGCTGGACGAGTTCGGGTTGGAGCTGCAGTTCAGCACCCGCGACGCGGTGTTCGGGGTGATCAAGAGCGACATGCGCAGCCTGCGCATTCCGCTGGACAGTCTGCTCAGCGTGCGTTTCTCCGCCGGTTTCCTCTGGCTGATGCCGAGCATCGAGCTGCGCGTGCGCGACCTGAATGTGCTGCAGGGCCTGCCGGAGTCCGAGGAGGGCCGGGTCAAGCTGCGGGTCAAGTTCGGCGAACGCCACGATGCCCGCGCCTTCGTGCGCGACCTCGAAGCGATGCGCACGCACTTCCGCATCCAGATGCTGGACCGCACGCTGGATCGCATGACCGGCCACCTGACGGGCCGCGAGCCGCCGCCGGCGCCGCTGCAGACCACTGCGCCGCCGAGCCCGGCACCTGTTTCATCGCGTCCTGCCAGCGTGATCTCGATGGGCAGCGGGCCGCTGGGCAACCGGCCGCGCGACTCGCAGTCCGAAAGCTGATTCCGCAGCGGGCGCGCGCCGTACGCCGGCGTTCGATCAGGCCTTCACGCTGCGCCTACAATGCGCGGCCCTTCGCCCGCCCAGTGAACACCGGATGTCCCAACTCCACGAGCTGCTCGACAAGAACCGCCAGTGGGCCGCGGCGGTGCGCGCCGAGGACCCCGCCTTCTTCAAGCGTCTGTCCTCGCAACAGGCACCCAAGTACCTGTGGATCGGCTGCTCGGATTCGCGGGTGCCGGCCAACCAGGTGACCGGGCTGGCGCCGGGCGAGGTTTTCGTCCATCGCAATATCGCCAACGTGGTGGTGCACACGGACCTCAACTGCCTGTCGACCATCCAGTTCGCGGTCGACGTGCTCAAGGTGGAGCACATCATCGTCTGCGGTCACTACGGCTGCTCCGGTGTGCACGCGGCCATGGCCAAGACCCGCGTGGGTCTTGCCGACTACTGGCTGCGCCACGTCGGCGATGTGGCCTACCGGCACGGCGAGATCCTGGCCGCCGCCGAGCTGGAGAGCCTGCGCCACGCGCGCCTGTGCGAGCTCAATGCCATTGAGCAGGTGGTGAACGTCTGCCAGACCACGATCGTGCGCGACGCCTGGGCGCGCGGGCAGTCGCTGAGCGTGCACGCGTGGATCTACGGCCTGCTCGATGGCCGCATCCGCGAGCTGGGCTTCGGCGTGGACGGCCCGGAAGACCTAGAGCCCGC
Source organism: uncultured Aquimonas sp. (assembly GCF_937888285.1). Classification (GTDB taxonomy): domain Bacteria; phylum Pseudomonadota; class Gammaproteobacteria; order Xanthomonadales; family Xanthomonadaceae; genus Aquimonas. Next base: position 12,567 of record NZ_CALART010000088.1, read on the forward strand.
CTATGCGGCTGCGATCGAGTCGGTGCGCTGCGGCGACCGCTGCGACGCGCGCGGCAAGCTGCATCCGGTGGACTAGGGCGGCGCTGATCAGATCCCGCCGGCCTTGATCGGTGAACGCGAGTCCGGCATATGCCAGGACTGGCGTGCACTGGATCAAGCATCGCGCGCTCGATCCGCGGGTGCACCCTCCACGGCGCGCGGCAACGCTGAACTCTTGATCGTTGCCGCAGGCGCGCCCTGGTCCATGCGGCTCTGCCCGATGCGCGCCTGCGCCTCGGCGCTTGATGGCCCCTGAGCGCGGCGGTTTGCGTTGTCGGAGCATGGAGACTCGACCATGCCTTGCCGATCGCCGCGCCCCGACGCGACCGCCCTACCCCTTCGCCCCGCGGGCCGCGCAGCGCTTCGGCGACGCGGCCCGTGTGCGCGCTGCCGCGCTAGACTCCGGCCACCGCCAGCGGGGGCCGGAGGGGTGCATGGACACAGTGGACGACTGGCTGGCCGCAGCCCGCGGCGGCGATCGCGTGGCCGGCGATGCGGCCTTCGCGGCGATCTATGCCGATCTGCGCCGGCTCGCCCAGCGCCAGCTGGCGGGACAAGGGCCCGGGCTCGGCGCCACCTCGCTGGTGCACGAGGTCTACATGAAGATGGCGCGCCCCGGCATGCAGGCCAATGACCGCCAGCATTTCTTCGCGATCGCCGCGCGCGCGATGCGCCAGCTGGTGGTCGACGACGCCCGCGAGCGCGCCGCCAGCAAGCGCGGCGGCGGCCAGCGCGCGCTGACCCTCGACGAGGGCCTGCACGACATGCCGCTGGACGCCCGCCTCGACGACCTGCTGGTGCTCGACCAGGCGCTCGATCGGCTGGCAGCGCTGGACCGCGAGGTGGCCTCGCTGGTCGAACTGCGCTTCTTCGGCGGGCTGGAGCTCGAGGAAATCAGCCAGCTGACCGGACGCTCCGAACGTTCGCTCAAGCGCGACTGGCGCAAGGCGCGCGCGGTCCTGCACGCCGCGCTGGCCGAACGCGAGGTGCCGCATGACTGAGCCCGCCCTGCCCTGGGCACGGCTGTCTCCCCTGCTCGACGAGCTGTTCGAGCTGGAAGAAGCCGCGCGTGCTGCCCGGCTGCAGGCCATCGAGGCCGAGAACCCCGCGCTGGGCGCCGAGCTGCGGCGCCTGCTGGCGGCGGATGCCGGCGCCTCCGGCCTGCTCGATCACGGCATCGCTGCCGCAGCACCGACCCTGGTCTCGCAGCTGGCCCAGTCCGAGCACGAGGACCGCAGCCTGCAGGGCCGGCAGCTCGGCCACTACCGGCTGCTGGAGCGCATCGGTCGCGGCGGCATGGGCGAGGTCTGGCGCGCCGAGCGCGCCGACGGCGACTTCCAGCAGCAGGTTGCGGTCAAGCTGATCGCACCCGGCCTGCTCGGCGATTCGGCGGAGCAGCGCTTCGCCCGCGAGCGCCGGATCCTGGCGCGACTGGAGCATCCGAACATCGCGCGACTGCTCGACGGAGGCCTCGCCGAAGGCACGCCCTATTACGCGATGGAACTGGTCGAGGGCGAGAGCCTCACCGCTTACGCCGCGCGGCTCGGGCTGTCGACCCGCGCCCGCGTCGAGCTGCTGCTGCAGGTCTGCGATGCGGTGGCCTATGCGCACACGCGCCTGGTCGTGCATCGCGACATCAAGCCCGCCAACATCTTGGTCGACGGCGACGGCCGCGCGCGCGTGCTGGACTTCGGCATCGCCAAGCTGCTGGACGACAGCGACGTGCGGATCACCCGTACCGGCGTGCGCGCCTTCTCGCCGGCCTACGCCGCGCCCGAGCAGATCCGCGGCGAGGATGTGGCCACCAGCACCGACGTGTACGCCCTGGGCGCGGTGCTGTACGAGCTGCTGACCGATTCGCTGCCGCATCCCGAGCGCCGCGCTGGCGGCGATCGCCTGCTGGCGACGCTGGAGGCCGAGACCCTGGTCAAGCCCAGCCGGCGCCAGCGCGAGACCACCGGCGGCGGCGGCGCGCGCGCGATCGACGCCGACCTCGACACCATCACCCTGACCGCCCTGCACGCGGACCCGCAGCGGCGCTATCCGAGCGCGGCGCGACTGGCCGACGACCTGCGCGCCTGGCTGGGCGCGCGGCCGATCGCCGCACGCGCCGACACCGCGCGCTACCGCATGGGCAAGTTCGTGCGCCGCCATCGCTTCGCCGTCGGCGGCGCCAGCGTGGCCCTGCTGGCCCTGCTGGTCGGCCTCAGCGTGGCGCTGTGGCAGGCCGAGGTCGCGCGCGAGCAGGCGGTGCGCGCCGATGCCGAAGCCGAACGCGCGCTGGCGGCGGCCCGCCGCGCCGACAGCGAGGCCGAGCGCGCGCTCGAGGCCGCGCGCAAGGCGGACCGCATCAAGCAGTTCCTGAGCTCGATCTTCACCCAGGCCGATCCGCTGCGCCGCGACCCGCGCGGCGAACTCACCCTGTCGCAGGCCTTCGATGACGCCGTCCAGCGCATCGACCGCGAGTTCGAGGCCGACCCCGACATCCGCATCGATCTGCTCGACGATTTCGGCGAGATCCGCGCCGGCCAGGGCGATTTCCAGGGCTCGCGCGCCCTGTTCGAGCGCGCGCTGGCGCTGGCAGAGGCGACGCACGGTCCGAATCATCCGAGCGTGGCCGAGTCCTCGCTCAATCTCGGCGTGCTGTCGACCTACGAAGGCCGTTTCGCCGACGGTGAAGTGCCGCTGCGGCGCGCCTTGGACATCCTGCACAGCATGCCCGAGGCACCGGTCTCGATGCTGGCGGCGGCGCTCAGCGGGCTGGCCGCCGTCCTCCACTCCACCGGCCGCGGCGAAGAGGCCCTGCCCCTGCTGCGCGAGATCGTCGAGCTGCGCCGCACGCGCGCACCGGATGACCGTCGAATGCTGGCGATCGACCTGCAGAATCTGTCGGTTGCGCTGGTCAGCCGCGGACTCATTGACGAGGCCAGCACACATACCGCAGCGGCACGCTCCATTCTGGAAGAACTGCACGGCGAGGACTCCGCCGCGATGGTGCCGCTGCTGTGGCTGCAGGAGGACATCCAGTACCACCGCGGCGAACTCGCCGCGCAGCGCGAAACGGCACAGCAGGCGCTGGAGCTGAGCAAGCGCCACCTGCCGAACGACCACTGGTGGACCGCGCATTCGCTGACCACGCAGGGCTGGATCTTGAACCGCGACGGCGAGTACGCCGCGGGCTATGCCGCGCTTGACGAGGCGCAGGGCATCTTCGAGCGCCTGTCCAGTCCGATGGTGGTGGAAGCTTTGCTGCGGCGCGCGCAGTCCTTCAAACTGCAGGGCCGCCTGCGCGAGGCGCAGGCCGAGCTGGCCGACGCCCTGGAGCGCTGCAAGGCCACCGAGCGCGAGCGCAATCCCACCTGCCTCGCGGCGCTGGCGACAATCGCCGAAGTGGCGGGCAGCAACGGTGACATCGAAGTCGCACTGGCGCACTCCGAGCGCGCGCTGGCGCTGATCGCGGAAGAGCTCGGCGATCACACCGACGAGTACGCGCAGGCCCTGCTGGGCCGGGCGATTGCACTCGAAGGCAGCGGGCGAGGCGAGGAAGCTGCGGCGCTTCGTCGCCAGCGCCATGCCGTGCTGCGCGCGCTGTATGGCGACGAGCATCCGTTCGTGCGCAGCGTGGCGGCGGCGATGGGCAGCGCGGACTGAGGCTGGCAGAACGGTCGCTTGTTCGCCGAGTTTCACGCTCGCTGAATCACCGAGTCACAGGCGAGGGTGACCGGTGCGAATGCACGATCGGTCACGCTGCCACTCGGCACCTGCGCCCGACGTGGCGGCAGCTGCCATACGGCACAGCGGTCCAGCGATTCGCGTTGTCGACTGCCGCTGCACGCGCAGCGACGCATGCTTCGCACCATGAACAGATGTTTGATCGCTTTGCTCGCATGCGGCCTACTCTGCTCGGCAATGCTTTCGCAGGCGCAGGACTGGCTGCAGACGCAGCGCTGGGCGCAGCGTCTGGTGATCGTTGATGCGCCGCTGGAAGCCGCGCTGACGCCCGCCATGGCCAGCTACGACGCCGCGCTGCGCGAACGCCGGATGGCGGTGTGGGTGCTCGACGACGGCGGCCTGCGCTGGATCGGAGGCAGTGCGCCGAGCGCGTCAGCCGACGTTGACGAAGCGCAGCTGGCGAGCCTGCGGCAAGCCCTTGAAGGCGCCCCGATGCGACCGGGCCTGCATCTGTTCGGGCTCGATGGCGGCCTGAAAGCCAGCCGAAGTCGGGCCGAGCAGCTGCAGGAGCTGATCGATGCGGTGGATTCGATGCCGATGCGGGTGCGCGAAGCGCGTGGGGATACAGTGCAGCCGCAGTAAGCCGCAACGGACTTTGGGCTCGACGCTCGACAGTGGTTTCCGACGGTCTCACCCGGGCCTTGGCGACGCGATGCGAACGAGGGCGTGGCCAGTGTCCAGGTCACGGTGGGCCGGGGCCCACCCTATGGGAGCACTGCCTCACGCGTCATTCGCGGACGCGGCGCATCGCGATTCCGCGTGGGTGGTTGTCTTTCGCAGCAGAGCGGCGCGCGGCGAGCCTCGGGGCCATGGTGGGCCAGGGCCCACCCTATGCGGCGCTAGCATCTGCGACCTCGCGCTCAATCGGTCAGTCCCACCTTCGCCGGTTCTGACTTGCGAGACCGGGCGCATCACGCCGCGGCCAGCCGCAACGCGACACGCGCGACAGCTCATAGGGTGGGCCCTGGCCCACCGTGGCCTGGACGCCGGCTCCACCCCTACAAGTCCTCACGCGATCAGGCATTCACGCTATGGCGCCTGCGACTTTTCGCAAGCGCCGCAAGCGCGGACTTCATCGAGGAAGCCCCCTGCGAAAGTCGAGGAAATCCCCTGCGAAAGCAGGATCACGCACCCGAGTTCAAAGCCGCCGCATGGTGCCGCAGGTGGTCCTCGACAAAGCTCTGGATGAACCAGTAGCTGTGGTCGTAGCCGGCATGACGTCGCACCCGCAGCGCCTGTCCGGCCTGCGCGCAGGCGGCCTCGAACAGCTCGGGCTTGAGCTGGGCATCGAGGAACTTGTCATCGAGGCCCTGATCGATCAGAAGTTCACCGCTGAAACGATGACCGTCCTCGACAAGGGCGGTGGCATCGTAGGCGCGCCACGCGGCGCGGTCCTCGCCGAGGTAGCGCGGAAACGCCTTCTGCCCCCAGGGCACCTGGCTGGGTGCGACGATCGGCGCGAAGGCCGAGCAGCTGCGGAACACGGAGGGATTTTTCAGCGCCAGCGTCAGCGCGCCGTGCCCGCCCATCGAATGGCCGAACACGCCGCAGCGCTGCATATCCACCTGGAAATTCGCGGCCACGGCCGGCAGCAGCTCCTCCAGCAGATAGCGCTGCATGTTGAAGCGCGCGCTCCACGGTGCCTGCGTGGCATCGAGATAGAAGCCCGCCGCCTCGCCGAACTCCCAGTCGCCAGTGGCGCCTTCGATGCCGGTGTCGCGCGGGCTGGTGTCGGGCATGACCAGCACCAGGCCCAGTTCGGCGGCGACGCGCTGCGCCCCCGCCTTGATCGCGAAGGTCTCCGGCGAGCAGGTCAGCCCGGCGAGATAGAACAGCACCGGCCGCGGCCCCGGCTGCGGCGGCATATAGACGCCGAACTGCATCGGCCCGCCGCAGGCCTTGGATTCGTGGCGGTAGAAGCCCTGCACGCCGCCGAAGCAGCGCTGGGCCGAGAGGGTTTCGATCGCCATCAGTACACCACCACCGAACGGATCGACTCGCCGCGGTGCATCAGGTCGAAGGCGTCATTGATCTTCTCCAGCGGCATCGTGTGGGTGATCAGCGAGTCGATGTCGATCTTGCCCTCCATGTACCAGTCGACGATCTTCGGCACGTCGGTGCGGCCGCGC
>NZ_CALART010000089.1 GCF_937888285.1 uncultured Aquimonas sp.
ACCCATGACCGCTACTTCCTCGACAACGCCGCCGAGTGGATCCTCGAACTCGACCGCGGTCGCGGTATTCCCTGGAAGGGCAACTACAGCGAGTGGCTGGTCCAGAAGGAAGAGCGCCTCAAGCAGGAAGAGAACCAGGAGAAGGCCCGCCAGAAGGCGATCGCCCGCGAGCTCGAGTGGGCGCGGCAGAACGCCAAGGGCGGCCGCAGCAAGGGCAAGGCGCGTCTGGCCAAGCTCGACGAGCTGCAGTCGGTCGATTACCAGAAGCGCCAGGAGACGAACGAGATCTTCATCCCGCCGGGCGAGCGCCTGGGGAACTCGGTGATGGAGTTCAAGAACGTCACCAAGAGCTTCGGCGACCGCGTGCTGATCGAAAACCTGAGCTTCATCGTGCCGCCCGGCGCCATCGTCGGCATCATCGGCCCGAACGGCGCCGGCAAGTCGACCCTGTTCAAGATGATCACCGGCCAGGAGAAGCCCGACTCCGGCACGATCACCACCGGTCCGACCGTCAAGCTGGCCTATGTCGACCAGAGCCGCGACAAGCTCGAGGGCGACCACAACGTGTTCCAGGAAGTCTCGGGCGGCTCGGACATCCTCAACATCAACGGCATCGAGATCCAGTCGCGCGCCTACATCGGCCGCTTCAACTTCAAGGGCCAGGACCAGCAGAAGCTGGTCGGCACCCTGTCCGGCGGTGAACGCGGTCGCCTGCATCTGGCCAAGACCCTGCTGCAGGGCGGCAACGTGCTGCTGCTCGACGAACCCTCGAACGACCTCGACATCGAAACCCTGCGTGCGCTGGAAGACGCCATCCTGGAGTTCCCGGGCAACGTCTTCGTGATCAGCCACGACCGCTGGTTCCTCGACCGCATCGCCACCCACATCCTCGCCTTCGAAGGCGACTCGCACGTGGAGTTCTTCCAGGGCAACTACCGCGAGTACGAGGAAGACAAGAAGCGCCGCCTCGGCGAGGAAGGGGCGAAGCCCAAGCGGGTGCGGTTCAAGAAGTTGGTTTGAGAGCTGGGATTCGGGATTTGAGATTCGGGATTCGTTAAAGCCGGTTCCCGCGAGAGTGAAGGCCCCCGCCCTGTGCGGGGGCTTTTCTTTTTGTGAGCCACAGGTTGAGGCGGCCTGAGTTCGTGAGGCGCACTGCACCTCGCCGCCTGCGAATCCCGAATCCCAAATCCCGAATCCCGGAGGAAGCGACACGCTTCCTCCTAACGCCGCGAGGCGTTTCCCGCTAGTCTTGACGCCCTCTCAACGCCTGCCCACGCCCATGTCGCACCGCCCCGTTCCGACCAGCCAACGCCTTGAACAGGTCCGTTATGAGATCCGTGGTGAGCTGGCGCGGCGAGCCCGGGAGCTGGAGCAGGCCGGACGCAAGCTCTACAAGCTCAACATCGGCAACCCCGGCGCCTTTGGCCTGCATGCGCCCGCGCACATCCAGCAGGCGATCGTCGAGCACATCGCCGACAGCGATCCCTACTGCCACCAGCAGGGCCTGCCGCAGGCCCGCGAGGCCGTCGCGGCACTGCATGTCGCGCGCGGCAGCAGCGGCGTCACCCCGAACGACGTGTTCCTCGGCAACGGCGTCAGCGAGCTGATCGACATCGCCCTGCGCGCGCTGCTGAATCCCGGCGAGGAAGTGCTGCTGCCGAGTCCCGACTACCCGCTGTGGAGCGCAGCCACCCTGCTCAACGGCGGCAACCCGCGCTACTACCACTGCCGGCCCGAGCACGGCTTCCTGCCCGATCCCGAGCAGATCGAGGCGCTCGTCACCGCGCGCACCCGCGCGCTGGTGCTGATCAACCCGAACAACCCGACCGGTGCGGTCTACCCGCGCGAACTGCTGCAGCAGATCGTCGCGATCGCCGAGCGCCATCGCCTGGTGCTGATGGTCGATGAGATCTACGACGGTCTGACCTACGACGGTGCGGAGTTCGTGCCGCTGGCGCCGCTGTGCGGCGACGTCCCCTGCCTGTCCTTCGGCGGCCTGTCCAAGGTCTACCGCGGCTGCGGCTTCCGCGCCGGCTGGGTGGTGCTGTCCGGCCACCGCGGGCGACTGTCCGAGTACCACCACGCCTTCGACCTGCTCGGCGCGCTGCGCCTGTGCGCCAATGTGCCCGCGCAGTGGGCGATTCCGGCGGCACTGAACGGCCCCGACACCGCCAGCGCGCTGACCGCGCCGGGCGGGCGTTTGCACGCGGCGCGGCAGGCGGTGATCGACGCCTGTGCGGCGAGCCCGCGGCTGTCGGTGGTCGCACCCGGCGGCTCGATGTTCGCGTTCCCGGGGGTCGACACCCGCGACCTGCCGGGCTTCGACGACTACCGCTTCGCGCTGGAGCTGCTGGAGCAGGACGGCGTGCTGATCGTGCCGGGTTCGAGCTTCAACGTCGCCTACCGCAACCATTTCCGCGTGACCCTGCTGCCCGAGCCCGCCGACATCGCCGAGGTGTTCCGGCGCATCGATGGCGCATTGGAGCGGCAGGCGCAGGCGATCAAGCGGGCGGTCGCATGATGGGCCGCAAGTTCCTTGCGCTGGGCGACTCCTACACCATCGGCGAAGCGGTCGCCGCCGACCAGCGCTGGCCGGTGCAGCTGGTCGACCTGCTGAACCGCCGCGAATTCCGCTTCGACCCGCCGGAAATCATCGCCACCACCGGCTGGACCACCGACGAGCTGGCGGCGGCGATGGATGCGAAGTACCCGGTTGGCACACGCGCCGATTTCGATCTGGTCAGCCTGCTGATCGGCGTCAACAACCAGTACCGCGGGCGCCCGCTCGACGAGTACCGCGAGCAGTTCAGCGCCTTGCTCGATCGCGCTCTGGCGCTGGCCGGCGATGACCCGCAGCGGGTGATCGTGCTGGCCATTCCCGACTGGGGCGTGACGCCGTTCGGTGCGAAGAGCGGCCGCGACACCGCGCAGATCGCCCGCGAGCTGGACGCCTTCAACGCCACGGCCGCGGAGGTCGCGCAGGGCCGCGGCGTGCGCTTCGTCGACACCAGCGCGGTCTCGCGCGAGCGCGGCGCCGAGTGGGTCGCGGAAGACGGCCTGCATCCGAGCGCTGAGCTGTACGCCGCCTGGGCGAAAGCCTCCGAGCTCGCCCTGCTCGGCGCATAGGGTGGGCCCCGGCCCACCGTGAGCTTCACGTTCGCCCGGTTCCCGCTGCGCTGTCGTGCGATGCCGGGCTTCAACAGCGCTGCGGGCTTTGACCGGGATCGAGCCGGCACGGCGTCCGCACCCGCTTCGGTCAAGCCAGGGCATCTCTCGCACCCGCTGGCGGATGCGCTGCGCTTATCCGCCCTACGACATCGAATGACGCCTTGCCTGCACCGGAGCGACAAACCGCTGTGCGCGTAGGGCACACAAGCGAAGCGCATGTGCCAGAACATCGCTGCGGGCTTCGGTCCTGTCCGCGCTGCAAGCGCCAGTAGCGGCCCATCAGATTCCCGCGACCTGCCCGGCCGCGCTCAATGGAAATCGCGTGAGCCCGTCTGCAGCCCGCCCAGCAGGGGGCTCAGGTCGTGCAGGTCGCTGGCGATCACGTGGCCGACGCCGTCGGCGTATTCCCAGCGCCCGCGCACGGCCAGCAGGCGGGCGCTGAGCACCGCCTTGCGGCGGCGCTGCGAGACATGCGACCAGACCACCACGTTGACGCTGCCGTGCTCGTCCTCAAGGCTGACGAACAGGGTGCCCTTGGCCGTGCCCGGGCGCTGCCGCTGGGTCACGATGCCGGCCACGTGCACGCCGCGGCCGTGCGGGGTGGCGCGCAGCTGGCGCGAGTCCAGCACCCGCAGCCGCTGCAGCTTCTCGCGCAGCAGGCTCAGCGGATGCGCCTGCAGGCTCAGGCCCTGGCTGGCGTAGTCGGACAGCAGGTCCTCGGCCAGCGTGGGCGCCGGCAGCACGACGATGGCTTCTTCCGGGCTGTCGGGCAGCAGGGGCCGCTGCTGCTCGATGCCGGCCATCGCCCAGCGCGCGCTGTGGCGATGGCCCACCAGGGCCTGCAGGGCGCCGCCCTCGGCCAGGGCCTTGCGGGCTTTCTCGTCCAGGCCGGCGCGCTGGCAGAGGTCCTGCACGTCGGCGAAGGGCCGCTGCCTGCGCGCGGCAACGATGGCCTCGCCGCGTTCGGCGGACAGGCCCTTGAGCTGGCGCAGGCCCAGGCGCAGGGCCGGCTGCACGCCGGCGTCGTCGCCCCGTCGCGGGCGCCCGCCTTCGAGGCGGTTGTCCCAGTCGCTGTGCTGCACGTCGACCGGCAGCAGCTCCAGCGCCGCGCGCCCCGTCGCACCCGGCCGGCGCGCGTCGCGGACGATTTCGCCGGGTGAGTAGAAACCCATCGGCTGCGCGTTCAGCAGGCCGCAGGCGAAGGCGGCCGGCTCGTGCCGCTTCAGCCAGCAGCTGATGTAGACCAGCTTGGCGAACGAGGCGGCGTGGCTCTGCGGAAAGCCATAGGAGCCGAAGCCCTTGATCTGCTCGAAGATCTTGTCGATGAAGTCGGAGGCATAGCCCTTGTCTTCCATCAGCGCGCGGATGCGCAGCCGGTGCGGCTCCATGTCGCCGCCGCGGCCCCAGGCCGCCATCGAGCGGCGCAATGCATCCGCCTGGGCGGGCGTGTAGCCGGCATGGATCACCAGCTCCATCACCTGCTCCTGGAACAGCGGGATGCCCAGGGTCTTGCCCAGGATTTCCTCGATGCCCGGCGAGGGGTAGCGGATCGCCTCCTGGCCCTGCCGGCGACGCAGGTAGGGATGCACCATGCCGCCCTGGATCGGCCCCGGGCGCACGATCGCCACTTCCACCACGAGGTCGAAGAAGTCCTTGGGCTTCAGCCGCGGCAGCATGCTCATCTGCGCGCGCGATTCGATCTGGAACACGCCGACCACGTCGGCGGCCTGGATCATGGCGTAGGTGTCGGGGTCGCCCGGCGGGATGCGCGCGAGGTCGACGCGGTAGCCGCGATGGCGCTCGATCAGCTCGAGCGTGCGGCGGATGCAGCTCAGCATGCCGAGCGCCAGGCAGTCGACCTTGAGCAGCTTCATCGTCTCGAGGTCGTCCTTGTCCCACTGGATGATGGTGCGGCCCGGCATGGCCGCGTTCTCGACCGGCACCACGCTCGACAGCGGTGCGTCGCTGATGATGAAGCCGCCGACATGCTGCGAGAGATGCCGCGGATGCCCGCGCAGCTGTTCGGTCACCGCGAGGATGCGCGCGATCAGCGGGTTGTCGGCATCGAAGCCGGACTCGCGCAGGCGCTGCGCCATCGGCGTGTCGCCATTGCCCCAACCATGGCACTCGGCCAGCAGGGCGATCTGGTCCGGCGGCAGGCCGAAGGCCTTGGCGACGTCGCGCACCGCGCTCTTGCCGCGGTAGCGGATCACCGTCGCCGCCAGCGCCGCGCGCTCGCGGCCGTACTTGGCGTAGACGTACTGCAGCACTTCCTCGCGCCGCTCGTGCTCGAAGTCGACGTCGATGTCGGGCGGCTCGTCGCGCTCCTTCGACAGGAAGCGCGCCATCAGCAGGCGGCTCTCGGTCGGATCGACCACGGTGATGCCCAGCACGTAGCAGACCGCCGAGTTGGCCGAGGAGCCGCGGCCCTGGCAGAGGATGCCGCGCGCGCGGGCGAAGCGGACGATGTCCTCGACGGTCAGGAAGAAGGCCTCGTAGCCCAGCTCGGCGATCAGGGCCAGCTCGTCCTCGATCTGCGCGACCACCGCCGGCGGCGTGCCTTGCGGCCAGCGCTGGCGCATGCCTTCGAAGGTGAGCTCGCGCAGCCAGCTGGTCGGCGTATGCCCGGCCGGCACCAGTTCTGCCGGGTAGCGATAGCGCAGCTCGTCGAGACGGAAATGGCAGCGCCGTGCCAGCGCGACGCTGGCCTGCAGCAGTTGGCCGGGATAGATGTTGGCAAGCGCGCGCCGGCTGCGCAGATGGCGCTCGCCGTTGCGGAACAGGTGGGCGCCGCAGTCGGCCAGGGTGAGGCCATGGCGGATCGCGGTCATCGTGTCCTGCAGCACGCGCCGGCGGCGCAGGTCCATGTGCACGTCGCCGGCGGCCAGCGCCGTCAGGCCGAGGGCTTCGGCCAGGTCCAGCAGCTGGCGCAGGCGCGCGGCATCGTTCTCTTCGCGAAGCAGCTCGACGGCGAGGAAGGCGCGCTCGCCGAAGCAGCTGCGCAGCCAGCGGCCTTCCTCAGGATCGGGCCGGGTCGCCGGCAGCCACAGCGCGAACAGGCCGCAATCCTCGACCGGGAGGCCGGCCAGCAGCTGCTCCAGGTCGGCCCGCAGCAGCCGGTAGCGGCCCTTGTCGGCGGCGCGGCGGGCGCGGCTGATCAGCTCGCAGAGGCGGCCATAGCCGGCCAGCGTTTCCACCAGCAGCACGCACTTCAAGCCGCAGTCGAAGCGGAACTCGCTGCCGACGATCAGCTTCAGGCCCGTCGCGCGCGAGGCCTCCAGCGCGCGCACGATGCCCGCCAGCGAGCATTCGTCGGTGATCGCCAGCGCCTCGTAGCCGCAGCGCTGGGCGCGCTCGAACAGGGCCTCGGCGCTGGCCGCCCCGCGCAGGAAGGAGAAGTCGGACAGGCAATGCAGCTCGGCATAGGCCGGCAGGTCGGCCGCGCTGTCGTCATTGGCGGCAGCAGCGTGCAGGCGCTGCGCCACCTGCCAGGCGCGCGGCGGCGGCCCGGCCGGGCCGTCGGCGTTGCGGTCCTGCTCGCTCACGCGAACCAGCCGTGCAGCATCCAGCCGCCCTGCTCGCCTGCCGGCGCGAAGGCCCAGGCGCGCTGGCCCTGCGAGGTTTCCAGCACGTAGTAGTCGCGGCGCGCATCGGCGCCGTCCCACCAGCCGCTCTCAAGCCGCTCGGGGCCTTCGAGCACGCGCAGGCAGGGGTCGCGCAGGGGGATCGGATGCGGCAGCAGCCACAGCGGCCGCGGCGGTCGCGCAGGCGCTTCGCCGATCCGCGCGGCATCGCCCTGCAGGCGCCGCCAGGCGTGCTCGGGGCGCGGGTCGGCCGCCGGCGCGATGCGGTAGACCGCGGCATCACCCAGGCGCGCGCGCAGGCGCTCGCGCAGCTGCGGCCAGGGCAGCTGCTGCTGTTCGCGGCGGTCGAACAGGTCGCGGGTGGCCGGCACGAAGGGCGGCAGCTCGCGGGCCAGGAGGCGCAGGGCCAGCACCGGCGCCGCAATCCGCGCCCGCTCCATCCGGCTGCGGCTGAACTCGAACAGCCGCGCGGCTTCGCGCTCGGCCGACAGCAGGCCGACCTCGACCTCGGTGAAAGCCGAGCCCTCGTGCTCCAGCCGCAGCAGGAAGCGCTGCACGCCGCCGTCGCGGATCGAGAGATAGGTGGCGAGGTCGTTGACCAGCCGGCGCAGCGGAAACAGCAGGGCGCCGTGGTTCTCGACCTCGAAGCCGAGCTCGACGCGCATGTCGAAGTGATCGGGCGGCGCGTAGTAGGGCAGTGCCTCCTCGGCCTGCCCGTACAGGCGATCGAGGTGCTCCAGCAGGGCCAGCCCGAAGCGCCGGCGCAGGCTGTCGCGCGGCAGCTGGCGCAGGCTGCCGAGCTCGCGGATGCCCATCCGCTGCAGGCGCTCGCCGGCCTCGTCGGGCAGCCGCGCCTGCCGCACCGGCACCCGGTCCAGCAGGTCGGCCATGGCCTGCGGCTGCAGCAGGGCGAGGCCATCGCGCAGGCCGGCGAACACATGCGCGGCGCGGGCGGTCGGCGCCAGCGCGATCCGATGGGCGAAGCCCAGCGCCTGCAGCTCCTCGCGCAGGCGCGCCTCGATCCGCGGCCAGGGCCCCAGCAGGCTGAAGCTGCCGCGCACCTCCAGCACCAGGCAGCCCGGCCACTGCGCGCATACGAGCGAGCTGTAGCGGTAGGCCCAGGCCGCCAGGAAGCGCTGCGCCTGGGCCTCGTGTTCGGGCTGGTATTCGGCCAAGGCAAGCTCAGGCAGCAGGGCATGCGCGGCGGTGAGCCGCATGCCCGCATGCAGGCCAGCCTGCGCCGCCGCCGCATTCACCGCCTGCAGGCTGCGCAGCTGCGCCGGCCCGGTGACCAGGGCGAGGGCGCGCTCAGGCCCGGGCAGGCGCCGCTGGACGGCATCCAGCGCCAGTTGCGGCAGCAGTACGCAGGCCCACAGCATGGCGGCGGCTCAGCACGCCGCCAGCACGAACGGCTGCGCGGGTACCGGGCCGCCCCGGCATTTGCGCACGTGCCAGGCTCCGCGCGACTGCTCCAGGCGCAGGGCGGCCGGCGAAGGGTTGGCGGCATGCCGGCGATCGCGCAGGGCGAAGCCCAGGCAGGCACCACTGTCGGCCGCCACCTGCAGGCGCCGCAGGGCGGCCGCGTCGGCTCGCTGCGGCCAGCCGATCACCGCCGCACAGGCGCCGCTGCGCAGCCCCTGCTCGAAGGCCCAGAGGGCATCGACGGGTGCGGCCTCGACGATGTCGAGCGCGGCCAGATCGACCCCGGCCTGCTGCCAGGCCGGCGCATAGGGCAGATAGGGCGGCGCGATCAGCAGCACCCGCTCGCCGGCCTGGCTGAGGCGCGCCAGGGTGGGCATCAGCAGGGACAGCTCGCCGACGCCGTCGGCCGGCAGCAGCAGCTCGGTGAGGGCGCGGCGCGGCCAGCCCTGCTGCGGCAGCAGAGCGTCCAGCCCGGGCAGCCCGGTCGGTTCGCCCTCGACCGTGGCCAGCGCACGCCGCCCGGCATGCCAGAGGGTCTGGGCCTGCAGCAGGGCATCGAGACTGGCGGCGGCCATCTCAGGCGCACCGCACCAGGCCGCAGTACAGGCCTTCGATGGCGAAGTCCTGGCCGGGCTCGACCACGATCGGCGCATGCGCGGGATTGCGCGGCAGCAGCAGGATGCGGCGGCGCTCGCGCTGCAGGCGCTTGATGGTCAGCTCGCCGTCGACGCGGGCGATCACGATCTGCCCGTCGCGGGCATCGGCGCCGCGCTGCACGCCGACCAGATCGCCGTCGAGGATGCCGTCGTCGATCATCGAATCGCCCTGCACGCGCAGCAGGTAGTCCGGGCTCGGACTGAACAGGCGGCGGTCCAGCCAGCGCTGCTGGTCGAGCCCGATGTCGGCGCCGATCGGCACGCCCGCCGCGACCCGTCCCAGCACCGGCAGTTCCAGCAGGTCGGCGCTGCCGCCGGGCAGGCGCAGACCGCGCTTGCGGCCCGGATCCTGCTCGAGCAGGCCTTCGGCCAGCAGGGCCTGCACGTGCTTCTGCGCGGCATTGCGCGAGGCGAAGCCGAAGGCCTCGGCGATCTCGGCTAGGCTGGGCGCCCGCCCCGCCGCCAGCTCGCGGCGCAGGAAGGCCAATACGGCGGCGCGCTGGGGCGGCAGGTCGGGCGGCGGCAGCGAAGGATCGACGGGGCTCATAGGTGTACATTTGTACACCCTCTCTGGGCCGGAATCGAGCCCCCGCGAGGACGCGCAGCGAGGCCGCATGCCAAGGATCCCGCCATGCGCCTCGCGCGATCGGGCGCCTTGTGATACGGGTCCACCATTCACCCGGGCAGTGCGTGTACGGTCGCGCGTCTTGAGGCGACACGGATCAAGTCCCTCCTGGCCTTGATCCGTGGTCGCGAGTCCGGCACGTATCCGGACTCGCTTGCGCTGGATCCTGCACTGGCGTGCTCGATCCGCGGGCGCGCCCTCCATGGCGCGCGACAGCGCTGAATTCTTCAGCGTTGTCCTAAGGGAGTGCCGATGAGCTTCGACCCGCAATCCGTGGCGCTGATTGCCCTGCTGATCTGCCTCGCCTTCGGGACCAGCCTGATCGGACTGTCGCGCCACCACGGCGCTGCCCGCGCCCTGCCGCTGCAGATCTGGTCGCGCGCCCTGATCCTCGCACCGCTGGGCTGGCTGGTGCTGGAGCTGTCGCGCAGCTACGGGCCGCTGTGGCTGGCGGTGCCGGGCAAGGCCCTGATCATGGCCGGCTTCGTCGAATACTGGCGAGCCCTGCGCGCCTTCTGCGGGCGCCCCGCCGGCGCCGCCAGCTTCGTCCTGCCGGTCGCCCTCGTCGCGCTGGCCAGCCTGGCCTGGCTGCTGCTGCGGCCGGGCGAGCCGATGAGCACGCGCACCCTGCTGCTGCTCAGCGCCGGCTACGCGATCGCCGCCGGCCTGCTGGCCCTGCGCCTGGCGCAGCCGACGCGCTCGATGCAGGCGCTGCTGGTCGCCTTCAGCCTGCTCGGCGCCGGCCTGCTGCTGGGGCTGCGGGTGGTGCTGATGCTGGTCGCGGACTGGACCCCCGGGCTGGACTGGATCCGCGCGCCGCAGTCGCACAGCCTGCTGCTGGGCATCGCCCTGATGGCGCCGGCCCTGGCCACGCTCGGCTTCGCCCTGCTCGACAGCGAGCGCAATCTCGATGACCTGAAGCGCCACGCCAACGTCGACGGCCTGACCGGGCTGCTGAACCGGAGCGCCTTCCTGCGCGAGGCGGGCCAGCGGCTGGAGGCCTGCAAGGCCAGCGGCAGCGCCTGCGCCCTGCTCATGCTCGACGTCGACCACTTCAAGCGCGTCAACGACGACTACGGCCACGAAACCGGTGACCGCGCGCTGCGCCTGGTCGCGGACGCCATGGCCGCCCCGCTGCCGGCCGATGCCCTGCTCGCCCGCTGCGGCGGCGAGGAATTCGTCGCCCTCATCGCCGGCGGCGACGCGACGACCGCCCAAGACCTGGCCAACCGCATCCGTCTTGCGGTCAAGCAGGCGACGCTACTCGTCAACGGCACGCCGCTGGAGCTCAGCGTCTCGGTCGGCGTGGCCCAGCTCAGCGACTCCAGCGACGACCTCTCGCTGCTGATGCGGCGCGCCGACCAGGCGATGTATCGCGCCAAGCAGAGCGGCCGCGACCAGGTGCGGCTGCACCTGCTGGGGTAGACGCGTTCGGCATCGCGGGGGAGACGCCGGCACCTGGCGATCGATCCAGCGGCCCCCGCCCTCCGAGTACGCAGCGCACGCCGCACCGGGCCCTTGCCACATTGATCCGGCGCTTGCGCAGTTCGCGAGCGCACGGCTAGACTGACAACAGTTAACTAATTCACTAACTCTCCATGAGCATCGATCGCGTGTTCGCCGCCCTGGCCTCCACCCCGCGCCGCAAGATCCTCGCCTATCTCAACGGAGGCGAGTTGACCGCCGGCGAGATCGGAGAGCGCTTCGAGTTCAGCAAGCCCGCGCTGTCCGGACACCTGCGGATCCTGGAGGACGCCGGGCTGATCCGCCGCGAGAAGCGCGGCCAGTTCGTGTTCTTCCAGCTGGTGCCCGAACGCCTGACCAACACGGTCTTCGCCTGGGCCGCGGAAGTCTGCCCGGTGGCACGCCCGCTGAAGCGCGAGTCCGCCGCACGCTCGGCCCGGAACCCCAAGTAGGAGCGCATGACCATGCACGCCACGCACGAGGTGAGGAAGGGTTTCCCGACCCTGCGCATCGCCACCGGAGAAGCTTCGCAGCCGATCGAGGTGCATCTGATCGCACAGCTGGCGCCGGGCAGCGGCGACGCCCTGTTGGCGCAGGCCACCGAGCGGCAGCGCGAACACCCCGGGTTCCTCGACGCGCTCGACGAGCCTTCGGTTCGCCTGGCCGGCATGCACCTCGCCCATGGCGATCCTTCCTCGCTCTACAGCTTCAGCGTGGGGCCCACTGGCCACCCCTTCCATCGCCACGCCAGCGCGCGGATCTTCACGGCGATCGCCGGCAGCGCCGGGGCACGGCTGCGGTTCTCCTGCGCAAGCGATGCCGAGATCGCGGTCGATCCGTGCAGCTTCGTACGCAAGCTGCATGACGTCCACATGCCTGCCGACAGCCTGTTCACGGTGCGCTTCGGCGGCGGCGTCTGGCACCAGTTCCTGCCGGCCCGGCAAGATGGCGGGCACGGCGCGCTGTTCGCGCTGTCCTGCCATCCCGATGAGCTGGGCGGCAGCCTCGATGCCGCAGCGCGGGCCCGCGTCCTCGCCAACGAGGCCAGCATTCCAGGCCTGACCGAGACCCTGCCGGACTCGGTGCTTCCGCTCATCAGCACCAGTACCCCGGCGCAGGCGAACCACTACCTCGGCGTCCAAGACGGGCCCGATGGCCTGCTGCAGGGTCTATGCGCCCGCGTGCGACGAGCCGCAGGCCGACTGCGCAGCCGACTGCGCCTCGGTCACCGCGCTGCCGGCTTCGTGAGCACGGCGATCACCCCGCTGCGTGCGCGCCACGAACCCGCCCTGCCCGCCCGCAGTCGACTGCCCGAGGCGCTTGCGACAGGCCACGACGACTGCGTCGTGCTTGAGCTCGCTGCCGGGCGCTGGCCGGCGACCTCGGCCCGCGGTCTCCTGCTGCAGGTACTCGCGGGCTTCGTCGAGAATCCACCCACCAGCGTTGGCCTGCTGATGAGGCTGCGCAATCGGCTGGTGGGCCCACTCGGGCTGAGGACCGCAGAACTTGGCTGTCCCGTCTCGTCCCTGCAGGCCAAGGACTGCGCCCAGCGGTTCGGGGGACGTTTTCCGGTGCTTGCCCGCCATGTCGACGAGGACGACCGCTGGGCGGAGGTGATTCTCGGCGCCGATGATCGACACCTCGTGTTCCGCTCGAGTGTCAGCGTCTGCCTCACGCCGGAAGGCAGCTGGCAGATCCGTCTGGCCTCGCGCGTCCAGACCCGCAACCTGTTCGGGGCGTTCTACATGTTCGCGATCCGCCCCGTGCATGAGCGCCACGTGGCACCCACCATGCTCGAGTTCGCCGTTCGCCACGCGCTGGGAGAAACGCACGCGACGCAGCTCCAAGCGGCGGGCGCGTGAGGCAGAGCGGTGCGCCACGGGCGCACCCTACGCCGAGGTCACGCATTCCAGGCACACCCTTGCGGGCAGAAGGGTCGGAAGCCTGCGCTGCATCCGGCGCATTCGAGCCCCTCAACGCGCCCTCGGCATGCCGCGCAGCTCGATCGTGAACTCGACGCCGCTGCCGTCGGCGAGGTTGGCCGCACGCGCGCTGCCGGCATGGCGCTCCGCCACCAGCCTCACGATGTGCAGTCCGAGGCCGAGATGCGGCGCGCTGCCGGCGGCCGCACCGCGCGGACGCTGGCTGACCAGGGCGTCGAACAGCTTCTCGTGGCGGCCTGGCGCCAGCGTCGGGCCGGTGTTGGCGACGGCGAGGCGCGGGCCCTGCACGCCGCCACCCAGCTCGATGCGGATCTCGCCCTCGGGCGGACAGAAGCTGCGCGCATTGTCGACCAGTTTGTCGAGGGCCTGAACGATCAGGTCGGGCGCGCCATGGAAGGGCACAGACTGGGCCGGCACCCGCACCGCGAGCAGGCGCGGCGCCAGCAGCTCGCGATAGCCCTCGCCGCAGGCGCGCACCAGCGCGGCGAGGTCGAAGTCCTCCGGCTCGGCGCTGGTGATGGCGCGCTCGATGCGCGAGCTTTCGCCCATCGCGCGCACGATCGCCGCCAGCCGCTCGCTGCCGGCGCGGGCGCGGTCGAGATAGACGCGGCTCGCTTCAGGCAGGCCCTGGGCTTCGAGGTTGTCGAGCGAGCCGCGCACCACCGCCAGCGGCGTGTGCAGTTCATGCGACAGGGTGCCGGCCAGGCTGCGCAGGTAGGCGGTGTAGCCGGCGACCTCGTCGAGCAGGGTGCCGAAGCTGCGCGAGAGCTCGCCGAGCTCGTCGACCGCAGCGCTGCGCTCGAAGCCGCGCGCGGCATCGGCACCACCGCGGGCCAGCGCTGCCTCAGCCTGCTGCGAGAGGCGGCGGATGCGGGCCGACAGCCGCCCGGCGAACACGTAGAGCAGGCCCGCCAACAGCAGGATCACGGCCAGGCTGACGGCGAGCACGCGCAGCAGGGCGCGGTCGGCCAGCAGCAGGGCTGCGCTGGCCTGGCGCAGCACCAGCACGCCGCGCGCCTCGGCCTCGATCTGCAGGCGCGCCCGCGTCGACAGCTGCAGCCGGTTGCCGTCCTCGATTGCGCGCCAGCGCGCGGACGCAGCCCCCTCTGCGCCGTCCATGACGGCCTCCGTGTCGATCGGCTCGATGCCGCCGACCACGGCGGTGAACAGGCGTCGCCAGCCGGACACCTGGCCGGCGTCGGCGGCGAGTTCACCGACCTGCAGCAGACCCTGGCCTTCGGCGTCCTGAAGCTCGCAGACGTGGGCCAGCGGGCACAGCGCCGCCAGCAGTTCGCCCAGCGCGGGCTCGGGCTCGCGCAGCGGCCGCAGCAGGCCGTCGCCGAGCCGCTGGCCGGCCTCGCCGGGACGCGCGTGGTCGATCGCCTGCACGCCCAGCGCCAGCGGCCGCAGCCCCGGCGGCAGGCGCAGCTCGATGCGGTAGCCGCGCGCGTCCTCCTGCCAGTAGCCGCTGAGGCGCGGCGCAGGGCCGCCCAGGCCCTGTACCGACAGCGCGCCAGGAGCGCTGTTGGCAAGCCGCAGGCGCGCCCTGCCCTCGGGCGTATCGAGATCCAGCTCGACGCGGTCCGAGTACTGCGCCTCCGGCTGGGTCGCCTCGGCGCGCACGCGGCTGGCGTCGTCGACCTCGATCAGCAGGTGCAGGGCCTGCTCGCTGCGCGCGGCCCGCAGGCGCAGGCGCCCGCCGCCGTCGAGCACGCGCGCCGCGGCCGCCGGCTGCGTCCATTCGCTGTCGTAGCCGTCGATCTCGATCGGACCTGCATGCGCCGGCACGTTGAGGCCGCCGGGCGCCAGCGGCAGCAGGCCGGGGTCGCGCAGCAGGGCGCGCTCGATGGCGCTGCCCATCACTTCGAGGGTGGCGGTCTGCTGGGCTTCCTGGCCGCGGCGCAGCTGCGCTTCCAGCTCGCGCACCAGCACCCAGCCGGCGGCCGGCAGGGCCAGCGCGGCGGCGGCGAGCAGCACCAGCTGCTGGCGCAGGCGCATGGTTCAGGCGCGGAACGTGTGGACCATCACGGCCGCCAGCGGTAGCCGGCGCCGTGCACGGTGTCGACCTCGTCGAACTTCGCGTCGATGGCCTCGAACTTCTTGCGGATGCGCTTGATGTGCGAGGTGATCGTGGCCTCGTCGACCACGACCTCGGCCTCGCGCATCAGCTGCTCGCGCGAGCGCACGTGGCCGGGGTGGCGGGCCAGCGCGTGCACGATCCAGAACTCGGTGACGGTGAGCGGCACCGACTCCCCGTTCCAGCTGACCTGCATGCGCTCCAGCTCAAGACGCAGACCGCGCAGAGTGAACACGGTGTCGCGCGCGGCCGGCGAGCGCATCGCGTCGATGCGGCGGAACAGCGCAGCGACGCGGGCGGTGAGCTGCGGCAGCGAGATGTCCTTGCTGAGGTAGTCGTCGGCGCCCAGGCGCAAGCCGGAGATCACGTCGATATCGGCATCGCGCGCGGTCAGGAACAGGATCGGCAGGGTCGGCGCGCGGGTGCGCAGCTCGCGGCAGAGCTCGAAGCCACCCTCGGGCTCGTCGCCGAGGCCGACGTCGATCAGCACCAGGTCCGGCAGCTTGAGCGCGAAGGCGGCACGCGCCTCCGGACGGCTGGCGAAACCGTGCACCTGATAGCCGTAGCGGCTCAGCGCGTCGATGTAGTTGGCGCGGATGGCCGGCTCATCCTCGACGATGGCGATGGTGCGCGACATGGGCGGCGTCCTTGCGTGGCCTTCAGTGCAGCGCGTCGGGCGCGCCGTGGCACTTCTTGTACTTCTTGCCGCTGCCGCAGGGGCAGGGATCGTTGCGCCCGATCTCGGACTCGCGGCGCGCCGGCTGCGGCTTCAGCTCCTCCAGGCGCACGAAGTGCAGTGTCTGCAGCACACCCGGCAGGTCCATGATCAGCTGCAGGCGTTCGGCCGGGGTCAGCGGCGCCAGCATCTCCTCGTCATCGAAGGTTCCGTCGTCGAAGTCCTCGTCGTCGAAGTCCTCATCCTCGGAATCGGGCTCGGCCATGACCTCGCGCAGCGAGGCGTCGATGCCTTCGCGGGTGATCGGGCTGCCCGGCACCGGATCACCGCCGCGCACCACGTTGAGGATCTCGTCCAGCGCCGCGCGCACCTGGGTGTCGGGTACGCCGGCCTGCTCGATCAGGCGCGCGGTGCGCGCCAGCTCGGGATCGCGCATCGCCGCTTCGAAATCCTCGGGCGACAGCGCTTCGAGTTCCTTGGCCTGCGTCTCGCCTTCAAGCGCGTCGACGTCCTCGAAATCATCGTCTTCGAGATCATCCTCGAGGTCGGCCTCGTCGAACTCCTCGTCCCCGGGCTCGGTCAGGGCGAAGATCACGCTGAGCGCTTCCTCGAGATCGGGGTCGGCCTCCAGGCGCGCGTCCCAGGCCTCCTGCTGCAGGTACATGCCGTACTCGAAGCCGGCGGCCCAGTCGGCGCCGTAGGGCGTGTCGTCTTCCAACGTGTCCAGACGGCTCTCGCTGACCGCCTCGAACAGCGCCTCGCTCAGCTGGATGGCGGGGATGTGCGCGCTGGCGTCGTCGAGATCGGTCTGCGCGATACGGCGCCCGACCGAACGCCAGAAGGCCAGCAGCAGGCTGCGCAGCTCTTCGTTGCGGGCGGCGTCCTCGAAGGGCGCATCGCCACCGCCCCAGATGCCCGGCAGCACCTCCTCGATGTCGACCGCGACCGGCGACACGAACAGCGCGCTGAAGAAGCCATCGACCGCTTCCAGGTTCATGCCGTCGCGCGGCACCGCCCCATCCCACAGCAGATCATCCAGGCGCTCGAAGTCGGCGTCGGAGAACGGCGCGTTGGGCGGCGTGATCGAGGGCATGGTGTCGGCCTTTGGAATGCTGGGGTCGACATGGTAACGCCGCAGGCGCCTGGCGGCGTCTGCGGCGTGGGATTCGAGATTGGGGATTCGGGATTCGTTAGGAGCCGGTCGACTCAACACTGTGAGCAGGCGAAGCCTGCGCAAGGTTGAGCGCATCGATACGAACAGCTCTGTACTTCAACCCACGGCAGGCATTGCAGCCAGCACCCCCTCGGTCAAGATCGCGCGAGCGGATGAAGCATCGACGCAGAATGGAATCCTCGGCTCTTACGAATCCCCAATCCCGAATCCCGAATCCCGGCTCAATACGCATACTCCCGGAACAGCGGATCCACCGAGCCGCCCCACTCGCCGTGGAAGCGTTCGAGCTTGCGCTCGGCGGCGGTCTGGCCGCTGTCGACGATCTCGATCAGGGATTCGAGATAGATGCGCTCGTCGACGCCGTTGCAGTTGAGACGCGCGCGGCGCTGCAGGCCGTGGGCGGCGATCTTCAGCGACTCGCGGGCGAGCTCCAGCAGGTTGGAATTGCGGAAGGGCAGCTTCAGCGCCTGCCGCGGCACGCCGTCGCGCAGGGCGTTGCGCTCCTCCATGCTGAAGTCGCGGACCAGGTCCCAGGCGGCATCCAGCGCGGTGTCGTCGTACAGCAGGCCGGTCCAGAACGCCGGCAGCGCGCACAGCCGGCTCCAGGGGCCGGCGTCGGCGCCGCGCATTTCCAGGTAGCGCTTCAGTCGCACTTCCGGAAACGCGGTGGTGAGGTGATCGCCCCAGTCGCTCAGGGTTGGCTTCTCGCCCGGCAACACGCTGAGTTCGCCGCGCAGGAAGTCGCGGAAGCTCAGGCCCGCAGCGTCGATGTAGCGGCCCTCGCGGTAGACGAAGTACATCGGCACATCGAGCAGGTAGTCGACGTAGCGCTCGAAGCCGAAGCCGTCCTCGAACACGAAGTCGAGCATGCCGGTGCGATCGGGATCGGTGTCGGTCCAGATGTGCGAGCGGTAGCTCAGGAAACCGTTGGGCTGGCCCTCGCGGAAGGGCGAGTCGGCGAACAGCGCGGTGGCGATCGGCTGCAGCGCCAGCGAGACCCGGAACTTCTTGACCATGTCAGCTTCGGAAGCGAAGTCGAGGTTGACCTGCACGGTGCAGGTGCGGGTCATCATGTCGAGACCGAGGCCGCCCACTTTCGGCATGTACTCGCGCATGATCTTGTAGCGGCCCTTGGGCATCCAGGGCATGTCCTCGCGGGTCCACTTCGGCTGGAAACCCATGCCGAAGAAGCCGATGCCGAGGCGATCGGACACGATCTTCAACTCACCGAGATGGCCGGCGGTTTCGCGACAGGTCTGGTGCAGGTTCTCCAGCGGCGCACCGGACAGTTCAAGCTGGCCGGCGGGCTCCAGCGTCACCGAGGCGCCGTCCTTCTTCAGCGCGATCAGGTGCCCGCCTTCGAGCACCGGCGTCCAGCCGAACTGGGCCAGGCCCTCGAGCACGGCGCGGATGCCCTGCGGGCCCTCGTAGGTGGGCGGGCGCAGGTCGGAGAGGCGGAAGCCGAACTTCTCGTGCTCGGTGCCGATGCGCCAGGCCTCGCGCGGCTTGTTGCCGGCGGCGAGGTCGTCGATGAGCTGCTGCTTGGATTCGATCCGTGAACCGTGCGCGCTGCTGGGGCTGGACACGCGGGACTCCTTGGGTGCGATGGGCCCCGGCACATGGCCGAGGCGGTGGCGGGCGCACTGCGTCCGCCGAATGCTGGCAGGTGGGGCCGGCCGGGCCGCCGCACAAGCGGCGCGCACACTGCGCGCGGCTGCGTGAAGCGGCAGCGAGGCCGCCTGCGCTTCAGCCGCCCAGCTTCTGCCAGAGCTGCCCCAGCGCCAGGCCGCCCGCACCGATCAGCACGCCGAAGTAGATCACGGTGGCGATCTGGGCGACATGGCCGATCAGGATGGCCAGGCCATCGCGCTGGATCAGGCCGACCGCATAGAACAGCAGGGCCAGCGCCGGCAGGGTATTGCTGAAGGGCACGAAGCCGAAGGGCGCCATCAGCAGCAGGGCCGCGCTGATGAAGGCGAGGTTGTTGAGCAGGTGCATGCCGCGGCCGTCGGCGATCCTGCCCAGGCGATGCGGGCGGCTGATGCGCTCCAGCCGATGCACCCAGACCAGGCCCGAGCTCAAACCGGCGCGCACGCGCTCGGCCGGCAGCTGGCGCTGCTTCAGCCGCGCCGGAATCCACAGCGGCCGGCCCGACAGCCGGCTCAGGCCCACCAGCAGGATGGCCGCGCCGAACACCGTGCTGACGCCGGGGATCGACACCGGGATCAGGAACACCAGCACCAGCAGCAGGCTGAGCAGCAGCAGGCCTTCGTCGCCGACCGCATCCAGCAGCACGCCGAGCGCGAGGCCCTCGTCGGGCAGGCCATCGATCAGGGCCTGCAGCTGTTCGGCGAGGCTGGCGGAATCATCGGCGACTGTGGAGGAAGAAGTCGGACTCAAGGGAATGCCATCATGCGCAGCGCGCGGAAGATCGCGCGGGGCCGCGAGCTTAGCAGCCCCTCATGGAAGCCTCCCGACCTCGCCGATGCGCCCACCCCGCTCCTGCATTGCTGCCTTCGCCCTGCTGCTCGCCTGGGCCCTGCCCGCTCGCGCCGCGCAGGCCGTGGCCGCGGAGACGCTGGAGCGCGGCAATGGCCCCGAGCCTTCGACGCTGGACGCCCATCGCTGCCAGGAGATTGCCTGCGCCAACGTGCTGCGCGATCTGTACGAGGGCCTGGTCGCGGAAGACGCGCAGGGCGCCCTGATCCCCGGCCTCGCCGAGATCTGGCAGCGCAGCGAGGATGGGCTCGCGTGGACCTTCACCCTGCGCGAGCACGCGCGCTGGAGCGATGGCCAGGCCATTGATGCCGCGCAGGTGGCTTCCAGCTTCCGCCGCGCCTTCGATCCGGCCACCGCCGCGCCGCTGGCGCCGCTGCTGTACGCGATCGAGAACGCCGCCGAGGTGCAGTCAGGCCGGGCGCCGCCGGACGCGCTCGGCGTCGAGGCCCTCGACGCGCGGACCCTGCGCATCCGCCTGCAGGAACCCATCGACCTGCTGCCGCGCCTGACCCTGCCGATCGCGTTTCCGCTGCGCATCGACGCCGTCGAGGCCCACGGCAGCGGCCACACCCAGCCGGGCCGGCTGATCGGCAACGGCGCCTACGCTCTCGAAGCATGGCGGCCGCAGTCGATGATCACGCTCACGCGCAATCCGCACTTCCACACGCCCGCAGCCATCGAGCGCGTGCGCTTCCACGTCACCGAGGATGCTGCCAGCGAACTCAAGCGCTACGCCGCCGGTGATCTGCACATCACCGAGACGGTGCCGCCGGGCCGGCTGGACCGGCTGCGCGCGCGCTTCGGCGACGAGCTTCGCATCAGCCCCTACCTCGGCGTGTTCTTTCTGGGCCTGAACATCGAGCGCGCGCCTCTCGATTCCAAAGCTCTGCGCGAAGCGCTGAACCTCAGCCTCGACCGCGAGCTGCTGGTGCGCGCAGTGACGGGCATGGGCGAAGCGCCCGCCTACACCCTGGTGCCGCCGGGCGTGCGCGGGCACAGCCCCGTCGAGCCCGAGTGGACGCGGTGGACGCCCCAACAGCGGCTTGAGCGCGCCCGTGCGGCCTATGCAGAGGCCGGCTACTCGGCGGAGAACCCGGCGCGACTCACGCTGCGCTACAACACCTCGACCGTGCATCGCCGCGTCGCGCTGGCGGTGGCGGCGATGTGGCGCGAGCAGCTCGGGGTGATCACCGAATTGCGCAACGAGGAGTGGAAGGTGTTCGTGGCCAATCGCCGGCAGCGCCGCGTGACCGAGGTCTTCCGCGGCGGCTGGATCGCCGACTACGACGACGCCGGCAGCTTCCTCGACCTGTTCGCCCCCGGCAGCCCGCTGAACTGGAGCGGCTATGCCGACGCCGGGTACGAGCGCCTGCTCGGCGCGGCGCGCGCGGCCAGCGATCCGGATGCGCGCGCACGCCTGCGCGGCGAAGCCGAGGCGCGTCTGCTCGACGCCTATCCGATCGTGCCGCTGTACTTCTACACCTCGAAGCATCTGGTCAGCCCGCGCCTGCGCGGCTTCGAGCCGAACCCGCTGGACCGCCAACCCAGCCGCTTCCTGCGCTTCGCCGAATGAAGCTGCCGCGCCTCGCCTCACGCCTCCTGGAAGCCGCGCTGACCCTGTGGCTGCTGCTCAGTCTGTGCTTCGTGCTGCTGCGGCTGGCGCCGGGCGGGCCCTTCGACGGCGAGCGCGCGGCACCGCCCGAGATCGAAGCCGCACTGGCCCAGGCCTATCGGCTCGATGCGCCGCTGTGGCAACAGTACGTCGACTGGTTCGGCGGCCTGCTGCGCGGCGATCTGGGGCCGAGCTTCACCTATCCCGACCAGCAAGTCGGCGACCTGATCCTGCAGGCCCTGCCGGTGACACTGATCACCGGCGGCCTCGCCCTGCTGCTGGCGATCGCACTGGCCCTGCCGCTGGGCTGGCTGGCAGCGCGGGCGCACGGGCGCTGGCCGGATCGCCTGCTGATGGGCGTATCGGGTCTTGGCCTCGCGCTACCGAAGTACGTGGTCGCGCCGCTGCTGGTGCTGCTGTTCGCCGTGCTGCTGAAGTTGCTGCCGGCCGGTGGCTGGGGGCGAATCGATCAACTGGTGTTGCCGGTGCTGGCGCTCAGCCTGCCCAACCTCGCCTACGCGGCGCGGCTGGTGCGTGCGGGCCTGCTCGAAGCCTGGGAGTCCGACTGGTACCGCGCGGCGCGGGCACGCGGCCTGCCCTCGTCGAGCCTTCTGCTGCGGCACGCAGCGCCGGTGGCCCTGCTGCCGCTGCTGGCCTGGATCGCGCCGGCGGCGATCAACCTGCTGAGCGGCTCGGCGGTGGTCGAGCAGATCTTCGGCCTGCCGGGGCTGGGGCGCTATTTCGTGCAGGGCGCCCTCAATCGCGACTACACCCTGGTGCTGGGCGTGGTGGCGACGGTCGGCGTCGGTATCGTGCTGGTCAACGCAGCGGTCGACGGCCTGCGTGCGCGCATCGAACAGCGCGAGTCATAGGGTGCGCCCTGGCCCACCACAAGCTCGGCCGACACAAAACGCTTGCGCGCACGCACTTCGGTGCAACGGTGGGCCAGGGCTCGCGGTATGGCAGCCGCGATTCGGCTGCCCGCGCGGCTGAGCGCACGCTCATGTTCTTCGCTTCGAGCAACGCAGCGAATTGGCGAAACCGAGGCGAGGGTGGAGCCCATGGTGGCCCAGGGCCCACCCTATGAGAGGGCGTTGACTCAGGGCGACGTGGCGCCGAGCCGGTCCTAGCCCTGAGCGGGGGGTTCAAGCGGCCAGCGCAGCAGGTGCTCCTCCTGCGGTCGGGCGAACAGGTAGCCCTGGCCGGCGTCGCAGCCGAGCGCGCGCAGCACTGCGGCTTCCTCGTGGGTTTCGACGCCCTCGGCGACAGTGGCGAGGCCGAACTCCTCGGCCAGCGCGAGGATCGCCTTGACCACGCCCTGGCTGGTGACCGAGCGGCCCATGCCGCGCACGAAGCTCTGGTCGATCTTGAGGCGGTCCGGCCGCAGCCGACCCAGGTAGGCCAGCGATGAGAAGCCGGTGCCGAAGTCGTCGATGGCGAGCTTCAGGCCGCGTGCGCGCAGGCGATCGAGACGCCGCAGCACGGCCTCGGCATGGTCCATCAGCACCGACTCGGTGAGCTCCAGCTCCAGCGCTTCCGCCGCCAGGCCGCTGTCGCTGAGCACGGCCTCGACCGTCGCCTCGAAATCCTCGCGCTTGAACTGCAGGGTCGAGACATTGACCGACACCGGCACCGCCGGCAGGCCGCTCGCGCGCAGGCGCATCGCCGCGGCACAGGCCTCGCGCAGCACGAATTCCCCCAGCGGCACGATCAGGCCGGTGTCTTCCGCCAGCGGGATGAACTCGGCCGGCGAGATCAGGCCGCGCTGGGGATGCCGCCAGCGCACCAGCGCCTCATAGCCGGCCAGTGCATCCGTGCGCAGATCGATCTGCGCCTGGTAGACCACGAAGAACTCGCCGCGCTGCAGGCCGGCGCGCATCTCGGATTCGAGCGTCAGCGCCTGCAGGCTGCGCCCGGTGAACTCGCTGCGGAAGGCCTGCACCAGGTTGCGCCCGGCCATCTGTGCAGCGCCGAGCGCGAGCTCTGCGGCGCGGGCCAGGCCCTCGGCATCGGCGCTGTCCTGGGGACCGAGGGCGAAGCCGAGGCTGATGCCAAGCACCAGCTCACGGCCATCGACCTCGATCGGCTCGCACAGGGCGGCGTGGACCCGCATGGCCAGCGCCTGCGCATCCACGGATCCAGCGGCCGGCGCCAGCACCAGGAACTCGTCGGCGCTGATCCGCGACACCCAGGCTTCGGCGGGCAGCACGCGCGCCAGCCGGGTCGGCACCGCCCGCAGCAGCAGGTCGCCGGCGGCATAGCCCAGCGACTCGTTGATCTGGCGGAAGCGGTCGATGTCGACGTGCATCAGCACCACGCCCGAGCCACCGGACTGCAGCTCCGCCTGCAGCGCCTGCATCAGCCGCTCGCGGCGCGGCAGTCCGGTCAGCAGGTCGTGGGCGCCGAGATACTCGATCCGCGATTCGAAGGCCTTGCGGTCCGAGGTCTCGACGAACTGGCCGATGTAGTGCAGCGGCTGGCCTTCGGCGTCGTCGACGCGGGTGATGGTCAACCACTGCGGATACACGCTGCCGTCGGCGCGGCGGTTCCAGATCTCGCCGTCCCAGCGGCCGCGCACGCGCAGCTCGGTCCACATCGCACGGTAGAAGTCCGGCGGATGCTGGCCAGACGAGAGCAGCTTGGGCGAGCGCCCCAGCACCTGCTCACGCGGGTAGCCGGTGATGCTCTCGAAGGCGGCGTTGACATCGATGATCAGGCCGTCGGCGCTGCAGATCAGGATGCCGAGCTGGCTGCTTTCGAAGACCTCGCTGGCGAGCCGCAGCGCCGACTCCGCGCGCTTGCGCGCATCGATGTCGATCAGCACGCCGGCCAGCGCGCGGGGGTGGCCTGCGGCATCGCGTTCGACCACGGTGCCGCGACCGAGCAGCCAGCGGTAGCCGCCTTCGCTGCCGACGCGGAACTCCTCGTCGAGCAGGCTGGGACAGGGCTCGCCGGGGCGCAGGCGGCTGCGCAGTCGCTGCGCGTCATCGGGGTGCAGCAGGCGTTCCAGCAGGAACAGTGGGTCCGGACTGCCGTCGCGCGACTGCCCGAACTCGATGCTGGCGCTGGCGGCCGCGTGGCCGTCAATGAGGGCGGGCAGGTCCAGCTCGCTCGCACCCAGCATGCTCGCCGCCCGCGCCGACAGGCGAACCCGCGGCGGCGCCAGCTCCAGCTGCCAGGCCCCAAGTTCGGCTGCGTCCATCGCCAGCCGCTCGCGGCGCTCGGCGCCGCGCCGGGCGTGCTCGGCGCGCAGCCGCGCGATCTGCTGCTCCAGGTCGCGCGCCAGCACTTCGAGCGCCGGCTTCCAGTCGTGCTCGCCGTGTCCGGCCTCGCTGGGCCAGGCCTCAAGCGTGGCGGGCTCCAAGGAATCGCCGATGCTGAAGACCTGCATCGGGAAGCGCCAGACCTCGTTGCCCGGGCCCGGCAGCTGGCCGGCGCCGAACAGCGGCGTGGCTGCGGGATCCTCGGCAAGGATGCGCGCCGCATGGAAAGCCTTGCTTTGCACCAGCAGCTCGCAGACGGTCTGCAGGCGCTCGGGCAGCGGCCGCTCCTCGACCAGGCAACGACTGCTGGCCAGGGCGAGCTGCTGGATCGATTGATGACGGCGAAGGCGGGCGAAGCCGGCGTCCAAGGCACGGCCGATGGCGCCCAGCTCATCGCGACCACCGACCTCGGACGACAGGGGCACGTGGCCGCTGCGCAGGGCCTCGGCGGCGGACTGCAGGCGCGCGCTGCGGTCGAGCAGCTGCAGTCGCAGCCACCACCAGGCGAAGATCGCCGCGACGCCGAGGATCAGCGCCTCGGTGCGGAACACCCGGCGCAGGTTCCAGTGCGCTTCGGCCTCGGCCGCCGCGCTGTCGCCAATCAGCACGAGCAGACCGCGCTCGGGCGGATCGCTGCGCACCAGCACCGGCTCGACCTGCAGGCGCAGGGTGCCGTGCACCTGGCTGGCGCCCTGGTCCAGTCTCGCCGCATCCCATCCGGACAGCAGGGTGAGCAGCGGATCGGGCAGGCGCTGCCGCACCTCTTCGAAGGGTCGACCGGTATCGGAGCGACGCAGGCTGTGCACCACCCGGCCGGACGCATCCAGCTGCCAGGCTTCGACCACCAGCGCATACAGGCCGAGGCGGGTGACGATGCCGCGCGCGCCGCCGTTGTCGCCGAGCTCGGCGTAGCTGTCCAGGCGGCGTGCGGTGAGGTTGGCGAGCTCGCCGAGGTCCTGCCGCATCTCGGCGCGGGCGTGCTGCGTGGCCTGTCCGCTGCGCAGGTTGAACATCAGCAGCAGCGCGACCGCACACAGCGCGCTCAGCACCAGCGGCAGGCTGAAGCGTGCCGGCCAATGGCTCAGCAGGCGACGCAGTCCGCGCTCAGCGACCATCGCGCGAGGTCCCGGTCGACTGCGGCTGCACGCCTGGCATCAGCAGACCGCCCGCCTGCGGCGTCGACGGAGCCTGCGGCAGCTGCAGCAGCGTCGCGAACCGTGGCAGCAGTCGCTGCAGGGCGGTATCCGCGCCGGACAGCAGGGCCTGGCTGCGCGCTGCCGCAAGAAAGTCGATGCCATCCAGGGCCCGCCGGTACTCGTTCTCGCTCAAGCCCGTGCCGGGCACCAGCCGATCCAGCGGCAGCGCATCGCCTGCAGCAAACGGCGCCACCGCCTGATCCCAGGCCACCAGCAGCTGCCGCAGCTCGCGCTCACGTTCAAGCAGGACGGCTTCGCGCACGACCAGCACGTCGTAGACCAGGCCGGTGAGTTCGCGCGTGCTGTGCAGCAGGATGTGGCCCTCGCCAACCAGACGGCTGAGCAGGGGCTCATAGGCAACGATGGCATCGACATCGGCATCGGCCCAGCGCCGCGCCAGATGCTGTGCGCGCACCTCGACCGGCCGCACCTGCCTCGCGTCCAGACCCTCGGCCTTGAGGGCCGCCGCCAGCACCAGGCCTCCGACCGCACTGTCCTCCACCAGGATCCGCCGCCCCGCAAGGCCGACGGCAGGATCGAGACCCGCGCGCAGGACCACGCCATCGGCACCGCGCGATTCCGAGAGCACCGCGATCACCCGCAGGTCGTGCAGGCGCGCGCGCAGGCGCAGGGCTTCGTCGAGGGTGACGGCAGCGGCATCGACGCGGCCATCGCCGAGCGCGCCGAGGGTGTCGGTGGCCGAAGGCAGCTCGACCAGACGCATGCCAGGCGGCAGGCGCTCCTGTTCGCGCAACAGGACCAGCGGGTCGTAGCCCAGCCACGGCCCCACGGCCACCACCAGCGGCGGATGCGGGGGTGGTGCGCTGGCGACCACGGCCAGCAGCCCGACGATGCCGAGGACGGCCAGGGTCGCCAGCAGGCCGATCCGGCGCTCGCGCCGCTGCGGCGCGAGCGGCGGGTCGGGCTGGTGGTGGGAGCGGGACTCGCGCACGCCGCGGACTTCCGGGTTCGGGAAAGCCTGCCGAGGTGCAAGCCACATGCCGCAAATTTCCGCAGCGGCGTTGCATCCGTGCATGCCGGGCGCGCTGCTCCGCGGGCGTCGGCGCGCAGGCCGCACGACGGTACAGGACTTGCTTTCCGACCACACCGCCCCAGCGCGGCAAGGCCGAACGTCGGCCGCCCGTCCATCGATCCAGCCGTCCATCGATCCAGGAGTCGTGACATGAGTGCACCCGCCGAGCCCCGCGGCACCCGCGTGCGGATCCCCGACCCGAACTGGGACAAGATGCGCGAGACGGTGCTGATGATGGAGCTCGCGGTCGGCCAGATCGAAGGCGCGATGCGCGACAGCGACAGCTCGGTCGAGGTGCTCACCGACACCTTCACCATCATGGCCAAGCACATGGGCGTGATCGCGGAAGACGCGAGCCGGCTGCCGGAAGACGGCGAGCTCGGCGAGATCCGGCGTCGGATGTCCGGCGCCGCCTCGCAGGTGACCGGCATGGTCCACCAGTCGATCATCGCCTTCCAGTTCTACGACCGCCTGGTGCAGCGGCTCAGCCACGTCAGCCACAGCCTGGAGTGGCTGGCCGAGGTGGTCAGCGACGAGCAGCGCGCGACGACGCCCGACCAGTGGGTGGCGCTGCAGGAGAAGATCCGCGCCCGCTACTCGATGCCGGAAGAGGTCGAGATGTTCGAGGCGGTGCTGCTGCACGGCAAGAGCGTGCAGCAGGCGCTGGCGGACTTCATGGAGAAGATGAAGAACAAGGGCGACGACATCGAGCTGTTCTGAGGCGTGCTGGGGCAAGACTGATCAAGTCCCTCCTGGCCTTGACCAGGGGTCGCGTGTCCGGCACATGTCCGGACTCGCTTGCGCTGGATCAAGCGCATACGCGCTCGATCCGCGGGCGCGCCCTCCATGGCGCGCGGCAACGCTGAATTCTTCAGCGTTGCCCTAGCCCTTGAAGCGCAGGCGCATCACCCGTCCCGGCAGCATCTGCGCGCGCTCACGCCGCAGGTCGATGGGCGCATCCAGTTCGACGGTGAACCCGAGCGCCTCCGCCTGGCGGGCCAGTACGCGGGCGCTGTGGCCATAGCGGCCGGTCGACTGCAAGGCGAATCCGCCCGCCTCCGCGTCCGCCGCCACCTCGATCGAGAACAGCAGCCAGCCGCCGGGCCGCAGGGCGCGCGCGGCCGCCGCGAACACCGGCTCCAACGCGCCGACGTAGACGAACACGTCCGCTGCCAGCAGCAGGTCCCAGCACGCCGCCTCGCGCGCCAGCAGGTCCTGTAGCGAAGCCTGGTGCAGGGCATCGTAGAGGCCGCGCGCCGCCGCCTGCCGCAGCATGTTCGACGACAGGTCCGCACCCTCCAGACGACGCGCCAGCGGCCGCAGCGCAGGCGCCGCGAGCCCGGTGCCGCAGCCAAGGTCGAGCACGTCGAGGCCGGTCGCCTCGGGCAGATAGCGCGCCAGCTGCTCGGGCAAGCGGTAGCCGAGGGTGTCCACCAGCCAGTGGTCGAACGCCCCGGCCATGCCGTCGAACAGATCGCGGACGTAGGCATCCGGTGGACGCGCCGGCTGGGCGCCACGCAGGGTGTCGAGCTTGAAGGCCAGCGCGGCGGACTGCGGCTCAAGCTGCAACGCCCTTGCGTAGGCTTCGGCTGCAGCAGTGACGTCGCCCTGCAGCTGGTGGGCATCGCCAAGGTTCTGCCAGGCCGCGGCCTGGCTGGCATCAAGGTTCAGCGCCCGCCGCAGGGCCTCGATCGCCGGCCCGGGCTGGCGGACCCGCAGCAGGCTGCGGCCGAGCGTGGCCCAGCCGATCGCAAACCCAGGGGCCGCGGCAAGGACGCCCTGCATGAGCGCGATGGCTTCCTGTTCAGCGGAGCGCTCGCACAGCAGGTTGGCGAGATTGTTGGCGGCCGCCAGCAGGCGCGGCTGGGCCCGCAGCGCCGCCCGATAGCTGGCTTCGGCCGCGGCGAAGTCGCCCAGCCCGGCTTCGATCACGCCGAGGTTGTAGTGGGCCTCAGCCCAGGCGGGGGCAGCGCGCGCGGCGGCGGCGAAGTCCTCGCGTGCCGCGTGCAGCTTGCCGTCGGCCTGGGCGAACACGGCGCGCTGGAAGCGCCCGCCGGGATGGTCCGGCGCCAGCGCAAGGCAGTGCGCCAGCGCCGGCTCGGCACGATCGCGACGTCCGCACTTGGCAGCGGCCACCGCGTGGAAATAGGCGAGATCGGCGTCGAAGTCACCCAGCGGCAAGTCGCTGAGCTCCTCCAGCAGCCGCTGCGCTTGCCCGCTGGCGAGCAGTTGCTGCGCGCGCACCCGCCGCGCGGAAGCGTCCACGGATGCCACCTCAGCCGCCGAGCTGCAGCCAGCCGGCCAGACGCTCGCGCGCTTCCTCAACGCCGAGACCGCTGGAAGCGGAGAACAGCTGCACGCTCTGGCCCTCGGACAGCTCCGCCCGCACCTGCCGCAAGGTCTGCGCCTGGGCGCCGCGGCCCAGCTTGTCGGCCTTGGTCAGCAGCACGTGGCAGGGCAGGCCGCGTGCCTCGCCGAAGCCGAGCATCTGCTGGTCGAACTCGCGCAACGGATGGCGTATGTCCATCACCACCACCAGGCCGGCGAGCGCGCGCCGGCTCTGGAAGTAGCCTTCGATCAGGCCGCGCCAGTGATCGCGCAGCTCCGGCGGGACCTTGGCATAGCCATAGCCCGGCAGGTCGACCAGGAAGCGCTGCGGCGCCAGCTGGAAGTACACGAGCTGCTGCGTGCGGCCGGGCGTCTTGCTGGTGCGGGCGAGCCCGGTCTGGCTGCAGATCTTGTTGATCGCGCTGGACTTTCCGGCATTCGATCGGCCGGAGATCGCGACCTCGAGGCCATCATCCGCGGGCAGCTGTCGGGGGTTGTGCACGCTCAGCAGGTAGCTGGCGGCACGGAAGGGGTGGTGCTCGGACATCAGAGGATCCAGTGCGGACGGCGAAGCTGCGCGCTTCAGCTTCGTTGACCCGTCATGGGCGGGCTGGAATAATCCCGCGATTCCCGCGCCCTGCCGCTGCCTGCGGTGGTGCCAGCGGTCGAAACAGCATTCCAGTTCGGAGCAAGTGTATGAGTTTTCGCCGCTTCCTTGGGCTGGCGGGCCTGCTGGCCGCCTCTTCCGTTCTCGCGCAGAACGCCGCCGAAGTCACCGCCGCGCCCGAACAGGCGGCGGCCGAGGTCGCCAGCCTGGCCGATGACACGGCCGCCGTCGTCCCCGGCAATGCCGAGGCCGGCCAGGGCAAGGCTGCGGTCTGCGCCGCCTGCCACGGCATGGATGGCAACTCCGCCGATCCGCAGTACCCCAAGCTGGCCGGGCAGCACGAGCGCTACATCGCCCGCCACCTCGCCCTGTACAAGAGCGGTGAGCGCAACAACGCGATCATGCTCGGCTTCGCGGCGATGCTGTCGCCGCAGGACATGCGCGACATCGGCGCCTACTTCGCCGGCCAGACCGCCCGCGCCGGCCTCGCCGACGAGACCGTGATCAGCAGCGGCCCGAACGAGGGCCTCAAGTTCTACGAAGTCGGCGAGAAGCTCTACCGCGGTGGCGACCTGGAGCGCGGCATTCCCGCCTGCAGCGCCTGCCACGGCCCGGCCGGCGACGGCAACCCGGGCCCGGCCTATCCGCACCTCGCCGGCCAGCACGCCGGCTACACCGCAGCCCAGCTGAACCTGTTCCGCGACGGCACCGTGCACGGCCGCGGCGACAACGCCAATGCGGTGATGGCGGGCGTGGCCCGCTACCTGACCGACGAAGAGATCCAGGCGCTGGCGACCTACATCGAAGGTCTGCACGAAGCGCAGTAGTTGCGGGGAACCTGCGGCTCCGAACGGGGTCGCAGGGCGGCTGCGCAGGCTCCGCCCGCGCGCCGTGACCCGATGTTCAGACTGGCCCGCCTAAGCTCGGCGGGCCTTCACTTATCTGGAGACCCCACATGCTGATGCGCCTGTTCGCCGCTGCCGCCCTGCTGGCTTCCGCCGTCGCCTGTTCGGCGCAGGCGCCCGCCGCCGCCAACCTCACCGCCGGTACCGACTACCAGCTGATCAATCCGCCGGTGCCGACCAGCGCAGCGGCCGGCAAGGTCGAGGTCATCGAAGTGTTCGGCTACAGCTGCGTGCATTGCGCCACCCTGCAGCCGATCGTCAACGACTGGAAGAAGGGCCTGCCCGAGCACGTGCAGTTCAACTACATGCCGGCGGTGTTCGGTGGCGCCTGGGAGGTCTATGCGCGCGCCTACTACGCGGCCGAAACCATGGGCATCCTCGACAGGTCGCACGACGCGATCTTCAAGGCCCTGCACACCGACCGCAAGCCGATCCAGAGCATCGAGGACGTGGCCGACCTGTACACCGAGTACGGCGTGAGCCGCGAGGAGTTCATGGCCAGCATGCAGAGCTTCGCGGTCAACGCCAAGATCGCCCGCGCCCAGCAGACCGTGCAGCGCTACGGCGTCGACGGCACGCCCTCGATGATCGTCAACGGCAAGTACCGCGTGATGTCGCCGCGCGAAGGCGGCTTCCCGCGCATGCTGGAGATCGTCGACGCGCTGGTCGCGCAGGAGCACGCGGCCGCCGCTGGCCGCTGAAGCCGCCCGGCTTCACCCGTGCGCACGTCCCCTGCCCCGGCCCCGGTCGCGCCCGCGCCCGGGGCCGCTGCGTCTCAGGCGCCGGCCTCGACGCGACTGACCGTGCTGAGCGCCAACATCCAGGCCGGCGCGCGCACCGATCGCTACATGGACTACGTGTCGCGACCCTGGAACCACGTGCTGCCGCACCGCGACAAGCGTGGCAACCTCGATGCCCTGGCCGGCATGGCGCGCGGCTTCGACCTGGTGGGGCTGCAGGAGACCGACCCCGGCTCGCTGCGCTCGGGCTTCATCAACCAGACCCACTACCTCGCCGAACGCGGCCGCTTCCCGTTCTGGAGCCACCAGCCGAACCGACGCATGGGCGGCATCGCCACCAGCGCGAACGCGCTGCTGAGCCGACTGGAGCCGCAGGAAGTGATCGACCACCCGCTGCCCGGCCGCATTCCCGGCCGCGGCGCCCTGCTGGCGCGCTACGGCCAGGGCAGCGATGCGCTGGTGGTGGTGGTGGCGCACCTCTCGCTGGGCGTGAAGTCGCGGCTGGCCCAGCTCAGCTTCATCGCCGAGTTGGTCGAAGACGCCCCGCGCGCCCTGCTCATGGGCGACTTCAACTGCGAGCCGCTGTGCGCGGAAATGCAGTCGCTGTACCGCCGCACGCGCCTGCTGCCGCCCGAGCAGATGCTGCCCAGTTTCCCCAGCTGGCGACCGAAGCGTGCGATCGACCACATCCTCGTCAGCGAAGGCATCCGGGTGCAGCGCCGCTGGCTGCTGGAGGGCGCGCCGGCCGATCACCTGCCGGTGGCGGCCGAGATCGAGGTGCCTGGCGCGCTTTAGGCACGCTTCGGCGCTGGAGTCGGAACTCCGCCCCTGGCTCCGGGTCGCAGCCGGCCCTGTGGGGATGATCCCCGTCGCCGGAGCTGCACCATGTCGATGCGCCTTCCTGTCCTGCTGCTGGCGTTGTTCGCCGCCGCGCTCACGCTGCGTCCGGCCGCGGCTGCGGACGCGCTGCAGCCCGGGCGCGACTACACGCTGATCGAACCGGCCGTGGCCACGACGGCCCCGCCCGGCAGCATCGAGGTGGTGGAAGTGTTCGGCTACAGCTGCGGCGCCTGCGCGGCCCTGCAGCCGCACATCGACGCCTGGAAGCCGGGCCTGCCCGACGACGTGGTGTTCCGCTATCAGCCGGCGGCCTTCGGCGGCGCCTGGGACCTCTACGCCCGCGCCTACTTCGCGGCCGAGGCCCTGGGCGTGCTCGAAGCAGCGCATGCCCCCGTGTTCGTCGCCGTGCATAGCGAACGCCGGTCGATCGAGAGCGTCGAAGACATCGCCGCACTCTTCGCCGAGCACGGTGCGGACCCCCAGGAGTTCCTGGCGGCGATGAACGCGATGTCGACCCATGCCAGGCTGGCGCGCGCGAAGCAGACCGTGCAGGCCTACGGCAGCACCGGCACGCCGGAACTGGTCATCAACGGACGCTATCGGATCGGCGCACGCCAAGCCGGCGGTCACGCCCGGATGCTGGAGATCGCGAACCAGCTGATCCAGCGCGAGCGCGCAGCGGCTGCTGCGCGCTGAGCCCTCGCCCATGTCGCTTCAGCAAGGGCGCAGATCGACGTCACCCACTTGGAGCGGGCCAGCCTGTGCTGGCCCGCTCCAAGTGCACAGCGGCGCTCGCCGAAAAGCGCCTCCGGCGAGCGTCACACCCGCTTCGACTAGAACCGCAGTTCAGCGCGCCCGTAGAAGAAGCGGCTGCCCGGCAGGTCGTAGGTCGAGGCGTCATAGCCGTTCAGCGTGCACGACAGGCAGATCGGCGGCTCCTTCGAGAAGGCGTTGTTCACGCCCAGCACGAAGCGGGTCGACTCGCCCCAGGGGGCCTTCCAGCCCAGCTGGAGGTCATGATAGGTGGTCGAACCCAGACGGTTGGTGCTGGCGGTGGCCGGCGTGCGGCGATCGCTGCAGACTTCGAAGCTGGCGGCGTTGCCGCAGCGCTCGGTGAGGTCGCTGACGTAGCGCATCGTCCACGAGGCGTCGAAATCGCCGTAGCCCCAGCCCAGGGCGAGGTTCGAGCTCAGCTCGGGAATCGCGCTGTTCGACACCTCGATCCCGACGCCCTGCGGCTGGCGCACGCCGTTGGCACCGACCGCCTCGTAGTCGTCGACAAAGGTGTTGCGCCAATCGACGCTGAAGCGACCGAGGTCGCCGCCGTCGACAACCCAGGACAGGTCGAGATCGTAGCCGCGGGTATCCACTTCTCCGATATTCGTCAGGAAGTTGCTGAAGCCGCTGATCGCACCGAGCGCATTGCGGGTGATGCCGCTGCACAGCGTCGGGCTCAGCGTGTTCACGCAGGCGTTGAGCTGGGTCTGGGCGTCGATCGCCTGGATGCCGCCCTCCACGCGATGGCGGTACCAGGACAGACCGATGTCCAGACGTTCGGAGAACCCGCCGGTGGCGAACGCCGGGCTCCAGACGAAACCGGCCGTGCTGCTGCGCGCGGTCTCAGGCTGCAGCTCGCGGTTGCCACCGGTCTGCACCGAGATCTGCGGGTTGGGCTGGACATAGCCGGCCGGCACGCCGAGCGCGTTGCAGTTGGCGTTGCGGCCGCCGGGCGCATTCGCCGAGCACGGATCGGTCAGCACGGCATCGAAGCCGCTGACCGAACCGAACAGCTCACCGATGTTGGGCGCACGGAAACCTTCCGCGAAGGTGCCGCGCAGCAGCAGCTGCTCGTTGACCTGGAAGCGCAGGCCGGCCTTGCCGGTGGTCTCACCGCCGAAGGTCGAGTAGTCCGAGTAGCGCCCGGCCAGCGACAGGTCGAGGCGACGCACGCCATCGGCCGAAGCCAGCAGCGGCACGTTGAACTCGGTGTAGAACTCGTCGACTTCGTAGCTGCCGGTGGTCGGCCTCGACACCACGCCGTTGTACTCGCCGGCCACGGTCAGGCCATCGGGACGGTAGGAGCCCTTGAGCTTGCGCTGCTCGAAGCCTGCGGCATAGCTCAGGCTGCCCGCGGGCAGGTCGAACAGATCGCCGGTGAGGTTGCTGGACCACAGGCTGAGGGTGTTGCGGCTGGTGTCGCGAAGCACCGGCTGGATGAAGGCCAGCATCTGCGGGGTCAGGCTGCCGGGGCCGAACACGTCGATCGGCACGCAGCCCGGCGTCGCCGCGCAGGCCGCAGCGGGGCCGAGGCCCAGGGCGAGCCGGCGGGCGTTGTAGCTGCCGAAGTTGGTCTGCTGGGCCTTGTTGACGCCGCGCGCGAAGTTGAAGTCCCACAGGTGGGTGCGGCCACCCAGGTCGAAACTGCCCTCGAGCCCGGTGCCGAAGTGGAAGGTGTCCACGTCCTGCAGGAAGCGGCGCGGGCCGCCTTCCAGCGGCCGGTAGCCGCCCAGCGAGAAGTTCTGCCCCGACACCAGGTCGAAGCCGAAGGGGTTGAAGGGGTTGCTGGCCGAGATGACGGCGGTGTCCGCCCAGAAGTTCGAGGGCGAGGCCGGGCCGAGGAAGAAGGGCTCGGCGGCGGCCTGGTTGGTCGACTTGCGGTTGTTGTAGAGCGCGCGCACGTACCAGGTGGTCGCCTCGCCCAGCTGGATCCGTGCCTGGCTGTACACGCCGGCGCGCTTGCTCGGTGTCTGCAGCAGGTTGAACTGGGCGAAGTTGAAGCGATCCGCGTTGGTGAAGCAGCGGAAGTCGTCGGTGCGGGTGCAGCCGGTCTCGGCCGGGTTGTAGCGCGGCACGCCGCTGACCGCGTTCGGCACCAGGTCAAGGTTGGCGCCGGTGTTGGGGTCACGGAAGATGAAGCGACCGGCGGGGATCGCCGAGCTGCCCAGGGCGACACCGGTGCCGGGCACCGGAAAGCTCGACTGCGCGCGATCCTTCGAGAACACCGTGTCCTGCTCGTTGAAGCTGGCGCCGAGGAAGTAGCTGACGCGCTCGCTCTCGCCGCCGAAGGCGAGGTCCGCCGTGGTGGTGCCGCCGTCGCCTTCGCTGAACTCGCCGTAGCTCGCGCTCAGCGACACGCCCTCGAAGCTGCGGCGGGTGATGATGTTGACCACGCCGGCGATGGCGTCGGAGCCGTAGATCGACGAAGCGCCGTCTTCCAGCACCTCGATGCGCTCGACGATGGCCAGGGGAATGGTGTTCAGGTCGACCACACCACCCACGCCCGAGGCCGAGCTCTCGTTGACCCAGCGGATGCCGTCGACCAGCACCAGCACGCGCTTGGAACCCAGGTGCCGCAGATCCACGGTGGCCGCGCCCGCGCCCACGCCGCCGCCGTCCGGCGGAAAGCCGAAATTGCCGCTGGAGTTAAACTTCGTGTTCAGCGCCGAGCCCGAGCCGGTGGTCTGCTGCAGCAGATCGCCGATCGAGGTCAGGCCGCTGCGCTCGATCTGCTCGCGGCTGATGACCTGCACGGGCGTCTGCCCTTCGATCTCGGCCTTCTTGATGCGCGAGCCGGTGACTTCGATGCGGTCGAGTTCGCGGGCATCGTCCTGGGCCACCGCGAGCGCGGGCAGCAGCAGAACGGGCAGGGCACAGCGGATCGCCGCCGCCAGGCGGTGACGGATGGTGTTCATGATTCCCCTCATGAATGAAGCGCCCGTGGGCGCGGAATGGCGCCGGTCGGCTCCCCCGAGTCCGCCGGCGCGCGGAGTGTGAACGCGGCGCCCGGGGCGTGACAAGAGCGCACGCAGCACAGCTGATCCGTCGGCGCACAGTTCAAGACGCCGGGTATTCCGCCTATCGGAACAGCAGGCTCAGACCCACGAGGTAGAGGAATCCGGCGAACACCCGCTTCAGTGAGGGCCCGCTCAGGCGATGCGCCAGTCGGGTGCCGAGCGGGGCCATCAGCACCGAGGCCAGCGCGATGCCCAGCGCTGCCGGAACGTAGACATAGCCCAGCGAACCGGGCAGGTTCGGCGCTGGCGGCGACAGCCAGGCGTAGCTGCTGGCGCTGGCGACGGCGATCGCCACGCCGCAGGCGCTGGAGGTGCCGACCGCGCGCACCGGCGGCACGCCGAGCCAGACCAGCAGGGGCACGGTCAGACTGCCGCCGCCGATGCCAACCACCGCGGACAGGCCACCGATGCCGAGTCCAGCCGCAGCCAAGGCCGGCGAACGCGGC
Organism: uncultured Aquimonas sp.; assembly: GCF_937888285.1. Lineage (GTDB taxonomy): Bacteria > Pseudomonadota > Gammaproteobacteria > Xanthomonadales > Xanthomonadaceae > Aquimonas. Next base: position 36,053 of record NZ_CALART010000089.1, read on the forward strand.
GCATCGCTGCGTTCGCGCTCGGCGCGCGGCGTGCCGAAGGCGAGCTGGCTGCCTGCCAGCAGGCAGAACCCGGCCACGCACCAGCGCAGGGTGTCGCTCTCCAGGCCGGTGGCGAACAGGGCGCCGCCCACGCCGCCCAGCATCAGGCCGGGCACGAGCGTCCACACGCTGGGCCAGAGCACGCTGCCGCGGCGCGCATGCGAACGGGCCGAGGAGAGACCGGTCAGGATGATGCTCGCCAGCGACGTCGCCAGCGCCACCTGCATCACCTGCGTGGCCGGCACGCCCTGCAGTGGCAGCAGCCAGGCCAGGGCGGCCACGATGACCAGACCGCCGCCAACGCCGAGCAGGCCGGCAAGCAGGCCGGCACACGCGCCCAGCGCCAGATAGATCAGCAGAAGACTCATGGGTGGCTGCCACCTGTGGGTTCAAGGCGCGCGGGCCTGTGGAAGAATGGTCATGCGCGGTGCGACGCGCCGCCACCGCCGGCCCGCGTGTCCCGGGCACCTTCGGGCCGTGCGATTGTCCCACAGAGCCCCGCGTCGGCCCGACGCGACAGACGCCCCCGACGACACGGAATGTTGAAGCCCCTGCTCACCACCCTGCCCTTGCTGCTTGCGCTGGCTCTGTTGCCCGCCGTGCACGCCGAGGATCTGCTGCCAGCCGACCGCGATCGGCTCGCGCGCCTGCGCACTGCCATGGCCGAGGCACCGCGAGCCAACGCGACTGTGTTTCGCGAACTTGGCCGTGCGCTCGACGGGGATCCGCTGTGGCCCTGGATCGAGCAGCAGCACCTGCGCGGTCGCGGCGGACGCATCGACGTCGACGCGGTGATCGACTTCCTCGATCGCCACGGCGACACCCCGCCCGCCCGCCTGCTGCGACGGGCGACGCTGCGCCAGCTGGGCGAGCGCGGCGAGTGGATGGCCTTCCGGCGGATCGGCCTGCAAGAGGGCGACGACGCCGACCCGGACCTGCGCTGCCATGCGCTGAGCGCGCGCTTTGCCCAAGGCGACGATCCCGGCGTGATCGATGCCGCGCTCGCCGAATGGGACCGCGGCGACAGCCTGCCCAAGGCCTGCGACCCGGTGATCGCGACCCTGCGCCGCATCGGCCGCCTGGACGCCGCGCGCATTCTGCAGCGCATCGAAGCGGCCGCGGAGCGCGGCAATGGCGGCCTGATGCGCCATCTCGCGCGCGATCTGGACGCCTCCCTGCGCGCGCGCGTCGAAGCCGAGGCGAGTTTCATCGACACGCCTACGGCGGCCGCCACGGGCTGGCCATCGACCCCTCGCACACGTGCCGCGGTCGAGGCGGGGCTGGTCGCGCTGGCGCGGCGCGACCCCGGCGCGGCCGAAGCCCTGCTCGATACGTTGGCCTCAGCGCTGGGCCTGGAAGGTGAGCGCATCGGCCGCCTGCGCCACGCGATCGCCCTGTGGAGCGCCGCCAGCTATCTGCCGGAGGCCGCCGCCCGCTTCGCCCGCGTACCGGCCGATGCCTTCGACGCGCGTCTGCACGAATGGCGGGTACGCGAGGCGATCGCGCGTCGGCAGCCCCGCGAAGCCCTCGACGCACTGTCGGCGATGCCTGCCGAGCTGCGCGAGCGCGCGCGCTGGCAGCTGATCGAAGCGCGTCTGCGCGCCGCGGTCGGCGACACTGACGCTGCCGCCGAGCTGCTCGCGAAGGCAGCACGCGAGCCCAACTTCCACGGCTTCCTCGCGGCCGATCTCGGCGGCCGCGACTACGCCCTGTGCCCGCTGCCGGCCGCCAGCGGGCGCGCCGACCGCCGCGTGCTGGTGCGTAGTGGGGTAGCGCGCGCGCTCGACCTGTACACGCTCGATCGTCCCGGCTGGGCCCACCAGGAGTGGATGTCCGCGATCGACGGGCTGCCCCTGCCGCAACAGGCGCTGGCGGTGGAGGCGGCGCTTCAGCGCGGCTGGTACGACCGCGCCTCGCAGACCCTCGGCAGCGGCGAAGGCATGCGCTACTACGCCCAGCGTTTCCCGCTGCCGCACGAGCGCGCGCTGCGGCGCGAGGCGCGAAAGCAGGGTCTGCCGCCGGCCTGGGTCGCCGGCCTGATCCGCGCAGAAAGCAGCTGGATGCCGTCGGCCCGCTCGCCGGCCGACGCGCGCGGCCTGATGCAGCTGCTGCCGGGCACCGGACGCGACACCGCGCGCCGCCTGGGGCTGAGCTTCAGCGGCCCGCAGGCGCTGTACCAGCCCGAGTTCAACATCGAGCTCGGCAGCGCCTATCTGCGGCAGATGCTCGATGCCCATGGCGGCCGTCCAGACTTGGCGACCGCGGCCTACAACGCCGGCCCGGCCGCTGTCGGTCGCTGGCTGGCGGCGCGGCCACCGACCGCACCGCTGCTCGACGACCGCCTGCTGTGGCTGGAGACCATTCCCTTCCACGAGACCCGCGAATACGTCGCGCGGGTGATGGCCTTCAGCCTGATCTACGACTGGCGGCTGCAGGGGCGCGCCGGCTCGCTGCAGGCGCGGCTGGCAGGGCGCCCGGAAGGCGCGCTGCGCGGCTTCACCTGCCCGCAGGCGGCGGACGGCTGAGCGCGCCCGCCTCGATCAGGGCGCGGCAGCGTCCTCGATCACCCGCAGGCTGGGCGCACGCATGTGCAGCTCGCCATCGCGGGTCAGCTGCAGGGCCAGCTTGAGCTCGAGCTCGCGCCCCTCAGGCACCACGAAGCGGACCGCATAGCGCTGGCGCGCCACCGGACCGGTGGACAGCGATGGCTCGCTGGACTGGGTCAGCAGATGCCGCGCGCCCATCATCGGCAGGTCGTGCGGGCCGAAGCCCATCACCGTGACCGCGAGTCCGGTGGCGTCGAAGGCCTCGCCGCGGGCTTCACCCAGCTCACCCCACAGCTCGGCCGACCACTCGAGGGTCTTGCCGACCAGGGCATCCGCCGGCATCGCCTGCTCGATCGTGCCCCAGGGTTCGACGCCGATCCGCCGCAGGCTGACCTCGTTGCCTTCCACGCGCATCTCGAACGAGGCCTCGCCCGCGTGCTGGTAGAGCTTCCAGTGCTGCAGCGGGACATTGACGCCGGCGATCTCGAAGCGCGGATCGGCGATCAGGCCCGGATCGACCTGCTCCGCTGCGGGACCAGCGGCTGCAGCGGGCGCGCTCGACTCGGCGGTGACCGCAGGGGCTTCGGAATCGGACGCGGTGGAGCAGGCCGCCAGCGCCAGTGAAGCCAGCAGCAGGCCGGACAGACAGGGGATGCGCGCGTTCAAGAACGTCTCCATGCACTGCGGCAAACGGCCGCGCGGTCGTGGAGTGTACGCAATCACGGCCAGCGGACAGCAGCCTGCGCGCACCGCGCCGGCCTGAGACACAGCCACGCCTGTCGCTGCGTCTCAGGCCAGCGAGTAGCCGACCCGGAAACCGCCCCAGTGGCGACCCCTGACCCGGATCGGCACCGACATGTCGAACATGATCTGGCCGGTGTCGCGGCGATAGACCTGCAGCCGGAAGGGATCGGTGTGCGCACCCACCGTGCGGCCGACCCGGTCGGCAAAGATCCGCTTGGTGCGGTTGTGGACGAGGTCGTGCTTGGGGTCGCCGGTCAGCGGCTGGCAGAAGCGGTCGTTGTGGGTCGGGACGTAGCCGTCGCGGTTGGCGCTGATCGCATAGACCACCCAGGCTTCGGCGCCGGCCAGGGGTTCCTGGAACTCGGGCATCAGCGCGTCGCAGAGCTCGTCGAAGGCGGTCGAATGCTTCTGAGGTTCGGTCCGCGGGATCGGCCGGTACTCGCGCGAGAACAGCGCGTCCTCGGCGAGGCGACGCGCGGCCAGGGCAGCCTCAAGAGCGCGCCCGGCCTGGTCCGCACCGTTGCGCGCGAGCTCCAGCGCACGCGCGTGGCGGGGCTCCGCCAGCGGGTCAGCGCTCAGCCGGAACAGTCCGACGCAGTCTTCAAGCGTGCCGATCCCGCTGGCGATGCCGGCGCTGGCGGTGAGCATGGACTCCACCGCGGCGAGGTTGTCGCGGGCATGGCCGGAGACGTCGCCCAACAGCGACTGCAGGCCCGCCACCGCCTGCACCTGGGCACCGACCCGGCTGCTGCCATCGCGCATGGCCTCGCCGGCGCGCTGCATCAGGCCGACCACGCGGTCGAGCACCGCGCGGGTGTCGGAGGCCTGGCGCAGTCCGTCGCCCATCCGCGAATGGATGTCGTCCAGCGTGCCGCGGACATCGCGGGCGGCGCCGGCGGTGCGCTCCGACAGCGCGCGGATCTCGCGGGCGACCACGGCGAAGCCGCGCCCGGCGTCGCCGGCACGCGCGGCCTCGATGCCCGCGTTGATCGACAGGATATTGGTCTGCAGGGCGACGCTGTCGATCATCTCGATGATCGAATCGGCGCGGCGGGTGCTGTTCTCGACCGCCTGCATGGTCTGCTGGAAGGACTGCGCCGTCGCCGATCCGCTGCCCGCCAGCTGACCGGCCTCGTCGGAGAGGCCGCGCACCGCGGCCAGCGCGTCACCGGCCTCGCGCAGCCCGCTGGCCAGCGCTTCGGCCGCGGCCAGCGCGTGTTCGACCTCCTGCACCTGCTGGCCCGAAGCCTCGCGCACCTGGGCATTGCCGTGATTGAGGGCAGGTACGGCCGCCGCCACCTCGCGCACCAGCAGGACGGCCTGGCGCAAGGCTTCGGACAGGTTGCCGAAACCGGACTTCAAGGCCGGCAGGCGGGGGTCTGCACCGACGTCAGCGGGCAATTCGGGCAGGCTGAGGTCGCAGGCCTGCAGCTGGGTGGCTGCCAACGTGAGCAGATCCTGGCGCGCGGCGGGAGCCAGTGCCAGCAGCCAGCCGTCCTGGAACGGGCTCAGTCGCAGCGTCTGGCCGTGCAGCTGCAGCGGATGCTCATGGCCAGCGAAGGCGGCGTCCGACAGGCCGAGCGTAGCGGCAGCGAGCGGCAGCGCCGCCTGCGGCGTGAGGCCGAGCAGACGCCCCATGGCTGGGCTGCAGACGCTCAGTCTGCGCTCGGCGTCGAACCAGGCGATCGGCAGGGGTAGCGACTGCAGGGCAGTCGGTTCGATCGACTCACTCATGTCGCGCTCCGGTATTGGACAGGTGCAGACCGCCCGGCCTGCAAGTCGTGGGCCTGTGAAGGCGGACTGTGGCGCTGGCGCGGCCCGCCGCACATTCGACCTCGGTCTAGGTCCGCCGCCGGGCTCAGCCGCGGGAACACGCGTCGCCAACCCTCGTCGCGGGTCCGATCGGATTGCGCCCGTCCTGGCCCTGTCCTTGCCGCCGCCCTGCTCACCGGCCCCGCAAACGCGAACGCCGGCCTGAAGGGCCGGCGTTCGGGTGCCGCATGCGCGATGCCGACGACCGCGCTGGTCAGCCGCCGTATTCGCCCAGTGCAGCCAGGCCGTTGGCGCGGGCGCGCTCGAACACGGTGTTCTGCGCGGCCGCCAGGTTGCCGGCCATGTCCTGGGCCCAGGTCTTCAGCGCGGCCTGCTGCATGGCGCGGCCGTAGCTGAAGGACAGCGGCCATGGCCGGTGGCCGAGCTGGTTCATCGCGTTCAGATGCTGGGTCGCGGCCTCGTCGCTCTGGCCACCGGACAGGAACACAATGCCCGGCAGGTTGGCGGGCACCGAGGCGCGCAGGCAACGCAGGGTGGCGAGCGCCACTTCCTCGACCGAAGCCTGCTCCGCACAGTCCTTGCCGGAGACGACCATGCTGGCCTTGAGGATGGTGCCCTCGATCAGCACGTTCTGCTCGTACAGCGCACCGAACAGCGAACGCAGGGTGGCTTCGGTGACTTCGTAGCAGGTCTCGATGTCGTGGGCGCCATCCATCAGCACCTCGGGCTCGACCATCGGCACGATGCCCTGCTCCTGGCACAGCGCGGCATAGCGCGCCAGGGCGTGGGTGTTGGCCTCGATGCAGCTGCCCGAGGGCGTGTCGTCGGAAATGGTGATCACCGCGCGCCACTTGGCGAACTTGGCGCCGAGACGGGCGTACTCCTTCAGGCGGTCGCGCAGGCCGTCGAGGCCTTCGGTGACCAGCTCGCCCGGGAAGCCGGCCAGCGGCACCGTGCCCTTGTCGACCTTGATGCCCGGCAGGATGCCGTTCTTCGCCATGTACTCGGCGAACGGAACGCCGCTGCGGGTCGCCTGGCGCAGGGTTTCGTCGTACAGGATCGCGCCGGAGATGTGCTGCGACAGATTCGGCGTGGTCAGCAGCATCTCGCGGTAGGCGCGACGGTGCTCCTCGGTGTTCTCCACGCCAACCGCCTCGAAGCGCTTCTTGATGGTGTTGGTCGATTCGTCGATCGCGATGATGCCCTTGCCCGGGGCCACCATGGCCTGGGCGATGTCTTCCAGCTGTTCGATGCTCATAGCGGCTCCAATGACGGCGACCGGCGACGGACCGGACGCCTGCGGGACGGGTGGCGACGGGCGCGCAGGGCGCACGTGCAGGCGAGGACACTCGAAGCGCCCCCACGATCAAGCCGTGGCGGCGATCACGGAAGTATAGCGGCACCGGCTGCAGTCCCGAAGCGCCGGGCGTAGCCGCGTCCGAGAGGTCGCAGGCCGGCAACCCCGTTTGCCGACGCACTGCGTACAGGGCTTCGCCTGGCCCTTCCGCCGCCAGGGGGAGCGCGTTCCATGTCTGTCCAATCCAAGCCACAGCAGGGCTTCTCGGTCATGCGCTGCCTGGGCATGACCACCACCCTGAGCCTGCATCTGGCTGCCGGCCTGATGCTGTTTGTCGGCGCCAAGCCCATCGAGACCGCAGTGGCCGATGCCGAGCCCCCGCCCTCGCCTCCGCTCATCGAGTTCATCAAGCGGCCGCCTCCACCCCCGCCGCCACCGCCACCGCCTCCGCCCCCTCCCAAGCCCCGCCCGCCGGTGCCAACCCCCCCGCCGCTGGCGGTCGCGGCACCGCCGCCGGTGGAAATTCCCGAGCCGAACGCGATGTCGGTGTTTGTGCCCCCGGTGGAGGCGCCGCCCAGCCTGCCCAGCGCCTACGTCGACCCGGGGCCAGCGGTCGACGACGGGCCCTACGAGGTCAGCCAGCTGGCCTATGCGCGGCCGCCTGGATCGCCGACCTATCCCGGGCCGGCGCTGCGCGCCCGCCAGGAAGGGCTGGTGCTGCTGCGCATCCACGTCGACGCCCAAGGCGTGCCGACCCATGTCGAGGTCGAGCGCTCCAGCGGACACCGCGTGCTCGATCGCGCCGCCGTCGACTACGCGCTGAAGCGCCTGCGCTTCAAGCCGGCCGAGCGCGATGGTCGGCCGGTCTCCGCCATTGCCCGGGTGCCCGTCGATTTCCGCCTGCCCGGTCGGGCCTGAACCGCACCGTGGAGCCGTCGCCGGGTCGCGGCGCCGGCTCCGCGCGCGAATGCGCTCGATACTCCGGCGCGGGGCTGGCGCCAGCAGCCTGTTGAAAAGCAGCCTGCTGGACCGGCCATGGATGGCCGGAGCGACTCATCGAGCGCGTGAGCGCCTGATTCGTCGTGAGGCGGTACGGACCTGTGCCGGACCGCCGACGAGAAAAACGCCCGGGAAGGGCGTTCTGCAAAAAAGCTGCTAGAGCTCTCCGCCGGCGAAGAAGCCGCGAATGCCGGCGACCCCCTGCGCGCCGGCCATGCGTGCAGCAGCGAGATCGGCGGGGCCGACCCCACCCAGCGCGTACACCGGCAGGGCGGTGAAAGCGCGCAGGGCGCTGAAGCCTGGCCAGCCCAGGGCGGGGGCCCCCGGATGGCTGCGCGTGGGCAGAACCGGCGAGAGCAGGGCGAAGTCGCAGCCGAGCGACTCGGCTCGCCGCAGTGAAACCGGGTCGTGGCAGGACGCGCCGACTCGGGGCAGCGGCGGCCGCCCGGCGAGCCGCATCAGCAGGGTGCGGCTCAGCTGGACGCCGCAGCCCAGCGCAGCGGCGAGTTGGAGGTCTTCATCGCCGCGCGCGTTCAGCAGCAGCTCGATACCCAGCGCCCGCGCGCGCTCGGCGGCGCGGCGCGCCAGCTCCGCGCGCGCTTCCGCGCCGAGAGCCGGCACCCGCAGCTGCAGGCGCTGGGCTCCGGCTGCGTGGGCGGCAGCGAACCAGGCCTCGAATGCAGCCGGCTGCGCGACCGCCTCCGGGCTGATCCAGTACAGCGCGGGCTGGCGCAGGCAGGCGAGGATCGGGCGATCGGCCGCCGGCAGCGCTGCGGGATCGATGTCTTCCGGACGCACCCAGCGCAGGGCCTGTCCCTCAAGTCCGCGCGGCTCACCGCGCCACTCGCGAACCTCGATCGCCTCCAGCCACAAGAGGCGTCGCGATTGCCGCTGCGGCACGCGGATCAGCGGCTCACCGCCCCTGATGTCGATATCCAGCTCTTCGGACAGCTCGCGCCGCAGGGCTTGGTATGCGGTCTCACCCGCTTCGAGCTTGCCGCCGGGGAACTCCCACAGCCCGGCATCCTCGCGCCCATGGGGCCGCTGCGCCAGCAGCACCCGGTCGCCGGAATCGAACAGCAGGCCGGCGGCGACACGCAGCTCGGGCAGGGCCTCGGTCATGCTGGATCGGTCCTGGGGCCTTGCCTGCCCGCACAGCAGCGGGGCCGCTTTCGCGGCCCCGTTGCGTGCTCTCAGGCCAGCTGGCCGTGGCAGTGCTTGTACTTCTTCCCCGAACCGCAGGGGCAGGGATCGTTGCGGCCGACCTTGGGATCGACGCGCACTGGCGCCTGGGCCTGCGCCTGCTGGACCTGGGCGGCCTCTTCATCGGCGCCGTAGCCACCCGCGCTTTCGTGCTGGAACTGCATGCGCTTGGCCTCGGCCTCGGCGCGGCGGCGATCTTCCGCTTCCAGGCGCTCGACTTCGTCCTCGGAGCGGATGCGCACCCGCGCCAGCATGGTCGTCACTTCGCGCTTGACCTTCTCGAGCAGTTCGGAGAACAGCTCGAAGGCCTCGCGCTTGTACTCCTGCTTGGGCTGCTTCTGCGCGTAGCCGCGCAGGTGGATGCCCTGGCGCAGGTAGTCCATGCGCGCCAGATGCTCCTTCCAGCTGCCGTCCAGCACGGTCAGCATCACGTGCTTCTCGAGTGCGCGCATCAGCTCCGGCCCGACCTGCGCCTCCTTCTCGGCGAACATCGCGTCGGCCGCCTCGACCACGTGCTGGGCGATGTTTTCCGCGGTCAGCTCCTCGCGCTCCTCGACCAGCTTCTTGAGGTCGACCTGCAGACCGAAATCGGCGGCAAGCACCTTCTCCAGGCCTTCGATGTCCCACTGCGCGTCGATCGAGCCGGCCGGCACGTGCTGGTGCGTGACCTCGGTGAACACATCGGCGCGGATGCTGGCGACGGTGTCCTTGACGTCTTCGACTTCCAGCAGCTCGTTGCGCTGCTCGTAGATGACCTTGCGCTGGTCGTTGTTGACGTCGTCGAAGTCGAGCAGGTTCTTGCGGATGTCGAAGTTGTGCGCCTCGACCTTGCGCTGCGCCTTCTCGATCTGGCGGCTGACCAGGCGGTCCTCGATGGCGTCGTCTTCCTTCATGCCGAGGAAGGCCATGGCCTTCTGCACCCAGTCGGCGGCGAAGATGCGCATCAGGTTGTCTTCGAGGCTGAGGTAGAAGCGCGAGCTGCCCGGGTCGCCCTGGCGACCGGAGCGGCCACGCAGCTGGTTGTCGATGCGGCGGCTCTCGTGGCGCTCGGTGCCGATGATGTGCAGGCCACCGGCCTGCAGCACCTGCTCGTGGCGGGCTTGCCACTCCCCGCGCACGCGCTCGCGATCGGCTTCGGCCGCGTCTTCGCCCAGCGCCTGCAGCTCGGCTTCCAGCGAGCCGCCCAGCACGATGTCGGTACCGCGGCCGGCCATGTTGGTGGCGATGGTCACCGCACCCGGGCGACCTGCCTGGGCGACGATGTGGGCCTCGCGCTCGTGCTGCTTGGCGTTCAGCACCTCGTGCGGGATCTTCTGCTTCTTGAGCAGGTTCGACAGCAGCTCCGAGGTCTCGATCGAGGTGGTGCCGACCAGCACCGGCTGGCCGCGCTCGTGGCAGGCCTTGATGTCCTCGCTGATCGCCTTGTACTTCGCTTCCTTCTTGAGGAACACGAGGTCCGGCATGTCCTTGCGAACCATCGGCCGGTGGGTCGGGATGACCGTGACCTCCAGCCCGTAGATGCTCTGGAACTCGTAAGCTTCCGTGTCGGCCGTGCCGGTCATGCCGGACAGCTTCTTGTACATGCGGAAGTAGTTCTGGAAGGTGATCGAGGCCAGCGTCTGGTTCTCGCGCTGGATCGGCACGCCTTCCTTGGCCTCGACCGCCTGGTGCAGGCCGTCCGACCAGCGCCGGCCCGGCAGGGTGCGGCCGGTGAACTCGTCGACGATGATGACCTCGCCATCGCGCACGATGTAGTCGACGTCGCGCTGGAACAGCGCGTGTGCGCGCACCGCGGCATTCAGGTGATGGACGACCGCGAGGTTGTGGGCGGCATACAGGTCTTCGTCGCCCTTGAGGATGCCGGCCTCGCGCAGCAGCTGCTCGGCGTGCTCCATGCCGGCTTCCGACAGATGGACCTGCTTGCCCTTCTCGTCGACCCAGTAGTCGCCTTCGCCCTTCTCGTCGCTCTGCCGCGACAGCTTCGGCACCAGCTTGTTGACGCGCACGTAGAGCTCGGGGGAATCGTCGGCCGGGCCGGAGATGATCAGCGGCGTGCGCGCCTCGTCGATGAGGATCGAGTCGACCTCGTCGACGATGGCGTAGTGCAGGCCGCGCTGGAAGCGGTCCTCGAAGCGCAGCGCCATGTTGTCGCGCAGGTAGTCGAAGCCGTACTCGTTGTTGGTGCCGTAGGTGATGTCGGCGGCATAGGCCGCCTTTTTGTCGCCGTGCGGCATGCCCGGATAAACCACGCCGACCGACAGGCCCAGCCAGTTGTAGACGCGGCCCATCCAGGCGGCGTCGCGCTTGGCCAGGTAGTCGTTGACGGTGACCACGTGCACGCCCTTGCCTTCCAGAGCGTTGAGGTAGACCGGCAGGGTCGCCATCAGGGTCTTGCCCTCACCGGTGCGCATCTCGGCGATGCGGCCGGAGTTCAACACCATGCCGCCGATCAGCTGGACGTCGTAATGGCGCATGCCCAGCACCCGGCGGGCGGCTTCGCGCATCACCGCGAAGGCCTCGGGGAGCAGCTGGTCGACCGTCTCGCCCTTGCCGAGGCGCTCGCGGAACTCGCCCGTCTTGGCCTGCAGGGCGGCATCGTCGAGAGCCTGCATCGCCGGCTCCAGCGCATTGATACGGCCGACGGACTTGGTGAACTGCCGCACCAGGCGCTCGTTGCGGCTGCCGAAGATGCGGGTCAGAAGGGCGTTGAACATGGGCGGTTCCGGGTCGCGGCGCGAGGCCGGCGTGTGGGGTGGAGGGAGCGTTGCGGGTCGCCAACGAAAAAGGCCGCGTCGCAGCGGCCTTGTCGGGCGCTCGGACGCCGCAGCGCCCGGCATTCTAACCTGTGGGTGAATTCGCGCGAATCAAGCGTCAGCGCCGGAGGAAACGCAGCACACGCTGGACGCGCGAGGGCAGCGGGATTCAGCCCCGCGCCGGAGCCTGCCGCGCCTGGCGCAGGAAGGGATGCGGATTCACCGTGCGACCGTTGTGGATCACCTCGATATGCACATGCGAGCCGGTCGAGCGGCCGGTCGAGCCCATCTTGGCGATCAGCTCGCCGGCACGGACGCGGTCGCCCTCCTCCACCAGGTTCTCCTGGTTGTGCGCATAGCGGGTGACATAGCCGTTGCCGTGGTCGATGTCGACCATGTTGCCGTAGCCGGGGTGGCGCCCCGAGAAGACCACGACGCCGTCGGCCACCGAAAGGATGTCGCTGCCGCGCGGTCCGTTGAAGTCCACGCCCGAGTGGAAATGGCTGCGGCCAGTGAAGGGATCGATGCGGGTGCCGTAGGTGGAGGAGGCGTAGCCGGAGCGGACCGGGCTGCCGGTCGGCAGCATCGCCTGCTCCAACTCGCGGTCGAGCAGCAGGCTTTCGAGAACCCCCAGCTGGTCGCCCTGCTGGGCCAGCTGCTCGGCCAGGCGATCAAGCGAATCGACCAGCTCGCGCTTGCTGCGGTTGGACACCGCGCCCATGTCCTCCGGGCCGCCGAGCGCGGGGGGCTCGGAGAAATCGAACTCGCCGTCTTCGAGGCGACCGACCTGGGTCAGGCGCTCACCCAAAGCGTTCAGGCGGTTGGCCTGGGCCTGCAGCTGGCCCAGGCGCGCGGCCATGGCATTCAGCTCTTCCTCGGCCTCGGTGCGGGCGACTTCGATGGCGTCGCGCTGTTCGACCAGTTCCTGATTGAGCGTTTCCAGCTGCTTCAACGCGAGCGTCTCGCTCGAGCGCAGGGCCCAGCCAAGCCCGAATCCACTGCCGACCAGCAGCGCGAGTGCGGCAAGGCTGCCGCCGATCAGGCGCGGGTCAAGCAGGTTCAGCTTGCGCGGCGCCTTCAGGAAACTCGCTACGATGATGATGTTCATGGCACTCCGGTCGTTCGTTCGCCCATGCAGACTTTCTCCAAGAGCTCCTTCCAGCCGCTGCTGGCGGCCAAGGAAGGTTCGTCTCTCGACAGCCTGATCGATCGCGCCCGTGCCCTGGGTGCGCTCGACAAGCGTCTGCGTCAGTCCCTGCCCGACGCGCTGGCCGGCCAGTGTCGACTGGCCAACGTGCGCGAAGGCAGGCTTGTCTTTCTGGCGAGCTCTCCGCTGTGGCGCAACAGGCTCCGGCTGGAATCGGAGGCCCTGCTGGCCGCCGCCGCCGAAGCCGGGGTGCCGGCTTTCGAACTCACCGTGAAAGTGGCGCCGATGCTGACCGTTCCCCCGGAGCAGGCATCGCACTCACCCGTCACACCGGCGGCTGCAGCGGCGCTGCGGGAAGCGGCCTTCCAGGCCACCGATCCCGAACTCCGCCAGCAGCTGCTGGCTTTGGCCTCCCTGGCCGATCCCGCTTCCTGAAGGGGCGAACACCCCAAGGCCGCCAAGACGGCAGCCAATTCGGAACTTCAATGATTCAGGCGATCGCCTGCGCCGGATGCGCGTAGGAAATCGGCGCGGTCGCCTCGTCCTCGAAGGTGACCTCTTCCCAGGCCGAGGCATCGGCCAGCATGGCGCGCAGCAGCTGGTTGTTCAGGCCGTGACCCGACTTGTAGCCGTAGAAGGCGCCGATCAGGCTGTGACCGAGCAGGTAGAGGTCGCCGATGGCGTCGAGGATCTTGTGCTTGACGAATTCGTCCTCGTAGCGCAGGCCATCCTCGTTGAGGACACGGTAGTCATCCAGCACGATGGCGTTGTCCATCGAACCGCCGAGCACCAGGTTGCGCTCGCGCAGCATCTCGATGTCCTTCATGAAGCCGAAGGTGCGGGCGCGGCTGACTTCCTTGACGAAACTGGTGGTCGAGAAGTCGATCTCGGCGCTGGAGGTGCTCTTCGAGAACACCGGGTGCTTGAAGTCGATGGTGAAACCGACCTTGAAGCCCTCGAAGGGCTCGAAGCGGGCCCACTTGTCGCCGTCCTTGACGGTGACCGTCTTCTTGATGCGGATGAACTTCTTGGCGGCGTGCTGCTCTTCGATGCCGGCGCTCTGCACCAGGAACACGAAGGGGCCGGCCGAGCCGTCCATGATCGGCACTTCCGCGGCCGACAGGTCGATGTAGCAGTTGTCGATGCCCAGCCCGGCCAGCGCCGACAGCAGATGCTCGACCGTGGACACCTTGACGCCATCCTTGTTGACCAGGGTGCTGGCCATGCTGGTCTCGCCCACGCAGTGCGCGCAGGCCTTGATTTCGGCGGGCTCGGCCAGGTCGGTGCGACGGAACACGATGCCGGTGTTGACCGCGGCCGGGCGCAGGGTCATGTACACCTTGTCACCCGAATGGATGCCCACGCCGGTGGCGCGGATGGCATTGCGGAGCGTGCGTTGGCGGATCATGCGCGGGCGGCGTCCCTACGGAGTGCGTGACAAAACGTGCCGGAGGATGGCACGCGACCCGCCGTCACGCAAGCGTAGCAATCGGCAGAAACCCCACAATCCGTCGCGAAAAAACGACAGATCCACGAAAACCGTGACCGCGTTCCGGGAACGGACGGAACGCGGTCGGCGGCGATTCAGCCCCGCGGCCGGGGCGGAATCCGGTGCAACACGATCAGTCCGCCTGGCGCCGCAGGAAGGCCGGAATGTCGAGGTAGTCCATCGGCAGGTCAGCGGTGGCGACGCGGCCTTCGCTGCGGGCGGCCGCCCGCGGCGCGGAGGCGGCAACCGGGTCGATGGCCATGCCGGTGGTCGCATCGCGCAGGCCGGCCACCGGGCGCAGGCGCGGCGTCTCGATCTTCTCGATGCGCTCGCTGCGCGGCTGCGGACGCGCCGCCACGCCGCGGTTCAGGCCGGTGGCGACCACGGTGACGCGGACCTCGTCCTGCATCTCGTGATCGAGCACGGTGCCGATCACCACCGTCGCGTCTTCCGAGGCGAACTCCTCGATGGTGCGGCCGACCTCGTCGAACTCGCGCATGGTGAAGTCGGGGCCGGCGGTGATGTTGACCAGGATGCCGCAGGCGCCGGACAGGTTGATGTCGTCCAGCAGCGGGTTGCTGATCGCCTTTTCGGCGGCCTCCATGGCGCGCTCTTCGCCGCGGGCGCAGCCCGAGCCCATCATCGCCATGCCCATCTCGCTCATCACCGTGCGCACATCGGCGAAGTCGACGTTGATCAGGCCCGGCCGGACGATCAGATCGGCGATGCCCTGCACCGCGCCCTGCAGCACGTCGTTGGCGGCGCGGAAGGCGTGCACCATGGTGGCGTCACGGCCGAGCACGGTGATCAGCTTCTCGTTGGGGATGGTGATCAGCGAGTCGCAGTGGCTCGACAGCTCCTCGATGCCCTTCAGCGCGACCTGCATGCGGCGGCGGCCCTCGAAGGGGAAGGGCTTGGTGACCACGGCCACAGTCAGGATGCCCATCTCTTTGGCCAGCTGGGCGATCACCGGTGCCGCACCGGTGCCGGTGCCACCGCCCATGCCGGCGGTGATGAACACCATGTCGGCGCCCGAGATCGCCTCGACGATGCGCTCGCGATCCTCGAGAGCGGCCTGCCGACCGACTTCGGGATTCGCGCCCGCACCGAGGCCCTTGGTCACGCCCGAGCCCAGCTGCAGGATGTGCTTGGCGCCGGTGCCCCGGATCGCCTGCGAGTCGGTGTTGGCGCAGATGAACTCCACGCCTTCCAGGCTGGAATTCACCATGTGCGCGACAGCGTTGCCGCCGCCGCCGCCCACTCCGACCACCTTGATGACCGCATTCGGCGCGGCCCGCTCCACCAGTTCAAACATCATGCTCTCCTTCCGTTCCTTGTGACGCAGCTGCTTGATGACCCCTGATTGATTCCGCCGGCGCCAACGCGCCCGCGGCTCTAGAACTCGCCCCTGAACCAGTTGCGCAGGCGCCCGAAGGCGCTGCCGACCTTGCCCGGCACCACCGGCGCGCGGCGCGGACGCTCCTGCTGGCTGCCCCACAGCAGCAGACCGACGCCGGTCGCATGCACGGGGTTACCGACCACTTCGCCCAGGCCACCGACGTACTGCGGGATGCCGATGCGCACCGGCATGTGCAGCATTTCTTCTGCCAGTTCCGCCACGCCCTCCATGCGCGAGGCGCCACCGGTCAGCACCAGGCCCGCGCGCACCAGCTCCTCGAAGCCGGAGCGGCGAAGCTCGGCCTGCACCATCTCGAAGATTTCCTCGTAGCGGTTCTGCACCGCCTCGGCCAGCGCCTGTCGCGCCAGCCGCCGCGGCGGGCGATCGCCGACGCTGGGCACCTGGATGCTCTCCTCCGCGGTCGCCAGCTGGGCCAGCGCGCAGGCGTAACGCACCTTGATCTCTTCGGCGTGCGGCGTCGGCGTGCGCAGCAGATGGGCGATGTCGCTGGTGACCTGATCGCCGGCGATCGGCAGCGAAGCGGTATGGCGGATCGCGCCCTGCGCGAACACCGCGATGTCGGTGGTGCCGGCGCCGATGTCGACCAGCGCCACACCCAGTTCCTTCTCGTCCGAGGTCAGCACCGCCTGCGAGCTGGCGAGGCCGGCCAGGATCAGGTCGTCGACCTGCAGGCCACAGCGCTGCACGCACTTCATGATGTTCTGCGCCGCCGACTGCGCGCCGACCACCAGATGCGCGCGCACTTCCAGGCGCACGCCGGACATGCCGACCGGATGGCGGATGCCCTCCTGCGAGTTGTCGACGATGTACTCCTGCGGGATCGCGTGCAGGATCTTCTGGTCCGATGGAATCGCCACCGCCTTGGCGGCTTCGAGCACGCGCTCCATGTCGCCGTAGCTGACCTCGCCCTCGCGGATCGGCACGATGCCCGGCGAGTTCTTGCACTGGGTGTGGCTGCCGGAGATCGAGGCGTAGACCGAGCGGATCTCGCAGCCGGCCATGACTTCGGCCTCCTCGATCGCGCGCTGGATCGAATGCACGGTGGACTCGATGTCGACCACCACGCCGCGGCGCAGGCCGGTCGAACTGTGGCTGCCGATGCCGATGACCTCCAGCGGCTCATCGGGCGTGTACTCGCCGACCAGGGCCACCACCTTGGAGGTGCCGATGTCGAGGCCGACGATCAGGGATTTGTCGCCTTTGCGGTTCATGTGTTCCGTCTCGGTGCAGCGGGGGTGCCGGCCTCGACGGCCGGGGGCTCGGCCCACAGCAGGGCGAAGCCGTTGGCGTAGCGCAGGTCGGCACGAAGCAGGGGGCGCGCTTCGGCGCGCTTGAGTTCAGGCAGGGCGGCGACGAAGCGCTCAAGACGCGGCAGGGGCTGGCTGCGGCCCAGCACCAGCTCGGTGCCGCTGGCGAGCAGCAGGGTCCAGGCGCCGCGCGGCGACAGCTGCAGGTGCTGCGGCGCGTCGCCCACCAGGGTCAGCAGGGGCTGGGTGCGCGCGTACATCTGCATTACTTCGTCGATCTGGCTGTCGGCCGCCTCGAAGCGCGGCAGGCCCTGCAGGGTTTCCAGGTCGGGCACTTCGAACAGCTGGCCGCGATCGGACAGCAGGCGCGACTCGCCCCAGCGGGCCAGCGCGCGGTGCTCGACCAAAGCGATCTCCAGGGTGTCGGGCCAGAGCTTGCGCACCGCCACCTGCTCCACCCAGGGCAGGGCCGCGAGCGAGGCGCGCACGCCCTCCAGGTCGACCGCAAAGAAGCCGCGGTCGAGATGCGGCCGCACCGCCGCCTGCACCTGCTCGGCGCTGACCCGCTGGAATTCGGCGGACACGCGCAGCTGCCCCAGCGGCCAGCGATCGGACGCGAACCAGCCGTTCAGCACCGCGACCACGGGCAGGGTGACGACCGTCAGTGCGAACAACCAGGCGAACAGGCGGACCAGGGCGTTCATGCGGGCTCGCGAACCTCAAGCGTCTGGGCGAGGATGGCAAGACAAAGGTCCTCGTAGGACTGCCCCGTCTGGCGCGCGGCCTTGGGCACCAGCGAGTGGCTGGTCATGCCCGGTGCGGTGTTCACTTCCAACAGCCAGTTGCGGCCCTCGCGGTCGCGCATCACATCGACCCGGCCCCAGCCGCGGCAGCCCAGCGCCTCGAAGGCGCGCAGCGCAAGCGCGCCGAGCTCGGCCTCGGCAGGGCCATCAAGTCCCGGACAGAGATACTGCGTTTCCTCCGACTGGTACTTCGCCTCGTAGTCGTACCAGGCCCCCTTGGGCACGATGTGGATGCTCGGCAGCGCACGTCCGGCAATGATGCCGACAGTGAAATCGCCCCCTTCGATCAGCTGCTCCATCAGCAGCTCGCCGGGATAGCGCGCGGCCAGTTCGATCGCGGCATCGAGGTCGGCTTCACTGAACACGCGGCTGACGCCGACGCTGGAGCCCTCGCAGGCCGGCTTGACGATCACCGGCAGGCCAAGCGTGCGGGCCGCGGCCTGCACGTCGTCGCCCTTCTTCAGACGCACATAGCGCGGCGTCGGCAGGCCCAGCGCCAGCCAGACCTGCTTGCTGCGGATCTTGTCCATCGACAGCGCCGAGCCGAGCACGTCGGAGCCGGTGTAGGGCACACCGAAGGCTTCGAGCAGGCCCTGCACCACGCCGTCCTCGCCGCCGCCGTGGTGGCCGTGGAGGATATTGAAGACGCGATCCACCGTTCCTTTCGCAAGCGACTCGCGCAGGGCGGGAATGCCGTCGACGGCGAAGGCTTCGACGCCGCGCACGCGCAGCGCTTCCAGCACGTTGCGGCCGGAGTCGAGGCTGACCTCGCGCTCGCTGGAGCTGCCGCCCAGCAGGACGGCGACGCGACCGAAGGTCTTGGGATCGAGTGTGTTCATGCTCATGCGGCCCCGTCCGTGTGGGCAGAAAAGTCGAGTCCGGTCGCGGCCAGGGCCTGGCTGCTGCGGCCGATGTCACCGGCGCCGGAAAGAATCAGAAGGTCACCATCGACCAGCAGGTCGGGCAGGGTTGCGGCGAGCTCGCGCGGATGCGCGACCAGCACCGGGTCGATGCGGCCGCGGGCGCGGATGGCGCGGGCCAGGGCGCGCGCGTCGGCACCCGGGATCGGCGCCTCTCCGGCCGGGTAGACCTCGGTCAGTACCAGCACGTCGACCTCGCTCAGCACCGCAGCGAAGTCGTCCAGCAGGTCGCGGGTGCGGCTGTAGCGGTGCGGCTGGAAGGCCAGCACCAGGCGCTTGTCGGGCCAGCCGCCGCGGGCCGCGGCAATGGTGGCGGCCAGCTCGCGCGGGTGATGCCCGTAGTCGTCGACCAGCTCGGCGGCGCCCTCGCGCAGGGCGACCGCGCCGAGGCGGTTGAAGCGCCGGCCCACGCCCTGGAAGCCGCCCAGCGCGCGGATGATGGCAGCGCCGTCCACGCCCAGCTGCCAGCCGACGGCGGCTGCAGCGAGCGCGTTCTGCACGTTGTGCCGGCCCGGCAGGTTCAGCGTCACCGGCAGCGCCGGCTCGCCCGGCAGGTGCAGGTCGAAGTGCATCTGCGCGCCGTCCTGGCGGACCGCGCTGGCGCGCACGTCGGCATCCTCGGCGAAGCCATAGGTGACCAGATGACGCGGCATCTCCTCGGCCAGCGCGCGCACTTCGGGGTCGTCGATGCACAGTACGGCGAGCCCGTAGAAGGGCAGGCGATGCAGGAACTCGGAGAAGGCCGCCTGCACGCGGGCGAAGTCGCCGCCGTAGTTCTCGAGGTGGTCGACGTCGATATTGGTGACCACCGCGATCAGCGGGGTGAGGCGCAGGAAGCTGCCGTCGCTCTCGTCGGCCTCGGCGACCAGCCAATCGCCCTGCCCCAGCCCCGCATTGGCGCCGGCCGACAGCAGCTTGCCGCCGATCACGAAGGTCGGGTCGAGCGCGCCTTCCGACAGCACGCTGGCGGTCAGGCTGGTCGTGGTGGTCTTGCCGTGGGTGCCGGCGATGGCGATGCCGCGGCGGAAGCGCATCAGCTCGGCCAGCATCTCGGCGCGCGGCACGATCGGCACGCGCTCGGCGCGCGCGGCGACCAGCTCGGGGTTGTCGGCGCGGACCGCGCTCGACACCACCACCACGTCGGCCTCGCGCAGGTTCTCGGCGCGATGGCCGATCTCCACGCGCACGCCCTGCTCGCGCAGTCGCGCCGTGGCCGCGCCCTCGGTGAGGTCCGAGCCCGACACGGTGTAGCCCAGCGTGCACAGCACCTCGGCAATACCGCTCATGCCGACGCCGCCGATGCCGACGAAATGGACGCGGCGGAAGGCGGTGGCGATGTCGCCGTGGTCGGACAGTCGCCTCATCGGCTGGACTCCTCGATGCAGATGTCGGCGACGCGCTCGGCGGCATCGGTGCGCGCAAGCCGGCGCGCGGCGATCGCCATGTCTAGGGCCCGGCCCGCGTCGCCCGCCAATGCGTGCAGTGCGTCGGCGAGGCGATGAGTGAAGCCCTCGCCTTCCACGACCTTCAGCGCCGCGCCGGCCTCGACCAGCCAGTCGGCATTGCGGCTCTGGTGGTCATCGGCGGCGGTGGGCAGGGGCACCAGCACGGCGGGCAGACCAACCGCGCAGAGTTCGGCCAGGGTCGAGGCGCCTGCACGGCAGACCACGAGGTCCGCCCAGCGGTAGGCCTCAGGCATCTCCTCGATGAAGGCCGTGGTGTCGGCGCGCAGGCCGGCCTCGGCGTAGCGCTGCGCGGTCGCCTCCAGCGCCGTGGTGCCGGTCTGGTGGCGGATCTCGCAGCAGACGCCCGACAGGCGCAGGGCCTCGGGCAGGTTCTGGTTCAAGGCTCGTGCGCCCTGGCTGCCGCCGATCACCAGCAGGCGCAGCGGGCCCGGCGCGCGTTCGCGCAGCTCGGGTGCGGGCAGTTCGGCGATCGCGGCGCGCACCGGATTGCCGACGACTTCCTCGTGCACAAACGTGCCGGGCATGCCGACCAGGCAGCGGCGCGCGAAGCGCGCCAGCAGCCGATTGGTCAGGCCCGGCGCGCGGTTGGATTCATGCAGCAGCAGCGGACGCCGCAGCAGCCAGGCCGCCAACCCGCCGGGGCCGGCGGCGAATCCGCCGAAACTCAGCACGCAGCGCGGCTTGAGCCGATGCAGCAGGCGCAGCGCGCCCAGCAGCGCGCGCAGCAGCATGAAGGGCGCGGTCAGACGCCGCAGCAGGCCGCCGCCGCGTAGCCCGCGAACCGGCAGGGTGTGCAGGCTGATGCCGGCCGCCGGCACCAGCCGCGTCTCCATCGCGCCCTCGGCGCCCAGCCATTCGACAGGCACGGCGCGCGCGGACAGTGCACGCGCCACCGCCAGGCCCGGAAAGATGTGCCCGCCGGTGCCGCCGGCAAGAATCAGCACGGGCCCGCTCATGGCAGGGCTCCAATGCCCGGCTCGATGCGCGCGCGCGCCGGGCCAGGGCGGAACACCGGGCTCGGCACCTCGATCCTGTTCGGCGCGGTCGGCGCCGGTCGCTGCAGCAGCTCGGCCGGATCCTGCAGGTCTTCACCGCGCAGGCGGCCGGTCTGGCGGCGCGCGCGCTCGGCCTCGTAGCTGACCCGCAGCAGCAGGCCGATCGCCACGCAGCTCATGATCACGCTGGAGCCGCCCGAGGAGATCAGCGGCAGGGTCAGGCCCTTGGTCGGCAGCACGCCCATGTTGACGCCGATGGAGACCAGCGACTGCAGGCTCATCCACAGCGAAACGCCGAAAGCGCAGTAGCCCGCATACATCCGACCCATCTCGATCGCGCGCAGGCCCAGCCAGAAGCCGCGCGCCGCCAGCAGCACGAACAGGCCGACCAGCACGCTGACG
Organism: uncultured Aquimonas sp.; assembly: GCF_937888285.1. Classification (GTDB taxonomy): domain Bacteria; phylum Pseudomonadota; class Gammaproteobacteria; order Xanthomonadales; family Xanthomonadaceae; genus Aquimonas. The sequence goes on from NZ_CALART010000089.1 coordinate 57,296, forward strand.
CCGAGGAAGCCCGTCTCTTCGGCGAAAACCGCGAAGATGAAGTCGGTATGCGCCTCGGGCAGGTAGAACAGCTTCTGCACCGAGGCGCCCAGGCCCACGCCGGTGGCTTCGCCGCGGCCGATGGCGATCAGCGAATGGCTGAGCTGGTAGCCCGCACCGAAGGGATCCTGGAAGGGATCGAGGAAGGACACCAGCCGGCGCAGCCGGTAGGGCTCGAACACCGCCAGCGCGGCCAGGGCGATGCCGCCAAGCGCCACCGGCGCCATCAGGTAGGGCACGCGCGCGCCGCCCAGCCAGAGCATGCCGGCGGTGATCGCGCACAGCAGCACGGTCGAGCCGAAGTCCGGCTGCCACAGCAGCAGCCCGCTCAGCAGGACCAGCACGCCCATCGGCTTCAGCACGCCCCACAGGCGGTCCTGCAGCTGCTCGCGGTAGCGCACCATGTAGCCGGCCAGCCACAGGATCATCAGCAGCTTGACCGCCTCGACCGCCTGGAAGCCGAAGAAGCGCAGGTCGATCCAGCGCGTGGCGCCGTTGACCTCGCGGCCGATGCCCGGCACCAGCACCGCGACCAGCAGCAGGATGGCGAGCAGCAGCAGGCCGGCGCCGCGGCGCTCCAGCAGGCGCAGCTCGGTGCGCATCAGCAGGCCAGCGCCGATCGCGCCGACGACCAGGAAGAACAGGTGGCGCTGCAGGTAATAGAAGCTTTCGACGCCGTGCCCTTCGGACACCGCCAGCGAGCTGGAGGCGACCATCACCACGCCGATCGACACCAGCGCGACCACCACCGCCAGCAGCACGCGGTCGAACTCGCCGGCGATCTCCTCGCGCTTCTGCGCCTGTGGATTGAGCTGCCCGCTCATCAGCGCACCTTCAGCGTGGCGAGCCCGACCAGCACCAGCACCACGGTGATGATCCAGAAGCGGACGATCACGCGCGGCTCGGGCCAGCCCTTGAGCTCGAAGTGGTGGTGGATCGGCGCCATCCGGAACACGCGGCGGCCGGTCAGCTTGAAGCTCGCGACCTGGATCATCACCGACAGCGTCTCGATGACGAAGATGCCGCCCATGATCACCAGCACCAGCTCCTGGCGGACGATCACCGCCAGCGTGCCCAGCACCGCCCCAAGCGCCAGCGCGCCGATGTCGCCCATGAAGACCTGCGCGGGATAGGTGTTGAACCACAGGAAGCCCAGGCCCGCGCCACCGATCGCCGCGCACAGGATCACCAGCTCGCCGGCGCCGGGAATCTGCGGGATCAGCAGGTACTGCGAGAACAGCGCATGCCCGGACACATAGGCAAAGATGCCGAGCGCTGCGGCCACCAGCACGGTCGGCATGATCGCCAGCCCGTCGAGGCCATCGGTGAGGTTCACCGCGTTCGAGAAGCCGACGATCCAGAAGTAGGCGATGACGATGAAGCCCAAGCCCAGCGGCAGGGCGAAGTCCTTGACCAGCGGGATGTGGAAGGCGGTCGCCGCCGGCACATCGGCGGTGGCATACAGCGCGATCGCGGCGATCAGGCCGAACACCGACTGCAGCAGGTACTTCCAGCGCGACTTCAGGCCCTTGGGGTCACGCCGCACGATCTTGAGGTAGTCGTCCAGCCAGCCGATGAAGCCGAAGGCCACCAGCACGCCCAGCAGGATCCAGATGTAGCGGTTCGACAGATCCGCCCAGAGCAGGGTCGAGGCGGCCACGGTCGAGAGGATCAGCGCGCCGCCCATGGTCGGCGTACCGGCCTTGGAGAAGTGCGACTGCGGACCGTCGCTGCGGATCGGCTGGCCGCCGGACTTCAGCGCCGCCAGCCGGCGGATGAAGGCCGGGCCCAGCCACAGCGACAGGGCGAGCGCGGTCAGCGCGCCCAGGATCGCGCGCAGGGTCAGGTAGTTGAAGACGGCGAAGAAGCGCTCATAGCCCTCCAGCCAGCGCGCGAGTTCAAGCAGCATGCGCACCTCCCGGCGACGTGCCCTGGCCATCGAACAGGGCCGCCACCACGCGCTCCATGCGGCTGCCGCGCGAGCCCTTGACCAGCACGCGCAGGCCGGGCGCGAGGCGCGGACGCAGGGCATCGGCCAGGCTCTCCTGGGTGTCGAAGTGCTGGCCGCCCTCGCCGAAGGCCCGACTGGCCGCCGCGGCCAGGGCACCGACCGTGAACACGCCAGCCAGGCCCTGCGCGCGCGCATGCGCACCGACCTCGGCGTGCAGTCGCTCGGCGTCCGGCCCGAGCTCACGCATGTCGCCCAGCACCAGCCACGCCGCGGTTCCGCCAGCAGCAAGCGTGTCGATGGCGGCACGCACCGAGCCGGGGTTGGCGTTGTAGCTGTCGTCGATGATTTCGGCGCCGCTGGCGTGCGCGCGCGCCTGGAAGCGGCCGGCAACGCGCTGCGCGGCCTCCAGGCCCTCGCCGATCTGCACCAGGTCGATGCCCGCTGCCACCGCCAGCGAGGCTGCGGCCAGCGCGTTCATCACGCTGTGGCGCCCCGGCAGCGGCAGATGCAGGTCCAGCCCGCCGGCCGGCGTGCACAGGCGGAAGCGGCTGCCGGACTCCGTAGGCTGCAGGCGCTCGGCGTACACGTCGGCATCGTTGTCCAGCCCGAAACGCAATTGGCGACGCGCGCCGACCATCTGCGCGAACAGCGGCGCGAAGGCGTCGTCGGCATTGATGACGGCGACGCCGTCTTCCGGCAGCTCGCGGTAGATCGCGCCCTTGGTCTCGGCGATGCCGAGCAGGGAGCCCATGCGCTCCAGGTGCGCCGGGCCGATGTTGTTGACCAGGCTGTAGCGCGGCCGCGCGATCCGCGCCAGCCACTCGATGTCGCCGGGCGCGCCGGCCCCCATCTCGTAGACCGCGTACTCGGCGTCCTCCGGCTGGTTCAGCAGGGACAGCGGCATGCCGATCTCGTTGTTGAAGTTGCCGGGGTTGGCCCAGGCGCTGCCGACCCGCTCCAGGATGCCAGCGAGCAGGGTCTTGACCGTGGTCTTGCCGTTGCTGCCGGTCAGACCGAACACCCGGGTCGTGCGCGAACGCGCCACGCCGGCCGCCAGCCGCCCCAGCGCCTGCACGGTGTCGGCGACTTCGAGCTGGGCCAGCTCCACCGGCAGCGGCCGCTGCACCAGCAGGGCGGCCGCACCGGCCGCACAGGCGGCATCGGCGAAGTCGTGGCCGTCGAAGTGTTCGCCGCGCAGGCAGACAAACAGATCGCCCGCGCGAATCGCCCGCGAATCGGTCTGCACGCGCAGCACCGGCTGGCCGGCGCGCTGCGGTCCGCGCAGGTGGGCCTCGGCGAACCCGGCGACTTCGGTCAGGCTGAGCGGCCTCATGCGCTCCCCCGCAGTGCCAGCGCCGCCACCGCCAGATCGTCGAAGGGCAGACGGCGCTCGCCGGTTTCCTGGTAGGTCTCGTGGCCCTTGCCGGCGACCAGCACGGTATCGGCCGGACCGGCGGCACGGATCGCCGCGCGGATCGCCGCCGCGCGGTCGCGTTCGACCTCGACGGCCGCGCCCGGCGCGAAGCCGGCCAGGATGTCGGCGACGATGGCCTCGCCATCCTCGCTGCGCGGATTGTCGTCGGTGACGATCACCTGATCGGCGAGGCGGCCGGCGATCGCCGCCATCTGCGGGCGCTTGCCGCGATCGCGATCGCCGCCGCAGCCGAACACGCAGAGCAGGCGGCCGGCGGTGTGCTGGCGCAGGCTGGACAGGGCCTGCTCCAGGCCATCCGGGGTGTGGGCGTAATCGACCACCACCAGCGGCTGAGCGGCGCTGCCGCCCAGACGGTTCATGCGTCCGGGAATCGGCTCCAGCCGCGGCAGCAGGGCGGCGACGCGGGCGAAGTCGACGCCCAGCGCCAGCAGCACGCCGGCCACGGCCAGCAGGTTGTCGACGTTGAAACGACCGAGCAGGGGCGAATCGATGCGCACCGACTCGACTCCGTACTGCAGGTGGAAGTGCAGGCCGGCGGCGTCGAGCGCGACATCGCCGGCGCGCAGCACCGCATTGCCGGCACCCAGCGCGCTGAAGCCGATCAGGTCGACGCGCTCGGGCAGTCCGGCCGCGATCAGCGCGCCCTGCGTGTCGTCGAGATTGATCACCGCGGCGCGCAGGCTGTCCCAGGCGAACAGGCTGGCCTTGGCGGCGGCGTAGGCGGCCATGGTGCCGTGGTAGTCGAGGTGGTCGCGACTCAGGTTGGTGAACACCGCCACGTCGAACTGCAGGCCGGCGACGCGGCCCTGGTCGAGCGCATGCGAGGACACCTCCATCGCCACCACCTGGGCCCCGGCCAGGCTGAGCGTGGCGAGCAGGCGATGCACTTCGAGCACGTCGGGCGTGGTGCGTTCGTGCGCCACCAGCTGGCCGTGCAGGCCGGCGCCCAGGGTGCCGATGCTGCCGGCGACGCGGCCCAGCAGCTGCAGCGCCTGCGCGCTCAGCTGCACGGTCGAGGTCTTGCCGTTGGTGCCGGTGACCCCGACCAGCTCCAGCCCCAGCGTGGGGGCGGCATACAGGGCCTGGGCCAGCTGCGGCAGGCGCTCGCGCAGGCCGGGCACGACCAGCAGGGGCACCGGCAGCAGCGGCGCGGCACCCTCGAAAGGTTCGGACAGCACCACCACGGCGCCGCGCCGCACCGCTTCGGCGGCATGCAGCAGACCGTGCGTGCGCGCGCCGGCCAGCGCGACGAAGCCCTCGCCCGGTTCGACCGCGCGGCTGTCCAGGCGCAGCCCGCTCAGGCTGAGCTCGGGCAGGTCGCTGCATTCGGGCAGCAGCTCCTGCAGGCTGAGCGGCGGCAGGCGCGGGCTCACTGCGCGACCCCCGCATCGGGCGTGGGCTCGATCGCGCCTTCTGCCTCCAGCGGCAGCTCGCCCGGCAGCAGCGCCGGCGCCTGGATCGGCGTCGACACGTACCACTGCTGGATGTCGTCCGGCGGCACGTCGAGGATGCGCAGGGCATCGGCCATCACCCGGCCGAACACCGGTGCGGCGACCAGGCCGCCGAAGTGCTGCTGGGGGTCGGGATCGTTGATCACCACCACCATCGACAGGCGCGGATTCGAGGCCGGCACCAGGCCGGCGAACATGCTGATGTAGCGCTTCTCGTAGCCGCCGGGCACCGAGCGCCGCGAGGTGCCGGTCTTGCCGGCGACGCGGTAGCCGGACACGCGGGCGCGGGTCGCGCTGCCCTCCGGCCCGGTGACGGTCTCCAGCATGTCCATCAGCGTCCGCGCCAGCTGCGGATCGATCACCGAACGGCCCTCGCCGGCACCGCCGCGCACGAAGGTCGGCGGCATCCACACGCCACCGTTGCCGATCGCCGCATAGGCCTGGGCGATCTGCAGGGCATTGGTGGACAGCCCATAGCCGTACGAGATCGTGGCCTTCTCCAGCACGCCCCAGCGGCGCGGTTCCATCAGCACGCCGGCCTGCTCGCCGGGGAAGCCGGCGCCGGTCAGCTCGCCGAAGCCGAAGCGGCGCAGCAGGTCGTGGAAATGCTCGTTGGGCATGTCCAGGGCCAGCTTGACCGCAGCGATGTTGGAGGACTTGGTCAGCAGTCGGGTCGGGCTGACCGTGCCGAAGTTGCGGATGTCGCGGATGGTGTGGCGGGCCAGCGGCATGTAGCCGGGGCTGGTCTCGATCAGGGTGTCGGGCTTCCAGCGCCCGGTTTCGAGCGCCGCGGCCACGGTGAACACCTTGATCACCGAGCCCGGCTCGAACACGTCGGTCAGCGCGCGGTTGCGCCGCGAGGACGGGTCCGCTCCCTCGCGGGTATTCGGGTTGTAGGTCGGCAGGTTGACCATCGCCAGCACTTCGCCGGTCGGCACGTCGGTGATCACCACCGTGCCCGAGGCCGCCTGGTTTTCCTCCAGCGCCCGCCGCAGCTCGCGGTAGGCGACGTGCTGCAGGCGCCGGTCGATCGAAAGCGCGAGGTCACGACCCGGCTCGGCGGCGGCCAGCAGGTCGACGTCGATCGGCCGACCGCGGCGGTCGCGCACCACCCGCTTGCTGCCGGGGGTGCCGCTCAGCCAGTCGTTGAAAGCGAGCTCCAGTCCCTCCTGGCCAACGTCGTCGATATTGGTGAAGCCCAGCACATGGGCCGCGATCTCGCCCATCGGATAGAAGCGGCGGAACTCGCGGCGGTTGTGCACGCCAGGGATCTCCAGCGCCATCACCAGGTCGGCATCGTCCGGGTTCATCTGCCGCCGCAGGAACAGGAATTCGCGGTCGGCGCGCTCCGCGACCCGCTGCTGCAGCGTGGCGGCGTCGATACCGAGGGCAGCCGCCAGCTCGGGGATGCGCTGCGGGTGCAGCGACAGCTCCTTGGGGTTCGCCCACAGCGAAGCGACCGGCGTCGACACCGCCAGCGGCTCGCCGTTGCGGTCGGTGATCATCCCGCGCGAGGTCGGCACCGGCAGCTCGCGCAGGTGGTACTGCTCGCCCTTCTGCTGGTAGAACTCGGCGCGCAGCAGCTGCATGTCGGCCGCGCGCGCAACCAGCAGCACGCCGCAGCAGGCCAGGCCCGCCGCCAGCAGGTTCAGGCGCATGCGCAGGTTCGGTGCGGGCCGGCGCGACTTGCTCACTGGCGCACCACCTGGATCTCCACCGGCTCGGGCGAGCGCATGCCGAGCTGCTCGCGGGCCACGCGCTCGATGCGGAAGGTCTCGCCCCAGGTTGCCTGCTCCAGCTGCAGGCGGCCGAACTCGATGTTCAGCTCGTCGCGCTGGGCCTCCAGCCGGGTCAGCTCGGCGAACAGCAGGCGATGCTCGTGGCGCGACTCCACCAGGGCGATGCCGCTCAGCACGATGCCCACCACCAGCGGCAGCCCGATCAGCACGCGCAGGTTCATGCGAGCTTCTCCGCCACGCGCAGCACCGCGCTGCGGGCGCGCGGGTTGCTCGCGAGTTCGTCGGCCTCGGCGCGGAGGGCGCCACCGATCAGGGCGAGCGTCGGCTTGAACTCGGCGGCCACCGGCAGGCGCCGATTGCCGGGCGCCGGCTTGGCCAGTGCATGCATGAACTGCTTGACCTGGCGGTCCTCCAGCGAGTGGAAGCTGATAACGGCAAGCCGCCCCCCCGGTTTCAGCCGGGAAAGGGCGGCCGCCAGCCCTGTAACCAGATCGTCCAGCTCGCGGTTCAGATAGATCCGCAAGGCCTGGAACGTACGTGTGGCGGGGTGCTTGCCGGGCTCGCCGCGACCGATGCAGGCACGCACCAGGTCGGCCAGCTCGGCGGTCCGGGTCAGCAGGGCTTCGGGCCGGCGCGCGACGATGGCCCGCGCAATGCGCCGGCTCATCCGCTCTTCGCCGTAGGCCCACAGCACATCCGCGATCTCCGTCTCGGTGGCCCGCGCCAGAAACTCCGCCGCGCTTTCACCGGAGTCCGGATCCATGCGCATGTCGAGCGGCCCGTCCTGCATGAAGCTGAAGCCGCGCTCGGCCTGGTCCAGCTGGGGCGAGGACACCCCGAGGTCCAGCAGCACGCCATCCAGCCCACCGGCCGTGGCCTCCCACTCCGCCAGACCCGCGAAGCTGCCGCGCCGGATCGCCACCCGCGGATCGCCCGCGAACTCGGCTTCGGCGCAGGCGATCGCCTGCGGGTCCTTGTCCATCAACAGCAGTCGGCCGGCCGGCCCCAGCTGGGCCAGCACCCCGCGCGCGTGTCCGCCGCGGCCGAAGGTGCCGTCCAGATAGGTGCCGTCCTTGACCACCCGCAGACCTTCCATGACCTGCGCATACAGCACCGGGATGTGGTCGGCCGGCGGCGCATCGTTGCGCATCGCCCGAGTCCTCCCCGGCTACAGCGTGAGGTCGAGCATGGCGTCGCTGATCTCGTCTTCCCCGATGGTCTGACGGATCTGCGCGAGGTGCGCCTGCTCGCTCCAGAGTTCGAACTTGCCGCCCATGCCCAGCAGGACGGCCTTCTTCTCGATGCCGGCGGCGTTGCGATGGCTGGCCGGCAGCAGCAGGCGCCCGTTCGCATCGACGTCGACGAAGGTGGCCGCGCCCACCAGCTTCAGCTGCAGGGCGCGATGCACCTTCTTGGCATTCGGCAGGGCGTTGACCTGGTCGCGCACCTGCTCCCAGGCCGCGACCGGATACAGCCACAGGCAGCCCTGCTCATAGGGGTTGTAGGTGACGACCAGGCGGTTCGCACACTCGCGCACGACGAGCTCGCGGTAAGCGGTGGGCACCGCCAGCCGGCCCTTGTCGTCGATCGTGATAGCGGTCTCGCCCTGAAACATTCCCCACCGAACCCCACAAAAAGCCCGTTTTTTCTACGGTTGCCCACACTAAGCGCGGGGTTTGGGGGTGTCAAGAAAATTCCGGAGCGAAAACGCGGCTAAACCCCTGTCTGCATTGGGGTTTTCTGAACGGGTTCTGACGATTCGCGGGCAAACGCACCGGGAAACATGCGCTTGCCTGCGCAAACTCGAAACTACTTTAAGTTCGAGCCCGCTTTGGCGGCCCCTGACGTGACCGGATTGGCAGACAGCAGCGCCCGCAGTTCCGCGCTGATCCGCGCGGTTTCGCGCAGCGGCAGAACATCCCAGGCCTGGTAGTCCAGCTTGAGCGGTCGCACCCGGCCGCGTTCGAGCAGATCGCGGTACAGCGCGCCCAGCTTGCCGCGCACCGGCTTGAGCGCCGGCACCAGCACCGGCACCGCGGTGGCGCAGGCCTCGGACAGCATATTGGCCGAGTCCGGGGTGACCACGATGCGCTCGGCCCAGGCCAGCAGGCCGCCATAGGGGTTGGGGCCATCGGCCTCGCCGTGCCACTGCAGGCCGGGCAGATCGCCCAGATCCTTGCGTGCGGCCTCGCGCAGCCAGGCCGGCGTGCGCCGCGAGCTGCTGACCAGCAGGCTGCCGCCATCGCGGGCCTGCCAGTGATGCAGGATCGTGCACAGCCGCAGCCACAGTCCGCGGTCCAGATCGAAGGAGGAATGCGGGCCACCCAGCAGCACGACCGTGCGCGGCGAGGGCAGCCGCGACAGCTCGGCATGCGCGATCCGCGCCCGCGCCAGCGTCGGCCCGTCGACACCGTGCAGGCCACCGGTGAAGCCCAGGACGTTCGGCCCCTCCAGCCCGTCATGCGTTGGCGCCAGCACCGCGTCCCAGTGCCGCGGGTCGATCCGCGGATCGAGGATCTGCACGGCCTTGCAGCCGGACACATGGCGCTTCAGCCAGCGCGTCGCCAGCGCGCCCTGGCGGCCACAGCCGATCGCCAGCCGCGGCGGCGCCTCGCGCAGCGCCTGCTCGAAGCCCGCGGCGAACACATCGCCGCGTGTCGGCAGCCAGCGCGGCGCCAGCCAGCGCCAGGGCGCGCGGGTCTGCAGCGTCCACTCATACGGCTCGATGCCCAGGGACTCGGCCAGCGCCAGCGCGGGCTTGCGGTTGCCGGTGGCGCCATCGGTCAGGACCCAGGCCGGAGCCAGCGTCGGATGCATGCGGTGGGCCCCGGCTCTGCAACGCAGCGTTGCGTCGGGCCCGGATTATTCCACGGCAGCGATGTCCCTAGACTTCGCAGCGTGCTCACAGGGCCCTGACCCCGGCCGCCCTAGCCTTTACGATCGTGAAAACGCGGCGATGGCCGCGCGACTTCCCCACATCGCTTCCGGAGTCCCCGCATGACCGCGATCGACAGCACCGCCCTCGACCAGCTCTTCCTCAAGGCCCGCACCCACAACGCCTGGCAGGACCGCGCCATCGAGCCCGCCCTGCTGCAGCAGCTCTACGATCTGGTGAAGATGGCCCCGACCAGCGCCAACTGCTCGCCGGCGCGCTTCGTGTTCGTGCAGTCGAAGGCAGCCAAGGAAAAGCTCAAGCCGGCGCTGTCGGCGGGCAATCTTGAGAAGACGATGGCGGCACCGGTCACCGTCATCGTCGCCAACGACCCGAAGTTCTACGACAAGCTGCCCTACCTGTTTCCGCACACCGACGCGCGCAGCTGGTTCACCGGCAGCGCCCAGGTCGCCGAGACCACCGCCTTCCGCAACGGCACGCTGCAGGTCGCCTACCTGATCCTCGCCGCGCGCGCGCTCGGCCTGGACACCGGCCCGATGTCCGGCTTCGACAACGCGCTGGTCGATTCCACCTTCTTCAAGGACACCGGCTGGCGCAGCAATGTGCTGGTCAACTTGGGCTATGGCGACGCCGACAAGCTGTTCCCGCGCAGCCCGCGCCTGCCCTTCGACGAAGCCTGCCAGGTGCTGTAAGCGCTCTCCCCTCCCCGCCCCATCGCGTCGCTTCGCGGCGCTTCGCCCACCGGCGCGCCCGCGCCTTCTCCACGAGGAACACCGCCCATGCTGAAGCCCATCGCCGCCGCCCTGCTTGCCGCCAGCTTCGCCGCCCCCGCCTTCGCCGCCCCGCAGCCGGTCGAGATCGATCTCTCGCACACCCGCGTGTGGTTCTACGTCAACCACCTCGGCTTCTCCGACATGTACGGCGACTTCACCAAGTTCGACATCGACCTCAAGGTCGACCCGGAGAACCTCGCCAACTCGACCGTCAGCGCCAGCATCGACACCAGCACCGTCGACATGCGCCACGAGGGCCTGAACAAGCACCTCAAGAACCAGGACTTCTTCAACGTTGAGCAGCACCCGGCGATGAGCTTTGAGACCACCGGCGTGACCCAGAACGGTGAAGGCAAGCTGGCCGTGGCCGGCAACCTGACCCTGCTCGGCGTGACCAAGCCGGTGACCCTGGACGTGACCGTCAACAAGATCGGCGAGCACCCGATGCGCAAGGTACCGTGGGTGGGCTTCAACGCCACCGCCACCATCAAGCGCTCGGACTTCGGCATGAACTACGGCGTGCCGGCCGTGGGCGACGACATCAAGATCTCGATCGGTCTTGAGGGTGCGCTCAAAGCGGCCGAGTAAGCGCTTCGGCATTGCAGTCTCGACGGAAGGGCGGCCCTGGGGCCGCCCTTCTTCGTTTGCGCGCCATCAAGGCAACGCGGCTTCAACGCGCGCTTAGTCCGTCGCGGAGCAAGCCGCGCCATATGCCGGCGTAGTCGCAACGCCTCGCTTAGCTTCGAGGGCCCTTCGCCCACGGACGCCGCCCGCATGAGCCAGAGCCCCCCGAACTGGAAGCCCGAAACCATCGCGGTGCACGGCGGCTACACGCCGGACCCGACCACCCGCGCGGTGGCGGTGCCGATCTACCAGACCGTGGCCTACGCGTTCGACAGCGCCCAGCACGCCGCCGACCTGTTCGACCTGAAGGTGCCGGGCAACATCTACACGCGGATCATGAATCCGACCACCGACGTGCTGGAGCAGCGCGTGGCCGCGCTTGAAGGCGGCATCGCCGCGCTGGCGCTGGCCTCGGGCCAGGCCGCGATCACCTACGCGATCCAGACGATCGCCGAAGCCGGCGACAACATCGTGTCGTCGAGCGCGCTCTACGGCGGCACCTACAACCTGTTCGCCCACACCCTGCCGCAGTTCGGCATCGAGACGCGCTTCGCCGACTACCGCGAGCCCGATGCGTTCGCGAAACTCATCGACGCGCGCACCAAGGCGGTGTTCGTCGAATCGGTCGGCAACCCGCGCGGCAACATCACCGACATCGAGGCCGTCGCGAAAGTCGCGCACGCCCACGGCGTGCCGCTGATCGTCGACAACACCGTGCCCTCGCCCTACCTGCTGCGGCCGATCGATCATGGCGCTGACATCGTCGTGCACTCGCTGACCAAGTACCTGGGCGGCCACGGCAACAGCATCGGCGGCGCCATTGTCGACTCGGGGCGCTTCCCCTGGGCCGAGCATCGGGCGCGCTTTCCACGCTTGAACGAGCCCGACGTCAGCTACCACGGCGTGGTCTACACCGAGGCGCTGGGCCCCGCCGCCTACATCGGCCGCGCCCGCGTGGTGCCGCTGCGCAACACCGGTGCGGCACTGTCGCCCTTCAACGCCTTCCTGATCCTGCAGGGCATCGAGACCCTGCACCTGCGCATGGACCGCATCAACCAGAACACGCTGGCCGTCGCGCAGTACCTGCAGCAGCACCCGAAGGTGGCCTGGGTGAACTACGCCGGCCTGCCCGACCACCCCGAGCACGCGCTGGCGAAGAAGTACCTGCCGCGCGGCGCCTCCGGCCTGCTCACCTTCGGCCTGCCCGGCGGCATCGAAGCCGGCGCGCGCTTTCTGGATGCCCTGCAGCTGTTCACTCGCCTGGTCAACATCGGCGACGCCAAGTCGCTGGCCACGCATCCGGCATCAACGACGCATCGCCAGCTCTCACCGGCCGAGCTGGAGAAGACCGGCGTCACCCCCGACACCGTGCGCCTGTGCATCGGCATCGAGCACATCGAGGATCTGCTGGGGGATTTGAGGCAGGCGCTGGAGCGGGCGTGAGGCGGACTGCTTAAGGCCACCAGGCTGCAAGTGCAGCGCGTCGGAGTGGCGAGCAAGCGAGGCTGAAACGAGAGAGGAGCTAAGCAGAACACAAAGCAACCGCTCGTCCTGCCGACTACCGGCCTCAAGCGGCCGTTGTCCAGCAACTACTCTTCGTGTATCCCCGATGTCCCGCGCCTCAATCGCCGCCAACTCTCACACCCGTCCGCGATTAGGACGGAAGTCATCGTGTACGATGGGGAGTCGCCCGGAACGACGCCATGCCGACAAGACCGCAGCCAGCCCCCCCGCCCCGCGGATTTCGCCACGTAGCTCTACGTGGCCAAGTGCGTCCTGCCGGGGGAGCGTCTTTCGAGCACTGGGTCGGCAAGCGCTCGTCGGTCATGGCATCGACCAACGCCAGCGACCTGCCCTTCCAGCGCTGGCATCGCTTCAAGGAAGCGTTCGATCCGGAGTTGATTGCGCGTGCCGTTCGAGAGTCGCCCCGTCCGGTCCGGAGCCTAGCGGACCCCTTCGGTGGTTCGGGCACGAGCGCTCTGACGGCGCAGTTTCTGGGAGTGACGCCCTCGACAGTCGAGGTAAATCCGTTCCTCGCAGATCTGATCAAGGCCAAGGTCGCAACCTACTATGTGCCTGCTCTCATCTCCGCACTGACGCACGTGTGCAATGTGGCACATCGCTCGCGCAGCCGGGCCGGCACCATCATCGATTCCCTGCCCGCCACTTTCGTAGAGCCCGGCGTCAAGGGGCGCTGGTTGTTCGATCATGAAGTCGCGCTCGAAATTTTCCGCCTTCGGGGCGCCATCGCCCAGTTGGAAGATCCCTGCATCGCGCGCCTTTTCCGAGTCATCCTAGGCGGATTGATGACGAGCTTCAGTAACGCAACGGTGAGCGGCAAGGGACGCCGTTATCGAGTCAACTGGGAAAGCCGGCGAGTCGCTCCGCGCACTGTGCTCTCCGCGTTCTCTGAGGCTGCGGCCGCTGCGATCGGAGAGATCGACACGTTTGCCGATCGCCCTGTCCGCGAGGCGACCGTTCTCTGTGGCGACAGCCGCGCCGTGTTCGAGACGCTTAATCCTGTCGACCTGATCGTCTGCTCGCCGCCGTACCCCAATTCATTCGATTACACAGATGTCTACAACCTAGAACTGTGGATGCTTGGTTATCTGAGCTCGGCACAGGACAATCGCGCGCTGCGCCTATCCACGCTGACCTCCCATGTACAGGTCTCACGCGACTTCGCCGCCGCGCCCGAGACGATCACGCTCAACAAAACGATGAAGGCGTTGCACCGCAGCGCGCCCCAGCTTTGGGACCATCGCCTGCCGGCCATGGTCGGCGGTTACTTCGCCGACCTGCTAAAGCTCCTGCGTACTTCCACACGCTTGCTGCCGCGGGGAGGACAGGCGTGGTTCGTCGTCGGCGACAGCCAGTACGCGCAAGTGCACGTGCAAGTTTCGCGGATCCTAAAGGAACTCGCGCCTCTCGCAGGCTTTGGCGTCGAATACACAGCCCCGTTCCGTTCCATGCGCGTCTCACCCCAGCAGAGCGGCCGACTGAGTCTGAGCGAAGACCTCGTTGTGATGACGCGACGCTAGGCGCTGGCGAGGACTGCGCGGTAGGCCGCGGAACTGTTGTAGAGGAACCACCGGCACAACACGACGTTTAGCCGCTGCGCCTCATCCGCGACGTGAGCGAACACCGAACCGTCTCCGGGGTTGGTCGCACGCATGTCAAAGCAGCATAGGATCTTCTCACGCATGTTGCGTTTCGACCCGTACGCGTGAGCCTGTTCGAGACCGTCGCGAATGTGGTCGTCGATCTCCTTGCTCTGATATTTTCGGCCCGTTGAGCCCTTCTCGCGAAGGACTTTCAGTTCCAGCACCGCGTGATGGATAACATGCCCGGCTACCGTGCCGCGCTCGCTCACAATCTCTAGGTCCGTTCGGCCTTCCTTGCCGGGCTGCTCGGCGCGAATCTGGCAGCGTAGGAAGCGTCCGAGAAGGACAAAGCGGACGACGTCCTGCACCCGAAACTCTGCTTCCTCGATGGCCCAGAACTTAGGCGCATCTTTCCACAGCGAGCCCTTTCGCATCTGGTCCGGAGTGATGAGCTCTTGCTCGTAGGCGCGATCTATCGCTTGGATGATTGCTTCCAGGCTCGGCGCCTCATCGTCGAGATCATGGACTTCAACATCGTCCTCGTAAGCGACGCCACGCAAATACAGACTGATGGTCGAGTAGCCGCGCTTGGGCGTATAGACGATCGTGGGGAGTTCAGCGAGAGCGTGGGCCGCCAGGGTTCCAAACAGAGCGTCGTCACCGCCGCTGACTTCCATACTCCGTCCGGTCAGAGTAGCGGAGACGGCATGGATCTGGCCCGTGACCCGGCGATTGCCCGTTCGGAGCAGCGGGTTCCGGCCCCACGCTGCATTGAGCGACTCGAACACCGACGCCGGCGTCAGCACGAACGCGGCTGGTTGGTCGAACTCGGCGTCGTCACGCCTCTCGCGGCGCGCGAGCAGCTGCGCGACCTCGCGGGGAAAACGTTGCTCGCCCGGTAAGTCCGCGTCGCCGCCGCGGCCCGTAACCTCGACCGCCGCCAGCGCTGCCTCGTCCCCGCTCCACGCCCCAAAACGCTCAGCCATGGCCCCCCGCCTTCTGCCCGAGGTAGTCGAGGTACAAATAGAGCCGTTCAGCCGGCATCAGCGTGCGCTCAGGCGCGAACGCCATCGCGGCATTGCGGGAAAAATTCCTCGCGCTGCTCACCCACTCTCCGAAGTCGATCACGCCATCGACATCAACATCGGCGTCTGCGTATCGCGCATCCCACCGGGTCGCTACGCCCATAGCCTCGTCCGAGAGTCCGGCGTAAGCCGCGGCGAGTTCATCAAGAAAACGGGTCTCATCGCGCCGCAATTGACGAAGGGCATCTAGGACAGGCTCGGCCACCGCGCGGCGCAGGCGATAGCCCGCCTTCACCCGATACCTGGCGTCGGTCTCGTCGAGTTCGTAAGTCAAATTCAGGGCCTCCACCAAGCCCCGGCCGACTAAGCGATCGAGCGCTACCTGGAGGGCGGGGTAGTAGGGACCCGCGCGACGCTTGAGCAAGGTCGCGTCGAATGGGCGCAGATCGAATACCGGGGACAGCACGTTGGCGAGGTACGCCAACTCGTGGACTGCCCGCGCAGGCGACGGAACAACCCCCGAGCGCGCCAACGCGTCGAGCAGCCCCACAACCCGATGACCTTGGGCTATCCGGTCCTCCTCAGGCGTGAATGCACTCACGGCGTGTCCAGATCGGCCATGAGCATCTCGAGGTAGCGCTCGTACTCGACGACGCCTTCCATCATCGCCCGAGTGGGCCGGCCGGCCTTGAACAAGTTGACCAGTGCTTTGGCGCGCTCGCCGGGTGGAGCGGCCTTGCGCAGCAGCTCTGGTACCAGAGGGCCGGCTCCGAGGTTCGAGGTGACTACGAGGCGATTGGGTGAGTTGCCATTCGCGAATCTCGCCAATACCTTCACCGCACGGTCGACGAAGACGGCGTCGAGCGAGGATTCGGGGGCGTCAATGCAGATCGTGCCGGCATGATCGGGCGACGTGACCTCAATCAGCGCCATCCGAAATGCGAGGTCGATAAACTCGCGTTGGCTCTCCGATACATAAGCGGGACTCGCGCGGCGCTGTACACCTACGAAGTCGCTTCCGCTCAACTCGACCGAGAAGGCCGGATACTCCGCGTAGGTGTCGCCACCCGTCTGGCCAACGAGGCGCCGGTCCGGTGTCCAGCTCAAGCGACTTTCCTCATACAGGAAGTCGCGCGACACAGCCTCAAAATGCTCCTTGATGCGCGCAGCTGACTGGTAGATTGTCGCCCGGAAGGCGTCGAGTGACTCATTGAAACCCGCGCGCTCGGTCTCGAGTTGGGCGCGAAGCTCGGTGACCATGTCGTTAAGCGTCTGGAAGCGCTTCTCTAGCTCCTTTCGCCGCGACTGGTCAGGAGGCAGCTGATTGATCAGGTTCGAGACCTGCTGGTGCGCATCTTCGATCTCCGTCGCTCGCAGCGCGAGTTGCTCGCAGTCGCGCAGGTACGTCGCATGCGCCTCGTCGCGATCGGCCACGGCTACGGCAAGTTGGGTCGCGCTGCTCTCGACACGGCGTTGCAATTCCCGCAGTCGCTCCTCATTCAGCTCGACAACATCGGCTACAGGCGCGAGCGTCGAGTGACAGACTGCGCATCGTCGCTGCGCGACCGCTTCCGCTAGGCGGGCCTTGGCCTCAGCGACATCGGTCGCTGCGCAGACCAGACACTGCTCGTCGCTCAACAGCCGGGCGTAGACGAAGCGCACGGATTCATCTGCATTAGGCATGCGCGACTCAATTGCGAGGAGGCGGGCGCGCTCAAGTTCGCGCAATGCGCGGTCGTACGCGTCCTGCGCGCGAAGCGCGGATAGTCGCGCCTCCTGCCTACTGCGCTCGGCCACTCGGATACTCTCAGTCAGAGCATCGCGCTCATCGGTCAGCCTCTGTCGGCGCTGCTCGGCGACATCGAGCGCGTCGCGCACGCCCGGCTCGTCCTCGATCTGGGTCGCCTGCCTGCGCTGGATCTTCTCTTCTTTCCGAAATGCGGCTTGGAGGTTGCGAAGGCGAGAATCCAGCGAGAGGATCGAGCGCTCCTTCTTAGTCCAGTCCGCAGCCTGAGCGGGCGTTAGCAACAAACAACGCAGAAGCTGGCGCTGGGCTCCACTGTCCCAAACCAAGGCGCGGCGGTCTTCGAAGAAGAACACTAAGGTGCGGAGCACGAGCAGCCAGTCACTGAAGGTGCCTAGCCCGGCCGCACGAGTAACCGCACCGCGCAGCTCCTGTTCATCGAGCGGTTGGTCAATCCCATCCAGCCACCAGCCTTCGAGTGCAAGGTCGGCGAGCTTTCGACGGACGGTGAATGTCGTCGACCCGAGGTCGAAGGTCAGTGCGCACACTGCGTTCGATGCGCCGTCGTTGACTCGATTGGCAAATTGTTTACGTTGCGCAGCGCTAAGGTCGTACGCCTCTAGACGCGCATTGCCGACCTCGCCCTCGGGAAGCCCAAGTTCCTGCGTCCCGGCGAGCATGCGGTAGAGCAGGATCATTAGAGTAGTCTTGCCAAGCCCATTAGCGCCAAGAATCAAAGTGACACCAGGACGAAACGACACCTCGAACATGCCGTCGTGCGCAAGCCCCGGATACAAGCCGTACTGCTCGACACGAATGTGCTTCAGGAGAGGGAACAGCGCCATGGGGTCGCGGACTCTAGGAGTTCATGGAGCGAGAAGCCCGGTGCGTCGAACCGGCTAACCATCTTTTGGCTCATCGGTGCAGGCGCGGAATCCGAGGGGGTAATGGGGGCAATCTCTGTCAGGGCAGGAAGGCGCCGAGGGTCGACCCGCAGCGCAGCGATCGAGACGTGAGCCGAATATAGCTACACAAGGTGCCGGCGGCTACAGCGCAGTAGCATCTGCCTGAGCCGTTTCCCAGAAGACAATGGCGGGTGCGGTGCCCTTCGGAGAGGTCTAGGTGACGTTGAGACGAGAAGGGATGTAGACAACTTCACTGTGGCCAATTGATCGAAACGGGTCGATAGCGGCCTGCTAAGCATCGGGCTTTGCGCCGGAGCGTCAATATGGAGACCGATGCTCTCGCCCACCCGCACCCTCACCACATCGCCAGCGTCAGCCACCCCATGCCCCTCCGCCACCTAGCCGCCAACCGCTACATCACCCCCCTTCGCGAAGGCGGTTCGATGCCTGCCGTGGTGGAAGGCGAGGACGAGGGGCTGTATGTGCTCAAGTTCCGTGGCGCCGGCCAGGGGCCAAAGGCGCTGGTGGCTGAAGTCATCGCGGGTGGGCTGGCGCGGGCGCTGGGCTTGCCGGTGCCGGAGATCGTGCTGATGGATCTGGACGCGGAGCTGGCGCGCACCGAGGCCGATCCGGAGATCCAGGATCTGATTCGCGCCAGCGCCGGGCTCAACCTGGGCATGGACTATCTGCCCGGCGCGATCAACTTCGATCCGGTGGCCGAGCAGCCCGATGCGGAGCTGGCCTCGCGCATCGTCTGGTTCGATGCCTACATCCACAACCTCGACCGCACGGCGCGCAATCCGAACCTGATGGTCTGGCACCGCCGGCTGTTCC
Organism: uncultured Aquimonas sp.; assembly: GCF_937888285.1. GTDB lineage: Bacteria > Pseudomonadota > Gammaproteobacteria > Xanthomonadales > Xanthomonadaceae > Aquimonas. The sequence goes on from NZ_CALART010000089.1 coordinate 75,813, forward strand.
TGATCGATCACGGCGCGGCGCTGTACTTCCACCACGGCTGGGATGGCGACACGGCGCAGGCCGGCAAGCCCTTCCCCTTGATCCGCGACCACGTGCTGCTGCGCCGCGCGTCCGCCATTGCGGAGGTCGATGCGGACATGGCGCAGCGCCTGCAGGGCGATGCGATCGCCGAGGTGGTGGCGCAGGTGCCCGATGCCTGGCTGCAGGGCGCGCAGGACTTCGGCGATCCGCGCACCCAGCGCGCGGCCTACGTGGACTACTTGAGCCGCCGGCTGGCCGAGCGCCAGGGCTTCGTGCAGGAGGCGATCGGTGCGCGCGCATGAGCTCTACGACTATGCGGTGATCCGCGTGGTGCCGCGCGTGGAGCGCGAGGAGTTCATCAACGTCGGCGTGATCCTGTCCTGCGAGGCGGCCGGGTTTCTGCAGGCGCGCATCGAAGTGGACGCGGCGCGTCTGCGCGCGCTCGACCCGGCCATCGACATGGAACTGGTCTGCCGGCATCTGGAGGCCATCCCGGCGATCTGCCGCGGCGGTGAAGCCGCGGCGCCGATCGGCCTGCTGCCGCCGCGCACGCGCTTCCATTGGCTCACGGCGCAGCGCAGCGCCATCATCCAGACCTCGCCCGTGCACATGGGCCGCTGCGGCGGTGATCTGGTGGCCACGCTGGAGCATCTGATGCATCGGATGGTGCGTCTGCCTGCGCAACCGGGCTGAGCGGCGCGCGTCGGGCCTCGGCACATCTACCCCGCCCGACTTCGCCCTACGCAAGGCCGCAGCCGCCACCTGCCACGGAAGTGGTGCATCGCAACGCAAGCTTCCCGTATCGGGTGTGGACTCTGGATCCGCCCGCCATCACCCGGCACCTGGAGGCTCCGGCTTCGGCCAAAGGCGGACGGTTGCGCACCCCCTCAGCGCTTGCCGAGGCGGGGCGAGCGCCCCCCCCTCGCGCCCCTAGAGCCGCCGGGCGAACTGGAACGCCTCGCGCTGGATCGTGTACTCGGCGCTGCCGCCGCCCAACGCCGCGCGCACGCGCAGCTCACTGCCCCGGTGCTCGATCAGTTCGACCACGCGACCGCCGCTGTGCCGGGTGAACACACGCAGCTGTTCGCCAACCAGGGGCTTCAGCTCCTCCCACTGCAGGGCGCTGGGATCGCGGTACTCCGGCTGCCACTCGGCGTCGGCGGCCCCATTCGCCGGCGCAGCGGGTCGCGAGGCGGGCACGGCCTCCAGCGAATCGGCCGCGGCAAGTGCGGCAGAAGACGCCGCCGTCGCGCCGGCTGCGGCGGCAGATGTATTGGCGCGCGCCGGCTGCACGCTGCGCCCGGAGCGCGCTCCGCCGCTGCCGCCGAGGCTGGCCAGAGGGCGACTGCCGCCCGGGCCGTTCGCGCGGGCCAGCGCCTCCTGCTCGCGCTCGATCAGGCGCCAGGTGGAAAGCGCACTGTCGAAGCCATCGAGCGGCCGCTCGCGCACCTGCGCCAGCTGGACGGGCACGCTGCGGCCGGCGCGCTCCAGGCTCATGTTCAGGCGCGGCAGCACGTCCATCGACTGGCGCAGACCGTAGAACTCCTCGGAATCGAGCGGCGGCGCGTAGCGCACTTCGGCCGCGAGCGTGCCGCCCCGCGCGACGAACTCCCGATACAGCGCAGTCGACGCGGCGTCAACCGACAGACCGTAGTGGGCAAAGATGCGCTGCAGCGACTCCATGTGGCGCTGCACGAAGGTCGCCTCGTCGATGCCGGCGGTCTTGGCGCACTGCTGGTTGCGGGCGGCCACGAATCCGAGGTCCTCGATCTCGATGCGCTCGGAGTGGATCTGCGTGGCGAGGTAGTCCAGCACCAGGGCGTTGCTGCCACCCAGCATTTCTTCCTTGCGCGTCACCCGCACCTGCGACACGCCGGGCACCTGCAGCAGGACTTCCGCGTCGAGGTCACGGCCGTTGATCCGGTAGTCGAAGACCAGCTTGGCCGGTCCGGGGCTGAGGCCAAGATCCGCCAGCTGGAAACGACCGAACGAAAGCAAGTCGCTGCAGCCCTCCGCATCCCAGGGAGAGGCGACATCGGCGCTGAAGGGGCCTAGATCGCCGAGGCTGGGATCGCCGAGATCGGCATGCGCTTCCACATCCAGCAGCTCCAGATGGATGCGGTCCACCCGGATGCGATGCTGGCGCTTCTGGAAGATCAGGTTGCGCATCACCCAGAACCAGCCCGGGGTTTCGGCGACTACGTACTTCGCGCGCAGCACCGCCTCTCCGGTCTCCTCGTCGACGATGCGGAAGTCCTTCGCGTAGAGGTCGCCGTCCCACTCGAACCAGGCACCACGGAAGGTCGTCTCGAAGTCGCCGTAAGCCACCAGAATGCTGCGTGAGATGAAGTACTCGGCCCGATCCAGCGTCCACCAGGCAAGGGCGGCGATGCCGAGCACCACGCCAAGGATGCGCTTGAGGTCGATGGGCTGCTTGCTCGCGGGTTTCGGCATGGCGTGGACTCGTCGGCAGGCACGACGCCTGCGCCTCTGGGCGCGTGATGTAAGCATGAAAACGTCGCGGTTTGAATCATCGGCCGGGACTGCGATCCCCCGGGCGGACGGCCATCCCACCCGGCAAGCCCGCGGTGGTCACCCCCCGCGGACCGGCGAACACCGGTGTCATCGCCTGCACTCCGCCGCCGGGCACGCGCCGCGCATGCGTTACGCTCCCGGAAGCACCCCACCGAGGCCCGCCCATGCAGACATCCAAGGTATTCCTGCTCGTCATGCTGCTGTCCGGCAGCGTCCATGCGGGCGAACTCGCCGGCGAACGCAGGCTCGTGTTCCAGGATCAGCATGATCCCAACCTGGTCGCGTTCGCCGACGGCAGCGAGCTCACCGTCCTGTATGACGACGGCGTGTGGGAGGCCGTGCACGCGCTGGCCCCGGGCACCGAAGTGCAGCTGGGCTTCGATGCCGAACTGGGCACGGTGCTGGCCCTGCCGGAGGGCGGCCCGCGAGTGCCGGTGGTTGATGACCTCGGTGACCAGCACCCGATCGCCCTGGCGACCGAAGCCTGCCTGCAGCGCAAGGACAGCACCCTTGGCATGCACGAGTGTCTCGGCGAGGCCATCGAGCGCTGGGACCTGCAGCTCAACCTGCACTACAAACGGCTGACCGCCGGACGATCCGAAGAGACACTCGCCCAAGTCAGGACCGCGCAGCGCGCGTGGATGGCCTGGCGCGATGCGCAGTACGAAGCGTTCACCGCACTCGGCAGCGAAAGCGGTTCACTGGGGGGCGTCATCAACGGCCAGCGCCGCCTCGCCATCATCCGCGAGCAGGCCGTGCGGCTGGGGGCGCTCGCAGCGGACTGAGTCGCATGCGGACGCATTCCACCCTGCGGCCGAGCCTCTCGCCGCCGGTGTCGCGCAGTGGCGCGTCGCGTGGATGTCGCGACGCGGGTCAAGCGCGTGCAACGCAGCAGTGCGGCTCTGCCTGGTCAGCGCCCGACAGGGCCGGAATCCCGCGCGTCCGGGGCATCTTCGCGACACCGCGCTAGAATCTGCGGCCCCTGCCCCATCGCGTCCCGCCACCATGCCCGCCACCGACCGCGTGATTCCCGCCAACGCCCAGAACCGCTACGAGGTGACCCGGGCGGATCTGCCGCTGTCCTGCCCGATGCCGGGCATGTCGCTGTGGAACTCGCACCCCAAGGTCTACCTGGCCGTCGAAGCCAAGGGCGAAGCGACCTGCCCCTACTGCGGCGCGCACTACGTGCTGAAAGGCTGAGTCGGTGGGCTGCACGCCCGCTTTCGCTCCGCCCCTTGCCGCTGTGCCTGCCGTCTTCCTCGCGCCACGGCTGCGCGGCGACGCGGGTCCGCAGGCCGATGGAGGCTGGGCAAGTTCGCCTCTATACGGCAGCGCTTGCGGTCGCGAACTGCGTCCTCCGCCGCCGTCCCTTTCCGCACGCACGAGCGCGAACCGCACGCCATGCTTGAAGCCGACCCCGGGCAGCCGCTGCCTGACGAGCCCACTGAAGAGCCTGCAGGCCCCAAGCGCCTGACCGTGCTGCAGCTGCTGCCGCGGCTGGATGCCGGCGGCGTCGAGCGTTCGACGCTGGAGATCGGCCGCGCCCTGGTGGGTGCCGGCCATCGCTCCTGGGTCGTCAGCGGCGGCGGCCGGCTGGTGGCGCAGCTGGAGAAGGAGCGCAGCAGTCACGTCGAGCTGAAGATCGGCGCAAAATCGCTGGCCACGCCGGCGCGGATCTTCGCGCTGCGCTGGCTGATCCGCGAGGTCAAACCCGACATCGTCCACGCGCGCTCGCGCCTGCCGGCGTGGATGGCGCTGGCGGCGATGATCGGGCTGCGGCCGCGGCCGATCTTCATCACTACGGCCCACGGGCTGAATTCGCCGGGCCGCTACAGCGCGATCATGGCCCGCGGCGACCGCGTGATCTGCGTGTCGCGCACGGTGCGCGACTACCTGCGCCAGCACTATCCGCAGGTGCCGGACGATCGCTATGTGGTGATTCCGCGCGGCATCGAGCCCGACGCCTTTCCGCGAGGGCACCGGCCCACTGAGGCCTGGCGCGAGGAGTTCCTGCGCAGCCATCCGCAGCTGGGCGGCGGCCGTCTGCTGACCCTGCCGGGCCGCGGTACGCGGCTGAAGGGCCATACGCAGGCGATCGAACTGCTCGCGGGTCTGGTCGCGCGCGGCGTCGATGCGCGCCTGCTGCTGCTCGGCGCCGACGAAGCCGGTCGCCAGCGCTACGTGGCCGGCCTGCGGGCGCAGGCACGCGCGGCCGGCGTCGAGGATCGGCTGGCGATCACCCCGCCGCGCAATGACGTGGCCGATGTCTACGCGATCAGCGATCTGGTGCTGCAGCTGTCCAGCAAGCCCGAGGCCTTCGGCCGCACGGTCATCGAGGCCCTGCACATGGGCGTGCCGGTGCTGGGCTTCGAGCACGGCGGCGTGGGCGAGCTGCTGCGCGAGCTGTATCCGGCCGGCATGGTGCCGCTGGGCGATGGCGCCGCCCTGCTCGACGCCGCCCAGCGCCTGCTGGCCTCGCCGGTGCCGGTCGCGCCCTTCGAGGGCTATCGCCTCGCCGACATGCAGCAGGCCACGCTGGACCTCTACGCCGAACTCGCGGCCGCGCGCGGATGAGCGACGGCGGCCTGCGCGGGCATCTGGCAGCGGCACGCGCTCAGGCGCCAGCGCTGTGGCTGCTGGCGGTGTTCGCCCTGCTGCCGTTCTCGCGCAGCTATGAGCTGCCCCTGCTGGTGATGGCCGTGCTCGGGGCGAAGCAGGTGCCCGGCCTGTTCCGCGCCGGCGGCGAGCCGCTGCAGCGCCTCGCCGCCCTGCTCTTCCTCGGCTACTGGCTGCCGCAGCTGATCTCGGCCTTCGACTCGGTCGCGCCCGCCAAGAGCTGGTCCGAAGTGGCAGTGGATCTGCGCTTCCTGCCTGCCCTTCTGTACGCCCAGCGCGGGCTGGCGCAGCCCGGCGCCGCCGCCTTCGCCCTGCGCGGCCTGGCCCTGCTGGTGGCGGTGTGGACCATAGATGCCCTGATCCAGGCCGTGGCCGGCGTCTCGCTGGGCGGCGCCAATCGCGTGGATCGATTGAGCGGCATTTTCGGCGACGACGATCTGAAGCTCGGCGCGGTGATGGCGGCGCTGTCGCCGCTGCTGCTGGTGGCGGCGCAGCGGCGCTTCGGCTGGCGCGGCTTCGCGCTGTCGGCGCTGGCGCTGGCGGTGGTGATCGGGCTGGCCGGCGCGCGTGCGGCCTGGCTGAGCTATGCCGGCGTGCTGGTCCTGCTGCTGTGGTTCATGCTGCCGCGCCTGTCACAGCGGCTGGCCGCGCTGACGGTGGCCTGCGCGCTGCTGCTGGGCGCGGGGTTCGCCCTGCACCACAGCTCGGAGCGCTTCGCCGAACGCGTCGACCGCAGTGCCGCGGCGCTCAGTGGTGATCCCGAGGCGCTGGATCACGCGCTGTCCTTCCGTCTGCCGATCTGGCGCGCCGCGCTGTCGATGATCGCGGCGCATCCGGTCAACGGCGTCGGCGTGCGCGGCTATCGCTACGCCTATCCGGAGCACGCGCCGACCGACGACCGCTTCGTCTTCGAGGGCGAGCGCGGCGAGCAGGGCGCCTTCCACGCCCACCAGATCGTGCTGGAGATCCTGAGCGAAACCGGCGCGCTGGGGCTGCTGTGCTGGTTGTTCGCCGTGGCGCTGGGCCTGCGCGCGCTGCGCGCGGCGTCGGCCGATGCGCGCCTGCGCGCCTGGCCGGCCAGCCTCGCCCTGCTCACCCTGCTGTTCCCGCTCAACACCCACTACGCGGTGTACTCGAGCTTCCTGTCGGTGCTGCTGTTCGCCCTGCTGGCGCTGTGGCTCGGCGCGCTGTCGACGCGCGCGCCAGACGCCCGCTGAGGCGAGGCATGGAAGCCCTGCGCATCCAGCACGACGGGGACTCAGCCGAGTTCAGCCTGTTCGGCGGCCAGCTGCTGCGCTGGCAGGCCGGTGGACGCGAGCGTCTGTTCCTCAGCCCACGCGCCGTGCTCGATGGACGAACTGCGATTCGAGGCGGCGTGCCGGTGATCTTTCCGCAGTTCAATGCGCGCGGGCCCTTTGCGCGCCACGGCTTTGCGCGCACGCAGGGCTGGCAGCTGCGCGAACACCACGCGAATCGACTGCTGCTGGAGCTCACCGATTCGGAGGCCACGCGCGCGCTGTGGCCGCACCGCTTCGCCCTGCGCCTGCATGCCAGGATCGAGAGCGATGCGCTGAGCTTGGCGCTGGAAGTCGAAAGTCGCGATGAGCGCGCCTTCGAGTTCAGCTGCGCCCTGCACAGCTACTTCGCCTGTGCACTCGGGCAGACGCGCGTGCGGGGTCTGGCCGACTGCGGTTTCGAAGAGGACGGCGACTGGCATCCGCCCTCGGGGCACGCAGCGCTGTTTCCCGCACCGCCGCTGGACCGCATCTACCGTGGTGTCGCAGTCACCCCGCCTGCCGAATGCAGCCCTGCGAACCCCATCGCTGCAGCGCTGAGCTTGAATCCGTCATCCCCGCGCGGGCGGGGCCCCAGCGCATCGATGACGGAGGCGGACCTTCCCTGGGCCCCCGCCTTCGCGGGGGCGACGAGGGACGCGGGTTCGCAGGCGCTCTGGCTGGAGTGCGGCGACCGGACCCTCGCGATCGAGTCCGCGGGCTTTGCCGATTGGGTGGTCTGGAATCCGGGGCGCGAGGGCGCAGCGGCGTTGACCGATCTCGGCGCCGACTGCAGCGAGTGCTTCCTGTGCATCGAGCCGGGCCGCATCTTCGAGCCGATCCGGCTGGAGCCAGGCGAGCGCTGGACGGGCGCACTGCGGATGCGCGTGGCGGACGCCTTGGGGGCGATCGAAAGGTCGCAGTCCACGACGACGGGAACCGCTATGGCCGGATCCAAACCTCAGCACCGATCCGCATAGGGCGCGCCTGCGGCGCACCGGTGAGCGCTGGGGCGGAGGCGAACGCGGACGCGGAAAACCGCGATCACGTGTGAGCTTCGGCGTGGCTTTTGCGTCATTCGCCAGCTTTGGTGCGCGACACGCGCACCCTACGACCAAGAGAGACGCCTTCGCCCGATCGAAGCCACAGCCCCAATCCGCATAGGGTGCGCCTGTGGCGCACCAAGCGTCGATGACGCGAACGCAGAGGCAGAGGCGAACGCGCGGACGAAGGGGCGGAAAACCGCGATCACGTGTGAGCTTCGGCGCGGCTCTTGCGTCATCCGCCAGCTTTGGTGCGCGACACGCGCACCCTACGACCAAGAGAGACGCCTTCGCCCGATCGAAGCCACAGCCCCGATCCGCATAGGGTGCGCCTGTGGCGCACCAAGCGTCGATGACGCGAACGCAGAGCCAGAGGCGAACGCGCGGACGAAGGGGGCGGAAAACCGCGATCACACGGTGTGGGCTTCGACTTGATGCTCGCGTCATTCGCCAGCGTTGCTGCGCGACACGCGCACCCGACCTGCCGCTATCCTTGCAGGCTTCGCGTCCGCCCTGCGCTCTTGGCGACGCTCCGCAGGAAGTCCGCCCATGCCCAATGCCCGCCTGCTCGTGGTCGATGACGAGCCCGATATCCGTCAGCTGCTGTCCGAAGTGCTGGAGGACGAGGGCTATGCGGTAGCGACCGCCGAGCACGCCGAGGCCGCGCGCGCGGCACGCGGCGAGGGCCGCTTCGATGCCGTGCTGCTCGACATCTGGATGCCCGGTACCGACGGCATCGCCCTGCTGCGCGAGTGGAAGACCGCCGGCGACGACACGCCGGTGGTGATGATGTCCGGCCACGGCACCATCGAGACCGCGGTCGAGGCCACGCGGCTGGGCGCCTACGACTTCATCGAGAAGCCGGTGACCCTGGCCAAGCTGCTGATCACCCTGGAGCGTGCGCTGGAGGCCCAGCGCCTGCGCGCCGACAACCAGGCCCTGCGTCGCCAGCTCAGTCCGTCGGTGGCACCGCTGGGCGAGTCGGCGGTCATGCAGCGCCTGCGCGCGCAGCTTGAGCGCCTGGCCGGCGTCGATGCGCCGGTGCTGCTGCTCGGCGAAGCCGGCACCGGCAAGGAAGGGCTGGCCCGCTGGATGCACGAGCACTCGGGGCGTGCCGGCCAGCCCTTCGTCACCGTCGCCGGTGCCGCGATCGCCGACGAGGCCGCGGCGGCGACGCTGTTCGGTTCCGAGGGTGAGGCCGGCAGCGTGCCCGGCCTGATCGAACGCGCCGAAGGTGGCACCCTCTATCTCGACGAGCTGACCGAGCTCGGCCCCGAGCTGCAGCTGCGCCTGTCCAGCGTGCTCGAGCGCCGCGAGCTGCTGCGCGTCGGCGGCCGCCAGCCGGTGCCGCTGCGCGCGCGGGTGATCGCCGCCAGCAGTCGCGATCTGGAAGCCGAACTTGCGGGCCAACGGCTCCGCGAGGACCTCTACTACCAGCTCAACGTGCTGCCGCTGCGGGTGCCGCCGCTGCGCGAGCGCGGCGCCGATGTGCTGACGCAGGCACAGGCCCTGGCCGAGCACTTCGTCAGCCGTGACCGCCTGCCGCCGCGCCGCTTCAGCGAGGCCGCTGCGGCGCGCCTCGCCGCGCACACCTGGCCAGGGAACCTGCGCGAGTTGCGCGCGCTGGTGCAGCGCCTGCTGGTGCTGGGCGGCGACGAGCAGATCGAGGCCGGCGAGGTGGAATCCGCGCTCGGTCGTCGCCCTGCGGCGGCGCCTGCGGCCAGTGCCGCCAGCGGCGACGAGGGCGGCTTCCGCGCCGACTTCTCGCAGCCGCTGCGCGAAGCCCGCGACCAGTTCGAGCGGGCCTACCTGCTGCACTGGCTGGAGCAGTGCGAAGGCAGCGTCGGCAAGCTGGCCAAGGCGGTCGGCATGGAGCGTACGCATCTGTACCGCAAGCTGCGCGACCTCGGCATCGAGCTGCGCCCCGGCAAGGACGGCTGATGCGCATCGCCCACCTGCTGCTGACCCGCCGCTTCGCCGGCAGTGAGCGCTACGCCGTCGAACTGGCCAACGCCCAGGCCGAACGCCACGAGGTGACGGTACTGCTGCGCCACTGCGCCTTCGAGCCGCGCGCCGATGCGATCGCCCACCGGCTCTCGCCCAAGGTGCAGGTGGTCGACTGCGGCGAATGGCTGTCGCGCTGGCGGGCGCGGCGCTGGCTGAAGCAGCAGCGCCCGGACGTCGCCCACGCGCATCTGAGCGGCGGCTGCCGCGCCCTGCGCGGCCTGCACGTGCCCGGTCTGCGCCGGGTCGCCACCCTGCACATCCACTACAAGCCGCAGCAGCATGCCGATCTCGACGGGCTGATTGCGATCGCGCCCTGGCAGCTGCCGGCGATTCCAGCGGCCCTGCGCGCGCGCAGCGTGCAGATCGACAACTGGACCCAGGCGCCGGGCTTCGACGCCGGCGCCCGCGAACGCCTGCGCGCCGAGCTGGGCCTGGATGCCAACACCGTTCTGATCGGCGCGCTCGGCCGCGCCGAGCCGGGCAAGGGCATGGACGTGCTGCTCGATGCCTGGCGGCAGCTGGCGCCGGACCCGGCGCGCGCGCGGCTGGCCCTGGTCGGCGCCGGCGGCGCATGGAAATCGCTGCGCGCCTCGGCCCCGGCCGAGGTGCTGATGCCGGGCTTCGTCGAGCGCCCTTCCGACTGGCTGTCGGCGTTTGATGTCTTCGTCAGCCCGGCCCGCAACGAGCCCTTCGGCCTCGTCCTGCTGGAAGCCATGCGCAGCGGCCTGCCGGTGATCGCGAGCGCCAGCGAGGGCGCGCGCCATCTGGCCGAGGTGATCGGCCGCCCGCTGCTGCCGATCGGCGATGCGAAGGCCTTGGCAGCGGCCCTGCGCCCGCTGCTGGACGCACCGCCGCCGCGTCAGGCCTATGCGCTGGAGCGCTTCGGCGCCGACGCACGGATGGCCGAGATCGAGGCCTGGTATGCGCGGCTGACGCCGGCCGGATAGCAGTTTGTTGAAAGACTCCCTTCCGGGGCGTTTTTCAAGTCGGCGGTCCGGCGCAGGTCCGTACCGCCTCACCACAAACCCATCGCTTACGCGCCTGCTTCGTCGTCCCGGCCATCCCTGGCCGGGCCAGCAGGCTGTTCTTCAACAGCCTGCTGGTCGGGGGCTTGCCAAGCCCGGGGCCGCCGGCGCGACAATGTGCGCCTGCAGCATCCAGTTCCGGCCGCGCCCCTCCCGGGCCACCGACCGGCGCGATGGTCCTGGGTCGGGAGCGACGTGCATGGTCGGGTGGGGAAGTGAGGGCTGCGGCCGGCGCATGCCGTGGCCGCGGAGGCTGCGCGCATGAGCCCGCGCGCGCGCGCCATCCTGCGCGTCTTCGCCATCGTCATCGCCTCCACCTCGCTGTCCAAGCTGCCGCCAGCCGTGCTGGCGCTGGCCTTGGGCGAAGACACGGCGACCGTCTTCCTGTCGAGCTTCGCGGCGACGATGCTCGCCGGGCTGCTGCTGTGGCTGCCGGTGCGCGGCGCCGACTACCAGCTGCGCCTGCGCGACGGCTTTCTGGTCGTGACTCTGACCTGGGTACTGGCCAGCGCGGTGTCCGCCCTGCCCTTCATGTACGCGCCGCCGCATCTCGACTTCGCGCAGGCGATGTTCGAGGCGGCATCGGGCCTCACCACGACCGGCGCGACGGTGATCAGCGGCCTGGACCAGCTGCCGAAGTCGGTGCTGTTCTACCGCCAGGTGCTGCATTTCATCGGCGGCATGGGCATCGTCATCCTCTCGGTCGCGATCCTGCCGATGCTGAAGATCGGCGGCACCCAGCTGTTCCGCGCCGAAAGCACGGGCCTGAACCGCGACTCCCAGATGACGCCGCGGGTGGCCGAAACCGCGAAGTCGCTGTGGGCGGTCTATGCCGGCCTGACCCTGCTCTGCGCGGCGGCCTACTGGGTGGCCGGCATGAGCCTGTTCGATGCGGTCTGCCATGCCATGTCGACGCTCTCGACCGGCGGCTTCGCCAACTACGACGCCAGCTTCGCCCACTTCGACAGCGCCCTGCTGGAGTGCATCGCCATCGTCTTCATGCTGATCGGCGGCATGAACTTCGGCCTGCACTTCGTGGCCTGGCGCCGCGCCAGCCTGAGCGGCTACTACAGCGACTCCGAGCTGCAGGCCTTCCTGCGCATCATCGGCGTCAGCAGCCTGCTGGTCGCCGCCCTGCTCTGGTTCAGCGGCAGCTATGCCGATGCCGGCGCCGCCCTGCGCCACGCGGTCTTCCAGATCACCTCGCTGATCACCACCACCGGCCTGCTCACCGCCGACTTCACCCAGTGGCCCGGCGTGGCGCCGCTGCTGGTGCTGGGCGTGGCCGTGATCGGCGGCTGCTCGGGCTCGACCTCGGGCGGCATCAAGGTCTCGCGCGCGGTGCTGCTGTTCCGCCAGGGCTATCGCGAGGTCAAGCAGCTGGTGCATCCCAAGGGCAAGTTCCTGGTCAAGCTGGGCGGCAAGCCGCTGTCGGAGAGCGCGGTGATCTCGGTCTCGGGCTTCTTCATCCTGTGGGCGCTGTGCTTCATCGCGATCACCCTGGCGATGAACGCGGCCGGGCTCGATATCCTCTCGGCCTTCGGCGGCACGGTCGGCACGCTGACCAATGCGGGGCCGGGCCTCGGCAGCGTGGCCATGAGCTTTGGCGAAGCCAACGATGCCGTGGTCTGGCTGGGCAGCCTGGCCATGCTGATGGGCCGGCTGGAGGTGTTCTCGGTGCTGGTGCTGCTCACGCCGGGCTTCTGGCGCGAGTAGTGAAGACGCCCGCCCTGCGCGGGCATGCGATCATTCGGCTGGCATCGCGACAGCGCCATCAAGCGCGATGTTCCGAGGTGAAGGGGAGCGTTGGTTCACGCATGAAAATTCTCATCCTGGGCGCGGGCCAGGTCGGCTCCTCGGTGGCAGCGGCACTGTCGACCGAGAACAACGACATCACCGTGGTCGACACCGATCTCGCGCGCCTGCGCGAGCTGGCCGAACGCCTCGACATCCGCACGGTCGAGGGCCACGCCAGCCTGCCGCGCGTGCTGAGCCACGCCGGCGCCGAAGACGCCGACCTCGTGGTCGCGGTCACCAGCAGCGATGAAGTGAACCTGGTCGCCTGCCGGGTCTGCGACCTGCTGTTCCGCACGCCCACCCGCATCGCCCGCCTGCGCGAAAGCGACTACCTCGGCGCCGCCGAGTTCATCCGTCGCGACCGCTCCTCGGTGGATGTGGCGATCAGCCCGGAGGCGCAGGTCTACCACCACGTGCAGCGCCTGATCGAGTTTCCCGGCGCACTGCAGGTGCTGGACTTCGCCGATGGCCGCGCCCAGCTGGTGGCCGTGCGCGCGGTGCAGCAGGGCAAGCTGGTCGGGCACGAGATCCGCGAGCTGCGCGACCACCTGCCGCCCGGCGTGGATGCGCGCGTCGCCGCGATTTTCCGCCAGGGCAAGCCGATCGTGCCGACCGCGGCGACGGTCATCCACGTTGACGACGAAGTGTTCTTCCTCGCCGACCGCAAGAACATCACCACCGTGATGAGCGAGCTGCGACGCGTCGACCGCCCGGCCAAGCGCGTGTTCATCGCCGGCGGCGGCAACATCGGCCGCAACCTCGCCAAGGCACTCGAAGGCCGCTTCAGCGTGAAGGTGCTGGAGCGCTCCAAGGAGCGCGCCAAGAAGATCGCCGAAGACCTCGTTAACTCGATCGTGCTGGTCGGCGACTGCGCCGACGAGGACCTGCTGCGCGAGGAGAACATCGACCAGACCGACGTCTACTGCGCGCTGACCAACGACGATGAAGCCAACATCCTGTCGGCCATGCTGGCCAAGCGCATGGGTTGCCAGCGGGTGATGTCGCTGATCAACCGTCCGGCCTACGCCGACCTGGTCGAGGGCAGCAGCATCGACATCGCCATCAGTCCGCAGCAGATCACGCTCGGCGCGCTGCTGGCGCATGTGCGCGAAGGCGCGCCGGCGCGGGTGCACAGCCTGCGTCGCGGCGCCGCCGAAGCGATCGAAGTCGTCGCCCGCGGCGACGCCCGCAGCTCGCGCATCATCGGTCGCGCGATCGAAGAGCTGAAGCTGCCGGAGTCGGCGACCATCGGCGGCATCGTCCGCGGCGACAAGCTGATCATCGCCCACCATGACGTGGTCATCGAAGCGGAGGATCACCTGATCGTGTTCCTCACCGACAAGAACCGCCTGCCCGAGCTGACCGCCCTGTTCCACGCCGGAGCCACCTGGCTGTGAGTGCAAGCCGGCGCGTCTTCGCGATCCAGCGCGTGCTGGGCATCATCGTCGCGGTGTCCTCGCTGTCGAAGCTGCCGCCGGCCGCGCTCGGCTTCGCCTGGGGCGATGGCACCGGCCATGTGTTCCTGTCGAGCTTCGCCCTGTCCGCGGTGATCGGCCTGGCCCTGTGGCTGCCGGTGCGCAACATCAACTACCAGCTGCGCCTGCGCGACGGCTTCCTGATCGTCACCCTGACCTGGCTGCTGGCGAGCTTCGTTTCCGCCCTGCCCTTCATGTACGCGCCGCCCTACCTGAGCTTCACCGCGGCCATGTTCGAAGCGACCAGCGGGCTCACCACCACCGGCGCCACGGTCATCGTCGGCCTCGACGAGCTGCCGCGTTCGGTGCTGTTCTATCGCCAGCTGCTGCAGTTCGTCGGCGGCATGGGCATCGTGATCCTCTCGGTGGCGATCCTGCCGATGCTGAAGATCGGTGGCACCCAGCTGTTCCGCGCCGAAAGCGCGGGCCTGACCCGCGACACCAAGCTGACCCCGCGCATCGCCGAAACCGCCAAGGCGCTGTGGGCGGTCTACATCGGCCTGACCGTGCTCTGCGCGGCGGCCTACTGGGTCGGCGGCATGACGCTGTTCGACGCGGTCTGCCACGCCATGGCGACGATCTCGACCGCCGGCTTCTCCACCCATGACGCCGGCTTCGGCTACTGGGACAGCGCCCTGCTCGACTGGATGGCGGTGTTCTTCATGGCGATCGGCGGCATGAACTTCGGCCTGCATTTCATCGCCTGGCGGCGGGCCACCATGGCGCCTTACTACGCCGACTCCGAGCTCAAGAACTACCTGCGCATCATCCTCGGCGCCAGCCTGATCGTGGCCGCCGCGCTGTGGTTCGGCGGCAGCTTCACCTCCGCCGGCGAGTCGCTCCGCCACGCCACCTTCCAGGTGGTTTCGAACCTCACCACCACCGGCTTCGCCACGGTCGGCTTCAGCGAGTGGGCCAGCATCTCGCCCCTGCTGCTGGTCGGCCTCGCCTTCATCGGCGGCTGCGCCGGCTCGACCGCCTCGGGCATCAAGGTGGCGCGCGTGATCATGGTGCTGCGCCAGGGCTTCCGCGAGGTCAAGCAGCTGGTCCACCCCAAGGGCAAGTTCCTGGTCAAGATGGGCGGCCGGCCAGTCTCGGAAAGCGTGGTGCTGTCGGTCAGCGGCTTTCTCGCGATCTACATGTTCGTGTTCGTGATGCTGACGCTGGCGATGAACCTGAGCGGCCTCGACATCCTGTCCAGCTTCGGCGCCGCCGTGGCCACGCTGACCAACCTGGGCCCCGGCCTGGGCGATGTCGCCTACAACTTCGCCGAGGTCAACAGCGGCGCCGTCTGGCTCGGCACCTTCGCGATGATCATGGGGCGTCTGGAGGTGTTCTCGGTGCTGGTGCTGCTGACGCCGGGGTTCTGGCGGGAGTAGCTCGCGCGGCGTTCATGCTTGTTTTTCAAAAACACGCATGAAATAGTGACTGCCCGCGTAAACCTCTGAAGCAGCGGAGGTAATCAAGGTGCAGCTGCCGGTAGATCCGCCCAGAATCGAGCCAGTTCTCACGGCTACACTTGCGCAGGACCCCGAGCTCGCGAGTCGTCTGCTCAGCCAGTCGATCGACGTCGACGCCCAAGGCCGCTATCTGCACTGGGACAAGCTGCGCCATCTGCAGCCGCCTGAAGGGCTGAGCCACGAGCAGTGGTGGCTGGGCATCAAGCTGGCCCGCCGCAAGAGTTTTCGGCCCTTACCCCTGCTCGACAAGCGCGGCCGGCCCTTCCAGTACGGTCTGCCCGGCGAGGTGCAGCGGGAGTTGCATTGGCTGGACCGCCATGCCGCCGGCTCGATCCAGGCTGAGCCCGCGATCGCCAACAGCGAACAGCAGAAGACCTTTCTGATCCGTAGCCTGATCGAGGAGTCGATCAGTTCAAGCCAGCTCGAAGGCGCTTCAACCACGCAGAACGTTGCGCGCGAGATGATCCGCTCCGGACGCGAGCCGCGCGACCGGAGCGAGCGGATGATTGCCAACAACTACGCGGCCATGCAGTTCATCCGTGAGCATCGGCACGATCCGCTCACCCCCTCGATGGTGTGTGAGCTGCAGCGCATGCTTACGCGGGGCACGCTTGACGATGAGGACCACGCGGGTCGCCTGCGTCGCCCGGACGAGCACTTCGAGGTCGTCGACAACCTGAGCCATGTCGTGCTGCATACGCCGCCCCCGGCAGAGCAATTGCCCGAACGCCTACAACGTCTGTGCGACTTTGCCAACGCCGACTCAACGGAAGCGGATGCCCAGGGCGGATTTCTGCATCCGGTGGTCAAGGCCGTCGCGCTGCATTTCATGCTCGGATACGACCATCCTTTTTGCGATGGCAATGGCCGTACGGCGCGCGCACTGTTCTATTGGGCGATGGCCCGCGAGGGCTACTGGCTGACCGAGTTCATCTCGATCTCGAAGATCATCAAACAGGCCCCCGCCCAGTACGGCCGCGCCTATCTTCACACCGAGACAGACGACAACGATCTGAGCTACTTCCTGATCCATCAGCTGGACGTGGTGCGCAAGGCGGTGGACGCGCTGCATGGCTACCTGCGCGAGAAGGTCCGCGACATCGGCGAAGCCGAGCAGATGCTGACGCGCAATCCGCGCCTCGCCGGCAAACTCAACTTCCGCCAGATCGCCCTGCTGCGACATGCCTTGAAGCACCCGCGCTTCGCCTACGTCATCGAGGAGCACCAGCGCTCGCACGGCGTGTCCTACGACATTGCGCGCAAGGATCTGCTGGCCATGGCCGACACACTTCGCCTGCTGAACAAGACGCGTGAGGGGAAGCGCTACCTGTTCGTGGTGCCAGTCGATCTGGAACAGCGCCTCAAGCGTCGCTGAACCTCTACTGCTGGCGAGGTTCCGTCAGCACCGCGCGTCGAACCAAGGCCAAGCGGTGCGACACACAGCGGCTCACCACTGCAGCCGCCGCCGCGCGATGCGCCGACTGAGCTCGGCGAACAAGGCGCGGGCCTCGGCCTCTGGCAGGTAGCGCAGCTCCAGCTGGTGGGTGAAAGGGCTGCTGCCGGCGGTGTCGGCATACAGCGTGGCCATGCCGTGGTAACGATCGAAGGGCGACTGCGACAGTCGCAGGCCCTGCAGGCGATGTACTTCGGCGAAGGACACGTGGCGGTCGAGCCAGCCGCTGCGCCAGGCCAGCACGTGGTCGCTCAGCACCCAGCCGCAGCGCTTGGCGAGCCCACGCGCCCGCAGCACCGCCAGCGGCAGCAGCAGTACCGGCAGCAGCAGGGCCCAGGCCCCGAAGCGCAGGGTCGCCAGCGCGGTCAGGCCGCCGATCAACAGCAGTGAGGGGAACAGCACGCGGCGCCAGGCGCGCGGGTGTAGGGGCTGCCAGGTCCAGCGGCCCCAGTCGATGGCGGGCAGCCAGCGCTCGATCAGTGCATCGATCTGCACGGGCGGCGCGATTGGAATCACATCCGAGAGCGCCTGCTGTTCGTTGACGGCCTGCAGCGCTGCGGTTTCGACGCGCACGCTGCGGCGGTCGAAGAAGCGGTGCAGCAGGCTGTCGTACACGGTCCAGCGCTGGATCTTGGCCAGCGGCGCGCGCATGCGCAGGCGGGTCAGCAGGCCCTGCTCGACGCCCAGGCTGCCGGCGTTCTCGACGAGCCGGAAGCCGTGGAACTGCAGCACCACCAGCAGCACCGCCACCGCGCGTGCCACGGCCAGAAACGCCAACAGCAGAACGAAACCGAGCAGCAGCCACTGCGCCCAGCCCAGACCGAGCTGGCCGGCGTACTCGACGCCGGCCTCGGCGGTGTTGGCGATCGTGCGGCCGAAGCCATCGCCACCGAACTGGGCAAAGGCGCCGAAGCCGACGGCGCCCAGCACCAGACCGCGGTTCGAGGTGAGCCCCAGCTTGACCAGCTCGACCGTGTCGAGCTGCAGCAGCACGTCATCCGCACGCGCGACCGGCACCGCGTCGAAGGCGTTCGCTGCGGACGCGCCTGCCGCGGGCAGCGGCTGCGCTTCGGCGGCGGCCTGCACCACCGCTTCCAGCGCCGCGGCATCGGCCAGCGACAGCACCTGCATCTGCGCCTCGGGCGTGCCGCCGCCGACCGCCGACTCCAGCCGCACCTCGGCCACGCCCAGCAGGCGATGCAGCAGGCCCTGCTTCAGCGCCACGTTCTGGATGCGGGTGAGCGGGATCTGCCGCAGGTTGCGATTCAGCAGGCCCGAACGCACCACCAGCACGCCGCGCTCGATGCGGAAGCGGTAAGTGAAGTAGCGCGCCACTGCGCCCAGCGTGAGCAGCAGGCCGGCCGCCAGGCCCAGCGCCTGGAACCACAGCTCGTCCTCGTCGGCGCGCTGGCCGAACACCACAAAGGCGATCAGCGGCAGGGCGAACTGGCGCAGGCTGCCGAGCAGCACGAACAGCCAGGACAGCGGATGCAGGCGGCGGTCATGCTCGGCGCGCAGGCGCGCGACTGCCGCCTCGCCGGCTTCGCCCAGCACCGCGCCAGACTCGCCCGCGGTGGGCAGTTGCGCCGGCAGCGGCGGCGGCTGCACGCGCCTCGGCGCGTCGGGCTGAAGGCGTTCGGCGGGCGGGCCGGGCTCAGACGGCGTCATCGTCCTCTCCCAGCAGATCGTTGCGCAGGCGGCGCGCTTCGTCCTCACTCAGGCCACCGAGACTGACGGCCGCCAGCCGCGTGCCGGCGGTGTGCACGCGCAGTTCGGCCAGGCCCAGCCAGCGGTCGATCGGCCCTCGATTGAGATCGGTGTGCTGCACGCGCGAGCGCGGCACCCGGGTTTCGCTCTGCCAGATCACGCCGCGCTGGATCAGCAGGCCTTCGGCATCGAGCGCATAGCGCGTGCGCCGGTAGCTGGCGCGGGCGAACAGGAAGGCGGCGAGCTGCAGGGCGAGGAACACCGCTGCCAGGACGCCCAGCAGACGCAGACCCTCGAAATCGTTGGCGCCGGAGATCAGACCGATCGGCAGCAGCGGCACCAGCGCCGCGATCGCCCAGCCCAGATGGAAACCCCAGCGCGCCTGCGGCGCCAGCGGCTTCAGCGCGACCGCTTCGCTCGCAGCGGAACTCTCAACGGATTCGGACATGGACATCGCACCTCAATGAATGCGCGCGCTGCGATGCTGCCGGCGCCGCAGTTGTGACCGCGTGCAGCGCCTACCACTCGCGCTCGACGGCGCCGGCGTGGTCGTAGACGCTGCGCCGCGCGTGCGGCTGCATGCTGAAGCGTTTATAGCCCCACTGGTACTGCGGGAGCGCACGGCGCACGCAGGCTTCGACGCCGCGGTTCAGCGCCTGCAGCGCTGCGCGGTCGCTGCCGGCCATGCCCTCGGGCGCGGGCAGGAACACCATGCGGAATCCGCGGGCCCCGGGCAGGCGTTCGGCATAGGCGAACAGGACGGCCGCTTCGGTGCGTTCCAGCAGCCGCGAGACCAGGGTCATGGTCAAGGCAGGCACGCCGAAGAACAGGGCGTGTTCGCCCTCGCCCTGCTTGGGCTGCTGGTCGGGCAGGATCCCCAGCACGCCGCCGGCCTTGAGATCGCGGAACAGCTGACGCACGCCGGCGGCCTCGGCGCGCACCTGGCTGACCCCGGGATGCTGGCGCACCCGCCGCAGCAGCAGCTCGGTGAAGCCCTGGCGCGCCGGCCGGTAGACGATCGAGACCGGCGTGTTCGCCGCGAGGTACTGGTTCAGCAGCTCCCAGTTGCCGAGGTGCGGCGCGCAGACGATCAGGCCGCGCCCTTTGGACAGCGCCGCGCGGAACAGATCCTCGCCGGCCAGCTCGCGGACCAGGCCCAGATTCTCGGCCTGCGGCCGCGTCCACAGCCGACAGGTTTCGGTGAGCGTGCGGCCGGCATCGCGCATGACCTCGACCAGCAGCGCTTCGCGGGCATCGGCGTCGAGCTCGGGCAGGCAGAGCTCAAGATTGCGGCGGGCGATCCGGGTCTCGCGGTTGTTGAAACGCCGGGCGAGGTCGCCGAGCACCGCGCCAATCGCATGCAGCGCGCGCAGCGGCAGGCGGCCGATGATCCGCATCAGGGCGTGCAGCAGGGCGGCGAGCGCGCGATCGCGGCCGCGCGGTTCGGGGGCGCTGGACATGCGCGGAGTTTAGCCCGGATAGTCCGCCGCCCCTGCCCGCCGCGAAGCCCACTCCGCATGATCGCCCTGATCCAGCGCGTCACCGAAGCGCGCGTCGATGTCGACGACCGCTGCACCGGCCGCATCGAGGCCGGCCTGCTGGCCCTGATCGGCGTGCAGCCTGATGACGGCGCGCCGCAGGTCGAGCGCCTGCTGCAGAAGCTGCTCGGCTACCGCGTGTTCAGCGACAGCGAAGGGCGCATGAACCTGGCGCTGAAAGACACAGGCGGCGGCCTGCTGCTGGTGCCGCAGTTCACGCTGGCCGCCGATACCGGCAGCGGCCTGCGCCCCAGCTTCAGCACGGCCGCGCCGCCGGCGCTCGGCCGCCAGCGTTTCGACGAGTTGCTGGCGCTGGCGCGGGCCCGACATCCAAGGGTTGAAGCCGGCGAGTTCGGCGCCCATATGAGGGTGTCGCTGGTGAACGACGGGCCGGTGACGTTCTGGCTGGAAACCTGACGGCAGGGCTCTTGCATGCCGGCTCGCCCCGCGGGCCTGAACCCCAGCCCAGCAAAAAACGCTTTGCATTCATAAACATGGCAGCGAGGCCCTCGGCCGCGTATACTGCCGCGTTCACTTCCACCCGCATCCAACCCGGGCGCCGCATGGCCATCGAAAAGCAGGAACAGCAGTCCGAGATCAAGCAGCTCATCCAAAAGGGCCGCGAGCAGGGCTATCTGACCTATTCCGAAATCAACGATCTGCTGCCCGACGACGTCGTCGAATCCGAGCAGATCGAAGACATCATCGGAATGATCAACGACATGGGCATCGCGGTGCACGAAGTTGCGCCGGATGCCGAAACGCTGCTGCTGGCCGAAGGCTCGCGCGGCACCGACGACGACACCGCGACGGAAGAAGCCGTGGCCGCGCTGTCTTCGCTGGATTCCGAAGCCGGCCGCACCACTGACCCCGTGCGCATGTACATGCGCGAGATGGGCACGGTCGAGCTGCTGACGCGCGAGGGCGAAATCGCCATCGCCAAGCGCATCGAGGAGGGCCTGCTGCAGGTACAGGGCGCGCTGGCCAGCTTCCCGTGGTCCGTGCAGATGCTGCTGGAAGACTACGACCAGCACCTCGAAGGCAAGAAGCGCCTCAACGAGATCGTCGTCGGCTTCCTTGATGCCATCGACGAGCCGGTGCCCGAGCCGGTGGCCGTCGCCGACGACGCCGAGGTCGAGGACGAGGAAGAGGAAGAGGTCGCCGAGGACGACGCCGACGCCAGCCCCGCCGACACCGGCCCGGACCCGGCCGAAGTCGCCCGCCGCATGGACGAACTGCGCGGCCTGTACGCCAAGTTCCAGAAGGGCCACGGCAAGGTCGGCCCGGCCGACAAGAAGGTCATCAAGCTGCGCGAGGAGATGGCCGAGATCTTCCTCACGCTGAAGCTGCACCCGCTGCAGATGGAAGGCTTCGTGCGCAAGCTGCGCGAGGTGGTCGGCGAGATCCGCGGCCACGAGCGCGCGATCACCGACCTCTGCGTGCGCCAGGCCAAGATGCCGCGCAAGGATTTCCTGCGTACCTTCCCCGGTGCCGAGACCGATCTGACCTGGGCGGACGAGATGATCCGCCGCAAGCAGAAGTGGTCGTCCGGCCTGCGCGAGGTCAAGGACCAGGTGGTCGCCGAGCAGGAGCGCATGGCCGGCCTTGAGCAGGCGCTGTCGCTCTCGCTGTCGGACATCAAGGAAATCAACCGCACCATGGCCATCGGCGAGGCCAAGGCGCGCAAGGCGAAGAAGGAGATGGTCGAGGCCAACCTGCGCCTGGTGATCTCGATCGCCAAGAAGTACACCAACCGCG
>NZ_CALART010000090.1 GCF_937888285.1 uncultured Aquimonas sp.
GATTGGGGATTGGGGATTGGGGATTGGGGATTGGGGATTGGGGATTGGGGATTGGGGATTGGAAGAGTTTCGGCCTGAGCCGCGCCGCGAGCCACCCGAATGCCGACCTCCCCTCTCCCCTTGAGGGAGAGGGGCCGGGGGAGAGGGGTAGGAAGCTTGCGGCCAGGTTCCCCCCTCTCCCCAACCCCTCTCCCTCAGGGGGAGAGGGGCTCAACAGCGGGCTTGCGGAAGCTCTACGAATCCCGAATCCCGAATCCCCAATTCCGAATCCCGAATCCCGGTTCCCTAATCCCTAACCCCGGCTCTTGCCCACCTCGGCGCGCATCTCCGCGATCACCTTGGCGTAGTCCGGCGCGTTGAAGATCGCCGAGCCGGCGACGAAGGTGTCGGCGCCCGCTGAGGCAATTTCCGCGATGTTGTCGACCTTGACGCCACCGTCGACCTCCAGCCGGATGTCGCGGCCGGAGGCGCGGATGCGCTCGCGCGCCTCGCGGATCTTCGGCAGCACGGAGGGCAGGAAGCTCTGGCCGCCGAAGCCCGGGTTCACCGACATGATCAGGATCAGATCGATCCGGTCCATCACATAGTCGAGGTGGTGCAGCGGCGTGGCCGGGTTGAAGACCAGGCCGGCCTTGCAGCCGGAGTCGCGGATCAGCTGCAGGCTGCGGTCGACGTGCTCGCTGGCCTCGGGGTGGAAGCTGATCAGGCTGGCGCCGGCCTTGGCGAAGTCGGGAATGATGCGGTCCACCGGCTTCACCATCAGATGCACGTCGATGGGCGCAGTGATGCCGTGCTTCCGCAGCGCCTCGCAGACCAGCGGGCCGACGGTGAGGTTGGGCACGTAGTGGTTGTCCATCACGTCGAAGTGCACCCAGTCGGCGCCGGCCGCGAGCACGTTGCGCACCTCTTCGCCGAGGCGGGCGAAGTCGGCGGAGAGGATGGAAGGCGCGATCAGACACTTGGACATGGCGGGCTCGGGGTGGACGGGATTTGAATGTTCAGCGCCGCATCAGGCTTCGCGCTCGGCGCGGATGCGGTCGTAGGCGGCATTGATGGCGCGCGCGCGGGCTTCGGCGCGGCGGCGCACGGCGGCCGATTCGTTGGCGACGCGATCGGGATGGTGGCGCGACATCGCGCGGCGGTAGGCACGGTCGATCTCGTCCATGCTGGCCTCGGGATCGACGTCCAGCACCGCGTAGGGATCCTCACCGCGCTGCGGCCGCGGCGTGCGCAAGGCCAGCCAGCCGCCGTCGAAGCCCCAGCCGATCAGGAAACCCAGTACGGCACCGGCCGGATGCCGCAGCAGGATCCAGCCGAAGGTGAAACCCAGCAGGCGGCCGGCATAGCGCATGGGCTAGTTGGCGTTGTCGTTGGCGGCAGCGGCCGCCGCAGCGCGCTGGCCCTGCCGCGGCTGACTGGCATACCAGCGCGCCAGCGCATCGAGGTCGGCGTCCTGCAGGGCGCCCACCACCGCCTGCATCGGCGGGTGCCGGCGCTCGCCGTTCTTGTACTTCTGTAGTGACAGGCGCAGGTAGGCCTCGTCCTGGCCGGCCAGATGCGGGTTGCCAGGGGCGAGCGCGATGCCGTCGACGCCGTGGCAGCTGGCGCACATGCCGAGCTGGGCCGGGCGTTCGATCGGCGCAGCGCCAGCCGGCGCACCGGGGCTGCAGGCGGAGAGTCCAAGGCCCAGCAGCGGGGCCAGCATCAGGGCGCGAGGGTTCATGGCCGCGCATTCTACCGGCGCGCTGTCGGCGCGAGGTCGGCATCGCGATCGATCGCCCTGTCCGCTGGGCGTGCTCGCCGCCCCTGAGCCGCAGATCGCGCTGTGAGCCCTGCGCCTGCGTCGATAAACTATCGCGCTTCCCGCATGCCCAGGCCTCCGCCGTGACCACGACCCTGCACCAGTCCGACCTCGACCTGCCGCTGCTGCACCGGGGCAAGGTGCGCGATGTCTACGGCCTGCCGAACAATGAGCTGCTGATCGTCGCCAGCGATCGTCTGTCTGCCTTCGACGTGGTGCTGCCTGATCCGATTCCCGGCAAGGGCGAGATCCTCTGCCAGATGTCGAACTTCTGGTTCGCACAGACGGCCACGCTGCAGCCCAATCACCTTTCGGCGACGCCACTGGCCAGCGTGCTGCCGGCCGGCACCGACCTCGCGCTCTATGCCAAGCGCAGCGTGGTGGCCAAGAAGTTGAAAGCCCTGCCGGTGGAAGCCATCGCCCGCGGCTATCTGATCGGCTCGGGCTGGAAGGACTACCAGCGCACGGGCGCGGTCTGCGGCATCGCCCTGCCCGCCGGCCTGCGCCAGGCCGAGGTGCTGCCGGAGCCGATCTTTACCCCCTCGACCAAGGCCGCGGTGGGCGACCACGACGAGAACATCGGCTTCGACCGCGTGGTCGAGCTGATCGGCGGCGAGCTGGCCGAGGCCGTGCGCACGGCGACGCTGAAGATCTATCGCTTCGCGGCAGCCTACGCCGCCGAGCGCGGCATCCTGATCGCCGACACCAAGCTGGAGTTCGGCCTCGACGAGAACGGCGCGCTGATCGTGATGGACGAGATGCTGACGCCGGACTCGTCGCGCTTCTGGCCGGCCGACCAGTACCAGATCGGCATCAGCCCGCCGAGCTACGACAAGCAGTTCGTCCGCGACTATCTGGAAACCCTGGACTGGAACAAGACCGCGCCGGGCCCGCGGGTGCCGGTCGAAGTCATCGGGGCGACCCGCGCGAAGTACGCCGAAGCCCTGCTCAAGCTGACCGGCATCGTTGCCTGAGCGCTGCCCTGCCCTGCGCGACGGGCGCGGTATTCCTGAACAACTCCGGATTCGTCATCCCCGCGTAGAGCCTGTCCTCGCGAACGCGAGAACGCGGATCCAGGGTTCGAAGCGAGGTCGCTGGTCCCCGTGCCACCTTCGCGATGACAGGCGCTTCGCGGGGGCGACGCTGGCAGTGGTCAAGCAAGAGTTCTGCTTCCCGCGAAGCTCTCCGCTCGCGCCACTGACGCCACATGCGCGCTCACACGGCGCGACCTACAGCGGAATCCGCAGCCGCCGCATCAGTTTGCCCATCACCCAGGCGGGGCCAATGAGCAGATAGACGAGGTCGGTGAAGAAGCTCGGCTTCTTGCCCTCGTAGCGGTGACCGATGAACTGTCCGATCCAGGCGACGACAAACACCGCGATGGCCAGCCACAGCAGGTTCGTCGCGCCCAGCGCGCCGTACAGCAGATGCGTCATGAAGCCAAGCGCCACCAGCTTGATCGCCATCACCAGGCCGAGCGGCCGCGAGAGCCGGTAGTAGTAGATCGCCGCCACCGCCATGGCCATGCCGGCCCAGGCGCCATCGCGGCCCAGCGCGGCCGGCACCGGAATCACCCACAGCAGGGCGATCACCGACCACAGGATCAGCGGCACGCAGACGACATGCAGCGCCTGGTTGGTGGCGTTGCGGTGGTCGCCCGAGTAGTTCGCGAACCAGCGGTCGACAGGGCGCCGCTCGTTGGCGGGCAAAAGGTCATCGGTCGTGTTCATGCGCGCGGCACAGCCTTGGAGCGGGCGCCCACGGTAGGGGTTTGGCGAATCCCGGACAAGACCGTGGTGGGCGATGGCAGACCCCGCAGCGCGCGGTGCAGCTCGACAAGGTCGGCGCAAGGCGGCGTCCGTTCACCCGGTGATGCGTGCAGCCCGGCACGGCGCCTGAGCCCTCCGGTGACCGGGGCGGGCGTATGGTCCATGGTGGGCCGGGGCCCACCCTATGAAAGCGTCGGCCACGGCTTCGGCTTCGGCTTCGGCTCTCGCTCTCGCTCTTGCTCCAGCTCTTGCGGGCAGGAGCCCGCGCTTTGCCCGGGGCCCCTGGGAAGCGGCGGGAGGCGGTCGATCCGCCCGCAGGGTTGGCCGCAGGGATGCGGCCAAGGTTTTCGACAGGCCAGGGACGGCCTGTCCGAAAACCCCGACCGACTCTCGCGAACCCGGAGCGCAGGGATGCGCGTAGGGCGCGGACGAGGGGTGGCCTTTCTTTGGCCTACCTTTCTTGACTCCGGGCCTCCTGCCCTCCGCCCCTCCCGGGCCGCCTTCGGCGTTCGCGCCGCTCCTCCGGCGCAGTGACCACGCAAAGAAAGGTAGGTCGGGCCGGCCGAAGGACGGACCGAAAGCTCTTGCTCTTGGCTTCAAACGACTGAGCGACGAAGCGACGGAGCGACGGAGCGACGGAGCGACGAAACGACACCGAGGCGAGAATGGAGCCCATGGTGGGCCAGGGCCCACCCTATGACCGCCGCGGGCTCGGGCCGGCAGCGGTAACGGAAAGGGGCCCCGAAGGGCCCCCGTGATTCCGTCCCATCGCCTTCAGGCGACGCGGCGCCGGATCAGTCCTCGCCGGAGAGCATGTTCATCAGGTTCAGCAGGTGCGAGAACAGCACCACGATGCTGGAGAACAGGCTGACGGTGATCATGATCGGGTTGGCATTGGGCTCGTGGATCAGCCGGCTGACGTCCCAGAGGATGAAGCCACTCATCAGCAGCACCGCCACGCCCGAGATGGTCAGCGACAGCGCGGGGATCTGCAGGAACAGGTTGGCGACCACGGCGACGATCAGCACCAGCGCGCCGACCATCAGGAAGCCGCCCATGAAGCTGAAGTTCTTGCGCGAAACGACCGCGTAGGCGGCCAGCGCGGTGAAGATCACCGCCGTGGCGCCGAGCGCATTCAGCACCACCGACGCGCCGCCGGGAATGCTCAGGTAGGCGCCGATCATCGGGCTGAACAGCAGGCCGACCGCGAAAGCCCAACCGAAGGTGGCGAGGATCTGGGCCTGGCCGTTGCCGATGCGCGAGATCAGGAAGGGTCCGCCGATGAACAGGGCCATGAAGACCAGCCACATGCCCATGCCCAGCGGGATGCGCATCGCAAGGCCAGCGCCGGCGCCGACCGCAGCGACGCCCAGCACCAGGCTCAGCAGGATGAAGGTGTTGCGGATCAGGGTGTTGCCGGCGGTGGCGGGAAGCGCCGCGGCCACCGGTACTGCAGGACGATCATTCATCGAGGCGACTCCCATCCAAAGACCAAGGAGCCGGGATGGTACCCAAAGCGGGGTCGCCGGTCTGCATTCACCGGCGCCGGCGCGCAGGCCCGTTCGAGCTGCCTGAGCGGTTTCCCCGAGTTGGGACACTTGGGCTCGGTGCGGTGGCAGGCGGCGGTGCCACCGGCTGCGGATCGAGCACGCGGTGCTCGCCCGGGCGCAGCCCGTCCAGCGCATGCGGACCCATCGCCACGCGCAGCAGGCGCAGGGTTGGGAGTCCCACGGCGGCAGTCATCCGCCGCAGCTGGCGGTTGCGGCCTTCGCGCAGCACCACCTGCAGCCAGCTCTCGGGCACCGACTTGCGGTAGCGCACCGGCGGCTCGCGCGGCCACAGCCAGTCCGGCGGGCCATCCAGGCGCCTGACCTCGCAGGGCAGGCAGGGGCCATCCTTCAGGGTCGGGCCCGCGGCCAGGGCCTGCAGCTGCGCGGCCGTGGCGTCTCCCTCGACCTGCACCACATAGGTCTTGGGCCACTTGTGGCGCGGCTGGGTGATGCGCGCGATCAGGCCGCCGTCGTCGCTCAGCAGCAGCAGACCCTCGGAGTCAGCGTCCAGCCGCCCGGCGGGATAGACACCCGGCTGATCGATCAGCCCGGCCAGCGTCGGTCGCCCCTCTGCATCGGTGAACTGGCAGAGCACGCCAAAGGGTTTGTTGAGGGCGATCAGCATGCGCGCAGGTGGCTTGGTGGGTCGACAGTCGCGCGCCTTGCGTTCAAGGCGACGCGCCGCCTGACGGCGGATGCGCCAGCGGCCGCACGAGGCGGCCGCTGGCGGTCTTGCCCGGCGCGAACGCCAAGGTGATCGCTTCGACGATCAGTTGCCGGTCTTGGTCTCGCCCGCGGCCGGCTCGGCGCTGACTTCCGCCGCCGGCGCGGCCGGCTTGACGAAGCGCAGGGTCATGCGGTCGGACTCGCCGATGGCGACGAACTTCTCGCGGTCCTCGTCACCGCCGCGCAGCACCGGCGGCAGCGACCACACGCCATTGGGATGGTCGCGGGTGTCCTTCGGGTTGGCGTTGATCTCGGACTTCTCGACCAGCTGGAAGCCCGCGGCTTCGGCAAGGGCGATCACCTGGGCCTCGGTGACATAGCCACCGCGGCCGTCCGGCTCGGTGCCTTCGGCAGCGCGATGCTCGACCACGCCCAAGGTGCCGCCCTCACGCAGGACGTCGTAGAAGCCCTTGAAGTAGGCCGGTGCCGCGCCCGAAGGCATCCAGTTGTGGACGTTGCGGAAGGTCAGCACGGTGTCGACCGAGCCGGGCGCACCGAAGGCCGGATTGGCGGGATCGAACTGGACGACCTGCGCCTTGCCGTAGACCTCGGCATTGCCCGCCAGCTTCTCCTGATAGCTCTTCAGCGCGTTGCCGTAGTACTCGGCGGCGCGCTCGTTGGCGGCCTTGGCCGGGTCGACCACGGCGGCGATGTAGGTACCGCCGTCGCGCAGCAGCGGCGCCAGGATCTCGGTGTACCAGCCGCCGCCCGGGGTGATTTCGAGCACGGTCTGACTGGCATCGACGCCGAAGAAGCCGAGCGTCTGCACCGGATTGCGGAAGGCGTCACGGGCGACATTCTCGGGCGAGCGCCAGGCGCCGGCGACGGCCTGTTCGATCGGCGACTTGACCGGCTCGGCAGGTGCCGGCGCCGGCGCCGGGGCGGTCTCGGCGGGCTTGGGCGCTTCGGCCGGCGCCGCGGTGCTCGGCGCTTCCGACTGGGAGCAGGCGGCCAGCGACAGCACGATCAGCAGGGGCAGGGTCTTCTTCAACATGGGCGGCATTCCTCGTAGGGGCTGCAATGTCCACGCGCTGCCGGGTCGGCCGCGCGACCTGAATCAGCCCATCACGCTAGCACAGGCCCGTGAGGATGAAGAAAAGTCCGCGCCTGTTCGATCATCAGGAAGTTCGTGGGATCGGAAGACGCACACCGAGCTGCCGCCCCGGCGGCGCGCGACGCCGCCGGGAAGCGTAGTCGGACGTCAGTTGCAGACCGACTGGTAGACGCAGGCCACCCACTGCGGCTGGTCGATGAAGGGGTTGCGGTTGCCCTGGTAGCTCTGGATCAGGGCATTGCGCAGGCGCTCGGCCTCGTCGGGCGGGTCCTGCTGGTGCCACTGGATCAAGGTCGAGAGCCGGCCCATGTAGGCCACCGAGGCATTGCCCGAGCTGCCAACGACGAGACCGAGGTCGTTGGTCAGGCGCAGATCGGGCTCGGCCGCGCCGGTGCCGCCGTGGCTGCCGCCCTCGTAGCGGAGGTCCATGTAGAACATCGCGCGCGCCACATTGCCTTTCAGCTTCGACCAGACCTCGAACACGCTGCCGTTGGTCCAGTTGGAATTGCCCGGATACACACCGCTGCCGCCGCCCTGCCCGGCATAGGCGCCGGTCGGATATTCGGTACAGCCGCTGGGGCAGTTGTCATAGGCCTTGTTGCCGCGGGCCGCGTTATAGGCGATGTCGGAGGCCATCAGCATGTGCAGATCGGTGTAGGCCGAGTTGGTCGGGCCGTCATTGGGAAAGCCCAGCGAGTTCGGCCAAGTGTGCTCGCGGTTGTAGAAATCGTTGCCGCCGGCGACCTTGGCGTAGGACGCATTCCTGTAGATGTCGAGGATGCGACCGCTGTTGAGCGGATCCTGCTCGGCCCGGTCGAGCACGTCCCAGGTGTCGGTGCTGCTCGCCGTGTAGGGGATGCGCGTGTGGTCGTCGATCAGCGCGTGCAGGCTGGCGCGCAGCGCGCTGGCGCTGCCGGTCTGCACCCCGCTGTAGTAGCCGGAGGGCGGTGCGCTCGCCGCGTCGAAGCTCGGCGTAAGGCTGAGGCCACTGAAGCTCGTGTAGGCGCGGATCAGCACGTGCCAGGTGCCGGCCTGCGGGCTGGTGAAGCTGCAGGTCTCGGTGTTGCCGGTCTGGAACGGACGGCAGTCGTAGACCGTGGTGGTCGGCGCGCTGCCGAAGCGCACATAGAGGTCGGCGTCACCACTGCCGCCGCTCATCGCGAAGCGCAGGTTGCTGGCCCCGGCCGGCACGCTCAGGGTGAAGGCCAGGCTGCTGCCGGCGGTCGCCGCAAGCCCCGTACGGGCGACGCCATTGCTCAGGCTCGTGCCGCCGCCGCTGCCCGGCGCCACCAGGGTCTGGCCGCTGTTGCAGGCGCCGAAGCTGGCCGCGCGCGGCGCCTGCCAGGTGAAGTCACTGGCGCGGCTGCCGCTGCCGGCGAGCTGCAGGGACTGCCCCACCGGCGTGGTGGCGGTCTCGGCCACAGTGATTTGCGTCGCCACGCGACCCGCGGCAGGTCCGTCGCTGGCGGTGAAGCCGCCCTCGTAGCTGAGGAGCTGCACGACCGCGCCGCTGGCGTCGATCAGGGCCAGGCCATCCGGGCTGCCGTTCTGGATGCCCGGCACGTTGATCGCCACGGTGCCGTGGCCGCCGCACTGGTTGGCGGTGGTGCCCGTCAGGCTGTAGGTGGCGTACTGGCGGCCGTCGCTGCCGTTGTAGAGCACCAGCTTCCAGCCGCCCAACGAGGTGCCGGCCGGGGCGATGATCTCGACGCGTTCACCGCTGTCGGTGCCGTCGTTGTCGTAATGGAACTCGTTGATGAAGACATCGGCGCGGGCGGAGCCGGCGGCGATCAGGCACAGCGAAGCCAGCGCGCTGCAGACAGGCGCGAGACGTCCACGCAGGGACAGGGTCATGGAAACTCCGTAAGCCGCGCGCCGCGGCATCCGGCCGCGGGCACGCTGCGGAAACGAGCGGTTCCGCGTGATGCACGAGCCCTCCCCGGCTCGGCATCCGGCGGTGGCGGCCACCGCGGCCGCCCCAGCGCGCGCGGGAATCGTTCCCGACGCGGTGCGCGGAGTCTGCGGCCTCCGCGTGACGCTGTGAAGTCGGCGGGCTACACCCGCAGGCGCGCCGGATACGGCGGCACGTCGGCCAGCGCGCCGGCGCGGATGTCCTGCTGCAGGGCCAGCCACCAGCCGACAGTGAAGATCTCGCCGTGGGCCTCCAGCAGGGCTGCGCGCAGCTCGGACGACAGGCCGAGGAACTGCGGGAACTGCTCGGGGAAGACGTCGTTCTCGTCGACGTGGTACCAGGCGCCGGCGTGCATTTCCTCGTCCTCGTGGCGTGCGCTCGGCAGCGCGCGGAAGCGGCACTCGGTGACGAAGCAGAGCTCGTCGTAGTCGTAGAAGATCGCCCGGCCGGCGCGGCTGATGCCGAAGTTCTTGAGCAACAGGTCGCCGGGGAAGATGTTGCTGCGCGCGAGGTCCTTGATCGCCTGGCCGTAATCGACAATCGCGGCGATCGCGCGCGCCGGCTCGACCTCGCGCAGGTACAGGTTCAGGGGCCGCAGGCGGCGCTCGATGTAGCAGTGCGAGAACACCAGGTCCTCGCCGTCCGTCTGCACCGTCTCGCGGCAGCCTTCAAGCAGCTCCTCCAGCAGGGCCGGCGCGAACTGCCGGCGCGGAAAGCGCAGGTGGCGGAACAGCTGGGCATCGACCAGGCGGCCGACGCGGTCGTGATGGAAGACCAGCCGGTACTTCTGTTCGACCTCGGCGCGGGCCATGTTCTTCGGGTAGGCGAAGCGGTCGCGGATCAGCTTGAACACCACCGGATAGCTGGGAAGGGTGAACACCGCCATCACCATGCCGCGCTCGCCGTCGGCGTGGACGAAGGCCTCGTCAGGGTGGCGCTGCAGATGCGCGAAGAAATGCCGATAGCGCTCGGTCTTGCCCTGCTTGGCGCGACCCAGCACGGTGTAGAGCTCGTCGACCGGCTTGTGCGGCAGCAGGGTGCGCAGGAACACCACCGCGTCGCCCACGGTTTCGAGGTCGGCATGGAAGTAGCTGCGGGTGTAGCCGAACAGCACGGCGACCTGGGCGCGTTCGGTGATAAGCGCATCCACGCGCAGGCCCTGCCCGGTATGCATCAGCGCGATCACGATCGGCGCGAAGCGGCTCTCGCCGTAGACGCGGCCGACCAGATAGGCGCGGCGCTCGCGGTAGAACACCGTCTCCATCAGCTCCAGGCCGCGCACGGCAGGAGACTCCCAGTCGGCCAGCTGCTGCGCGATGCGCTGCGCCAGCTTGTGCGCGCAGTCCTGCGGATCGGCATAGGGGACGGCGAACGGATAGTCGTCGAGCACGCGCGCGAATACCGGAGCGAGATCGCCCGCCACCGCATAGCTGCGACGCGCCACCGGATGAGTGATGCGATCGGTGGGCGCGATCGACAGCGCCACGAACTCGATCGCCGCATCCACCCCGCGGGTCGCGAAGAAGCGCCGGGTCAGGGTGTTGAAGAAGGTCTTGTACAGCTCCTGGTCGAGCAGGCCGGCGATCAGCTCGGCATAGCGCGCATGGATGCGCGCCCACAGCGCCTTGTCCTGCGACTGCCCCTCAAGCTGGGCGGAGAGCCGCGCACCGGCGGCGGCGACGCAGCGGTCGTAGAGCTCGATGCGCTCGACCGCGTCGGAGCGCGCGCCCAGCCAGTCGCGCTGCTCGAAGCGCCGGCGCGCGCGCTGGGTGATCGCGCGGAAGTGGCCGTTGTAGCCCTCGAAGGCATCGCGGATCGAAGTCGCCGCCAGCTCGACGCGGGCCTCTTCGGGCGTGCGCTGCGGGAGTGCGTCGGGACAGGGCTCGATCATGTCGGCTCTCTGGGTCGTCGTACGGGTCAGCACCGATCTTCAAGGCAAGCAGCCAGCGCCAAGGTCATCTCAAGCCTTACACCACAGGCGGCATGTCAGGAACACCCTGACCTTGCATGCGACGTATCCGGCTATTTCCTTCACTAGCCGCGTGAATAATGAACCTGTGCCCGCGTTGTCCTGCGAGGCGCTCCGGACCGGCTCTCCGACCTCCCCCACGGCCCCGGTCCCATGCTCTCCCCGAAGCACACAGCCGGATCGCAGGATGCGATTCGGCTGTTTCGTTTCTGCGCCCCAGAATTCGCGTCTTTCCGAGGTCGCGGGCCTCAAGTCGGCCCACCGGCTGCCGTTATCGCTCCCGAGCCGCAGCGCGGCCCGCACCGGCCCCGGTGCGGCGGGTCATGGGTTGCCGCCTTGTTCCGCCGCACCAGGGTCAACCCCCTGCAGCGACTAGGCATGGCGCGCCCACAGGCGCTCGAACTCGGCGCCGAAGTCCGTGACCAGCTGGGCGTGCTCGATCACCAGCAGATTCTCCTCATTCGAGGTCGTGGCGCTGCGCGTCCAGTTGAAGCTGCCGTTCAACAGCAGCCGCGCATCGAAGATCGCGAACTTGTGGTGCATGTGGAAGCCGCTGCGATCCAGACGCACCGGCAGCCCCTGCTCGCGCAGCCAGCCGACGTCGCTGCCGGCATCGTGGAACTTGTCGTTGTCGGTCAGCAGGCGCACGGCGACGCCGCGGCGGTGACAGGCCAGCAGGGCCTCGGCCAGCAGGTCATCGGCAAGGGTGAACACGCAGACATCGATCTGCGCGCGCGCGGCGCGGCACAGCGACAGGATTTTCTGGCGGCAGCTCTCGCCCGGGCTGAAATGCGCGCTGGCCGGCTCGCGCGCGGCCTGCGCCTTCAAATCCAGCGTCTTGACCACCTGCTCCAGCCACTTCAGCGCCGGCTGCGCCTGCGCGGGGTCGGCGACCAGCTCGCGCACCAGGGCGAAGGCGCGATTGCGCAGGTAGCGGACCGCGTCCGGCGACAGCGACTGGCCGAGCTCGCGCAGCTCGTCGCGTTCTTCCACGCTCAAGCGCAGGTCGGCGAGGCTGTCGCGCAGTTTCTGGTCGAGCTGCTGGAAGTCCATGGGCGGCGTCCTCGATCGGGCCCGCATGATCGACGCAGGCCACCGTCGTCGTCGAGTATCCGCAGGGCTTGCCGCCGCAGCCGGGATTCGCCAGCCTGCCGGATATCCGAGCCGCAGCTGCGAAGCCGTGATGACGCCGCATCCGATCGACCGCGAATTCCTTGAGGCCTGGCACGAGGTCGGCGCCCGCGGCACCGGCGAGGCCTGCCTTGCCGCACTGCGCGCGGCCTGGCGCGAGCCGCAGCGGCACTACCACAGCCTGCAGCATCTGTCGGAATGCCTGGACCTGCTGCGCGCGCATCGCGACGTGGCCGAACGGCCGGACGAACTGGTGCTGGCGCTGTGGTTCCACGATGCCGTCTACGATCCGCGCGGCAAGGACAACGAGCAGCGCAGCGCCGACTGGGCGAGGCGAGCGCTGGGACAGGCCGGCACCGATCCCGCGGCGACGGCGCGCATCCACGCCCTGATCCTCGACACCGCGCATGCCGCAGAGCCCACGCCCGGCGACGCCAGCCTGCTGGTCGACATCGACCTCGCCATCCTCGGCGCCGTCCCCGAGCGCTTTGCCGAGTACGAACGGCAGGTGCGCGCCGAATACGCCTGGGTGCCGGGTTTCCTCTACCGCTACAAGCGCCGCCAGCTGCTGCGAGAGTTCGCCAGGCGCGAGCAGATCTACCGCACGCCGGCCCTGCGCGAACGGCTGGAGGCGCAGGCGCGCAGCAACCTCGAACGGGCGATAGGCTGACGCCGCGGGCACTCAGCGCCGGAGGCTGAAGCCCAGCGCGAAGCCCTCGCGCCGCCACACCCAGGCCAGCAGCAGATACCAGGCCGTCATCAGCGCGCCGATATGCCACTCCAGCAGGTTTTCCATGCGGTCCTTGAGCTTGGGATCGTCGAAGCCGTTGGCCACGGCCGTGTAGCCCAGCCCCAGCGCCAGCATCACCAGCGAGATCGCCAGCCAGACCGCACCGACGCGGTCCCAGCGCCCGAGCCGGCGGTGCCAGTGCCGCACCACCACCAGCTGCGCCAGGTAGACCGAAGCGAAGTAGAGCTGCGCGCCATAGCGGCGCAGGAAGCGATAGGCCTCGCCGTCGGTGCCGAGAAAGGTGACGTAGACCGCCAGCGCCAGCCCGGCAAACGGCGCCAACAGCCACAGGCTGCGCCCGGCGCGCGGATCGCCGGTGCTCCGCCGGAGCCAGACGAGCGTTGCCAGCCAATGCAGGGTGAGCAGCAGGGCCGAAGGCAGCATCAGCAACCGGAACAGGTGATTGCCCAGCCCATGCCGCGCCGCCCGGCTGATCGAGGTGCAGCCTTCGACATAGGGCACGCAAGCAGGCACATGGCCGGCCTCGATCGACAGGGCGTAGGCGAGGTGGGCGGCCAAGACCGGCACCAAGGCCACGGCGAGGGGGAGGGGCCAGATGGCGAGCGTGGATGTGCGCGGGATCATCGTGTCGTCACCCTACTGGGCGATGTGGTCGGACTTGCACCCCCGGGAGCGTGGCCAGCTATCGGGAACACGGCAGACGAGAGTACCCCCTGTTCCGGCGCCCTGGACAAGCAACTTTTGCCTGAACTTTCCGCAGTTTGGGTCGCAGCAACGAAGAAGCTCGGCCGCAAAGGGTAGAACCCGCGCGCTGGCAGAAGTGCGCACAGGCTTCGGTATTCGTTAGACGCATCGACCCTGACACTTGCAAGACGCTAAAGTCCACGGTCCTGCTCGGCGTGTTTGCTTGCGCCGCCTTGCCTCGCATCGCGAAACCCAATGCCCCCCACCCAGCTAGGCTTCAAGACCACCGCCGGCGGCGCGCATGCCGCACGTACCATGATGCTGCAGGAGCTTACGGAGCTGCTGGCTGCGACAGCGCTCGACGATCGCCCCGATCAGCTGCGTGCGGCGGTAGTCGAAGCCAACGTGTTGGGCAAGCGCTCGGTCAGCACCCGGCGACTCACCTGGAGCCACCTTGTGGACCTCTACGGCATGAGCCCGGACCTGCTGCTGTTTCGGGCACTCACCTGGTTCTGGAGGCTGGACCCGAACGGCCATCCGCTGATGGCTTTGAGCGCCGCCCTGGCCCGCGACGGTCTACTGGCTGATATCGCCCCCTTTGTTCTAGAGTTTCCGCAGGGTGCGAAGGTGGCCCGCGAAGCGGTAGAGGCCAAGCTGGAAGAGCTGCATCCCCAGAGATTCAGCCCGGCGACGCTCAAGTCGGTCGCGCAGAACATCAACTCCAGCCTCACCCAATCAGGGCACCTACACGGTCGCGCCAGCAAGACCCGTGTCTGCGCCACCGCCACCGCCGGCTCGGTCGCCCTTGCTTTGCTCCTCGGCTACGCCAGCGGCGCTCGTGGCCTCGAGCTGTTCCGCACGCGCTACATGGCGGTGCAGGATGTGCCGCTGTCGCGCGCGATGGAGCTGGCGGAGGAAGCCACCCGCAAGGGCTGGTTGGACCTCAAGCGCGTTGCCGATGTGGTCGAGGTGGCGTTTCCCCGGATCATCCGCCCGGACGAATTGAAGGCCATACATGAGCAAGCTTAAGCGCCTGCTGCAGTCTTATGAGCGTTTCATCCAGGCCCCCTGGCGGCCGGATGTGGCAGCCGCACAGCGGGTCGTGTTCTGTGTCTATGACCCTACCGAGGAACGCGCACTGCGCGCACGCGTCGAGGAGTTCGAGCTGGCCACGCGCGGCGCCGCGCACGGCTGGTGTGTGTTCGACCTCACAGACAGCTTTGCCAAGTGGCTGGCCGCGCAGCGCTACGCGCAGAAGTACTTCGCCAATCCCGAGCTGCTCACCAATCTGATGCCCAAGTACCTCGCGCATCTCGGCGAACGCTTTGCCGAGTTCCTTGCCCAGGCTGGTGCAGATGGCAACGGCGTAGTGGCCGTGCATGGCGTCGGCAGCCTGTTTGGGCTGGTTAAGGTCAAGGACGTGGTCGACCTGTTTGCGCCGCAGGTCCAGGGCCGCCTGCTGGTGTTCTTCCCCGGCAGTTTCGAGAACAACAATTACCGCCTGCTCGATGGCTACGACGGCTGGAACTATCTGGCTGTGCCAATTACCGCCGAACAAGCGCTCTGACTCCGCGTATCCGACCGGGACTCACCATGCTCAATCGCGACATCTACCTGAAAGATCCTTCGACTCGGCGCCTGATCAACCAGGGCGTAGCCACCGTCAATGACGACCGCACCCAGCCGGCCTTGGAGGTGCTGCGCTACGAGCTTGAAACCTTCGTCTGCGACGGCCAGTACGAGAAGGGCCTGCGCGACATTCTCGAAACCTTCCTGAGCAATGCAGAAAAGCCGCATCAGCCCGGCGTGTGGATTAGCGGCTTCTTCGGCTCGGGCAAATCGCATCTGGTGAAGATGATGCGCGCACTCTGGCAGGACGACCCCTTCCCGGATGGCGCCACCCCGCGCGGCCTGGCAGAGCTGCCCAGCAGCGTGCGCGACCTGCTCACCGAACTCAGCCGCAAGGCGCGCGCCCACGGTGGCCTGCATGCAGCCTCCGGCACGCTGGGCGCCGGCGCCAGCGGCAGCGTGCGCCTTGCGCTGCTGCGCATTCTCTTCAAGTCGGCCGGGCTGCCCGAGCAATACCCGGTCGCGCGCTTCGTAATGTGGCTGAAGAAGGAAGGCCAGCTCGATGCGGTCCGCAAGGCGGTGGAGGCCGCGGGCTACGACTGGCAGGAAGAGCTCGACAACTTCTATGTCGCCGATGGCATCGCCGATGCGCTGATCCAAGTCTGGCCGCAACGCTTCAGCTCGCGCGCCGCCTGCGTTGAGGCGCTGACGCATATGTTCCCGAGCGTGCGCGATGTCTCCAGCGACGAGATGATCAAGGCGATTCGCGACGCGCTCACCGTCGATGGCAAGTTCCCGCTGACCTTGGTGGTGCTCGACGAAGTGCAGCAATACATCGGCACCGACACCCAGCGCTCCATGGACGTGCAGGAAACCGTCGAAGCCTGCTCGAAGAGCATCGGCGGCAAGCTGCTGTTTGTCGGCACCGGGCAAACCGCTGTCACCGGCACCGCAAACCTCGCGCGGCTGCAGGGCCGTTTCACCGTGCGCGTCGAACTATCGGACAGCGATGTCGATGCAGTGATCCGCAAGGTCGTCCTGGCCAAGAAGCCGGAGACCATGCCGACGATTGCCGCACGCCTGCAGGACAACCTGGGCGAGATCTCGCGGCATCTTGCCGGCAGCACCCTGGCGCACAAGCAGACCGATATCGCATTGTTCGCGCAGGACTATCCCCTGCTGCCGGTGCGGCGGCGCTTCTGGGAGGCCGCGCTGAAGGTGCTGGACCAAACCGGCACGGCCGCGCAGCTGCGCAACCAGCTCTCGGTGGTACACAAAGTCATCCAGACCAATCTCGATCGGCCGCTGGGCTCGGTGGTGCCGGCCGACTACATCTACTTCGACAGCGCCGAGAACCTGCTGCAGTCCCGCCTGCTGCCGCGCAAGCTGTTTGAGAAAACCAGTCTGTGGGTTCAGGGCAGCGCAGACGAGCGCCTGCTGGCCCGCGCCTGCGCCCTGATCTTTCTGGTTAACAAGGTGGCGGCGGTCAACCCCGAGCTGGGTCTGCGCGCCACGATCGACACGCTGGCCGATCTGCTGGTGGAAGACCTACCGACCGGGTCCAGCGCCCTGCGCAGCCAGCTGCCGCAGCTGCTGAAGGGCTGTGAGCTGCTGATCCAGGTGGGCGAGGAGTACCGCATCCAGACCGATGAAAGCGCGGCCTGGAACGACAGCTTCATGGCCCAGCGCGGGTTGCTGGCCAACCAGCCGCACAGCCTGGAGCACGAGCGCGACACCCGCATCCGCAAGCTCTTCGGCGAGACCGTGCGCAAGCTGCGTTTGGAACAGGGTGACGCCAAGGTGCCGCGCGAGGCCCTGCCCCTGTTCGACGCCAATCTGCCCAAGGACGCGGATCAGCGCATCTATCTCTGGGTGCGCGATGGCTGGAGCAGCGACGACAACACCATCAAGGCCGACGCGCGTCAGGCTGGCAGCGATTCCCCCACCGTCTTCGTGTTCCTGCCCAAGCGCCACGGCGATGACCTGCGCCAGCAGCTGATGGAGTACAAGGCCGCCCGCAATACCATCGACGAGCGCGGCACGCCCGGGCCCACGGCACCGGCGGACGTGCGCGAGGCCTACGAGGCCATGCACACCACCCTGCGCAATGCCGACCAACGCATCCAGGCCATCCTGCGCGACTGCTTCAGCGATGCTCGCGTGTTCCAGGGCGGCGGCGCCGAAGTGCTGGCCAGCGATCTGCAGGCCATGGTGCTGGAGGCGGTGGAGAACGCCCTGCATCGGCTCTACCCGCAGTTCGGCGCTGCCGACCACGCGGGCTGGGCCAAGGTCTATGAGCGCGCCAAGCAGGGTGCGCCCGATGCTCTGAAGGCCGTCGGCGATGAGGGCGAAGTCGACAAGAACCCGGTGTGCAAGGCCGTGCTCGGCTTCATCGCCGGTGGCAAGAGCGGCGCTGAGCTGCGCGCGCGTTTCGAGTCCGCGCCCTACGGCTGGTCGGGTGATGCCATCGACGGCGCACTGTTCGCCCTGCTGGCCGCGGGCAGCGTCCGCGCCCAGGACGAGCGCGGCCAGCCGGTCGACTTCAAGAGCATGGATCGCAAGGCCATTGGCAAGACCCACTACCGGGTCGAGGCCACCACCATCTCCACCCCGCAGCGCATCCAGATCCGCAAGCTGATGCAGGCGCTGAGCCTCGTGGCCAAACCCAATGAAGAGTTGGCCAGCGTTCCGGCGTTCTTGGAAGGGCTGCGTGCGCTGATTGAGCACGCCGGTGGCGAAGCACCGCAGCCCGCGCGCCCGGATGCTGGCTTTCTGGATGATCTGCGCCGCAGCCTGGGTAACGAACAGCTGCTGGCCCTCTACAACCAGCGCGAAACCCTGGAAGCCGACATCCGCGACTGGCAGGCCCGCGCTGAGAAAATCCAGGCGCGCTTGAAGCCCTGGCAGCGCCTGAAGCAGCTGGCTCAGCACGCCGTGGCGCTTGAGCACACCGCTGCCCTGCGCGCCCAGGTGCAGGCCATTGAGGACAGCCGCCAGCTGCTGGCCGAGCCCGACCCCGTGCCCACACTCAGCCAGGCCCTGGCCCAAGCCCTGCGCGAGCAGCTGAAGCAGGCCGAGACGCGCTATGCCGAGCAGCACGCCGCCGGCCTGGCCCTGCTGAAGGCCGATACGCACTGGGGCTCGCTGGAGCCCGAGCAGCGCAACCAGCTGCTGGCCGCGCAGAAGCTGACCCTGGCCGATGCGCCGCAGATCAAGCTGCAGTCGGTGGATGACGTGCTGGACAGCCTGCAGGCGCATCCCCTGCCCGGCCTGACTGACCGCATCGCCGCCATGCCTGGCCGCTTCGCCCAGATTCTGGAAGAGGCGGCCCTGCTCTGCGAGCCCAAGGTGCAGTTCGTTGATCTGGGCAAACCCACCCTGCAAACCGCAGCCGAAGTCGATGCCTGGGCCACGGAGGCCGCCGACAAGCTCAAGGCCGCCCTGGCCCACGGCCCCGTGCGCCCGCGCTGAAGGATCACTCCATGCACGCACTCGAACGCAGCCTGCGCAGCCGGCTGGAATCCGCCGTCAAGCGTGCCCGTACGCTGGCCGAAGCCGGCGCGCGCGCCACGCTGGATGAGCTGGGCGTGGCCGAAACCAGCCCGCCGCCGCACCTCAGCGACGCCCGCCGCGAGCTGCGCAAGCGCCTGCGCGCGCATGGCCGCCAGCTGGGCGACAGCTTGAACGGCGGGTCTGTGCAGACCATGGAGCGCCTGGTTGAAGAAGTCGCCTACGAGCACTGGCACCGCATGCTGTTCGCGCGCTATCTGGCCGAGAACCAGCTGCTGATGTATCCGGACCCCGCCGGCCCGGTGCCGGTCAGCCTCGAAGAATGCAGCGAGCTGGCCGCCGACGAAGGGGCCGCCAACGGTTGGGAGCTGGCCGCGCGCTATGCCGCGCAGATGCTGCCGCAGATCTTCCGCGTCGATTCGCCGGTGTTCGCGCTCAAGCTGCCGGCCAACCACCAGCTGCCGCTAGAAGCCCTGCTGGCCGAACTGCCGCGTGATGTGTTCACCGCCTCCGACAGCCTGGGCTGGGTGTACCAGTTCTGGCAGGCCGACAACAAAGACCGCATCAACCGCGCTGAAGTGAAGATCGGCGCGCGCGAGCTGCCGGCCGTCACCCAGCTGTTCACCGAGCCCTACATGGTGGCCTTCCTGCTCGACAACGCGCTGGGCGCCTGGTGGGCATCGCGGCGGCTGAGCGAAGACGACCTGCGCCACGCGCCGGATGAAGCCACCCTGCGCCGCAAGGCCAGCCTGCCCGGCGTATCGCTGAGCTACCTGCGCTTTGTGCGCGAAACCGGCGCCGACGGCATCGAGCGCTGGGCGCCAGCGGCCGGTACGTTCCCCGGCTGGCCGCAGCACCTCTCCGAGCTGAAGTGCCTGGACCCCTGCTGCGGCTCCGGCCACTTCCTGGTCAGCCTGCTGCTGATGCTCACGCCACTGCGGATGGAGATGGAGGGGCTCGATGCCCTCGCGGCGGTGGACTCCGTGCTGCGCGACAACCTGCACGGCCTGGAGCTGGACCCGCGCTGCGTCGAGATCGCCGCCTTTGCGCTGGCGCTCACGGCATGGAGCTATCCCGAGGCCGGCGGCTTTCGGCGGCTGCCGGAGATTCAGGTCGCGTGTTCCGGCCTGTCGGTCAGCGTGGCCAAGGAGGAGTGGAAGGCCCTGGCCCGCGAAGGCGGCCTGGGCGGCAAGAACCTCGCGATCGCGATGGACTGGCTGCACGACACCTTCCGCGATGCGCCGGTGCTGGGCAGCTTGATCGATCCGAGCAAGTCGGATGCGGCCAAGATCGTGGCCTGGGATGATCTGTCGGCGGCGCTGCAGCGGGCGCTGGCGGCGGAGAGCACGACCGAGCAGCA
The DNA here is from genome assembly GCF_937888285.1 of uncultured Aquimonas sp. Classification (GTDB taxonomy): domain Bacteria; phylum Pseudomonadota; class Gammaproteobacteria; order Xanthomonadales; family Xanthomonadaceae; genus Aquimonas. The sequence goes on from NZ_CALART010000090.1 coordinate 19,787, forward strand.
CGAGGTGGCGGTAGTGGCGCAGGGACTGGCCAAGGCGGCGACCTTGCTCTCGCAGCGCTACAGCTGGGTGGTGACCAATGTGCCCTACTTGGCGCGTGGCAAGCAGGATGAGCGATTGCGTCTTTTTTGCGAGCAGGAGCACTCAGTCGCCAAAAATGATTTGTCCACGGTCTTCCTCGATCGCTGCCTAGACTTCTGCCATGAAGGGGGCACAGCTAGTGTGACTCTCCCTCAGAACTGGCTATTTCTGACGACCTATCGCGCCTTTCGCGAGCAATTACTTCGGACAGCGGAATTCAATGCGACTGCGCTATTGGGGGCGAGAAGCTTTCGAACTCCGATGTTTGACTTCAATGTACAGCTATTAACGCTGAGCAAGTCATCAAGTCCTTTCGACCTAGGCCACAGCTTGGGGGCGACTGCGTGCAAACGCGTGAGCAATGAAATTCGAGGGGTAGACGTAGGCAAGTACCAGAGTGCGGACGAAAAACAAGAAGCGCTTGCATCGACACCACTTCTGTCTGCAAGAGTGATCGAATTGCTCGAGTCTCCAGGCACCAGGATTGGTTTCTCTGGCGCAACATCTAAGGGTCTCCTTAAAGATGTAGCTTCGAGCAACCTTGGCATCTGTACCGGTGACTTCTCCCGCTTTGGAAGGACATTCTGGGAAGTGGAGTGCGGCAATGGCCGCTGGTCGTTCTTGCAATCTTCGGTGAGTGAAGCGTTGCATTACGGGGGAAGGTCTTCCGTTCTTTTTTGGGATGGCGGCTGCGAAGGGGAGTTCATTGGTTTTTTGAAAGCAAGGCTTGGCGAAAACGGAATTAATGCCTGGGTTCGCGGGCATGGTGCTTGGGGCAAGAAGGGCGTTGTCATTACGGCAACTGGAAGGCTTCCTTCTACGATTTATACGGGCGAGCTGTTTGACAATAACGTCAGTGTAGTTTGTTCGGATGACTCGAGCTTGCTGGCTGGACTGTGGAATTATGTCTCTGGTCAAGATTTTTATGACCAAGTCCGAGCGTTTAATCAGCAGTTGAAGATAACCGACCAAAGCTTCGTCGAGGTCCCTTACAGCCGGGACTTGACAGATATCGGAAACGAGATTTTTCCAAAAGGAATACCTTCTCCATATTCCGACGACCCCACCCAGTGGATCTTCCACGGCCACCCCTGCGGCTCCGTCGTCTGGGACGAATCCGCCAAGTGGACCGTCTACGGCCCGCTTCGTGTCGAGGCAAACGTGCTGCAGATCGCCGTCGCCCGCCTGCTCGGCTACCGCTGGCCCGCCGAGCTCGATGCCGGGATGGAGCTGGCCGCCGAGCAGCGCGATTGGGTGAACCGATGCACAGGGCTGACGCCGCTGGCCGATGAGGACGGCATCGTCTGCATCCCACCGGTGCGCGGCGAGCCCGCCGCCGACAGCCGCCTGCGCGATCTGCTGGCCGCGGCCTACGGCAGTGAGTGGTCCGGCAGCATCGAGGCCCGCCTGCTGGCCAGCGCCGAGTTTGCCGGAAAGTCACTGGAGGCTTGGCTGCGCGAGGGCTTCTTCGCCCAGCACTGCGCCCTGTTCCAGCAGCGCCCCTTCATCTGGCAGGTCTGGGACGGCCTGCGCGACGGCTTCTCGGTGCTGCTGAACTACCACCAGCTCGACACCAAGCGCCTGGAAACCCTGATCTACACCTACCTCGGCGACTGGATCAGCCGCCAGAAGCAGGACATCGCCGCCGGCATCGACGGCGCCCAGGAAAAACTCGCCGCCGCCGAAGTGCTCAAAGCCCGCCTGGAGCTGATCCTGAAGGGCGAGCAGCCCCACGACATCTTCGTGCGCTGGAAGCCGCTGGCCGAACAGCCCATCGGCTGGGCGCCCGACTTGAACGATGGCGTGCGCCTGAACATCCGCCCCTTCCTGAGCGTGCCCGACATCCGCAAGAAGGGCGCTGGCGTGCTGCGCGACAAGCCCAACCTCCACTGGAAGAAGGACCGCGGCACCGACGTCGAATCCGCTCCCTGGTACCACCTCGGCTCGGCCTACGGCGGCAAGGAAGGCGACCGCATCAACGAGCATCACCTGAGCCTGGCTGAAAAGCAGGCGGCCCGGAACGGGTAGGATCGCGCCATGATCGAAGAGCTCTCCCTACGCAACGTCGGCCCCGCCCCCGCGATGCAGCTGCGCTTCGCCAAGCGGCTGAACCTGCTGACTGGCGACAACGGACTGGGCAAGAGCTTCTTGCTCGACATCGCCTGGTGGGCTATGACGCGGCGCTGGCCGGGTGAGTTGAATCGACGTTTGCCGACGGGTCTGCCCGCGAAGCCTCAGCCCGGCAAGTCGGGATCAATTTCCTTTTCGGTGACGGGCAAGTCCAAACCGAAGGCCTACGAGAGCACCTTCGACCGCAAGCTTCAGTCATGGACAGGGGCAGTCGGTCGACCCTTGAACCCTGGTCTGGTGCTCTACGCCCAGGCGGACGGCGGATTTGCAGCTTGGGACCCAGCGCGCAATTACTGGCGCAGCAAAGGCACCGGTGACGTTCCAGATCGCCCGCCGGCCTACGTGTTCTCCACCCAGGAAATCTGGGATGGCCTGAGAGACAACGACCGCGGCTTGCTTTGCAACGGCCTGATATCAGACTGGGCGGGGTGGCAGAAGGAACGCGGCGTGGCCTACAAGCGTCTGTGTGCTGTGCTGGCCGCGCTGTCTCCTTCAGAAGCCGAAGTGATCAAGCCGGGCGACTTGATGCGCATCAGCCTGGACGACGCCCGCGACATCCCGACCGTTCGCATGCCGTACGGACAGGATGTACCCGTGCTGCATGCCTCGGCTGGCATCCGCCGCATCCTGGCCCTGGCCTACCTGCTGGTGTGGACTTGGGAAGAGCACCTCAAGGCAGCCGCGCTCATAGGCGAGGATGCAGCCCCTCAGGTCACGTTTCTCATCGACGAGATCGAATGCCACCTGCACCCCAAGTGGCAGCGTCGCATTGTCGGCGCGCTGCTTGAGGTGATGCAGTCGCTGGCGCAGGAGGCCAGCGTGCAAGTGATCGCGGCAACGCATTCGCCGCTGGTGATGGCCTCCGTCGAACCGATCTTCGATGCAGCACAAGACGCCTGGTTTGATCTCGATTTTGAACTGGTCGGCGAGCAGCACCAGGTCGTTCTGCGACAGCGCCCGTTCGAGCTGCTCGGCGACGCCGATCGCTGGTTGACCAGCGAAGCCTTTGACCTACAGAGCTCAAGGTCGATCGAAACCGAGGAGCTCTTGCACGAGGCCGCTGCGCTGCTGGAGGCCGAATCGCCAGATCCCGATCGGGTCAAGCAGATGAACCACAAGTTGGTGCAGGCCTTGTCCCCGACGGACGACTTTTTGTTCAACTGGCGCTACATCGGCCGCACCAAGGGATGGTTGGCGTGATCCCGGTGAGCTTGCAGCCCGAGCCCGCAGATTTCGATCGCAAGGTGCGACAGCCTGGCTTGGCCTGGCTGGCCGCCCAAGGCATCCCAAGCACTGGGCCTGCGCCGCAGAAGCCGCAGCTACGCGCGTTCTGGTCAGCGAGTAACAAGGCGCTTTGGGATGCCTACAAGGGCACCTGTGCCTACCTGGCCATTTATTTTGATTGGGACACGGGCGCCAGCTCGACAGATCACTTCATCCCGAAGTCGGTCGACGTCGGGCAGGCCTACGAGTGGGCCAACTATCGTCTGTCTTGCCTGGGCGCCAACCGCAACAAGAACAAGTTCGGCGATGTGTTCGACCCGATTGGAATGCCGCCGGACGCCTTTGAGCTCAATCTTCTGTCCGGCGAGATCAAGCCAGACCGAACCTTGGCCGCCCGGCACGGGCCAGCAGCCGTGGAACTCGCTGAGAAGACGATCAGTCGGCTGAAACTGGACAGCCCCGATCTCAACTCGATGCGCTCGCGCCACTTCCGTCAGTACCTGAGGAAGAAAGACGCAGACACCCTGCGCGATCTCTCACCCTTCGTGTATCACGAGGCGCTGCGCCAAGGGCTGTTGTAGTCCAAGCCGTGCCACGCGAGTGCTTTCCTCACTTGTGTTCCAACAGCCATATTTACACTAACAATTTGATTGTTAGTGTTTTCTAGCCGTGTTAGCCTGCGCCGATGGCGCCGCTGTTCGCCCACCTTGCAAGCTATGTCCAAGCCGTCGCCGGCCGCAGAGTCGTGTGGGGTGAGCCCACGCACGCCGCTCTGCCGGCCTATCTGGACCGTGGCTACGCCGGCCACTGGATGGATGTTGGGGGCGAGGCCTGGCTCGCCGTGCTGCTGAAAGGTGAGGAACCTCCAGCGCCTCTGGTCCTGAGCAAGCAGTTGGCGCAGCTCGCCGAGCGCTTGGGCACCACACCCGAGCGTACCTGCCTGGTGGCAGAGCAGCTGCCCGCCTATCTGCGCCGACGGCTGGTGGAGCTCAGACAGACCTTTGTCATCCCCGGCCGCCAGCTGTTCTGGCCCTCCCTCGGCAGCGCTGAAACGGTGCAGCGGCCGCGCAGGTTGAAGCCGGAGCCAGTCGCGCAGTTCAGTCCCGTGGCTCAGCAACTGCTTCTGGCGCTTCTGCTTGGGCGGCTACCCCAGGCAAACACGGTCAGGCTAGCCGCGCAGGCCCTCGGCTATGCCGAAATGAGCCTTAGCCGTGCGGTCAAGGAGCTGGAGGCCACCCGGATGATCGAAACGCGGACCCGCGGCAAGTCGCGTGGCTTTGCCCTGCAGGACTCCGCCCAGGCCACCTGGGAGCGCGCTCAGCCGCTGCTGCGCAGCCCAGTGCTGCGCGCGATCTGCGTGCGCGAAGAGAGCCTGCCTACGGGAGGCCTGGCCCTGGCCGGCGAGACGGCACTGGCCGAATTCAGCAACCTCGCCGCCCCTTCCACTACGGTGTACGCCGCCTGCAGCCGCCACTGGCAGCGGGATGTCCCGAACGCCATCGAAGTGCCACTGTACGACGAAGGCTGCTGCTGGGTGCAGCTGTGGCGCTATGCCCCGGAGCCTCTGGCAGAGCGCGGTCTGGTCGATCCCCTCTCACTGCAGCTCAGCCTGCGCGATGAACATGACGTGCGCGTCCAGATCGCGCTGGACGAACTGATGGAGCACATCCCGTGGTGAAAGGGCTCGATACCTTTGCCGAGCACTTCGCGGGCGACGAGGCTTGCTACGTGCTGATCGGGGGCGTTGCCACGCAGCTCGCGCTGGACCAAGCCGATATGCCGGCACGCCGCACTCGCGACCTCGACATCGTGCTCTGCGTGGAGGTGCTGGACGCCAGCTTTGCGCAGAAGCTCTGGGCCTTCATTGACGCTGGCGGGTATCAGGTGCACCAGCACGGCGCAGAGCCACGCTGCTTTCACCGCTTCGCCAAACCTGAGACCGCGCACTTTCCAGAGCAGCTGGAGCTGTTCGCGCGTGCCCCGGATGCGTTCCCACTGAAGCCGGGCAGCCACAGCACGCCGGTACCGATCGACGCGGACATGCTCAGCCTGTCGGCGATTCTCCTGGATGACGCCTACTACGGCTTTCTGCAAGCACACAGCCGAGTACTGGCAGGAGTTCGGGTGGTCACCGAGTACGCGATGATCCCTCTCAAGGCGCGGGCGTGGCTGGACCTCAGCGAACGCAAGGCTGGCGGCATCGGCAACGTCGACAGCAAGCAGATCAAGAAGCATCGCAACGATGTGCTGGCCCTCGCGCAGCTACTCTCCGCAACCCAGGGCACGGAGATTGCTCCTGCGATCCGTGACGACATGGCCCGATTCATCGAAGCGGCAGGCACCGAGGTCACTGCCTCCCTGCTGGCCGACCTGCGCATCAACGACACGCCTGAGGACGTGTGGGCCCGCCTGCGCGCAGCCTACGGAGCCACCCCATGAGCCACACCGAAGCCAACACTCCCCTGCAGGCGCTGGCTCAAGCGCTGCGCCGCGCGGCACGGCACAACGCCGAAGTGGAGTGCGCGCCGCACTGCATCCTGTGGCCAGACAAGGACGCGCAGTGGCGACCGATCATCCAGGCGCTACAGGCTGAGCTGCCTGAGCTGCTTGTCCTAGGACCACTGGATGAGGCGCATCGCAGCGGGCCTGCCATCTGGCTGCGCTGCGCGATCGCGGGACAGGTCGAGGCCGTCTTCTTACCTCCAGGAGCCCCGCCCATCCTCTATCTGCCGGAAGTCGGTCGACAGGATCTGCGTGCGATTGAGCACTGCCCCGAGCCACTCAAACCGCTGGCCGAGCTGCAGTACCGCGGCCAGATCTTTTCACAGGTGAATGCCAAGGATTGGACGGTGCTGGCCTTCCTGAAATCCGACCAGGGCGGGCTGGACCTGGATGTCAGCCAAGACCGCGAGACCAAAGAGGCCATGCTGCTGTCATTGAGCAAACTGATGGACGAGCCGCTGCAGGTACTGAGCTCCCGGCGCTTGGACGCGGCCTGGTTCAATGCCCTGCTCAGCGGCGGCGACCCTGTGCGCGATCTGCTGCAGTGGCTGGACAACCCAGCGGGTTTCCGGGCTTCGCGACAAGGCAACGCCTGGTCGGCCTTCGAAAGTGTGTGCAAGGCGCAGTTCGCCTTTCATCCCAAAGAGGGCGAGCTGGCCGCGGCAGCCAAGCTGGCAACGCGCAGCGGCCCCTGGGCCTTGGCATGGGACCGCTACGCCGAAGCGCCCAAGCGCTATCCGAACCTTCCGGCCCTGATTCGGCGCTGCCAGCCGCCGATGTTCGACATGCTGACCGAGGCCAACACAGCGGGTGGCTGGCCGCAATGGAATGAGAGCAAGGAGTCCGATCTGCGCGCGAGCCTGTGCGCGCTGGATTCAGTACCAGCCCATGTTGCGCGGGAGCAGTTGCAACGGCTTGAGCGCGAGCATCGACAGCGCCGAAGCCTGGTGTGGGCAGAGCTGGGCCAAGCGCCCTTGGCGCTGGCCATGGAACATCTCGCCGAGTTGGCACACCTGACCGCGCAACCTTTGGCTGCAGGGGAGCTGCATGACCTGCAGTCAGGCTATGTGAGTTGGGGCTGGAAGGCCGACGCTGCAATGCTGCGAGCCTTGGAACACGCTCACACGGGCCAGGACTACGCGGCGCTATCGGCCGCCATTCGCAGTGTCTACCTGCCCTGGGCCGAAGCCAGCGCTCGCCATCTGCAGACAGTCGTTGAGCGCAGCGGTCCGCCCGGCGGTGTGAGCGAAGGGCGCCCCCCAGCGTATGTGCGCAAAGAGCAGTGTGTGCTGTTCGTCGACGGGCTGCGCTTCGATGTCGCCAAGCGTCTCGCGCAGCAGCTGGCCGCGAAGGATTTGAACGTTGCAGAGGCGCAGCACTGGGTGGCGCTGCCCAGCGTCACGGCGACTGGCAAGGCTGCGGTTTCGCCCGTGGCGCACCGTATTGGCGGCGCAGCGAGCGCTGTTGAATTTGAACCCCTCGCGCTGGACTCTGGAGCGAGCCTGAGCGTACAGCAGCTGCGCAGATTGCTCGGAGAGCAGGGCTGGCAGGTGGTGAGCGGCGATGCGACCGGTACGGGTCAGGGTCAGGCCTGGTGCGAGTTCGGCGATATCGACGGCGAAGGCCATGCGCGAGGCTGGAAGCTGGCCCAACACCTTGAGCCCATGCTCAAGGAGATCTGCGAACGCATTGAGGCACTGCTCGCCGCGGGATGGCAGCAGGTGCAGGTGGTCACCGACCACGGTTGGCTGCTGATGCCAGGTGGTCTACCAAAGATAGAGCTGCCCAAGGCGCTGGTGGACACCAAATGGAGTCGCTGCGCGGCGATCAAACCCGGCGCGGCCTCGGAGGAGCGCCGCTACCCCTGGTATTGGAATCCGAGCCAGAGCTTCGCCTTGGCGGATGGCATTGCTTGCTACAAGGCAGGCGAAGACTACGCGCACGGCGGCCTGAGCTTGCAGGAGTGCCTGACGCTACAGCTGAGCATAAGCAAGCCCGCGAATCACGAACGACGTGTAGAGATCGAACACTGCGTGTGGAAGGGCCTGCGCCTCAGCGTGTCGGTGCTGGGCGATTCGCGCGGGTTGTCGGCTGACATCCGTCGTCAACCCGGTGATGCCACCACTCGGGTAGCCATGGCGCCAAAGGCGCTTTCGGCAAGCGGCACCTGTTCTCTCGTGGTGGAGGACGAAGACTTGCTTGGCCAGGCGGCCTTCCTGGTCATTGTGGATGCGGAGGGCGGCTTGATCGCCCAGCGCGCCGTCAGTATTGGTGCTGAGGACTAGACATGCAGCTTGATGAGATCGATCGCAAAGCCGTCGCAGCGCTGGATGGCAACCTGGTGCGCAAGGATTTGGTGCGCACTTTCAGCCGTCAGTTCCCTGTGCCCACGTATGTGGTCGAGTTCCTGCTTGGGCGCTACTGCGCCAGCGTTGATCCTGCCGAAATCGAGGAAGGGCTTGAGATCGTGCAGCGTCAGCTGCAGTCGCGCGCGGTGCGAGCGGGCGAAGAGGAGCTGTTCAAGTCGCGCGCTCGCGAACAGGGCCAGGTCAAGCTGATCGACATTGTCACTGCGCGGCTCGACACCAAGACCGACAGCTACCTCGCAGTGCTGCCAAGCCTGCAGATCAAGGACGCGAGGATCACCCCTCAACTCGTTGCGGAACACGAGCGCATGCTCACCGGCGGCTTCTATGCTGAGATCACGCTGGAATACGACGCCGGCATTGCGCAGGAACGCAATGGGCGCCCGTTCGGCGTCCAGGCCATTCGCGAGATTCAGCTCTCAAGCCGAGACGTGCTGCAGCGCCTTGGTGAGGCGCGCGCACAGTTCAGCACGGCCGAATGGAAGGACTTTCTGCTGCGCTCGATTGGCATGGAGCCCGCGGGCCTCTCAGAAAGGCAGAAGGACGCGCTTCTGCTGCGCATGGTTCCCTTCGTCGAGCGCAACTACAACCTGGTCGAACTGGGCCCGCGCGGGACAGGCAAGAGCCATCTGTTCCAGCAGGTTTCGCCCTATGCGCACTTGATCTCGGGCGGCAAGGCGACCGTCGCCAAGATGTTCGTCAACAACTCCACCGGCCAGCGCGGATTGGTCTGCCAGTACGACGTGGTCTGCTTCGATGAGGTGTCCGGCATCTCCTTCGATCAGAAGGACGGCGTCAACATCATGAAAGGCTACATGGAGTCGGGCGAGTTCAGCCGGGGCAAGGAGAGCATCCGCGCGGATGGCAGCATCGTGCTGGTGGGCAACTTCGATGTCGATGTGGAGCATCAGCAGCGCATCGGCCACCTGTTCGGGCCGATGCCGCCTGAGATGAAGGACGACACCGCCTTCATGGATCGCATCCACGCCTTCCTTCCCGGCTGGGACGTGCCCAAGATCAGCAAGGATCTGCTAACGAGCCATTTTGGCCTGGTGAGCGATTTCCTCTCTGAGTGTTGGAGCCAGCTGCGCGCGGAGAGCCGCGTTGCCTCGCTGCAGGGGCGAGTGCAGTACGGCGGAGCCCTGTCGGGCCGCGATACGACGGCGGTGAACAAGACGGTTAGCGGGCTGCTCAAGCTGCTCTATCCCGTCTACGCCGATGCCTCAGTCGAAGACATCGAGTGGGCGGTGCGTATTGCCATGGAGGCCAGACGCCGCGTCAAGGAGCAGCAGAAGCGTATCGGTGCGGCGGAGTTCCGCAACACGCACTTCAGCTACGTCATGGGCGAGGATGGCGTAGAGCGCTTCGTCGCCACGCCCGAGCTGCAGAGCACGACGGGCATCGGCGACGACCCGCTGGAACCCGGCCAGGCATGGACGATCAGCCCCGGCGCGGGGGATGAACACCCCGGACTGTTCCGGATCGAGGTCAATGAGGGCCCCGGATCAGGCGTGCGCATCTTGAACAAGCCGGTTCCGCCAGCCTTTCGCGAGAGTATGGGCTTTGCGGAGCAGAACCTGTACGCGCGCATGCAGCAGCTGGTCGGTGACAAGGATGCCCGTCAGCATGAATTTTCCGCCCAGCTGCGGGCCTTTGATGCCGCCAAGTCGGGGGGAAAGACTGGCGTGGCTAGCCTTATCGCGCTCTGTACTGCGCTGCTGAAGCGCAGCGTGCGCGGTGGTTTAGTGGTAGTGGGTGAGGTCAATCTTGGTGGATCAATCGAGCCGATTCACGATCCGATCAACCTCGTAGAGCTCGCTGTTGAGAAGGGCGCAACCGCCGTCTTGATGCCCGTCGGCTGTCGACGCCAGCTGTTCGATCTTTCCGACGACATGGCAACGCGGATCGACATCCAGTTCTATTCCGATGCGCGCGATGCCCTGCTGAAGGCGATCGCCGAATAGTCGGTCGATCGGTCTCTGAAGCTCAAAACGCACAAGGCCGCCCGAAGGCGGCCTTGTGTTTTCAAGTGTCGCAGCGCCCGCTTACATCGCCTTGATCAGCGCGTCCGCGAACTCCGAGCACTTCACTTCGGTGGCGCCGTCCATCAGGCGGGCGAAGTCGTAGGTGACGGTCTTGGCGGCGATGGCGGCGTCCATGGCGTTGATGATGGCATCGGCCGCTTCGGTCCAGCCCATGTAGCGCAGCATCATTTCGCCGGACAGGATCACCGAGCCCGGGTTGACCTTGTCGAGGTTGGCGTACTTCGGCGCGGTGCCGTGGGTGGCTTCGAACACGGCGTGGCCGGTCTTGTAGTTGATGTTGCCGCCCGGCGCGATGCCGATGCCGCCGACCTGCGCGGCCAGCGCGTCGGACAGGTAGTCGCCGTTGAGGTTCAGGGTCGCGATCACGTCGAATTCGTCCGGACGGGTCAGCACCTGCTGCAGGGTGATGTCGGCGATCGCATCCTTGATCAGGATCTTGCCCTTGGCCAGCTCGGCCTTCTGCTCGGCGTTCGCCTCGGCCTCGCCCTTGGCGGCCTTGGTGCGCTCCCACTGTTCCCAGGTATAGACCTGGCCACCGAATTCGCGCTCGGCCAGGGCGTAGCCCCAGTTGCGGAACGCGCCTTCGGTGAACTTCATGATGTTGCCCTTGTGCACCAGGGTCACCGACTTGCGCTTGTTCGCGATGGCGTATTCGATCGCCGCGCGGATCAGGCGCTCGGAGCCGTCCTTCGACACCGGCTTGATGCCGATGCCCGAGGTCTCCGGGAAGCGGATCTTGCCGAATTCCTTCGGGAAGTTTTCCTTGAGCAGGGCGAGGAACTTGGTGTTCGCTTCGCTGCCCTGTTCGAACTCGATGCCGGCGTAGATGTCTTCGCAGTTCTCGCGGAAGATCACCATGTCGACCTGGTCGGGACGCTTGACCGGGCTCGGCACGCCCTTGAACCAGCGCACCGGGCGCAGGCAGACATAGAGGTCGAGCATCTGCCGCAGCGCCACGTTGAGCGAGCGGATGCCGCCGCCGATCGGCGTGGTCAGCGGGCCCTTGATCGAGACCAGGTAGTCGCGGCAGGCCTGCACGGTGGAATCGGGCAGCCAGGTGCCGAACTGGTTGTTGGCCTTCTCGCCGGCATAGATCTCCAGCCAGTGGATCTTGCGCTGGCCGCCGTAGGCCTTCTCCACCGCCGCGTCGAGCACGCGCACCGAGGCGCGCCAGATGTCCGGGCCGGTGCCGTCGCCTTCGATGAAGGGGATGATCGGATTGTTCGGCACCTGCAGCTTGCCGCTGTCGATGGTGATCTTGGCGCCGCCGGCGGGCGGGGTGAGGGTCGGTTCTGCCATGGGGATCCTCCCGGTTGCGGCCTCCGTCGCGAAGACGGGGCCTTTGGATGAAAGGGTTGTCTGCCGAAATGCAGGATGCGCGCGGCCTGGGCGCCGCGCGGCGCAGCGCGCCATTGTCGCCTGCGGGAACGTGAGCGTGAAGTGCGACCTTCGGCAGGCGCGCTCGCAGCGCCCTCAGGAGCGCCTTCGCGCCGGCAGCTCGGGGCCCATGCGTTCGAGGTCGATGCCGCCCACTTCGTAGCGCAGGCTCTGCATGCCGCCGCGGATCGGCACTTCGATCTCGATCCAACGCGCGCTCTCCAGCGCCTCGAAGAAGCGCCGGTCCTCCTCGATGAACATGGCCGGCACCGGCGCGCCCTCGGGCTGGCTGGCCTCGAAGCGCACCGGGTTGGCCTCATCGATCCGGATGTTGACGTTGCAGCGCGCGCCGCAGGCGATGCGGCCGCCGGGCAGCAGGATGTAGACGTTCTGGCCCCACTCCGGGTGCCGGCGCAGCACCAGCTGCGGCCGCTCCTCGCGCGGCTTCTGGGCGCTTCCGGCTTCGTACATGAAGGCGGTGTAGGTGGTGCCCTTGACCTCGCCCACGGCGTGGTAGACCCACATGTTGGCAAGCCGCGTGCGCTCGCGATCGGCGGCGGCCATCCCCTCGACCTCGGGCATCGCTGCCTGGACCTTGGCGGCCGCCTGGGTGCCCGGGTACTTGGCGAGGATGTCCTGGGCGTAGGCCCGGGCCAGCTGGCCGCGGCCCTCGGCCACGGCCTGGTCGAACAGCACCACGGCTTCGTTCGCCGCCGCGCTGTTGATGGTGGGGCCGCTGGGCGGCGGCGGCGGCGGCTCGGAGCAGGCGGCGAGAACGGCGCAGAGGGCGAGGCCGCTCAGGGATCGACGGGTCAGGCGCATGGAATCGGCTCCGTTGGGTGGGTTGCCGCAGGTCGTGCTGGGTGAATTCAAACAGCAGCTTCTTTCAGAAAACAGAACTCTCGCCCAGACCCCCGTCACCGTCGCCCCCGCGAAGGCGGGGGCCCAGAGGCCTGGCCCCGGGTCCCGGATCCCCGTCCCCGCCTTCGCGAGACAGGCTGTTCGGGGGGATGACGACCTCAGGTTGTTTCAAGAACATTCGCTGCGCCGCGACGCCGGGCATGGACGGTCTCAGGCCGCGGCCATGTCCGGGTACAGGTGTTCGGCGCGACGGAACAGGATCCAGCTGGTGGCGATGTACTTGTCGCCGCGCTGCGGCCGGTTGCCGCGATGGGTGTGGGTGAACGCCGCTGGCGCGATCAGCAGGCTGCCGGTCTTCGGCTTGACCTTGCGGTCCTGGTACAGGAACTCGGTCTCGCCCTCGTCGAAGCGGTCGTTGAGATAGACGGTCCAGAGCAGGGTGCGGTGCAGGCATTCGGCGTCGCGATCGCGGGGATACAGCTCGCAGTGCCAGTAGGGGTAGCCGCCCTCGCCGGCGCGGTAGCGCTGCAGGTTGATCGAGCCGGGGCGGAACACCTGCTGCACCACCGGGCCGAGCTGGGCGGCGTCCATGCGCTCGACATCGCTGGCGTCGACGCGCCGCAGCTGGCCGCTGGCGGCGTCCTGCATCTGCAGCATCAGCGGCGCGATCAGGGTGTGCGGGTAGCGCCGCAAATAGGCCAGCAGGCTGTTGAACATCGCGCCATTCAGGGCCATCTCCGCGTCCTGCCACTCGGGCCGGCCGGAAATGGTGAGGTCGCTGCTGTGCTTCAGCTCGGGATAGATGCCGCCACCGACCGCGCCCGGCTGCAGCTGGTTCGAGCGCTCGAAGCGCTGGATCAGCGCCTCGCAGTGCTCGCGGCTCAGGGCGTTGTCGTAGACCTCGATGAAATCGTTGTGGCTGTGGCTCATGGACGGGTCCGCGCGGCGTGATGGCCGATTCTACGCACAGGCCACGGCCCTTCGGCGAGCCCGTCGCCGATGCGCTGGCGTACACTGCGCGCCCTCATGGACCCCCGCCTTGACCTGCGCCAGGTGCGCCGCGCCTTCGGCCGCGCCGCCTCCGACTATGCCGCCATCGCCGTGCTGCAGCGCGAGGTGGAATCGCGCCTGCTGGAGCAGCGGGTGTTCGCCAAGACCGAACCCACCCGCATCCTCGACCTCGGCTGCGGCCCCGGTCGCGCCAGCGCCGAGCTGCGTCGTCTCTACCCGAAAGCCGAGGTGGTGGCGCTGGACCTTGCCCTGCCGATGCTGGCCGAGGCCGGCCGCGGTTGGCGCTGGTACACGCCGAAGTCGAAGCGCTTCCACCGGGTCTGCGCCGATGCGCGCGCCCTGCCCTTCGCCGAGCAGAGCTTCGACTTCGTGTTCTCCAGTCTCTGCCTGCAGTGGATCGAAGACCTGCCGGCCGTGCTCGACGGCCTGCGCGGGCTGCTGCGGCCGGGCGGCCTGCTGCTGTTCTCCAGCTTCGGGCCCGACACCCTGTACGAGCTGCGCGAGTCCTTCGCCGCCGCCGATCGCGCGCCGCATGTCTCCAGCTTCACGCCGATGCAGGCCGTGGGCGATGCGCTGATGAGCGCGGGCTTCCGCGATCCGGTGCTGGACACCGATCGCTTCACCCTGACCTATCCCGAGGTCCGCAGCCTGATGCGCGAGTTGCGCGGCATCGGTGCCGGCAATGCCTGGTCCGACCGCCGCCGCAGCCTGACCGGCAAGGCGCGCATGCAGCAGGTGTTCGAGGCCTATGAGCAGCACCGCCGCGACGGCGTGCTGCCGGCCACCTACGAGGTGTTCTACGCGCAGTGCTTCGCGCCCGAGCCCGGCCAGCCGCGGCGGCGCGAAGGCGGCGGCGAGATCGCCAGCTTCCCGGTCTCGGGCCTGAAGATTCGCCGCAAGGTCTGAAGCGGCGCAGCGCGCTCACGCCGCCTGCGCGCGCGGCTCACGCCCGCTTGGCTGTTCCGCGCGCAGACTCCGCGCATGCTCAATGCGCTCGCCAGTCTGTTCTTCTACGCCCGCTTCCTGCCCAGCTTCTCAAGGCTTGGCCATGTCCGCCGCGCACGCGGCTTTGAAGCGCTCGACTTCGACTTTCGCGGCCAGCGCTGGGTCGTGAGCGGTGCGACCGGCGGCATCGGCCGCGCGATCGCGCTCGGCGCAGCAGCAGCCGGCGCCGATGTGGTTGCCCTCGGGCGCGACGGCGCGCGCCTGCAGGCGCTGGAGGGCGAAGGCGCCGGCCGCATCCACGGTTTCAAGGTCGATCTGTCCAGCGTCGCCGCCACCTGCGCCACCGCCAGTGCGCTGGCGCGCGCGGGCCGCGTCGACGTGCTGGTCAACAATGTCGGCCTGATGCTCCACGACTTCCAGCGGACCGCCGAGGGCATCGAGTCCGGCTTCGCCACCAACCTGCTGAATCACTTCGTCCTGACCGAGGGTCTGCGCGAAGCGGGCGCCCTGGATGCGCGCAGCGCGGTGATCTCGATGAGCTCCGGCGGGCTGTACGGCGCTCGGCTCGACCTCGCCGCGCTGGAGGCCGCCGACGCCGACAGCCACAACGGCCTGGCCGCGTATGCGCAGCACAAGCGCGCGCAGGTGGAGCTGACCCGCTGGTGGAACGCGCTCGGAGAAGCAGCGCCGCGCGCCTATGCCATGCACCCCGGCTGGGTCGATACCGACGGCGTGCGCAGCGCCCTGCCGCAGTTCCGCCGGATGTTGGGCCGCTGGCTGCGCAGTGCCGAAGAGGGCGCCGACACCGCCCTGTGGCTGGCCGCGAAGCGCCCGCCGCTGGCGTCCAAAGGCGGGCTGTGGCTGGACCGCCAGCGCGAGACCGAGCACGCCTTCGGCTTCACCCGCGGCGGGGCCAGCGCCGAAGCCCTGGTCGCGCATCTGCGCGCGCGGCTGCAGGGCATGGCGCCCTGGGCCTCATAGCCTGAGATTCCATGCGTGAGTCGACGCGACTCGGGCAGAGCTAGCAGCTTGTTGAAAAACTCCCTTCCGGGGAGTTCTTCAAGTCGGCGGTCCGGCGCAGGTCCGTACCGCCTCACGACAAATCAATCGCTTACGCGCTTGCTTCGTCGTCCCGGCCATCCCTGGCCGGGCTAGCAGCCTGTTTTTCAACAGCCTGCTAGTTCAGCGTCACCCGGCCCGGATCCAGACTGCGCCGGCCTTCCTGCGCGAAGGCCGCGATCGCGGCGGCGATGCCCGGATCCGCCAGCAGGCGGGCATGGCCGAGGCCTTGCGTGGTCAGCAGCGGTACCCGCGCAGCGCGGGCGATACGTGCGCCGTCGGCGTGTGGGATCACCCGGTCGGCGTGGTCGTGTACCACCAGCAGCTCGCCGCTGAAGCGCTGCGCCAGCGCGGCGATGTCCAGCGCCGCGGCGGGCACGCCGGTCAGGCGCTCCATGCGGGCGACGAAGGCGGCTTCGGCGCGCTGCGGCAGGGCCAGCCGGCGGCTGGTCCGCTGCAGCACCTCGGCGTAGTGGGCGGGGGCTGCGACCACCACTGCACGCTCGGCGCGCAGGCCGTGGGCCAGTGCATACAGCACGGCGCCGCCGCCCATCGAGTGGCCGATCACCGCCTCGACGCTGCCCAGCTCGGGACGGCTCTCCAGCAGGGCGTCGGAGAACACCGTCGGCGAGGCGAACTCGCCCGGCGTGCGGCCGTGGGCGGGCGCGTCCAGCGCCAATACCTGCAGGCCGCGGGCGACCAGGGCGCGGGCGATCGGCGCGAACTGCGCGGCACTGCCCTGCCAGCCGTGCAAGGCGAGCACGCGCGGACCGCTGTGGCCCCAGCGCAGGCCGGTCAGGCCGAAGCGCAGGGTCACCGGCTCGGCGTCCTCGGGCTGCGGACGCGGCGGCAGCGGGCGCGGGCGAGTGGCATAGCCGGCAACCAGCTCGGCGGTGAATTCGGGGAACAGTCGGCCGAGGGTGGAGCCGAGCGGACGCAGGGCGGCAGGCGACATGGGGTGCTCCTTGGACGCGGGTCCAGATCAGTTGCAATGTGCAACCGCAGAAGACGCTAGCGCGATCAGTTGCAGTTTGCAACCCAACCCGCCATGCTCGCGTTCATGAGCCCGCATCTCGCCCTTGGCGCCAGCCCTGCCGCCGATCCCCACTCGCCCTGCCCGATCGCCCGCGCGCTGGAGATCGTCGGCGAGCGCTGGTCGCTGCTGATCCTGCGCGAGGCCTTCATGGGCCAGCGCCGCTTCAACGATTTCGAGCGGCGCCTGGGCATCGCCCGCAACATCCTGTCGGCGCGGCTCAAGCACCTGGTCGAGCGCGGCGTGCTGTCGCGCGAGCCTTCGCGCGAGGACGCCCGGCAGATCGAGTACCGGCTGACGCCGATGGGCAAGGCCCTGTTTCCGGTGCTGGTGTCGATGGCGCAGTGGGGCACGCAGTGGGCGCCCTGCGAGGAGACCGCGCTGGAGCTGCGCAACGCCGACACCGGCGCGCCCCTCGCCGCCCTGCGCGCCTTCGACGCCGAGGGCAGCGAGCTGACCCCGCGCAACCTGCGCCTGCACTGGCGCGAACCGGGCTGAAGCGGCACGCCTCGCGCGACGCGCAGGCACACTTCACGCGTCTCCGCTTCGAACCCCACGCGCATGCGCCGCATCGTCCACGTCGACATGGACGCCTTCTACGCCTCGGTCGAGCAGCGCGACGACCCGAGCCTGCGCGGGCGCCCGGTGGTGGTCGCCTGGAAGGGCGCGCGCTCGGTGGTCTGCGCGGCCAGCTACGAGGCCCGCGTGTTCGGCATCCGCTCGGCGATGCCGGCGATCCGCGCCGAGCGCCTCTGCCCAGACGCGGTGTTCGTGCCGCCCGACTTCGCCCGCTACAAGGCGGTCTCGGCCCAGGTGCGGGCGATCTTCGCCAGGCACACTGCGCTGATCGAGCCGCTGTCGCTGGACGAGGCCTATCTGGATGTCAGCGCCGACCTGCAGGGCCTGGGCTCGGGCACGGCGGTGGCCAAGGCGATCCGCGCCGAGATCCGCGACACCACGCAGCTGACCGCCAGTGCCGGCGTGGCGCCGAACAAGTTTCTGGCCAAGATCGCGTCCGACTGGCGCAAGCCCGACGGCCTGTTCGTGATCCGGCCAGAACAGGCCTTGGATTTCCTGACGCCGCTTCCGGTGGGCAAGCTGCCCGGCGTCGGCAAGGTGATGCAGGCCAAGCTGGCCGAGCTCGGCATCCAGCGCGTGGGCGAGCTGCGCGATCTGGGTGCCGAGGCGCTGATCGCCCGCTTCGGCCGCTGGGGCCGGCGCCTGCACGAGCTGTCGCTGGGCATCGACGAACACCCCGTCGAGCCGGAACGACCCAGCCTGCAGATCTCAGCCGAGGACACCTTCGCGGTGGATCTGGACCTCGACGCGATCGGCGCCGAGCTGGAGCCGCTGGCGCGCAAGGTCTGGGCTTCGGCGCAGCGCTCGCAGCGGATCGGCCGCACCGTGGTGTTGAAGCTCAAGACCACCGACTTCCGCATCCTCACCCGCAGCCTCAGCCCGGAATCACCGCCGGCGTCCTGGCAGGAACTGCTGGAGATCGCACTGGCCCTGCGCACGCGGGTCGAGCTGCCGAAGCGCACGCGCTATCGGCTGGCGGGCGTCGGGCTGGCGAATCTGGTGGAGGCGGAGAGCCTGCCGCGGCAGGGCAGTCTGTTCGGGCGCGGGGAGTGAGCCGCCGGATGTGGTGCCTGCTGCTGCAGGTCTTGGCTTGAGCGTTGCGCAGCAGGGCGAACGAGGTTCGCAGCGCCAGCGCGCGGGGACCGCTGGGTCAGCGACGCGCCAGCAGGTAAGCCGCGCCGTCGCAGATCGCGAGGCCCCAGTACCAGGCCGGCACCAGCACTTCGTGGCGAACGCGATCCAGCGTGTGCAGCAGGGTGAGGGCGAACATGGTGAGCTCCGTGGGCCGCTTCGAGCAGCCGGGATGGGCTTGGGCGATGCCTGTGACCAGCAGCTTCCGTGCCAGAGTCCGGAAAGCGGAACCGCTCACACTTCGCCCCGTCCGCGCGCCGACCGGTGCACCGGTCACGGCGGAAAACCGTCCGCTGGTCGATGCGCGGCTGAACCCCGAAACACTTCCTTACAGTCGCAGGACAAGCGCGTGCGCGCTGCGGCACTAGCTGACGCGGCTTGACAGCCCGCCGCACAGGACACACACACTCGCCCGCTACCCACGCATGGACGCCCGCATGGCCGACGCCCCGCAGACCTCGCAGTTCGCCCTGCTCGCGCAGCGCCGCTTCCTGCCGTTTTTCCTTACCCAGGCGCTCGGCGCCTTCAACGACAACCTGTTTCGCAACGCGCTGATCGGCCTGGTCATCTACCGCGTCGGCACCGATCAGGAGCAGAGCCTGCTGTACTCGAACATCGCCGCGGCGCTGTTCATCCTGCCCTTCTTCCTGTTTTCGGCCAGCGCAGGGCAGATCGCCGAAAAGTACGAGAAGGCGCGGCTGATCCGGATCATCAAGTTCGCCGAGATCCTGGTCATGATGGCGGCCGCGGTGGGCTTTGCCTTGGGCTCGGTCGAGCTGCTGCTGGGCGTTCTGTTCCTGATGGGCACGCAGTCGGCCTTCTTCGGCCCGCTCAAGTACTCGCTGATGCCGCAGCACCTGAAGCCCTGGGAGCTGGTCGGCGGCAATGCCTGGGTCGAGGCCGCGACCTTCATGGCGATCCTGCTCGGCTTCCTCGCGGGCGGGCCGCTGATGCAGCTGGAAAACGCCGATCTCTGGGTGTCGGTCTGCGTGATCGGGCTCGCCCTCGTCGGCTGGCTGGTCAGCCTGGCGATCCCGCCGGCGCCGCCGACCGCGCCGGAGCTCAAGTTCAACTGGAACGCGATCAGCGAAATCGGCCACACGCTCGGCACCCTGCGCGGCCGCACCGCGGTGCTGAACTCGGTGCTGGGCATCAGCTGGTTCTGGTTCTACGGCTCGCTGGTGCTGGCCCAGCTGCCGGTCTACGCGCGTGACACGCTCGGCGGCGAGGCCGCGGTGATGTCGGTGCTGCTGGCGGTGTTCGCGGCCGGCATCGGCGTCGGCTCACTGCTGTGCGAGAAGCTCTCGGGCCACAAGATTG
Source organism: uncultured Aquimonas sp. (assembly GCF_937888285.1). Classification (GTDB taxonomy): domain Bacteria; phylum Pseudomonadota; class Gammaproteobacteria; order Xanthomonadales; family Xanthomonadaceae; genus Aquimonas. The sequence continues at coordinate 39,449 of NZ_CALART010000090.1, forward strand.
AGATCGGCCTGGTGCCGCTGGGGGCAATCGGCCTGTCGGTGTTCGGCATCGATCTCTATTTCGCCCAACCCGCAGACGTCGGCGCACTCGGGCAGTCGGTGAGCGAAGTGTTCGGCCAGCCCGGGCGCTGGCGCGTGCTGATGGATCTCGCCCTGATCGGCCTGTTCGGCGGCTTCTTCATCGTGCCGCTGTTCGCGCTGATCCAGTCGCGCACGCCGCGCGAGGAAGTCTCGCGGGTGATCGCCGCCAACAACATTCTCAATGCCCTGTTCATGGTGCTGGCGGCCGGGCTCGCGATTGGCCTGACCGCGCTGGAGCTGAACATCCCGCAGATCCTGCTGGTCACCGCGATACTCAATGCGCTGGTGGCCTGGCACATCTTCCGGCTGGTGCCGGAGTTCCTGATGCGCTTCCTGGTCTGGCTGCTGATGAGCCTGCTGTACCGCCTGCGCGTGCGTGGCGTCGAACAGGTACCGGACGAAGGCGCCGCGCTGGTGGTCTGCAACCATGTGAGCTTCATGGACGCGCTGCTGATCTCGGCCTCGGTGCGGCGTCCGATCCGCTTCGTCATGTACTACAAGATCTTCAACATCCCGGTGCTGAGCTGGGTGTTCCGCACCGCCAAGGCGATTCCGATCGCCGGCGCCAAGGAAGACCCCGCGCTCATGGAGAAGGCCTTCGCCGAGATCGATGCGGCACTCGCCGCTGGCGAGCTGGTCGGCATCTTCCCCGAGGGCCAGATCACCCGCAGCGGCGAGATCAACCCCTTCCGTTCCGGCGTCGAACGCATCCTCGCCGCCCGCCCGGTGCCGGTGGTGCCGATGGCCCTGCGCGGCATGTGGGGCAGCCTGTTCAGCCGCCGCGACTCGGCCCTGCGGCGCATGCGCCTGCCGCGCCGTTTCCGTGCCCATATCGAGCTGGCGATTGCTTCCGCCCTGCCGCCCGAACAGGCGACAGCCGCGGCGCTGCAGGACCGGGTGCAGGCGCTGCGGGGGGAGTGGGCTTAGGGTGGGCCCTGGCCCACCATGAGCTCGACGCTCGCCCCGGTCTTGTTTCGCCGCTTCGTCTCTCGAAGCGAAGAGCTGAAGCTTTCGGTCAGTCCTTCAGGCGGCCGGACCGAGCGCTCTTCATAGGATGGGCCCTGGCCCACCATGAACTCGACGCTCGCCCCGGTCTTGCTTGGTCGCCCGGTCGCCCTGTCGCTTGAAGCGAGGAAGCGACGAACCAGGACCGAGACGAGCGTGGAGCTCTCGGTGGGCCAGGGCCCACCCTATGGCAGCCGCGAGGGCGCAGCCCGCAGGGCTGTCCGCAAGCACTTGCTCTTCGCTTCCAGCGACAAACGCACAGAGCCAGACCGAGGCGAGCGTGGAGCTCATGGTGGGTCAAGACCCACCCTGTGAGATCGGAGCACCAAGGCCGAAGCGGAGCTCATGGTGGGCCAGGGCCCACCCTATGACAGCACCGAGGTCGGTGCCGCCCGCACGCGGGAATGGCCATGGATGGCCATGCTTTGGGAGCGCGGAAGTGCTCACGGAAAGCTCTTGCTCTTCGCTTCGAGCGACGAAGCGACGAAGCGACGAAGCGACGAAGCAAGACCGAGGCGAGAGCGGAGCCCAGGGTGGGCCAGGGCCCACCCCATGAGATCAGAACACCGAGGCTGAAGCGGAGCTCATGACGGGTCTCGACCCACCCGATCGGCGAAACCGCGCAGACCCCCTGCCCTTCGCCTCTGGACAACACCCTGCCCCCACGGCAGGGTCGAAGGTTCCCGAACCACAGTCGAAGGAGCTGCGCATGTTCCGATCCCTGGGCCTGCTCGTCGCAGGCAGCTTCGCGTTCAGCGGCGCGCAGGCCGCCGAGCAGCGTGTGCTGAATCACGAGGACCTGTGGCTGATGCCACGGGTGTCCGCACCCGTGCTGAGCCCGGACGGTCGCCACGTGGTGTTCACCCTCACCGAGCCCGCCTACAAGGCCGAGGATCAGGTCAGCGACCTGTGGCTGGTGCCGGCCGATGGCAGCGCCGAGCCGCGTCGCCTGACCGCCTCGCGCGCGCCGGAAGCCGGCGTGGTCTGGAGCCGCGACAGCCGCCGCATCGCGTTCTCGACCAAGCGCGAGGCCGATGCGCAGAATCAGATCTACGTGCTCGACGTCGATCGCGCCGGCGAGGCGCAGCGCGTCACCAGCCTCAGCACCGGCGCGCGCACGCCGCAGTTCTCGCCCGACGGCCAGCGCATCCTGTTCGTCAGCAACCTGCACCCGGATGCCGCCAGCGAAGAGGACAGCAAGCGCCTCGCCGAGGAGCAGAAGAACCGCAAGTACAACGCCCGGGTCTACACCGGCTTCCCGATCCGCAACTGGGACCGCTGGCTGGACGAGACCCGCCCACGCGTCTTCGTGCAGACCCTCGGCGAAGCCGAGGCCCGCGACCTGCTGGCCGGCACGGCGCTGCTGAAGAACTCCGGCTACGACGGCCGCACCACGCCGGGCAGCTCGGAGCTGGAGCCGGTGTGGGCGCCGGACGGCGAGTCCATCGTGTTCGTCGCCACCACCAACCGCGACCGCTCGGCCTTCGACTTCACCCATGCCGATCTCTGGCAGGTGCCGGTGGCCGGCGGCGAGCCCAGGCGCCTGACCAATGCCGGCGTGGATGGCGTCGGCGACAGCTATGCCACGCCGCGCTTCACGCCCGACGGCCGCCAGCTGCTGGCCTTGGTTAACGCGCGCAGCGGGCGGATCTACACGACCACCGATCTCGCCCGCATCGACTGGCCGGCAGGCAGCGAGTCGCGACTGCGCGTTCCGGGTGATCTCGCGGTCAGCAGCTATGCGGTCAGCGCCGACAGCCGCAGCGTGTATCTGTCCGCGGAGCATGAGGGCTACGAGAAGCTGTGGCGCGCGGATGCGCGCAGCGGCAAGGTCGAACTGGCCTTCGCACCCGAGCGCGGCGTCTACACCCTGGTCAATGCAGGCGGTCGCGGCGGCGAAGCGCGGATCATCGCCCTGCATGAGCACGCCGCGCAGCCGCCGGAAGTGGTGCGCATCGAGCGCGGCGGCCGCGCCGTGCCGCTGACCCGCTTCACCGCCGAGCGCGTGGCGGCACTCGACCTGCCGCCGGCCGAGCACTTCTGGAGCACCGCGCCCAACGGCAAGCAGATCCACAACCTGCTGATCCGCCCGCCGGGCTTCGATCCTGCGAAGAAGTACCCGCTGTTCGTGGTCATCCACGGCGGCCCGCACACCATGTGGCGCGACATGTGGGTGCTGCGCTGGCATTACCACCTGCTGGCCGCGCCGGGCTATGTCGTTCTGCTGACCAACTACACCGGCTCGACCGGCTTCGGCGAGGCTTTTGCCCAGGGCATCCAGGGCGATCCGCTGAAAGGGCCTTCGGACGAGATCAACGACGCCGCCGACGAGGCCATCGAGCGCTACGCCTTCATCGACGGCGAGCGCCAGTGCGCCGGTGGCGCCAGCTACGGCGGTCATCTCGCCAACTGGCTGCAGGCCAGCACCACCCGCTACCGCTGCCTTGTCAGCCATGCCGGCCTGATCAACCTGGCCTCGCAGTGGGGCACCTCCGACATCGCCTACGGCCGCGAAGTGGCGCAGGGTGGGCCGCACTGGGAGGACATTCCGCTGTGGAACGAGCAGAGTCCGATCCGTTACGCCGCCAACTTCAAGACCCCGGTGCTGGTGACCTTCGGCGAGAACGATTTCCGCGTGCCGATCAACAACGGCCTGGAGTACTGGGCGGTGCTGCAGCGCCAGCAGGTCGAGAGCCGGCTGGTGGTCTTCCCCGACGAGAACCACTGGATCCTGAAGGGCGAGAACAGCCGCTACTTCTACCAGGAAGTCCACGACTGGCTGGCGCGCTGGCTGGGGGCGGGCGGCTGAGGCCGCGTCCGCCGATGCTGCGCTGCGCGAACGGGGCCTGCGGGCCCCGTTCGTCTGTGCAGGGCAGGCAACGCACACGGCACAATCGTTGCACGCGGCTCATACTTGGCCTGATTCCGTCAATGTTCTGGCGTGCGACCTTCCGCCGCCCTCCCGTGCAGCGAGTGCGAGGCTTATGAGCTCCGATGACGTTCTCCGGCTGCTGGACGAGCCGCCGCCACAGCCCGAGCTCGAACCCTGGCATGTGCTCGTCGTCGACGACGATCCCGAAGTGCACGAAGCCACCCGCCTGGCCCTGCGCGGCACGCAGCTGCTGGGCCGGCCGCTGCAGCTGGAGCACGCCCATTCCGCGCGCGAGGCGCGCACGCGCCTGGCCGAGCCGGGCGAGCTCGCGGTGATCCTGCTCGACGTGGTGATGGAAACCGAACAGGCCGGCCTTGAACTGGTCGATTTCATCCGCAGCGCCTGCGGCCTGCTGCAGACGCGGATCATCCTGCGCACCGGCCAGCCCGGCTATGCGCCGGAGCTCGGCATCGTCGACCGCTACGACATCAACGACTACCGCACCAAGTCCGAGCTGACCCGCACGCGGCTGATCACCGCGCTGTCCGCGGCCCTGCGCAGCTACGAGCAGATCCGCACCATCGCCGAGAACCGCCGCGGTCTGGAGCTGATCGTGCGCGCCGCGCCCGGCCTGCTGCGGCCGCAGGCGCTGGGCGCCTTCGCCGAGGGCGTGCTGGTGCAGCTCGCCGCCCTGCTGAAGGTGCGCATCGAGGGCATCGTCTGCGCCCAGCGCGGCTCGCCCTTCGACCGCGGCGATCGCCGCATGTACGTGGTCGGCGCCGCCGGCCAGCTCGGCAGCCACGTCGGCCAACCGCTGGATGCACTGCCGGACAGCGCCGCGGTCAGCGCCCTGCAGGCGGCCTTCGAGCGGCGCGCGCACGTGTTCAACGGCCACCAGAGCGTGCTGTTCCTCGACTGCGGGAACTGCGATGCGGCGGTTTACATCGCCTGTCCCGAGCGCCCGCTGGAAAGCGTCGACCGCCAGCTGCTGGAAGTGTTCGGCGCCAACATCACGGGGTGCTACGCCAACCTGCGGCGCTTCGAAGAGGTGACCTTCACCGCCTACCACGACGGCCTGACCGGCCTGCTCAACCGCAGCGGCTTCCTGCGCGCGCTCAACGAGCGGCCGATGCCGGCCGGCGCGCGCTGGATCGCCCTGATCGATCTGCGTCAGTTCGCCGATCTCAACGATGGCCTGGGCCAGGACGTCGGCGACCTGCTGCTGCAGGCGGTGACGCAGCGGCTGCAGCAGCAGCTGGGCGAACACTGCAGCCTCGCGCGCATCGACGGCGACGTGTTTGCGGTCGCCGGGCCGAGGCGCTGGGTCAACGTCGACACCCTGCAGAGCCTGTTCATCGATCCCTTTCCCTGCGGTGGCCACCGCCTGCCCACCCAGGCCGCCCTGGGTCTCGCGGAGTGCGTCGCCGGCCCCGACGGCGCCCTGGCCAGCCTGCGCCGCGCGGGCATCGCGCTGAAGCGCGCCAAGAGCGGCGGCCACGCCGGCCATGCCTTCTTCCAGCCCGAGATGGAGGAGCGCATGCGCGAGCGTCTGGCCTTGGCCCACCGCCTGCGCGATGCCCTGGAAGCCGGCGCCCTGGAAGTCTGGTACCAGCCCAAGATCGAGCTGGCCAGCGGCCGCCTCGACGGCCTGGAGGCGCTGGCGCGCTGGCCGGATCCCGAGGCCGAGGGCGGCATGCGCTCGCCCGCGGTGTTCATCCCGCTGGCCGAGTACACCGGCCTGATCGGCCGCCTCGGCGAGTTCGTGCTGGAGCGCGCCTGCCAGGCCCTGCAGGTGCTGGACGCCGATGGCCAGCCGCCGCACCGCCTCGCCGTCAACGTCGCCATGCCGCAGCTGCGGCAGGCGCGCTTCGTCGGCCGCGTGCGCAGCCTGCTGCAGCGTCACGGGCTGGAGCCCACACGACTGGAGATCGAGATCACCGAGTCGGTGGCGCTGGAGGACCCGCGGGTAGTGCGGGCCTCGCTGGAGGCCCTGCGCGCGCTCGGCGCCACGGTGGCGATCGACGACTTCGGCACCGGCTATTCCTCGCTGGCGCAGCTGCGCGACATGCCGATCGACGTGCTCAAGCTCGACCGCAGCTTCGTGCAGGCGCTGGACGCAGCACCCGGCGTCGCCTTCGCCGAGACCATCGTGCGCATGGCCCACCGGCTCGGGCTGGCGACGGTGGCCGAAGGCGTGGAAACCCCGGAACAGGCGCAGACCCTGGAGCGTCTGGGCTGCACCAGCGCGCAGGGCTTCCTGTTTGCCCGCCCGATGCCGCTGCCGGCCCTGCGCGACTGGCTGGCGCGGCGCGCGCCAGAAAGCGCCTGAGGCGCTGCCCGATGCTGCGACCGGCCAGCCTCGCCAGCCTGTGCCTGCTGCTCGGCGGCCTGCTGCTGACCGCGCTGGTCGACCTCACGGACCAGAAGTCGCAGGAGGCGCTGTGGAAGACCCAGGCGGTGGCCGAAGCCGAGCGTGTCGGCAACGAGCTGCGCTATCGCGTCCTGCGCGAGCGCGCCTCGCTGGTCGCCGTGGCCACCCTGTACTCGGGCTCCGAGCACGTCACCAGCGCCGAGCTGCGCGAATCGGTCGAGGTGATCCGGCGCAGCCGCGGCAGCGCCCGCCTGCCTCTGGTCGCCTGGCTCACCGACTCCGCCGACGGCGCTTGGCAGGTCGAGCAGAGCTCGGGTCCGGGGGGGCTGCTGGCCGAAGGACGCCCGCTGCAGGGCCCGCAGCCGCTGCTGCGGACCCTGGCGCTGGCCCGCAGCGCCGCGCCCGAGCTGCAGATCGGCGAGCTGTTCGAGCAGGAGGGCCGCAGCCTGCTGGCGCTGGCGGTGGCGGCGCCCAACGCCGGCCGCAGCGGCGTGCTTATGGAAGTGATCGCCTTCGACGAGCTGCTCGGACAGGTCGGCATGGATCGCCTGCACCAGGGCATGCACCTGCGCATCCTGCACCCGCTTTCGCCGGCGACCGATCACGCGCGCCTGCCGGCGCTCACCTCGGCAGCCGAGGCGGAACACCGGCAGTCGATCGACATGGGCGCGCACGCCTGGCTGCTGGAATGGTCCTTCGACCGCGATTTCAACGGGCGCCTGCCGCCGTCGCGGCGGTTGGCGCTGTGGCTGGCCGGCGCCCTGGTCTCGCTGTCGCTGGCCTATGCCTTCCACAAGACCCTGGACCAGAAACGTCGGGTCGAGAACGAAGTGCGCAAGCAGCGGGCCGAGCTGGAGGCGACCTATGCCGAGCTGCATGCCGCCGTACGGTCGCTGGCCGCACAGGAGCGGATGGCGGCGCTGGGCCAGCTGGTCGCCGGCGTCGCCCACGAGCTGGGCACGCCGATCGGCAACGCCCTGCTGGCGGCGACCACGGTCGACGCCCGCAGCCGCGAGACCCTGGCCGAGCTCAAGCGCGGCCAGCTGCGCATGTCGGTGCTGGTCGACCAGCTGGAGGCCAGCGGCGATGCCGCCCGCCTGGTCGAGCAGAACCTCGAACGCGCCAGCGAGCTGCTGCACAGCTTCAAGCAGGTCGCGGTCGACCGCGCCAGCGAGCGGCGCCGCGAGTTCGACCTGAAGACCACTCTGGAGGAGATCGTCGCCAGCCTGAGCCCGCAGCTGCGCGGCACGCCGCACCGGCTGACGCTGGAAGTGCCGGCGGGCATCCGCCTGCACAGCTACCCGGGTCCGCTCGGCCAGATCATCAGCAACCTGGTGATGAACTCGCTGAAGCACGGCTTCGCCGGCGAGCGCGCCGGCCACATCCGGATCGCCGCCGAATCGCCGGCGGGCAAGCGGGTCCGCCTCGTCTACAGCGATGACGGCGTCGGCATCGATGAGGCCGTGCGCGGCCGCGTGTTCGAGCCCTTCTTCACCACCCGGCTGGGCAGCGGCGGCAGCGGGCTCGGCCTGCACATCGTCCTGAACCTGGCGCGCGACGTCCTCGGCGGCGAGATCCGCTGCGAGCCGGCCGCACAGGGCGCACGCTTCGTACTGGAGCTGCCCCTGCAGGCACCGCTGTCCGGGCCCCCTGCGCCCTCCGCGTGAGCAGCGCCAGCACTGCCGCCCCCCTCACGCCCCGATTGCGCGCCGTTCACGGGAGTGAGCTAATGCGCGGCGGTACTCCATGGGGGAGGACCGGGGCGCTCTTCGTGGGCGCCCGAACCGGATCCAGAGTTTTCAGGGGGAAGCACACATGCGCAGGCATTCGCCGCGTAAATCCTTGGTGTGGCTGTGTGGCTGCCTGATCGGCGGCCTGGGCGCGTGGTCGGCCCTTCCGGCCCAGAACGCCGGCGCGTTCGAGTACGAATTCGCGGAGATCAGTGAAGGCGAGGCCCTCGCGGCCCCCGGCAAGCCGGGTGCGCCATCGAACGGCTCGACCCTGCGCGCGGCGCCCGCCCTGCTGGGCATGGGCTACGACGGCGAAGTCGAGCCCAACAACAGCAGCGCCAGCGCCAGTCCGCTGGCCGGGCGCCAGGGCGTGGTCCGGGCCAAGCTCTGGCCGGCCGCCGACATCGACTTCTTCGCGATCGAGGCACAAGCCGGCGACCGTCTCTACGCGGGGGTGATGACCTCCGCCTCCGCCGGCTCCGGCAGCGATTCGCTGCTGCGGGTGATCGCGCCCGACGGCACCACGGTCATCGAGGCCGACGACAACGACGGCACTTTCGCCGCAACTTCGTCGGGCCTCGCCGGCACCACCCTGGCCAGTGCCGGCACCTACTACCTGCAGGTGAGCTCGCCCAGCGCGACGGCCACCGTGCGGCCGTACGAACTGCACTATCGCCTGCAGGCCGGCACGCCTACGCCGGAAGTGGAGCCCAACGACACGCCGGCGACCGCCACCCCGCTGCCAGCCAGCGGCTGGGTCAGCGGCGCGCGCGGCGTGGCCGCCGCCACCGAGCAGGACTGGTACAGCCTGAGCCTCAACGCCGGCGACACCGTCTTCCTGTCGCTGGACCTCGACCCCGAGCGCGACAACGTGCAGTGGGATGGTCGCCTGGGCTTCGGCCTGTTCGGCGACGCCAGCAACCAGATCCTGGTCGCCAACGACGCATCCACGGGTTCGGTGACCAACCCGCTGTCGGAATCCATGTTCATCACGGTCAAGGAAGCCGGCACCTATTTCGCCTTCGTCGACTCGGCCAGCGCGGCGGTTGGCGGGCCCACCGCCACCTACCAGCTGAGCGTCACCGTGCAGCCGGCCGCCAACGAGGGACTGAACTGCACGACCTACACCAGCACCAATGTGCCGGTGGCAATCGGCCCCAACGCCGGGCTTGCGACCTCGACCATTACCGTGCCCGGCAATCCGCGGATCGCCGACCTCGATGTCAGCATCCAGCTCAACCACACGTTCATGAGCGACATCGACGCCCAGCTGGTCTCGCCGGGTGGCAACAGCATCGGCCTGTTCACCGACATCGGTGCCACCACTGCCGGCGGCCAGGCGCAGATGGATACCGTGTTCGACGACGAGGCGGCGATCCCGCCCGCGTTCACCGCCCTGCGCGGCCTGGCGCTGAAGCCGGAGCTCGCCTACCGTCTGGCCTGGTTCGACGGCACCGATGCCGGCGGCACCTGGACCCTGGAGCTGCGCGACGACGCTGCTGGCGACGGCGGCAACCTCACCGGCTGGAGCCTGCGGGTCTGCGAAGCGCCGCCGCCGCCGACCTGCGCCGCCGGTTTCACCCCGGTCACTGTGTACAGCACCGATTTCGAAGCGGGTGCGGCAGGCTTCACCAGCAGCGGCACCGCCAACGAGTGGGAGCTGGGCCTGCCCGCGACGGCGGCGACCACGACCGCCAATCCGATCGCTGCCTTCAACAGCTGCGCCAGCGGCAGCAGCTGCTGGAAGACCGACCTTGACGGCACCTATGACGTCAGCAGCTCGCAGGACCTGCTGTCGCCGAACATCGACCTGAGCGGCCTGCAGCCGCCGGTGCTGGTGCGCTGGTCGCAGCGCTACCAGATGGAGAGCGCCAGCTTCGACCGCTACCACGTCGATTACCGCCAAGTCGGCGGCGGCAACGGCCTGCGCCTGTTCGAGTGGGCGGATGCCACCATGGCCAATGCCGCGGGCAGCCCCGCGGTGAACATCCCGGCCGCCGCCGGCTGGAGCCAGAACCTCGTGCGCGCGGACGCGCTGGCCGGCCAGAACACCGAGCTGCTGTTCCATCTGGACAGCGACACCACGGTGAACTTCGCTGGCGTGGCGATCGACGACGTCAGCGTCACCGCCTGTCGTGCGCTGAGCGCCGACCTTGCGATCACCAAGACCAATGGCAGCACCACTTCGGTGCCCGGCGGCAGCACCACCTACACGATCACCTCGAGCAATGCCGGCCCGGATGCAGTGACCGGCGCCACCGTGGCAGACACCTTCCCGGCCGCGCTGAGCTGCAGCTGGACCTGTGTGGGCGCCGGCGGCGGCACCTGCACCGCCGCAGGCAGCGGCAACCTCAGTGATTCGGTGAACCTACCGGCCGGCGGCAGCGTGACCTACACCGCGACCTGCACGATCGATGCCTCGGCCACCGGCACGCTCAGCAACACCGCGACGATCAGCAGCACGGTGACCGACCCGACGCCCGCCAACAACAGCGCGACCGACACCGACACGCTGAGCCCACAGGCGGATCTGTCGATCACCAAGACCGACGGCCAGACCGCGGTCACCGCGGGCGGCTCGACCGTGTACACCATCACCGCCAGCAATGCCGGCCCCAGCAATGCGCCGGGCAGCACGGTCGCGGACACCTTCCCGGCCGCCTGCACCAGCGTCAGCTGGACCTGTGTCGCCGCGGGCGGCGGCACCTGCACCGCGGCGGGCAGCGGCAACATCAGCGATTCGGTGAACCTGCCGGTCGGCGCCAGCGTGAGCTACACCGCGACCTGCGCGATCTCGGCGGCGGCCAGCGGCACGCTCAGCAACACCGCAACCGTCAGCAGCGCCGTGACTGACCCGACGCCGGGCAACAACGCGGCGACCGACAGCAGCACCCTGCTGCCGCCCGGGGCACTGGGCGCCAGCCCGAGCGCACTGGCCTTCGGCACGGTGAACGTCGGCAGCACCAGCCCCAGCCAGACTGTGACGCTGACGAACAGCGGCGGCAGCCCGCTGACGGTGTCCAGCCTGAGCGCAGCGGCTGCGCCCTTCGCCCTTGCTGGCGGCAGCTGCGGCGCGGTGCCGATCGTTCTCGCCGCCGGTGCCAGCTGCACGCTCGACTACAGCTTCAGCCCGAGCGTCGCAGGTCCGGCCGCGCAGTCGCTGACCGCGGACGCCGGCATTGCCGGCAGCACCAGCATCGCCCTCAGTGGCACCGGTGGTGTCGGCAGCCTGGGCCTGCTCGGCAGCAGCCTCGACTTCGGTCGAGTGCAGGTCGGCGCCGGCGGCCAGCTCAGCCTTACCCTCACCAACACCGGCAGCGGCAGCCTGGATGTCACGGCGCTGTCGGCGGTAGGCGCGCCGTTCGAGCAGGTTGCCGGCGGCAGCTGCGGTGCTGTGCCCTTCACCCTCGCCGCAGGCAGCAGCTGCACCCTGCTGTACCGCTTCGCGCCGACGGCGACCGGCAGCTTCAGCCAGACGGTGACGGTGGGCTCGACGGCGGGCAGCGCCACCGCCAACCTGGTCGGCATCGGCTTCGTGGTCACCGCGGTCGACGCCATGGATCCGCGCGGCCTGAGCCTGCTGGGCCTGATCCTCGGCCTGGTCGGCTGGGTGGCCCTGCGCCGACGGGGCTGATCAACCGCCAGGACGTGGCGCGACGACGCCCCCGGGCCTTCCCCGGGGGCGTCGTCGTTTGTGGGCTCCAGTGGCTTCGGACGCGCGCCGCACTGCTGCTAGAGTCCGCGCCCATGACCCCTGCCGACAGCGACATCACCGTGCTGCTCGATGCCGCCCGTTCCGGCGACGGTGCGGCCTGGCATCGGCTGGTCGAGCTCGTCTATCCCGAGCTGAAGCGGCTGGCGCGCAGCTCGCTCAGCGCCAACCGGCACCACACCCTCGACACCACCGGCCTGGTCCATGAGTGCTATCTGCGGCTGGCGCGTGCCGAGGGCACGCCGCGCGACCGCGGGCATCTGCTGAGCCTGGCGGTGCGGATCATGCGCCAGGTGCTGATCGACCATGCGCGCGAGCGGCTCGCGCAGAAGCGCGGCGGCGGCGCGATTGCGGTCACCCTCGACGACGAGGCCGCGGCCGAACTGCAGCAGTTCGAGCTGCTGGTCGAGATCGATTCTGCCCTGCAGCGCCTGGCGGCGGTCGAGCCGCGCCAGGCCGCGGTGTTCGAGCATCGCTACTTCGGCGGCCTGAACGACGAGGATGTCGCGGAGGCGCTGGGCATCTCGCCGCGCACCGCGCATCGCGACTGGGACGCGGCGCGGGCCTGGCTGGCAGAGGCGCTGAACGCGGGCAACTGAGAGACTCTCAGCGCGGCGCCGCCGCGCAGGTGTTCTTGAAGAAGCGTGGATTCACCGGCGCGCGCTGTGACTCACCCGCTCGCGGTCTGTGTAGGAGCCTGCTTGCAGGCGACCGCAGCCTGCGCCCTCCACTACCCAGCGGGTTGCGAGCAAGCTCGCTCCTACAAACAGCCGGCCTTCGCGGTGGCAAGGCGACAGCTGCAGAGGGGGTTGAGGGGTCTGCTTCTTGAGAGCTTCTCAGCCCCGCGTCGCGGGGCGGGTGTTCTCGAAGAAACATGGGGGCGTCATCCCCGCGCATGCGGGGATCCAGTGATCTGGCCGCTGCTGCAGGTCCGGTCTGGGCCCCCGCCTCCGCGGGGGCGACGAGCCAGGGGTCGCTAGACGCTGTTTGGGCCGGATTTGCACGCCGTGCTGCCGCGAAGGCGATCCAATACCATCAACCACTTACGATTCTGTTTCTTGAGAGCATGTGAGAACCATCCGCCTACTGCGGCCGCCTCTGGGCGCCTCGCTACGGCGTCCGGGTTTCCTCTCACGCTCCGAAGGTTCTCGCGCTCACGCCATAACGCTCGCACGCCTCGGCGCTGACTGCCGTCCTGCGCCGTATCGCCGCCCATGCAAGGTGAGCACTCAAGGCCGCGCGGCGCGGGCCTCATCGCGGATCTCGATCGCACGCAGGGTCCGCGCATGCTCGGCCCCGAGGCTTTCACCGAGGATGGCGATGGCTTCGGCGAAAGCCGCATCCGCAGCCTGGGGCTGCGCCGCGGCCTCGAGCGTCAGGGCACGGCCGACCTCGAACATGCCGGTCTGCCAGGCGCGCGCGCCGAGCTTGCGGCTGGCGCCTTCGATGGCCCGGGCGTGCATCGCCAGCGCGTCGTCGAAGCGCCCTTGGCGGCGATACAGGCCGCCGAGGTTGTGCATCAGGCTGAGCGTGTCGGGGTGGTCGGCCTCCAGCCGTTCGAGCTCCAGCGCCAGCACGCGCTCGTACAGCGGCGCGGCCTGGTCGAGCTGCCCCTGCAGCACAAGCAGCAGGCCGAGGTTGGCCATCGAGTTGCGGGTCAGCGCGCTGGCCTCACCGAACAACGCAAGGCGCCCGGCCAGGGCCTGCTCGAACAGCGGCTGGGCCTCGGCGTAGCGCTTCAGCTCCTGCAGCACGGTCGCAGTCTCGCTGGCGTAGCGCAGGCTGATCGAATGCACGCCCCCCAGCACGGCCTCGGCGCGCGCATGCCCGTCCTGCAGCTGCTGCAGGGCCTCGTCGAAGCTGCCGGCGTGGCGCAGGGCCACGCCGAGATCGAGCTGGGCTGAGATGGTGTCGGGATGCAGCTCGCCCAGCGTGGCCGCATAGCTCGCGCGCAGCCGGCGCAGGGTGGCCACGACCTCGGCGTCGCGGCCCAGCATGCGCAGCGAATCGGTGTGCTCCTGGCGGATGCGCGCGGTGCGCAGCGCGTCCTCGCCGAATCGATCGGCACTCAGCGCCAGCAGTTCGACCTGCAGGGCCTCGGCTCGGGCGAAGTCACCGCGGTGCCAGGCCAGCAGGGCGCGCAAGCGCTGTCGGTCCATCGCCATCGGCAGGGCGCTCGCATCGAGGCGATGGAATTCGGGCACCGCCTGCCCATCGACGTAGGCGGCCAGCGCATCCAGCTCGCCGCGATCGAGATCCAGCCAGGCGCGCTGCAGGGCGAGATCGGCCTGCACCGCCGGACGGCGCGCCTCGGCCAGCTGCGGCAGCAGGACCTGCGCCTGCTCGAGCTCGCGCAGGGCTTCGTCCAGACGCCCGAGCCGCTGGTACAGCGCGGCCAGCGCCTGGCGCACGGTCAGCTGCTCCAGCGGCGCCTGCGCGAAGCGCGTGCCGACGCTCGCGGCGGCGCGGTCCAGCGCTTCGCGCACGCTGATCTCGCGGCTCTGCGCCACCTCGGGCGAGGCCGCGGCCAGCAGGTCCTCGGTGAGGAACTGCAGGGCGCTGGTGGCCACCTGCGCCTGGTAGCTGGCGAGATCGCGCTCGGCGCGCACGCGCAGCGCCGACCAGGTGCCGAGCCCTGCCAGCACGGCCAGCACCAGGCCGGCCGCCAGCGCGGACAGCCGATGGCGCTGCAGGAACTTGCGCAGGCGGTAGCCACCCCGCCGCGGCAGCGCGCGCAGCGGGCGCTGCTCCAGGAAAGCGCGCACGTCCGCCATCAGCGCCTCGACCGTGGCGTAGCGCCGAGCCGGCTCGGTGGCGCAGGCGCAGTCGATCAGCGCGCGCAGTTCATGCGGCAGGGCCGTCACCTCGGAGCGTCGCTCGACGGCCTCCGCGTGCAGCAGGGTGGTGGCGCGGGTCAGGGCTTCGGCCTCGGCCTCGCTGCCGGCGAGCAGGCGCTGCAGCAGGCGGCCGAGCTGGTAGATGTCGGCGGCGACGGTGAGCCGCTCGCCGCGCACCTGTTCGGGGCTGGCATAGCCGGGCGTGTGCGCGTGGCTGGCCAGCGCGTCGTCCTCGCCGATCAGCTGGACGATGCCGAAGTCGAGCAGCTTGGCCTCACCGTCAGCCGCCACCAGCACGTTCGAGGGCTTGATGTCCCGGTGCAGCAGGCCGCGCGCATGCGCGTAGGCCACCGCCCCGCAGACCTGCAGGAACAGCCGCAGCCGCGCGTGCTGATCCAGCCCGGCAGCGCGCGCGAGGACATCGATGCGCTGGCCTTCGATGTACTCCATCGCCAGCCAGGGCTGGCCGTCGGCGCTGTGGCCGCCGTCCAGCAGCCGCGCGATATGCGGGTGGTTGAGGTCGGCCAGGGCCTGGCGCTCGCGCCGGAACAGGGCGCGGGCGCCCTCGTCGCTGCTGCCGCCGCCGATCCACTTCAGCGCCACGGTCTGCGCGTACTCGCCGTCGGCGCGCTCGGCGCGGTAGACCACGGCCATGCCGCCGCGGCCCAGCTCCTCGACGATGGCGAAGGGGCCGATGCGTTCGCCCGGCTGCGGCAGCCGGGCGCGCTCGCGTTCGCGCAGCAGCGAGGCGGCCGCGGCGCCCAGCAGCGCGCCGCCGGTGGCGAAGTCCTCGGGTCGGATCGGCATGCGCAGCCCCCTGCCTGATGCAGGTGCGCAGCCTAACCGGGATGTAGGCGGTTCTGCCGGCACGACGCGGATACGGACGACGCGCTCGCCTACTCGAAACCGTCGGCGAACAGCGCCGAACCCTGGAACAGCAGCACATCGGTGCGCAGCGCGGAGCTGCCGCTGCCGGCGGGTGCGGCGGCATGCGCGGCGTCGATGCGCAGCAGCACCTCGGTGTCCAGCGGCAGGGCGAGGCTGCTGCGCCACAGGCTGCTCTGGCGGACCATTGCCGGCAGCGGCGTGAAGCTCTGCCCGCGATTGAAGGACACGCTGGCGCGCGGCGCTGTGGCCACCTCGGGCGCGGTCCCGCGCACGCCCCAGAACACCCGGCTCAGCGCGGCGCTGTAGGCGATCGCCTGCGGCGCGTGTCGATCCGGCGGCGTGATGCGTGCGATGCCCGAACGGGCGACGCCGTCGAGACTGCTGAAGCTGCCGATCACCCACAGCCGGCCGTC
This sequence comes from uncultured Aquimonas sp., assembly GCF_937888285.1. Taxonomy (GTDB): domain Bacteria; phylum Pseudomonadota; class Gammaproteobacteria; order Xanthomonadales; family Xanthomonadaceae; genus Aquimonas. Next base: position 55,357 of record NZ_CALART010000090.1, read on the forward strand.
GCTGCCGAAGCTCAGGCCATCGGCGCTGCCGGTGAAGGCCAGGCTCCAGGCCGGATCATTGGCGCCGCTCGCCTCGACCCGCTTCAGCAGCCCGCCGTTGCCGCCGAGCAGCACGCGCCCATCGGCCTGCAGGGCGATGGCGCTGACCCGCGTGGTGCCGGCATTGACGGTCGGCGCGAAGCTGGCGAGGCTGCCGTCCGCATTCAGTCGCGCGACGCGGCTGCGCGGCTGTCCGCCGATGCTGGTGAGGGCGCCGCCGACATAGACCTCGCCGTTCGGCGCGACCAGCAGGCTGTCGACGCGGCCGTTGGGATTCGGCGCGAACAGGGCCTGGGTGACGCCGTCGGCGCGGACCTTGGCGAGGTTCTGCCGGCTCTCGATGCCCAGCGCGCTGAAGCTGCCGCCGAGCACGAAGCCGCCGTCCGGGGTGATCGCGATCGCGCGGACCACCGCACTCGGATCCATCACCAGGTTGAAGCCGGTATCCAGGCTCAGGTCGGCGTTGAGCCGCGCGATCGCCCGCCGCGAAACGCCATTGATCGCGTTGAAGGCGCCGCCGACGAGGATCTTGCCGTCGGCCTGGCGCACCAGCGCATGCACGGTGCCGTCGGCGCCCACCGACAGTGGTAGCCGCGCGCCCGAGCTGTTCTCCACCAGCAGCAGATGACTGGCCACCTGCGCGCCGACTTGGGTGAAGTCGCCGCCGGCCAGCAGGCGGTCGTTGTCGAGCGGCAGCAGGGCCAGCGGCGGGCGGTTCAGCGCCGGGCTCTGCGCCGGCGCCCGGCGTCCGCGATGGTCGAGCTTGACCAGCCGACCGGCGGCGCTGCCCGCGACCTGGGCCATGTCGCCGCCCAGCCAGAGGCCGTCCTCGAAGGTGGCGAGGGTGGTGAACACGCCGGTGTCGCTGAGCACGCGCAGCTCGGCATCGACCGTGCCGTCGGCCAGCACGCGGCCGAGGTTGCGCTGCTCGACACCGTCGAGCGTGTCGAACACGCCACCCACCACGACGCTGCCGTCGGCCAGCTCGATGAGATCGGTGACATCAGGACCCGAAGGGCGCGCGAACGGCGCCACGCTGCCGTTCAGCCGCAGCAGCGGCACGCGCAGAAGCCTGTCAGCGCCGGAGGACGTCGCGCCGAAGCTGCCGGCGACCAGCACCTCGCCGTCGCGGCGCTCGAGCACCCTGCGCACGCAGCACGAGATCGGCAGCGCGACATTGTCCGGGCTCAGGCTACCGTCGGCCTTCAGACGCGCATAGCCGGTCTGCGGATTGCCGTTGACCTGGGTGAAGCTGCCGCCGACCAGCAGGTCGCCGGTGCGCGTGCGCCGCAGGTCGAGCACGTTGCCGTTGAGGCGTGCGCGGAAGCTCGCGTCGAACCGCCCCTGTGCATCCAGGCGCACAAGGGCACTGGCCTCCGGCGGCCCGGGATGCTGCCTGCCGACCAGCAGGCGACCGTCAGGCAGACGCTGCAGCGCAAACACCGTGGTGAAGGCCAGCTCCGGCTGCAGCGGCCGGCGCTGGAAGCTGCCGTTCGCGGCGAGCTCAAGGCGCGCCAACACCGCGAACTCGCTGTCGAGGAAGAACGCGCCGCCGACCCAGGCACCACCCTCGCCATCGGACTCGATCGCGTGGACGTCGCCGAAGCTCAGCGCGCGCTCGGTGCTGAGCGCCTCGCCCGCGGTGTCCAGCACCAGCAGGTCGCCGCGATCCGCGCCCCCGGCGAGCAGTCCGCTGCCGCCTACCCACAGGCGGCCATCGATCAGGGCCAGGGCGTGGATGTCGAACGCGCTCACGCGATCGGCAAAGCCCATGTCGCGACGACCGTCCGGCAGAAACCGGCGCAGCGAGGCGTTCGTGCCGTCGAAGCGCGCCGCCACGTAGACCCTGCCATCGCCGGCCTCCAGCAGCGCCTGCACGTCGGCCTGTGCGTCCAGCACCGGCGCCCAGCCATCGCGCGCGCTCTGCGCGTCTGCATCATGGGGGCCCAGCACACACAGGGCGAAAAGTAGGGCAGTCAGGGCGCATCGGATCGACATGGCGGAGCCTCGGCGTGGGTCGATCGGGGTCACGCGAAAAGGCCACGGGTTCTGCCACCGCAGACGATCGACGCGTGCAACGCTCGCGAGACAGGCGGCGCCGCCCTACTGCGGACAGCTGCCCTCGAAGCCATCCGCGAAGCCGCGCACCGCGCCATCGACAATCCGCACCTCCAGCAGGCCGAAGGGCAGCAGGGCCGCGCCGACCGGATCGGACAGCCTCAGGCGGAAGCTCTCGTCGGGCTCGCCGTCGGCATCGGCCGCGATGGCGATGGCGATGCGTTTCGGCGCGAGATCGCCCGGCGCCCAGTTCAGCACCTGGTCGGCCGGCGGCGTGTAGTCCACGCCTGGGCTGGCGCTGCCGGCTTCGTGGCGCAACTGCAGGCTGACGTTCGCCACGCCGCCGCTGGGCCGCTGCACGACGGCCTCGAAGACGCGGCCCTCCAGCGCGGTGGCGCGGCAGCCGCTGAAGCCGACCTGCTCGGGGCCGGGGTCGGTGGCGGTGTGCGATGTGGTCGCCGAGAGATTGCCGCCCGTCGCGCTGGCGAAGGCGCCGCGCAGGGCGTCGTAGGTGGCGGTGAGCGTGCGTGTGCCGACCTGCGGCGCGATCAGGCTGCAGACGCCGCGACTGACGTTCGGCGTCGCCGTCGGCTGCAGCGCGGCCTCGCAGCGCGCCGGTGGCGTGGTCGGCAGATTCACCACCGCCACGCCGTTGGGCTTGAAGGGCCCGCTGGTGGCGGTGGCCATCACCTCGACCTCGAAGGGCAGCCCCGCCGGCCACGGATCCGGCGTATCCGCCACCGTGATCGTCGCGGTGTCGAAGCTGAACTCGCTGCTGCGGCCCTCGGCGTCGGTGGCGATGGCCACGAGCACGTCATCGGCGCTGAGGCTCACGCCCGGCGGAATCGTCAGGCTGACCTGCTTCTCCGCCTGGGCCTCGGACTCCAGGTACACATCGCTGTCGAGCAGCACTTCACCCTCGTCGCCAAGCGCGCGATAGAAGTCCACGCGCAGCGGATAGCTGGCGTTGGCGGGCGCGGTGTCGACCCGGTAGCGCACCGTGAACGTGCCAGCGCCGACGGTGTAGGCCAGGATCTGCGGGTGGTTCTGGAGGTGGTTGGCGCCGCTGTCGGCATCGCCGGCATCGTTGGGCGTGCGCCCGATCGCCACGCCACCTCCGGCGGTGGAATGCGGGAAGTCGAGGCCGATGCCGGCATTGCCGAGCAGGCTGTTGCCGACGAACTCGATGCGGCTGAGCGGCAGGCCGTTCTGCACGAAGGCCACCGAGCCCAGAGCAGGCGAATTGGACGGCTGCGCGATGGCGGCCGCGAACACATTGCCCTCGCCCGCGCCGAGCCCGCCGATCCGCACGGCGTGGCCGTTGGCGCTGCTGCCGGCATCGAGAACGATGTGGTCGCGCTCGACGCCGATGCGGCTGCCGTCGACCGCGAGGCCGAACACGTTGCCCTCGATGCGCGCGGTGCGGTCCATCAGCGCGCTGGCGGTGAAGCGCAGGCCGCCGCCGAAGCCGCCCGAGAAGTTGCGCACCGGCCGCACCAGGCGGTTGTCGAGGAAGTCGATCTGCGCCACCGGCGCCGGCGGCGAAACGTTCTGCTGGCTGCGGATCTGGAAGGCATCGCGCAGCGGCAGCGGAGTGATACCGTCCGGCGCCAGCCCGATCAGGTTGCCCTGCACGCGCAGGCTGCCGGTGGCCGCGCAGACCTGTGCGCTGCCGCCACCGGGCAGGCCGTCGACATCGCGACCGCTGCCGGCGATGACGTTGCGATCCGCCGGGTCGGGCCCGCCGACCAGCACCTCGCTGGCGGTACACACCGACAGCGCCAGCACATGGCCGTTGCCGCTGTAGTCCGGCGTGGTGCCGGCGGCGGTGACGCCGAACCAGTTGCCCTGCAGCACGAAGCGCGGCCGCGCGCCCGAGATCATCGCCCCGCTGGGCAAGAACATCGCCACCCCGCGCAGGGTGAAGGCGCCCTGCCCTTCGAACAGTCGGAAGGAGTTGAACCCGGGCGCATGGGTGATCTCGATCCTGAGCTGGGCGTTGTGGGCACCGGGTGCCGGGATCGTGTTGGGCTGCGCACCGGGCTGGGTATAGCCATCGATCGTGAGCGGCTGGGTCACGCTGAAGTCGGCGGCCACGGCGATCCGGCAGACGCCAGTGCTGGCGCTGCAGCCGGGGTCGGACAGCGGAATGTCGAAGACGATCTCGTCGGCATCGATCGCGGCATTGGCGCGGGTGATCGCCCCGCGCAGCGAGCAGTCAGCCGGGGCGGCCGTGCAGGCCGTCAGCGCGCCGCTGTCGCTGCTGCTGTCGACCACGAAGGTAGCCGCCTGTGCGGACAGGGTCATCGGAGCGAGCAGCGCAGCGAGCAGGGCGGGCGGAAGCGGAAGGCGGTTCATGGAAGATCACCGATGAGGCGATGGGACATCGCGGTCATCGGGGGCACGCAAGACGGTGGCGACTTCTGCCATGCGTCCGAGCATCCCGCGGCGAGCACGTCCCAAGCTCGCCCGTGGGCTACTCGAAGCCGTTGGCGAACACCCGGCTCAAGTCCGGCACCTGCAGGCGGTACAGCTCCTCGCCGACCGGGCCGCGCGCGCTGAACAGCACGCGCTCGCCCACCCGCCGCAGGCCGAAGGGATTGCTGCTCGCCGGGCCCGGCGCGAGGTCGCCGCCGACGATGTCGAACAGCTGGCCGTTCAGCAGCAGACGCAGCTCGCGACCGTCGTTGACCGGCGCGCTGCGATGCGCGGCGAACACCAGGGCGCCGCTGTCCAGGGCCACCGCCTCGCGGCCGACCGCGCGCAGGGTCTGCGCGGCGCTGTCGTAGGCGCAGCGGGTGCCGGCCTCGCTGCCGTCGCTTTCGAACAGGGCGCAGCCGGGCTGCTGCGAGCTCAGCGCGCTGAAGTAGACGCGCCCGTTGGCCTGCGTCAGCACGCCGTGCAGGCTGGTGTCGCCGAATGCATTGCCGGGGCCGGCGAACAGATCGATCACGCGGCGGGTACCGGCGGCCGTGCCGTCGCTGACGTACAGCTCGCGGCCGTGGGTCGTGCTGAAGGCAGTGAAGAACACGCGCTGGCCGTCGCTGACGAAGTCCTGCGGAAAGCTCGCCGGCTGGCCCGGATTGATGTCCATCAGGCGCTGGGTGCCCTGGCCGGTGCCGTCGCTGACCCAGAGCTCCTCGCCGAAGACGCCGTCATCGGCGCGGAAGACGACGAGGTCAGGCAAACCTGGTCGCCCGCTCAGGGCGACCAGCTCGGCCGGCCGGCTCGACTCGCCGCCGGGGTAGATGTCGCGGATCAGGCTGGGCACGTCGTTGGCGTCCAACGCAAACAGCTCCATGTCGGAAGCGCCGGTCGAGGCCACGAACAGCAGGCGCGAGCCGACCGCGGCCAGCAGCCGGCGGTTGTCGAAGCACAGGCTCTGCACCCGGCGTATGCCGGGCTGGGAGAGGTCGGTCACGACCTGCGTGCCGGCGGCGGTGCCGTCGCTTCGGGCGATCTCGATATCGCCGAAGCTGTTGCCGTCGGTGGTCACCAGGAAATAGACCCGGCCGTTGCGCTCGATGTAGCAGCTCCGCGCATCGGTGACCGCGCGCAGGCCCAGGCTCTCGGTCTGCCCCGCGGCCGTGAGGGTCGCCAGCACGCTTTGCGGACCGGTGTGCCAGAAGCGCCCGAGCCGCTCGCCGATCAGGTCGGACATCTCCGGCCGCGGCACCGGCGGCGACAGGTCCGTAGCGTCCACCTCGAAGTTGCGACGCTGGCTGCCGTCGAAGGCCGAGAGGTAGGTGCGGTCGCCGAAGTGGGCACGCACCGAAACCTGGCTGTCGCCGACCGCTGCGCGGAAGTTGCCCAGCGGCCGGGTGCCCACGCCCTGGCCGCTGCTGAACCAGGGATCGCCTTCGCTGCTGCCGCCCGGCGCATGCGCGAACATCACGGTGGCGCCGCTGCTGGCCATGACCCGGATGAAGCCGGACTCGATCAGCGCGCTGCCGCTGATGTCGAGCGTGCCGGCCGCCGTGCCGTCGCTGATCCACAGCCGCGGCAGGCCGCTCAGTGCCGGGTTCTGGAAGGCCATGAACGCGCGGGTGCCATTGCCGCTGATCAGGCGGCTGAAGCCGTTGCTGGCGGGCGGCAGGCCCTGGCTGCCGTTCACCAGCTCCTTCAGCAGGGTGGTGCCGGCGACGGTGCCGTCGCTGGCGTGCAGCTCGCGGCCCAAACCGCTGGCGAGGCCGGTGAACAGCAGGCGGTTGCCCAGGCTGATCAGCGCTTCCGGCGAATTGCTGGACAGCAGGAGGGTGCCGGCCGGAGTACCGTCGGTGACCTTGAGCTGGCTGCCGCGCGTGTAGAACAGACGGAACAGGGGCGCATTGAAGGTCAGCTGGCCCAGCCCGAAGCTGCCCGTACTGCTGTCGAGCAGCTGGCTGCTGGCGGCGCTGTTGCCGAACACGCGCAGCTCGGACAGGTTCTGAACAAAGTCGCTGAGCACGAAGTAGGTGTTCGGCCCCAGCGCGACGAATTCGGAGATCCGCCGGTTGAGCCCGAGATCGAGCCCGCCCACGCCGCCCACCGCCGAGGGTGGCGCGGTGCTTGAGGCATAGCTCAGCAGACGCAGTTCGAAGCCACCGCTGGGCCCGACCGCCAGCAGGCAGACCTGGCTGGTGGAGCACAGCTGCACCTGGCCGGGGCTGGAGGAACTCGGCCCGGGCACCAGATCGGCTTCGAGTTGCACGATGCCGCCATTCAGCCGCCACAGCTCGCGGCCGACATCCGCGCGGGTGGCGCTGAAGAAGGTGCGCGCGACGGCGGAGCCGCCAGCACTGAAGCTCACCCGGCGAAAGGCCTCCGGCCGCGAGGAGCCCGCGCCCGGCTCGATGTCGGCCACCAGCTGCGGCGCGCTGGCACCGGCCACCAGCGACCACAGCTCGACGCCGGTGCGGCCGTCGTTGCCTGTGAAGTACAGGGTCGAGCCTTCGACGTGGAAGTTGGGCCCGATGGGAAAACCGTCGCAGCCCCCCGGGCACAGGTCGAAGAACAGGCGGGTGTTCTGCGGCGTGCCGTCGGTCTCCCACAGCTCGGTGCCGTGCTCGGCCGTGCGCTGGGTGAACAGGTAGCGCCCGCCGAAACTGACGGCGCCACTGAACTGTCCCCCCGTGCCACCGAACTGGAACTGGTTGGGGCCGGTGTTGAAGTCCGCGCGCAGATCGATCGCGGGCTGAGCGGCGATCGACCTGCTGCAGACGCAGGCCAGCGCCAGCAGGAACAGACGCGCGGAGGCGCTGGGATTGGCGGCAGTCATGGCAGTGCCCGGCAATGGACGCAATCCGTCCTGCAGGGGGTCACGCAAAACCGCTTGCGGTTTTGCCAAACAGGAATGGCACCGCTTGCGGTTTTGCCAAACAGGAATGGCACCGCTTGCGGTTTTGCCAAGCAGGAATGGCACCGTCGCGGTTCTGCCAATCGGGAATGGCACCGTCGCGGTTTGCCGGACAGGGAAGGGCGCTTCACCACGCCCCGTCACATCCGCCGCCACGGCACTACACTGCGCGCCTTCCTCACACGATCTCCACGCCCCAGACCATGGCCGGATCCAGCCTCTTCGCCCTGATCGACGACATCGCCAGCCTGCTCGACGACGTCGCCGCGATGACCAAGCTCGCCACCAAGAAGACCGCCGGCGTGCTCGGCGACGATCTCGCGCTCAACGCACAACAGGTGACCGGCGTGCGCGCCGAGCGCGAGCTGCCGGTGGTGTGGGCGGTGGCGAAAGGTTCGATGGTGAACAAGGCGATCCTGGTGCCGGCCGCGCTGGCGATCAGCGCCTTCCTGCCCTGGGCGATCCTGCCCCTGCTGATGCTGGGCGGCGCCTTCCTGTGCTTCGAAGGCGTCGAGAAGCTGGTGCACAAGTGGCTGCACCGCGCCGAGGTCGAGGTCGAGCAGCAGGCGCGACTCGTGGCCGTGGCCGATCCCGAAATCGACCTGGTGGCGATGGAGCGCGACAAGATCAAGGGCGCGATCCGCACCGATTTCGTGCTCTCGGCCGAGATCATCGTGATCGCGCTGGGCACGGTCGCCGCTGCCAGCTTCAGCCGCCAGCTCGGCACGCTCGTGGGCATCTCGCTGGTGATGACGATCGGCGTCTACGGTCTGGTCGCCGGCATCGTCAAGCTCGACGACCTCGGCCTGTACCTGACCCAGCGCGCGTCCGCGGCCAAGCGTGCGATCGGCCGCGGCATCCTCGCCGCCGCGCCCTGGCTGATGAAGTTCCTGTCGGTGGCCGGTACCGCCGCGATGTTCCTGGTCGGTGGCGGCATCCTCGTCCACGGCATCGGCCCCCTGCACCACTGGGTGCAGGCGACGATGCCCGCGCTCGGCGGCTTCGCGCTGCCGGCCGAGATGGGCATCAACGCCGGCGTCGGCATCGCCGCCGGCGCGGTGCTGGTGGCGCTGTGGATGGGCGTGCAGAAGCTGCGCGGCGGCACGGCGCACTGAAAGTCCGCGCGCCATACCCAGGCAAGGCTGGATTCTTCAGCCTTGCCTGGACGGGTGCTCTAGCGCTCCGGCGCCTGCATGACATAGCCCGCCGCGGGCGCCGCCGGCGGCTCGTCGATGCGCTCGAAGCCGTCGGCGAATACCGCCGTCGGCGCGCGCGCATCGCGCACCGCCACCGCGGCGGGGCCGGGGGCGGATTCGATGCCCGCGTCGCTCAGGGCGGTGACCCGATACCAGTCGGTACGGCCATCGCCGCCAGTGAGGTCGATGAAGGCCGGCACGAAGCTGGAGCCCACCGGGGTCCAGTCCTGGCTGCCGTCAGCGGCCGGCGGATTGGCCCGCCAGATGCGCCAGGCGCTGATGCGCGGATCGCTCGCGGCCGGCCATTCCAGCAGCACGTGGCGGTCGCGCTGGCGCACTTCGACCTCGGGCAGGCCGGGCACTTCGAGCGCGCCGATGTCGGCGCTGCCGAGGTCGTTGGCGCCGTCGGCATCCGCCTGGGTGCCGAGCTGCACGCGCACGAACAGGCGGCGGGTTTCGTCGCGACTGAACTGCGCGGGCACCGCCGCATCCAGATCGACCAGGGCCTGGCCACCGGGGCCGAAGGCGCTGAGATCGGTGCGGCCGGCGAACTCGCCGACGCCGGGTTCAGCGTCCCAGGCCGCCTCGATGCGCAGCGCTTCGCCACCGCCCCCGCCCTGCCAGGGCTTGCCGCGGGCGCGCAGGGCGACCTGCACGCGGATCGTGCCGCCGGGCTGCAGCACGGTATCCACCGGCAGCACGGCTTCCACCGCGAAGTCGGGCGCGTCGGCCAGGCTGACCAGCTGCAGGCTGCCCTCGACCGGCGTGCTCTTCAGGCTCGGCCGCAGCGGCTCGAAGGCCAGACTCTTCTCGAAGGCGGCGACGTTGAACACCGGCGCGGCGCTGACGTCGGCAAGCGCGAGCAGGCCCTGGGTGGCCGGGTTCTGCGCCAGCACCGGGTTCATCCACAGGCCGGCGCCGTCGCCCAAGGTGAGCAGGGACGCGGGTGCGGCGTCGAAGCGCGGCACCACGCTGACCAGGCTGCCGGTGCCGGCGAGCATGCCGATCGGGTCGCCGGGGGCCGCGCGCAGGCCCTGCGCGTTCGGGCTGAAGCCCAGCCCGCGGAAAGCCAGCTGCACGTCGCCGCTGGCGGTGCGCAGCAGGGTCGGCGCTTCGGCGCGCAGGCCGCGCCCCAGCGCATCGGTCTGGCGCTGGCTGGCAAAGCTGCAGCTGTTGCTGCTGCAGGTGCCAAGCGCACTCCACAGCTCGGCCTGGTTGCCGATCTGCGCCGCCCCGCCCGGGTGTGCGGTGAACGCCAGCACCGGCCGGCCCTGCGCATCGCTGGCCAGCGACTGCCAGACCACACCCTCGGGCGCGCCACCGACCGGCGCCGGCACGCCGCCGGGCAGCACGCGGTACATCAGCTGGCGCGTCGCCTGCGCGGCCAGGCTGCGGCCGCTGGCGCGGGTGAAGCTGACGATCGGCACGCCGCCGGCATAGGTCGCACGCGCGTGCATGTCGCTGCCCGCACCGGGTTCGGCGACGCGCGCCGGCGCGGTCCAGGCGCCGTTGCGGAAGAAGGCGTGCCAGACCTCGAAGCGGAAGCCGAAGACATCGGCGCCGGCGTCACGCGTCCACACCGCCAGCACTTCGCCTCCGGCCGGGCAGCCGCTGGCGCCTGCTGGACAGGTGGCGAGGCTGACCTGCCCTTCGCCTCCGGCACCCGGCGGCGTGAGGTTCTGCGCGGCACCCCAGCTACCGTTCTGCAGCCGACGGAACACCAGATGCCGGCTCGCGGTGGCGGCCTGCAGGCTGGAGGCGCGGAAGGCGCTCTCCGTCAGCGGCGAGCGCTCGTACACCAGCACCGCCTGCCCGGGTGCGTGATAGGCCAGCTGCGGCGCGCTGGCGCCGACCACAGCGCCGAGATCGACCGGCGCGGCGAAGCCGCCGCCCTGCCACGGCCGGAACTGCACCCGACCCTCGCGCGCCTCGGCCAGGCCGCCCTGACCCAGCGCATCGAAAGCCGCGCTGACCGGCGCCAGCCGGGTGATGCCCAGGGCCGCCAGCCGCGTCGAGGCCTCGTATTTCGCGCTGCCCAGGGGCGGGATCTGGCAGCTGTTGTTCGGCTCGCGCTCGTCGATCGGCACCGCGGTGTCGCCGAACTCCACGCACAGCGGACACAGGCCGACGCTGACGTCGTAGCGCACCTGCATGCGGAAGCGGAAGCAAGGTTCGCTCTGCTCGGGATCGAGCCGGCCGTTCACCACCGTCACCGGCATCGCCACGCCAAAGCTCGGGGTGAAGCCGGCGGTCATGTCGACCAGGCCGAGCACCGCGCTGAAGTTGAAGAAGGCATCGATGGCGCCCCCCACCGAGGGCTGGGTCTTCAGCAGGCTCGACAGCTGGCCGGTTTCGAGATCCAGCTCGGCCTGCATCTGCACCAGCAGATCGGCCCAGAAGCGGGCGTCGATGCCGAAGGTGGCGGCGGCGATCGGCGGCACGCCCCAGGCGAAACGGAACACGGGTATCCAGCCGGTATCGAGGATGCGTTCAGGCCCGATCGTCTCGCTGTAGGCGAGGCCTGACCGGGTCGCACTGCGCGGCTCGGCCTCGCGATTGACCGTGCGGTTCTCGCTCTCGCCCGTCCGCAGGAAGCTGGTCTGGCCATTGGCGTCGACATTGCTGCGGAGCTCCTCCTTGCCCTGGCTGCGGTTCTGCAGCGTCGGCATGCCCTGCGGCGGCGTGGCGTCCACCGCCACCGGCTCGGGCCGCACGGTCATCCGCAGCTCGGCGCGCGCTGGCGTCCACTGCGCGAGGCTGCGGCTCAGCATGTCCTCTGGCGGCTGCCGCCACCACGGCGGCGGCGGCTGCGTCTCCAGCTTGAAGCGGTACTCGCCGAAGGCACTGGCCGGCGTGCCCTGCACGCGGATGCGATAGCGCTCCACGCCCCAGGGGCTGCGGTGGAAGCCCGGCAGATTGACCTCGAACTCGGTGTCACCAGGCCCTGCGCAGGCTTGGGAAGGCCGGACCGGGAAGCTGCCGATCGTCTGCTCGACCCACTGGTTCTGCGTGTTGCGCACCCACTTCGACAGCAGGGCCGACTGCACCACGCCGAACAGGCCCTGATCGAGGGTGAAGCGGACCGGCAGGTCACCGGCGATGTTCAGGCCCTGCGCATCATTGAAGGCGCTGCCCGGGAAGGTGGTGATCGGGCCCCAGGTCGCGAGGCCGGCGGCGTCGGCGCTGCGCGGGAGTCCGCCGATGTCGGGATCGAGCGGCAGGCTGATGCTGCCGCTGTACGGGCGCATGGTGTAGATCAGCAGCGGGTTGAAGCCCAGCGGGTTGGTGCACTGGAAGTACTCCAGCGAATCACCACCGCAGAAGGTGCCGCCGTTGTGCTGGTAGATGACCGGATACTCGATGCCCTGCGCGATGCCGCCGTTGGCATTCGCGGTGTAGCCCACGGTGAGGCCCGAGGCGCGGATCAGGATCAGGCTTTCCAGCGGTTCGTTGTCGCCGGGGCCAGAGCCGTTGCCATCGTTCCATTGCCGTCCGACATGTGCGGCCACCGCCGCGATCAGTTCGGTACGGTCCAGCACGACGGTGACCTCGCCATTGGCATCGGTCTCGCCGCGCCAGAGCGTCAGCGGACACTGTCCGGTGATGCGCGCATACAGGGCCGGCGCGGTCTGCTGCAGGATCGTCCCGATCTGGGCCGGGTTGCGCAGGACCATGCCGGCGCTTGAGGTCGTCGTCGGCAGGGCGCTGCTGGCATTCAGGCCGCCCGGTCCGCGCGCTTCCTCGGGCGGCAGGATGCTGCCGACATTGCCGTCGACGGTGACGATGCCGCCCTGGATCGGCTGGCCATCGGGCGTACGCAGGCGCAGCCGGAACTGCACCGGATCGTCCGGCCCCGGCAGGTTGACGGCGCCGCCGGGAAAGCTGAAAGGCCCGCGGCTCGGGCCGCGGGTCGGGGGCCGCTCGGGCTCGGTGAAGACGATATCGGTCTGACCCTGGCCGGTGGCGCCGAAGTGCACCGGCAGGCCGCTCCAGGTCGAGCGCAGCCAGCCGCGGATGGCGAAGCTGCCGTCGGCACCGACCGCACCGCGACCGTCATCGAGCGGCAGCACGCGGCCATCCGGCAGGCGCAGATTGATGCGCGCGCGCAGGCCAACCGGGCTGCCCTGGCGCAGCTCCAGCCGGCCGCTGACGGTGAATGCCTCACCGATGCGCAGGCTCGCCGGCAGGCCGGCCAGGTTCAGCACCCGCGCCGGGCCGCTGAAGCCCGCAGCCAGCACGCGCACGCTGCCATCGCCGGCGGCGATCACCTGCGCGCCCTCGAGCTGTTCGACGCGCAGGCTGGCGCTGCCGCCGGTCGGCGTCGCCGAAGGCAGGCGCAGATCCACCGCTGCCGTCGCTGCGCCGCCCGCGAGCAGCTGGGGGCCGAACACCCGCTGGCCGTTGATGCGCAGCACGGTCGGCGCGGCACGCAGGCCGTTCAGGGCGACCCGCAGTGGATCGCCGGGGCGCAGCGCATCCGGCGTCGCGCTGACGCCGAGCGGCGCACCCACGGTCAGCGCGCGGCTAAAGACCTGCGCACCGCTGCCGTTGTCGTCCAGCGTGAGCGTGTAGCTGCCCGGAGCGATCGCGCCCAGCGTCAGCGTGCCGCGCACGCTGCCGTCAGCGGCCGTGTTCAGCACCCCCGACTGCAGCAGCACCGCGCCCACCGTGCGCAGGCGGAAGCGGTAGCTGCCGGCCGCAGGCGGCAGCGCCGCCACGCTGAGCGTGGACTGCGGCGTCGGCAGGGCCGGCGTCACCGCGATCTGCGCCAGCACCGGGCCGGCCAGCACGGCGAGCAGGAGAATCAGCAGGCCGCGCGCGAGGCGCGGGCCGGATCTGCGTGGACGGACTGCATGCATGGTCGTCGCTCCGGGCCCCCATGGCCGCTCGCATGCAGGAATGCGGCCAGAGGGGGAAAGCGAACGCCGACGCGGCATAGGGTGGGCCCTGGCCCACCATGAGCTGGACCTTCGCCACACCCACGCGCGCGCGCGCTCGCACCAGCGGCGACGCCAGGCCTGTCGACGAACGCAGGCATCGGCATGTTCCAGGCCACGGTGGGCCAGGGCCCACCCTATGCGGGCTTCGGATCGCCGATCCGCGATGCCGGGGCCTGCGCCTCCGCCGCGCTGGCCATGCGGGCGATCGCGCGGTTCAGCTTCATGCGCACACCGTCCGGCGTCTCGCCGAGTTCGGCGGCGATCTCGGCGAAGCTCATGCCGAACTCGAAACGCATCAGCACCAGCGCGCGGTGGGCGGGTTCCAGCCGCTGCAGTGACTGTTCATAGGCCAGCCAGTCTTCGGGATCGACCTCGGCGGCCGGCAGCGCGGCCGAGGCCGAGGCCGCGGCATCGTCCTCGCCGCCCGGGCCCAGCACCGGCGAGGCGCCCTGCCGGCGCAGGGTTTCGCGCAGGGCATTGATCAGCACGGTGCGCAGGTAGGCGAAGAAGTCGCCCGGCGACTCGGTGCGGATCTGCGGCAGGCGCTCCAGCACGCGCAGCCAGGTGATCTGCAGCAGGTCGGCTGTGTCCTGCTGATGCCGCAGCAGCTGCGGCACGCGGCCGCGGGCGAAACGCTGCAGCAGCGGCCCGACCCGCGCCACCAGGGCCGAGCGCGCCGCCGCATCGCCATCGCGGATGCGGTGCAACAGAAAGCCGGTGGTGTGGCCGGAGCCGCTCGATTCACCCATGGCCGGGCGGAGCCTGCGCGTGAGGACCGCCACACTGTGCGCAGTTGCCGGCCCTGAATCAATCGTCGGGGAGCGCGGACCGCAGCGCCGGGCCCGCGGAATGCCAGCCATGGGCAGAGCGAGACAGGCCGCCGTGTTTCAGGGCGTGAGCTCGAAGCCGTCCGCGAACACGCGGTTGGCGCCCGCCTGGTAGCCAGCGCCCGCACTGCCGCCGCGGACCAGGCGCAGGAAGCGCGGCAGCGCATCGGACTTCAGCGCGAAGCCGGCACGGCCCTCGCCGAAGTCGAAGTACCAGGCAGCCAGCGCATTCTGGTGCACCGTGGTCGAGGTCCAGTGCAGGCCCTGCGCCGGTGCGTTCGGAAACACCTGCTCGTTGATCGCCGGATTGCGTCGGCAGGCCTCGTGCAGGCTGGCCAGCTCCTTCAAGTTGGGCAGGCGCCAGTCGCCGTAGCCGGCAAAGCCGGGCGCGCCGTCGCCGTCGGCGTTCGACTCACCGAGATTGACGGCGCGCACCAGCTGCAGAGCGTCGCGCCACTGGGTGAGGTTCTGCGCCGTGCCGCTGCAGCCCGAACCGGTCCAAGCCTGGCCCAGCGAGCAGCGCATCCACTGCAGGCCGCTGGGCCGGTGCACGGCGGTGCCGTCGTTCTGGAGCTCGAAGTCCGCAGTGGGCGTGGACGGGGCGACCTGCGGGTTGAAGCAGCTCTGCGCGCGGACCGGTCCGATGCCGGCCAGCGCCAGCAGCACGGCGAGGAGCGCAGGCGTTCGCGTGCAGATGACCCAGCGCCGAGCGCGCAATCCCGAGGCTGCAATGCCGGCGCTCATGGCGCGCTCCTCACCAGCCGCAGCGACGCGGCCAAGGTCTTGCTGGTGCCGTCGACCGGCGTGCCGTACTCGAAGTACAGGCTCCAGGCCTGGTCGCTGAAGGGCGCCGGCGTGCCCGTCCAGGTGATGTTCGGCACCGGGTTCTGCGGGTTGCCGAAGTCGCCGGGAACATCCGGAAACAGCGCGGTATCGATCGCCGGCCAGCGCGTGCCGTAGTGGACGATCGACTCCAGCTCGCGCCGGGTCGGCATGCGCCAGTCGCTGCTGCCGCAGAGGCCGATCGCATTGACCGCCTCGACATAGCCAGCGCTGTCGCAGAACAGGCCGCCCGGGTTGCTGTCGGGGTCGTACCTGTCGAAGCACTGGCCGCGATTGCTGCCGCCGGGATCGCCGCCGTTGCTGGCATTGGCGGTGCCGTCCGGCCGCTGCGCGCTGCTGTACCAGCTGTAGGTCCAGCCGCGGTCGCGAAGTGCAGGCACCGGCGTATGCGTCCTGACCTCCCAGTCCAGTCCGGTCACGTGGTCGCGCACGCAGGACCAGCGCGTGCCGGCGGCCTCGCTACCGGCATCGAAGCCCTGCGCGTCGCGCGCCCAGGCCTGGTCCTGCACGGCCAGCGGCTGGCCGTCCGCGCCGAGCTTGCTGAAGTCGAAGCCGGCGGCACCGCGGCCCTGCTTGGCGAGCGCACCCTCCTCGAAGGCGATGTCGCGGCCATGGCGGGCGTCCTGGCCGGGGAAGTCGACCGGATCGGGCAGCGGCGAGACGGCCGTGGCGGTATAGACCAGGCGCTGGCCGCTGTCGTTGAGCAGGCCGGTCTGCGCCAGCGCGGACGCAGCCGGCAGGCCGGCCAGCAGGGCGAACGGAATGCGGCGGAGGATGGGCATGGCGGCGACCTCGATCCGGCGATGGATGGATCGAGGAATGCGCCGGCATCGGCGAAACGAACGCGGTCTCGCTCTGCCGCGCGCGCGTCAGCCACTGGCGCGCGGCGGCCCGATCAGGTCCCAGCGGTTGCCGTACAGATCCTCGAACACCACCACCTGCCCGTAGGCTTCGCTGCGCGGCGCGCCGTCGAAGCGCGCGCCGGCAGCGGCCAGCCGCGCGCAGTCGGCGTCGAAATCCGTGCTGCGCAGGAACAGCCAGACCCGTCCGCCGCCCTGTCGACCGATGTGTGCCGCCTGCGCCTCGGTGGCCGCCCGCGCCAGCAGCACCTGCATCGCGCCCGGCACGCCGACCACCACCCAGCGCTTTTCCGGCGAGAGCGGCGTGTCCTCGATCAGATCCCAGCCCAGCGCCCGCGTGTACCAGGCGATGGCCTCGTCATAGTCGCGGACCAGCAGGGCGAACTGGAACAGCTGTGGGGGTGAGGGCATGGCGGGGCTCGGGCGTTCGGGGCTGCGCAGTGTGGGCCATGGGCCGCCACCGTCGATGTGCATGCCGGCGCGATTGCGGGGCGCCGGGACCTGGAGTCCCGCATCGCGCCAGAAGAGGACAGGGACTCGAAGCAGCCTGGCCGGTCACGTCCCCCTTGGCTTCGCCCGATGCGTGGCCTGCGCGGTCCACGGGTCATCCGGCCAGGGGTGTTTGGGATAGCGGCCCTTGAGCTCCTTCTTGACCTCGGCATAGGTGCGCTCCCAGAAGCCGCGCAGGTCCTGGGTGACCTGGATGGGGCGGCCGCCGGGGCTGAGCAGGTGCAGGGTCAGGCGCACGCGGCCCTCGGCGATCGCGGGCGTGTCGGCGAGGCCGAACAGCTCCTGCAGCTTCACCGCCAGCACGGGCGGCTGTTCCGGCAGGTACTCGATGGCGCGCTCCATGCCCGAGGGCACGCTGATGCGCGTGGGTGCGAGACGCTCGACGGCCTGGCGCTGGCTGTGGTCGAGGCGCGAGCGCAGGGCCTCGCCGAGCAGGGACGCGTCGATTTGCGACAGCCGCGTCTTGCCGCCGAGGTAGGGGCCGAGCCAGGCGTCGAGTGTCGCCAGCAGCGCCTCGTCGCTGAGGTCGGGCAGGCCCAGCTCGGGGCAGTGCGTGCGAAGCAGGGCGACACGCTGCTGCCATTGCCGCTGCGCCTCGCTGAAGTCCAGCACCTGCAGGCCCAGACGACGGATGCCGTTGATCAGGCCCTGCACGCAGAGCTCGGCGTCGGGTTTGCCGATCGGTTTGCGGCTCAGCACGATCTGCTCATAGCGGCGCACGCGCGAGGCGGTGACCGCGCGCGCGGCCTCGTCCCAGCCGGCCTCGTCGCGCTCGATGAAGCGCTCGGGAAATTCCCGTTCAAGCGCCTCTTCGTCGAAGCCGGTGGCGCGCAGGATCAGGCCGTCGCCGGTATCGGCGCGCAGCTCGCTGATGACCAGCCAGGGCTCGCCGACCAGGGGCGAGTCCGGCATCAGCTTGGCCATGCGGCCATTGGCCAGCGCATAGCGCAGGCGGTCGTTGGGCAGCACGTGCGCGATGCGATCGGGAAAGGCGTGCAGCAGCAGCTCGCCCAGGCGGTGCGGCGAGGCGCTGGCCACTTCGGTGTTCGTATCCAGGCGCCGACGCCAGCTGCGCGCGGCCTGCTCCACGGCCATGAGCGCGCTGCGATCGGTGTCGTGGCCGCCGCGGCGGGCGCGGAAGTCCTGCAGGGCCTGCCAGCGGCTGGCCCAGTCCTCGCGACGGCGCGATTCACCGCGCAGCACGTCGCGGCCTTCGATGAGGGCGACCAGATCACAGGCCAGCGCGCGCGCTTGCGCATCGGGCGCCGCGCACAGCATCGCGGCGAGACGCGGGTGCGTGCCGAGCTTCAGCATGCGCCGGCCCAGCGGCGTCAGCGCGCCCGAGACATCGAGCGCGCCCAGCGCGCGCAGCAGGTCTTCGGCCTGGGCGAGCGCGCCCGGCGGCGGTGCGTCAACGAACGGCAAGGCATCGCTGCCCCAGGCGCGCAGCTCCAGCACGAGGCCAGAGAGCTCGACCTGCATCAGCTCGGGCCGGCGTGCGGGTTCGAGGCGCTGGCTCTCCGGCCACAGGCGATAGCAGACGCCCGGCGCCACGCGCCCGGCGCGACCGGCGCGCTGGTCGGCCGAGGCCTGCGAGATGTTCACCGTCATCAGCTTCGAGAAGCCGGAGTTCGGATCGAAGCGCGGCTCGCGGGCGAGGCCGGAATCGATCACCGCCTTCACCCCCGGCAGGGTCACGCTGCTCTCGGCCACATTCGTGGCCAGCACGATGCGGCGGCGGCCATCGGGGGAAGGCTTGAGCACCGCGGCCTGCTGCTCCACCGGCAGCTCGCCGTACAGCGGCAGCACCTCCGCATTCGCCGCCTGCGCCGATTCGAACAGCAGCCGCTCGCCGCGCTGGATCTCGCGCAGGCCGGGCAGGAACACCAGCAGGTCGCCGTCGGTTTCGCGCAGGGCGAGTTCGACCGCGCGCTTGAGCTGCGCGTCTTCCGGTTCGTTGCCCTGTCGCGGCGGATAGGCGATGCGCACGGGATAGCTGCGGCCGGCGCTGGTCAGGCGTGGGGCGTCGAGCGTCTTGGCGAGGCGCTCGCCGTCGAGCGTGGCCGACATCACCACGATGCGCAGGTCGGGCCGCAGCTGGGCCTGCACTTCGAGCGCGAGCGCAAGCCCGAGGTCGGCGCTGAGATGGCGCTCATGGAACTCGTCGAAGACCAGCGCGCCGATGCCGTCCAGCAGCGGGTCGTCCTGGATCAGGCGGGTGAGGATGCCCTCGGTGACGACTTCGATGCGGGTGCGCGGGCCCACCTTGGATTCGAAGCGGATGCGATAGCCGACGGTCTCGCCGGGCTGTTCGCCGCGTGCGCTGGCCATGAAGTTCGCGGCCGCGCGTGCGGCGATGCGGCGCGGTTCCAGCATCAGGACCTTGCGGCCTTCGAGCCATGAGGCATCGAGCAAGGCCGGCGGCACGCGGGTGGTCTTGCCGGCGCCGGGCGGGGCCTCCAGCACCAGCCGCGGATGTCGCTCAAGGCTGGACAGGATCTCGGGCAGCAGGGGATCGATGGGAAACGCGTCGGACACGGGCAGCACAACCGGCAGAAAGGAAAACGCCGCCGCGGTCGGGCCGCGGCGGCGTAGTGTCCACGATTTGGGAGATGCACTTCTGGGCGGCACGGATCAAGCACGTACGTGCTCGATCCGCGGACGCGCCCTCCTTGGCGCGCGACGACGCTGAAGTCTTCGGCGTCGCCTCAGCGCTTGGCGTTGACCCGCTGCACCAGGGCCTGCACCTCGTTCTCGAAGGCGACGTAGCTGGCGTCGTCCTGCTCGCTCTTGCGCTGGGCGACGGACTTCAGCGGTGCGGCTTCACGCAGCGCCGGGGTGTGGTCGACGGTCGCCGCCTCGGCCCGCTTGCTCGGCCCGCGCCCGGTCTCGACGAAGGTGCGGCTGGCCGAGCGGAAGCCGCGCAGCGGATACAGCGCGTAGTTCAGCGGGTTGGCGCTGCAGGGGAAGATGGTGAAGCCACCGTCGTTGTTGCCGGTGGCGCCGGCGCTGAAGTACTCGGCCTGCACCGGCGCCTCGTAGTACATGCACAGGCGCTGGCCGCTGCCGTTGACGCTGTTGTCGTCGAGGATGATCGACTGCCGGCGGCGGCTCGTGCTGTAGAAGCCCGAGGCGCCGTTGAAGCGCAGGGCGTCGGTACTGCACTCGGCGTCCAGCGAGGTCTCGCTGCGGCAGCCGTCGAAGTACCAGGTGCCGCCCTCGAGATCGAGCTGGTCGAACACCAGAACGTCGCCGCTGAAGCGGAAATCGTTGAAGTTGGGGAATTCGCTGAAGTCCAGGTTCAGGCTCCACTCGCCCAGCATCTTGCTGGCCTGGATCGGAGCCGAGCCGTCGCCATTCGGGCCGGTGCGCTTGTAGTAGTAGTAGTAGCGCTCGATCGGCATGCTGCGAATCGGCAGCGGCGGCACGTTCCAGGTCAGGGTGCCGCGGGTCGGGTCGTTGGCATCGAAGGCCAGGCGGATCGTGCCCACGCGCTGATTCTGCGGCGGTCCGCTGTAGCTGCAGCCGGCGCACTGCGAGTTGGTGAAGCGCAGCAGCTCGCCTTCGTACAGGGCATTGCCGTTGAGGAAGCCCGCCGAGGTGTACCAGACCGGCAGGCCGTTGGGCTCGCCCAGGTAGCCGGTGAACACCAGCAGGTTGTCCTGCAGCTCGATGGTGAAGCCGGAGCCGCTCTCGTTCGGGTTCCACCACAGGCCGGCCTCGGGCTGGTAGGCCTGGGCGCCGCCGGCAGTGAGGGCGAGCAGGAGGGCGAGGGTCTTGCGCATGACGGGACTCCGGTGACGCTGTGGGGCGCGGGACGCGCGCGGTCGTCGGACCCTAGGCCCGGCGTGCTTAATCGCGACTTAGCGCAACGGTTGGCGCTGATGTCGCGGCGCAGGGATCAACTCCGTGGACGGCGTCCCGCCCGCGCCAGCCAGCGCAGCAGCGGCTGCCAGGGCTCGGCCTGGGTGCGCACGGCCTCGTTGTCGTAGTCGAACAGGCTCTTGCCCAGCGCCGCCAGCAGCACATAGCTCTGCGAATCGCGCAGCTCGGCGCGCAGCGGCCAGGGCCACTCGGCGAGCTGGGCAAGCGCGCGCTGGCTGGCCTGGGTGTTCATGCGCAGCCGATTGGCGACCAGGCCGACCTGCAGACCGCCCTCGGCCATGCGCCGGTGACCGCACAGGGCATCCAGGAAACCGGCCGTGGCTTCGAGGTCGAAGGCGGACGGCAGCACCGGCACCAGCAGGGCGTCGACGCGCTCGATCACCGACTTCAGCGTCGCCGGCTGCGAGCCGGCAGGCGCATCGAAGACCAGCCAGTCGGTGTCCTCGGGCAGGCGCTTCTGCCAGCGGCCGTCCGCGCCATTGACGCCGAGCACCTCGGGCGCGCCGCTGCCGGCGCGGCGCTCGCACCAGTGCAGGGACGAGCCCTGAGGGTCCAGATCGACGAGAACCGAACGCCGTCCCTGCACGGCCGTCCAGGCCGCCAGCTGGGTCGCGATCGTCGACTTGCCGCAGCCGCCCTTGCTGCTCGCCACCAGAATCGAGTGCATGCAGGCTCTCCCCCGGGTTTCGCCGGAACTGTAGCAGCGCCCCGGCGAGGCCGGCATGGGCCGGCGGCCGGGCTCGCAGCGGCGGTTCGATCGGCCGCCCGGTTCCGCCCGCAAAACGCCAGACCCGGGGTGCAAGGTGCGCGAGCTTCGCGACTGGCCTGCACCGTTGCGCTCCATACCAAGGGCGGACACGCAAGGCCGATTCCCCGAAGTATCCTAGCCGGCTTGCGTGCCGCGATCGCACGCCCCGATCCCGTCACCTCCGAACCTTTCATGAGCCTTTCGACCCCACCCGCATGGGCCCCGGTGGCCCAGCTTCGCAGCACCGCCGTGGACCTCGGCGGACTGATGTCGGTGCTGAGCAAGCACCTCTACTCCACGCCGATGGTGGCGCTGCGCGAGCTGGTGCAGAACGCGCACGACTCCATCCTCCGCCGCCGGTTGGAGCAGCCGGACTGGCAGGGCCCCAGCCGGATCGAAGTGCTGGCCGATGCCCAACAGGGCGTGCTGCGCATCATCGACACCGGCGCGGGCCTCACCGAGGATGAGATCCACGCCTACCTGGCGACGGTCGGGGTCGGCTACACGCGTCGGCTGCGCGAATCCGGGCATGAGGACAGCGGCCTGATCGGCATGTTCGGCCTGGGATTCCTGTCGGCCTTCGTGCTGGCCAAGCGGGTCAGCGTACGCACCACTTCGTACCAGCAGCCCGACCGCGGGCACGTCTACCTGTCGACGACGGCCGAGCAGTACTCGGTCAGCCCGATCGCGGCGCGAGCGGTCGGTACAGAAATCGTGCTGGAGCTGCAGGACGAGTACCGGGGGCTGACCAGCCCGGCACGGCTCGACGAGATCCTGCGGCACTACTGTGCCCTGCTGCCCGAACCGATCCATCTGTGCGGCAGCGCTGAAGCCATCAATCCGGAGCCGCCGCCGTGGCGGCGCGACGGCGAGACGCCCCTGCATCCGCTGCAGGCGCAGCGCCGCAATCTGGAGTTCGCCGCACGCTTCGAGCGCAGCTTCGAGCCGATCTGCACGGTGGAGGTGCAGCCTTCGGGCACGGAGGCCGGCAGCGATGCGCGTGGCCTGTTGTGGGTTCAGGATGGCGCCACCTACGGCACGAGCGACAACCGCAACCTCGCGGTGTTCGTACGCGGCATGCTCCTCGATGACGATGCCCGCGACCTGCTGCCCTCCTGGGCGGGGTTCGTCGGCGGGGTGATCGAATCGAACCGGCTCACGCCCACCGCCAGCCGCGAGGATCTGCAGCGCGACGCCCACTACAGCGCGGTGCGACACGCCTTGTCCGAATCGCTGATCGATGGCCTGGGCCAGATCGTGCGCACGCAACCGGAGGCCTGGCGCCGCATCCTGCTGCGCCACAACGAAGCCCTGCTGGGCGCCAGCCTCTGCGACGAGCGCCTGTTCGCACTGATGATGGAGCATCTGCGCGTGCCGACCTCGCAGGGTCAACTGCGTGTGCCCGAGCTGATCTCGCGCGGCGCCCTGCACGTGATTCTGGAAAGCCAGCAGGGCTTCGAGGCGATGCTGTTCCGCACTCTCGGCATTCCGGTGGCGCATGGGCATCGCTACGCGGTGGTGCCCTTCCTGCGGCGCTGGGCACAACTGCGTGGACTGCGTCTGGTCGAGCTGGGTACCGAGCAGGGCAACCGCCAGCTGTTCCGCGAAGCCGAGCTGCCCGCGCACGAGCTCGACTGGCTGCGCGAGCACCTCTGCCAGGGCGAACGACTGCAGCCCGCGCACTTCGAGCCGGCGGTGCTGCCGCTGGTGGTGGTGCCGGATCGCGACAGCGAACTGAAGCGTCGTCTCGACGCGGATGCACAGG
Source organism: uncultured Aquimonas sp. (assembly GCF_937888285.1). GTDB lineage: Bacteria > Pseudomonadota > Gammaproteobacteria > Xanthomonadales > Xanthomonadaceae > Aquimonas. The sequence continues at coordinate 78,363 of NZ_CALART010000090.1, forward strand.
ACAAGAAGATCTCACTGGCCGCGCTGCGTCTGGCACGGCAGTTCACGGCGCAGATCGACGCCAGCCACGACAGCCGTCTGTACCTGAACCTCTCCAACCCGGCCGTCGACGCGCTGCTGCAGTCGCTGCGCCAAGGCAGCGCGCACGCCGCGATGGGCGCACGTCTGCTGCGCACCTTCAAGACCATCCTCGCCGGCCACGAGTCGCAGGCGCCGGATGCGCTGGGTGGCGCCCTGCAGGACCTGGCCGACTCGGTGCAGGCCCTGCTCATGCGCTGAGGCCCGCGCAAGCACTGCACATCTCCCGCGGGCGGGGGGCCGTCCCTCCCGCAGCCCCGCGCCCTTTCACGTCCTTCCGCGCCCGTGCGGCGCACTCAATCCCCAGGAACTTCGATGAACATCTGGCATTGGATCGAACAATTGCAGGCCTCGCTGCGCGAAGCCGGACAAGCGCACAGCGCGGACCTGATCGACCGCTTCAGCAGCGAGATCTGCGACCAGGAAGTGGAGCGCGCCGAGGCGCTGATGCCGGAGCTGCGCGCACTGTGCAAGACGCTCGAGAACCCGTGGCTCGAGGTCTTCGTGCGTCACTGGGACCTGCGCAACCGGCTCGGCAACAAGGCCGAGGGCGAGACCGCCCTGGCCGAAACCATCGCACTGTTCGAGTTCGCCCATCGCGAGGAAACCATCGAGTGTCCGCAGTCGATCTGCGTCACGCAGGACGTCGCCAGCTGCTACGCGAACATCGACGGCCCCGGCTGGGCGGAGGAGCGCATCGCGGTCTGCGACGAGACCCTCGCCCGCATCGAGCCCAGCCGCAACTGCTTCCAGTGCCTGTCCTACCAGAAGGCCCTGGCACTGCGCGACAGCGGCCGCGCCGCCGAGGCACTGAGCTGGCTGCAGTCGCAGCGCGCCGTGCTTGAAGCGGCAGGCGTCGAGGCCAATGGCGGCACGCTGGAAGTCGAGAACATCCTGCTGCTGGAGAACGATCGCGCGGCCGAGGTGCTGGCCCGAATCGAAGCCGAGGAGGCCGCGATCGACGGCGTGGAATGGCGCAACATCGCCCAGCCGCGGACGATGCTGAAGGCGCGTGCGCTGGCGGCGCTGGGCCGCATGGACGAGGCGTGGGAGACCCTTCCGCCGCTGCGCGAGATCAACGATGGCGACCTGCTGCCGTGGATGGAGGCCTCGTTTCCCGTGCTGATGGCGCTGCCCGAGCACAACGACTGGGGCCGCGGCGCGCGTCTGCATCAGGGCGTGCTGCATCACTCGAAGCTGGGCGCCCATCGCCGCACGATTGAACTGGCGGTCTACGCCGCCCGCCTTGCACTGGCGCGCGGCAGCCGCTTCAGCGCGCAGCGCCTGCTGCAGATCGCGCAATCGCATCTGCCGCGCCTGCGCGCCGACGCCGGTGCCGCGGCGATGCTCGCGACATTGTCGAGCGAGATCGAAGCGGCACCGCGGCGCCCGGCACCAGTGGCTGCGGATGTGCTGCTGCAATGGCTGGATGAGCAGGCCGAGCAGACCGATGAGCGCAACCCCGAGACCGAAGCCGAGTGGCTGCTGCAGGCGGTGGAACAGCGCCCGGACGATGCCGCGCTGCTGCAGCAGACGGCGCAGGCGCTGCAGGCCTGCGGCGCCATGGATGACGCGATCGCACTACTGTGGACCTATGTCGAACGCCATCACGCCCAGGAAGAGAGCCCCGCCTACACGCTGATGACCTACCTGCTGCAGCAGAACGCCTACGACGAGGTCGAGCGCCTGGCGCGGCTGTATGCACACTCAGCACCCGCGACCACGCACTGGTGCCGCGCCAACGTCGCCGCCCATCGTGGCGACTGGGCTGAAACCGAGCAGCACTGCCTGCGCATGCTGGAGGTCGCCCCTGAGTACCACGGCGGCCGCCGCCTGCTGGTGCGCAGCCTGCAACGGCAGCTGCGCTTCGCCGAGGCCAGCCGACAGCTGGCGGCGCTGCGCGAAGCGCTGCCCGATGAACGTGGCCTTGCCTGGGACTATCTGACGGCGGCGACGGCGGCCGGCGACTGGGCGGGCGTGCATCGCGTGGCCCGCGAGCTCGGCATGGAGATCGAGACCGAATCCGGCCCGATCGATGAGGACTGGAGCTGGGTGATCATCCGCTTCATCGAGGGCGACAAGGCGATCGACTACTACGCCCGCCGCACCGGCCCGGTCAGTGCGCGCATCGTCGAGAACGCCTGGGGCCCGCGCCAGCAGCACGTGATGGACGAGGTCGCCTACGACGCCGAGCTGGTATTCCCCGCACCCGAGGATGAAGAAGAGCGTCAGCGCTTCATCCCCACCTTCCCCTGCGTGCACACGCTGCGTGCCGGCGGCTACGGGCCCGGCTGGCTGGTCGATGGCGTGCACCCCGGCGAAGAGGCCTTCGACCGGCTGCGGGATGGCCTGCAATCGCGCGGCTGGAAGGTCTGGATTCACAGCCCGGACGACTACGAGGTGCAGGACAGCGCCGACGGCGATCGTTCGCACCCGGCCATCTTCTTCAGCGTCTCGGCGCCGGCGCAGCTGCCGCTGACCGAGATCCACGCCGCTCTCGAACAGGCCACCGCCGGCTTCGAACACCGGCTGTGCTGGGCACGCCTGGCCGAGGCGGCCGGCATCGACGTCGATGCGCAGCGGGCGCTGGTCGAACGCTACGGACTGTAGCGATGCGCAAGGATGGAGCCCATGGTGGGCCGGGGCCCACCCCATGAGGTCTCGACGACGCTCTGCATAGGGTGGGCCCTGGCCCACCGTAAGCTGGACACTCGTCCCTATGCACACAGCCCGGATCCGCCGTGCGCGCCTTGAATCGAACGCGCGCACGCCTGCGTGGCGGCTCGGCAGGACCGTCGCGAGCATGGAGCCTATGGTGGGCTAGGGCCCACCCTATGAGTACGCGAAAGCGCTGAGGTGCCCGCGAGCGGCAGGCTTCGGGTGATTGTTCCCGTCAATGGCAAAGGGCGCCCCGGTCGGGGCGCCCTTTGCTTTTGCATGCGGTCGACCGAAGTCCGATCAGGCCGCGTTGGCCTCTGCGGCCACGGGCTGCTGCCATCGGGTGAGCAGCTCCTCGCGCAACTTCTTCGCCTGCTCGAGGTGAGCCTCCTTGACGTGGCCGAAGCCGCGGATGCGTTCGGGCACGCGGGCGATTTCGACGGCCAGGTCGAGCTTGTCGGCGCTCAGCTCACCGAGCAGGCGCTCGATCGTGCCGCGGTACTCCTCGATCAGGGCGCGCTCGGTGCGGCGCTCTTCGGTGTAGCCGAAGATATCCAGCTTGCTGCCGCGCAGGCCCTTGAAGTGCTTGAGCAGGCCGAAGGCCTTGAGCATCCAGGGGCCGTACTCGGCCTTCATCAGCTTGCCGTTCTCGTCGCGCTTGGCGAACAGCGGCGGCGCCAGGTTGAAGTGCAGCCTGTAGTCGCCCTCGAACTGGCTGGCCACGCGCTTCAGGAAGTCGCCCGAGGTGTAGAGGCGCGCCACTTCGTACTCGTCCTTGTAGGCCATGAGCTTGAAGTAGTAGCGGGCCACCGCCTCGGTGAGCTTGGTCGAGCCGGGCGCGCGCTTGGCCTCTTCCGCACGCACGCTGTCGACCAGGGCGCGGTACTTCGCCGCATAGGCGGCGTCCTGGTAGTCGGTGAGGAAGGCCACGCGGCGCTCGATCAACTGTTCGAGGTTGGCCGACAGGCGCAGGTCGTCCAGTGGCGCCGGGGTGAGCGCCGTCACCTCGGCAGTCGGCTTGGACAGGCCAGCGGCTTCGGTGACCGCCTGGATGTCCACCGCAGCGAGGCGGCCCCAGTTGAAGGCCTGGGTATTCATCTCGACGGCGGCGCCATTGAGCTGCACCGCACGCAGGATCGAGTCCAGCGACAGCGGCACCAGGCCCTGCTGCCAGGCGTAGCCGAGCATGAACAGGTTGGTCGCGATCGCGTCGCCCAGCAGGGCCGTGGCCAGCTGGGTGGCATCGACCAGCAGCGGCTCGCGGCCGCCCAGCGCCACGCGCACGGCCTCGACGATGCCAGCCGCCGGGAACTGCATGTCGGGCTTCATGGTGAAGGGACCCGGCATGGCCTCGTAGGTGTTCAGCACCACGGCGCTGCGGTCGGCGCGCACCTTCGACAGCGCCCAGTAGTCGTTGACCACGACCATGTCGCAGCCGAGCACGAGATCGGCCTCACCGGCGGCGATGCGCACGGCGTGGATGTCGGCCGGCGTCTTCGCAATGCGGATATGCGTGGTGACCGCGCCGCCCTTCTGCGCCAGACCGGTCTGATCGAGCACGCTGGCGCCCTTGTTTTCCAAGTGGCCAGCCATGCCCAGCAGGGCGCCAATCGTGACCACGCCGGTGCCGCCGACGCCGGTGATCAGGATGTTCCAGGGCTGATCGAGGTTCGACTTGAACTGCGGCATCGGCAGGCTGGACAGGCGCTCCTCCACGCTGACCCGCTTGCTCTTCTTCAGCTGGCCGCCCTTGACGGTGACGAAGCTCGGGCAGAAGCCCTTCACGCAGCTGAAATCCTTGTTGCAGTTCGACTGGTCGATGTCGCGCTTGCGGCCGTATTCGGTTTCCTTGGGCAGCACCGACACGCAGAAGCTCTGCACGCCGCAGTCGCCGCAGCCCTCGCAGACCAGCGAATTGATGACGGTGCGCTTCTGCGGGTCGGCCATCTTGCCGCGCTTGCGGCGGCGGCGCTTCTCGGTGGCGCAGGTCTGGTCGTAGATCAGCACGCTGGTGCCGCGGACCTCGCGCAGGCGCTTCTGCACGGCCTCCAGATGATCGCGGTGCTCGAACTCGACGCCGGCCGGGAAGATCTCCGGCTTGGACCACTTCTCGATATCGTCCGAGACCACAACAATCGTCTGTACGCCTTCCGAGCGCATCTGATGCGCGATGTCGGGCACGGTCAGGGTGCCGTCGACCGGCTGGCCGCCGGTCATGGCGACGGCGTCGTTGTAGAGGATCTTGTAGGTGATGTTCACCTTGGCCGCGATCGCCTGGCGGATGGCGAGGCTGCCCGAATGGAAGTAGGTGCCATCGCCGAGGTTCTGGAACACGTGCGGCGTGTCGGTGAACGGCGCCTGCCCGCACCAGGTCGCACCCTCGCCGCCCATCTGGGTGAAGGTGTCGGTGCGGCGGTCCATCCAGGTGACCATGTAGTGGCAGCCGATGCCGCCGAGTGCGCGCGAGCCTTCCGGCACCTTGGTCGAGGTGTTGTGCGGGCAGCCCGAGCAGTAGTGCGGCACGCGCGGGAAGCTGGCGCGCGGCGCGGCCAGCTCGGCCTCCTTGGCCTCCATCCAGCGCAGGCGCTGCTCGATCGCGTCGGAGTTGAAGAAGCGCTTCAGTCGCTTGCCGATCACCTGGGCGATGGTGGCGGGCGTGAGTTCACCGGTGCTGGGCAGGCACCACTGGCCCTGCTCGTCGTACTTGCCGACCACGCTGGGGCGGTGCTGCCAGTTGAACATGTACTCCTTCATCTGCGACTCGACGAAGGCGCGCTTCTCTTCGACCACCAGGACGTCTTCGAGGCCCTCGCAGAAGCTGCGGATGCCTTCGGGCTCCAGCGGCCAGGTCATGCCAACCTTGTAGACGCGGATGCCGATGTCCTCGCAGGTGCGGCGGTCAAGGCCCAGGTACTCCAACGCCTGCAGCACGTCGAGGTAGCTCTTGCCGGTGGTGACGATGCCCAGCCGCGCCTTCGGCGAATCGATGACGATCTTGTCGATGTGGTTGGCGCGGGCGAAGGCTTGGGCTGCCGCGACCGCATAGCGGTGCAGGCGCATTTCCTGGTCCAGCGGCGGATCCGGCCAGCGGATGTTCAAGCCGCCGGCGGGCAGCTCGAAGTCGGTCGGAATCACGATGTCGAGCTGGTGCGGATTGACGTTGACCGAGGCCGAGCTCTCGACGGTTTCGGCGATCGTCTTGAAGCCGACCCAGCGGCCGGTGAAGCGCGACATCGCCCAGCCCAGCAGGCCCATATCGAGGATGTCCTGCACGCCGGCCGGGTTCAGCACCGGCATCATCGCCGAGACAAATTCCAGCTCCGAACCATGCGGCAGGGTCGAGCTGCGGCAGGCATGGTCGTCGGCGGCCAGCGCCAGCACGCCACCGAACTTCGAGGTGCCGGCGGCATTGCCGTGCTTGAACACGTCGCCGCAGCGGTCCACGCCCGGGCCCTTGCCGTACCACATCGAGAACACGCCGTCGTACTTCGCGCCCTCGAACAGGTTGGTCTGCTGGCTGCCCCAGACCATGGTGGCGCCGAGGTCTTCGTTGAGGCCCGGGGTGAAGTGGATGGCCGAGGCCGCGAGATGCTTCTTCGCTTTCCACAGTTCGAGGTCGAAGCCGCCCAGCGGGCTGCCGCGATAGCCGGAGATGAAGCCGGCGGTGTTGAGCTGCTGCGCGCGATCGCGCATCTGCTGCATCAGCGGCAGACGCACCAGGGCCTGCACGCCGGAGAGGTAGATGCGCCCGGACTCGCGGGTGTACTTGTGTTCGAGCGTGTAGTCGAGGTCGATCCGCGGCGCGTCGAGAAGGACGGCCGGAATGGCGTTGGCAGTGGCGGACATCGGCTGTGACCGGGGCGAGGAAGACCACAAATTCTAACATTCGACCTTTGTCGGCCCCCGTATGCTCGACGCCAGTTGCCGGTGCGCCAGGGTTCTGGCACGTCCGGCCGGTTGGTGCGGCAGCGAGAGGGGATGCGTTGATGGGTGTGAAGAGGCGCGCGATCAGCGGCGTGCGACTGCTGCTCGGAATCATGTTGGGCGGCCTGCTTGCGCAGGCGATCCAGGCCCAGGAGCTGCCGCCACCGGACGCGGCCTATGTGGACGCCGACCCCGCTGCGGTGCGGATCACGCCGATCAACGCAGAAGACAGCGCGCAGCGCAGCGCTCTGGAAGCCGCCCTGCGGCGCGAACCGCGCAGCGTGCTGCTGCGCCTGCAGAACGCCCAGCATCTGGTCGACCGCGGCCTGCGCGCGCGGGTGCCGCGCGAGCTCGTCGCCGCCGAGCGGGCCGCCGCGGATGACGCCCTCGCGCGCCGCACCGTCCACTACAACGCAGGCTGGATCCACTACCAGCTCGGCGACTTCGACAGTGCGCGCGACCAGTGGGCCGCGGCCTGGCGCCTGCACGGCGGGCATCCCGAGTGGGTGCCCGTGGCCTTCGCGCTGGCGCTGTGGAACCAGGGCGACCGCGAAACCGCGCTGGCTTACTTCCGCGCGGCCGTGAATGCGCGACCCGAGCGCTGGGCCAGCGCCGAGGCGATCGACAGCAGCGCGGAGCCACTGGGCGCCAACGCGCGCTTCGCCCTGCAGTCGATGCGCCAGGCTGCGGAGGCCAGCCGCTGATCGCGCGAATGTCGGCACAGTCCTTGCTGGCGGTAGTGCCGGGTGACTCTTGCTTTGGAACCGTGCTGCTGAAGGCCGGGGGACGGCCGCAGCGGCTCGCATGAAACGGCCGCACATCCGGGTCCGGACCGCGGCCGCAGCGCGACATCGCAGGGCTTTCGCAGGAAAGCCCGAAGGGGGCAGCGGGTGGACTTCGCGAGCTTGTCGGTACTGGTGGTCGAGGATCATGGCTTCCAGCGGCGCATGGCCCTGCGCCTGCTGGCCGACATCGGCTGCGGCGAATGCCTGGAGGCCGCCAGCGGCGAGGAGGCGCTGGCCCTGCTCGAATCGCGCACGCAGCCGATCCACGTGCTGCTGGTCGATCTCGACATGCCCGGCATGGACGGGGTGCAGTTCATCGCTGCGGTCGCCGGCACGGGCCTGGCCTCGGCGCTGGTGGTGGCAAGCGCGCTGGAGCCGGCCCTGCAGCACACCGTCGAGAACATGGCCCGCGCCTATGGACTGCGCGTGCTGGGCAGCGTGCAGAAGCCGCTGACCGGGACCAAGCTGCGCGACATCCTCTCCACCCTCGCCATCGAGGCCGATCCGGTCGGCATGCCGCAGCAGGGCAGCCTGAGCCCGCAGTGCCTGCAGCGCGCGCTGCAGCAGGACGAGTTCGTCGCCTACTTCCAGCCGCAGGTGACGGTCGACAACGGCCGCGTGGTCACGGTCGAAGCGCTGGCGCGCTGGCGCCGTGGCGACGGCGAGATGGTCTGGCCGGCGCAGTTCATCCCGGCGCTGGAGCATGCCGGCCTGATCGAGGAGCTGACCCTGCGCATGCTCGACCAGGCCTGCGCCTGGCAGGCGCGCTGGGCCGCCGACGGGCTGGTGCTGCGCGTCGCGGTCAACGTGTCCATGCTTGGCCTGACCGAAGCCGACGCCGCCGACCGCTTCCAGCAGGTCGCCGAGCGCCACGGCGTGGCACCTTCGCAGATCGTTCTCGAACTGACCGAGAGCGCGGTGATGCAGGAGGCCGCGACCGCCCTGCAGGCGCTGGCGCGACTGCGTCTGAAGGGCTTCGGGCTGTCGATCGACGACTTCGGCACCGGCTATTCCTCGCTGTCGCAGCTGTCGCAGATTCCCTTCACCGAGCTCAAGATCGACCAGACCTTCGTCACCGGCGCGCAGCGCAATCCGCGCCGGCGCGCGGTGGTGGAAGCCAGCCTGGAGCTGGCCCGCAAGCTCGGCCTGGCGGTGGTCGGCGAAGGCGTCGAGACCACCGCCGAGTGGCAGATGCTGGCCGAGCTCGACTGCACCTTCGCGCAGGGCTACCTGATCGGCCGCCCGGTGCCGGGCGAGGAGCTGCCGGCCGTGGTCGCCGCCTGGCGGCGTCCGGGCGCCTAGCTGCGCATGGGCCGCGGCTGGCGCCGTCCGGGCATCCGCGCCCAGCTGCTGGGGCTGGCCGCACTGCTGGTCGGCACCGGCAGCGCGGTGCTGCTGATCGACGAATCCGCCAGCCGCAGCCACGCCCGCAACCTGCAGTGGATGGCCGAGGTCCCGCTGGCCAACGTCGCCAGCGCGCGCGCCATCGCCGAGGCCTATGCCCAGGATCTGGGCGGTGCGATCTGCCGCGCCGCCCACGGCCAGATGGGCGCGGAACAGGCGATTGCGGTGGCCGAGTCCGCGCAGGCGCGCATCGAGGACCACTGGCGCAGCCTGCTGCTCACGCCGCAGGACGGCGCCCAGCAGAACCTGCTGGCGCAGGTCGGCGAAGCCCGCGCCGAAGCCGACCGCGCGGCCGGCCGCGCGATCGCGGCGCTGCGCGAGGGCGACGCGGCCGCACTGCTGCGGCTGTGCCGCGCCGAGCTGGGCGCCGCGCTGGATCCGGTCACCCTGCGCCTGCGCCTGCTCGCCGAACTGTCGATCACCTCCGCACAGGCGCGCATCGACGAGGACCGCGCCCTGATGCACCGGGTCGGCGCCTGGCGGCTCGGCCTCAGCCTGTTCACCCTGGCGGTGGTGGTGATCGTCGCCTGGCGCCTGTCGCGCACCCTGGTGCGCGGCATCGAGGGCCTGGAGGACATGGCCCTGCGCCTGCGCGAGCGCGACTTCCGCGAGCTGCCGGTGTTCCGGCCGGACGGCGAGCTCGGCGCCGTCGTCGACGCCTTCGAGGACATGCGTCGCGAGCTGCTGCGCTACGGCTCGGAGCTGCGCCAGTCGGAGCTGCGCGCGAACGCGGCCAACCGCGCCAAGAGCGCCTTCCTCGCCACCATGAGCCACGAGCTGCGCACGCCGATGATCGGCGTCACCGGCATGGTCGAGGTGCTCTCGCATACCCGCCTCGACGAGGACCAGCGGCGCGCGCTGGCGCTGATCCGCCACTCCGCCGACAGCCTGCTGCAGATCATCGGCGACATCCTCGATTTCTCGAAGATCGAGGCCGGCAAGCTGGAGCTGGCGCCACAACCAGTCGACCTGCGCCGGCTGATCGAGGGCTGCGTGCTGAACTTCGTGGCCGCGGCATCGAGCAAGGGCCTGAGCCTCGACTGCCGGATCGACCCCGCGCTGGGCCCGGCCTATCTGGCGGATGCCCTGCGCCTGCGGCAGGTCCTCGGCAACTTCCTGTCGAATGCGATCAAGTTCACCGAGCAGGGCGGCGTGCACGTCAGCCTGGAACGGATCGGTCGCGGCGAGCGCGGCGAACGCCTGCGGCTCAGCGTCAGCGACACCGGCATCGGCATCCCGCAGGAGGCCCAGGCGCAGCTGTTCGAGCCCTTCGCCCAGGCCGAGACCAGCACCACCCGGCGCTTTGGCGGCAGCGGGCTTGGGCTCGCCATCTGCGCGCGGCTGGCCGAACTGCTGGGCGCGCGCATCGCGCTCGACAGCCGCGTCGGTGAAGGCACCACCCTGCGCCTCGAACTGGAGCTGGCGCCGGCCGATCCGGCGGCGATCGAAGCCGAGGCCGCCGCCAGCGCGCAGACAGCGCGACGCCAGCTGCCCAGCACCGAGGAGGCCGAAGCCGAGCGCAGCCTGGTGCTGCTGGTCGACGACCATCCGACCAACCGCCTGGTGGTGACCCGACAGCTGGCGCTGGCCGGCTTCCGCTGCGAGGCCGTCAACGACGGCGTGCAGGGCCTGGAGGCCTGGCGCAGCGGGCGCTTCGCGCTGGTGCTGACCGACCTGCACATGCCGCTGATGGACGGCTACCAGCTGGCCGCCGAGATCCGCGCCGACGAGGCGCGCCGCGGGCTTGCGCGCACCCCATTGATCGCGCTGACCGCCGCGGTGCTGAAGGGCGAAGCCGAGCGCTGCATCGAGGCCGGCATGGACGACTACATCGCCAAGCCGGCCAGCATCGACACCCTGCTGCGCAGGCTGACGCACTGGCTGCCGCATCTAGCCAGCGCGCCGTCCGCCCTGCCGGCGCCGCTCGGCGAAGGTGTGCCGAAGGCGGCGGTCGGCGCCGAGACCCCCGCCTTCGACGCTCAAGCCTTGCGCGTCGTGCTGGGTGAGGACCCGGCCGAGCTGGGGCAGGTGCTGGACGAGTTCCTCGAAGCCGCCACGCTCGACGTCGCGGCTGCGGCGGCCGCCCGCGAGCGCGGTGATCGCCCGGCGCTGGTGCGCGAAGCGCATCGGCTGAAGGCGGCCGCCGCGCTGGCCGGGGCGGCGGCGCTGGCCGAACAGGCCGCGCTGCTGGAGGCGAACGGCGCCGCGCTGGCCGACGAAGCGCTCGAACTGGGCGTGGCCGGTCTGCAGCTGCGTCTGGCGGAATTCGCCGCGGCCACCGCCAGCCTGCGGCTGGCAGGCTGTTGAAAAGCAGCCTGCCAGTCCGACCAGGGATGGCCGGGACGATGAAGCAAGCGCGTAAGCGATGGATGTGTCGTGAGGCGGTACGGACCTGCGCCGGACCGCCGACTTGAAAAACTCCCCGGAAGGGAGTTTCTCAACACGCTGCTGGCGCCACGCGAGGGCACGCCGCCCCGCCGGGACTGATCCGCGGCCATGGTCGAATCCGGCGGCCGCGGCCGGGCCGCTATCCTGTGCCGCCCCGGTTCGCGCCCCCCGTTCATGGCTTTCGACGCGTTTCTGCTGATCCTGGTGATGCTCGTGGTCGGCATGGCCGCCGCGCGCAGCGGCGTGTTCGCCGACAACGCCGCCGAGGTGCTCAACCGCTTCGTGCTCTACATCTGCCTGCCGGCGGCCATCCTGCGCGCGGCCCCCAAGCTCGAATTCAGCGTCGGCCTGCTGGGGCTGGTGGCGGTGCCGTGGATCGTGCTGGCGGCAAGCATCGCCCTGGTCCTGCTGGCCGCACGCCTGCTGCGCTTCGGCGAGGCCGAGCGCGCCGTGCTGCTGCTGTGCGTGCCGCTGGGCAATACCAGCTACCTCGGCTATCCGCTGATCGAGGCCATGCTCGGCGAGTACGCCCTGCGCTATGCCGTGGTCTACGACCAGTTCGGCAGCTTCATGATCCTCTCGACCTGGGGCCTGTGGGTGCTGGCGCGCTACGGCGGCGACGCCAGGCCCAGCCTGCGCGACATGGGCCTGCGGGTGCTGAAGTTCCCGCCCTTCATCGTGCTCGTGCTGGCGCTCACGGTGATGCCCGCGGAGCCGCCGCAGGCCATCGATGCGATCCTGCAGCGCCTGGCCGACGCCCTGCTGCCGGTGGTGGCGATGGCGGTCGGCCTGCAGGTGCGGCTCGCCCTGCCGCGCAGCGAAGCGGTGCCGCTGGTGGTCGGCATCGCCTACAAGCTGGCGCTGATGCCGCTGCTGGTCTGGCTGCTGCTGCCCGTGCTGGGCCTGTCCGGCGACATGGCGCGGGCGGCCGTGCTGGAAACCGCGATGCCACCGATGATCACCGCCGGCGCGCTGGCGATCTCGCACGGGCTGGCGCCGCGCCTCGCCGCCGCCTTCGTCGGCTATGGCATCGTGCTGTCGCTGCTTTCGCTGCCGCTCTGGCATAGGCTTCTGAGCTGACAGCCCACCCCACGCCGGAGCCCGCCATGGCCCTCGATCCGCAGCGTCTCGCCCCGCTCTACCCGCTCGACAGCCTGCGCCGCGACACCCTGGAGCACCTCTGCGCCGAGGCCAGCCTGATGCGCTACGGCCCGAACGAACCGCTGTTCCGCGCCGGCGATGTCGACGAGGACCTGGTCTACCTGCTGGCCGGCAGCATCGATGGCCAGTATCCGGATGGCCGCAGCAAGCGCATCGAGGCCGGCAGCCTGCAGGGTCGCTATCCGGTGGGCGAGGCGCAGCCGCGGCGCTTCAGCGCGCTGGCCGGCCCCGAGGGCGCCGAGGTGGTCCGCATGGATCGGCGCGCCACCGAGAAGCTGCTGGCCTGGGACCAGCTCTGCCGTCACCGCAACGAGCAGGCCGACAGCGCCGAGGACCACGCCTGGGTCTATCGCCTGCTCGGCAGCCGCGCCTTCCAGAAGCTTCCGACCGGCAACATCGAGCGCATGTTCGCGGCCTTCCGCGAGATCCGCGTGCCGGCCGGCGAAGTGGTGATCGAGGAAGGCGCCGAGCCCGACTACTTCTACGTGATCAAGCAGGGCAGCCTGTCGGTGGCCAAGACCCTCGACGGCCAGCCGGTGGTGGTGGCCTACCTGGTGCGCGGCGACTGCTTCGGCGAGGACGCCCTGCTGTCCAACACCCGCCGCAACGCCACCGTGCGCACGCTGGAGGACTGCCGGCTGATGCGCCTGTCGCGCCCGGAGTTCGAGACCGTGCTGAAGCCGCCGGCGGTGGACTGGGCGAGCGTCGACGACGCCGCCGCGCTGACCCGCGCCGGCGCCAGCGTGGTCGACGTGCGCCTGCCCAGCGAATTCCGCCAGCGCGCCCTGCGCGACGCCATCAACCTGCCGCTGGCGACCCTGCGCGAGGGCGCGGTCGAACGCCTCGACCGACGCCGCCCGGTTCTGGTGTATTGCAATACCGGAGAGCGCAGCGCAGCGGCGTGTTTCATCCTGACCCGGCTGGGCTACGAGGTGCGGGCGCTGCAGGGGGGCCTGGCGCGAGTGATGAAGAAGCCGGCCGCTTGAGGTCGCACCGCGCACGAGCCGCGCGCTCGTCGCGGTTCCGCTTCGTGGCGCAGCGGCCTGCAGCCAAGCGCGAGCGCTTTCGGTCGTTTGCTCCCAAGGGCCATCATCATTGGCGCGACTCGCCACGCGAGCCATAGGGTGGGCCCCGGCCCACCATGAGCTGCGCTCTCGCCCCGTGGTAGGGGATTGTCCTATCGCTTCAAGCGAAGACGAGTCCAAACCGGGGCAAGCGTTGAGCCCATGGTGGGCCAGGGCCCACCCTATGGCGATTACCCGGCGCGGCGGCACGGAGGGCTCACCGAAAGCCCTACCAGGGCAAGGCATCCAGATCGACATTGCCGCCCGACAGGATCACGCCCACCTCGCGGCCTTCGAACAGCGCCGGGTTCTTGATGATCACCGCCAGCGGCACCGCGCAGCTCGGCTCGATGACGATCTTGAGCCGCTCCCAGATCAGGCGCATGGCGGCGATGATCTCGGCCTCGGAGGCCAGCAGGATGTCGTCGAGACGTTCGCGCAGGATGCCGAAGGTCAGCGGGCCGAGTTCCGCGCGCAGGCCGTCGCAGATCGTGTCGGCGATGCGGCCGGTGATGCGCTGGCCGGACTTCAGCGAATCATGCGCGTCGCGGGCCTGTTCGGGCTCGGCGCCGAACACGCGGATGCCGGGCCTGAGCGACTGGGCGGCGATCGCCGTGCCCGACAGCAGGCCGCCGCCGCTGACCGGTGCCAGCACGGTGTCCAGCGTCGGCATGCTGTGCAGCAGCTCCAGCGTGGCGGTGCCCTGCCCCGCGATCACGCGCGCATCGTTGTAGGGGTGCACGACCTCGGCGCCGGTCTGCGCCAGCACCTCGGCCATGGCGGCGTCGCGCGCGGCCTGGTGGGTCTCGCAGGGGATGATCTCGGCGCCGAAGTCGCGGATGGCGGCGAGCTTGATCTTCGGCGCCGAGCGCGGCACCACCACGCGGGCGGGAATGCCGCGCAGGCGGCAGGCCAGCGCGATCGCGGCGCCGTGGTTGCCGCTGCTCTGGGTCAGCACGCCGCGCGCCGCCTGCGCCTCGCTGAGGCCGAACACCGCGTTCGCCGCGCCGCGGAACTTGAAGGCGCCGATGCGCTGGAAGTTCTCGCACTTGAAGTGCAGGCGGCAGCCGGCGATGCGGTCCAGCGAGCCCGAGCGCAGTACCGGAGTCACCTGCGCATGCGGAGCGATGCGCGCGGCCGCGGCGCGGATGTCGTCAAGGGTGGGAACGGTGGTGGCGGGGTTCATGGTCACGGTAGCTTCGATGGGTGAGCGCAGCCTGAGCGTGCAGCGATGGTGGCGCAATGGGAACCGCGATGCGCAACTCCGAGGCGCGCGACGTCTTGAAGGCTCTTGCTCGAAGGTCGGCGCTTGTGGCCCGCCACGCGTCGATTCAGTGCTTTGCTCCCCTCTCCCCTGGAGGGAGAGGGGCCGGGGGAGAGGGGGCGATCTTGCCGCGAGTGTGCCCCCTCTCCCCAACCCCTCTCCCTCGCGGGGAGAGGGGCTCAACCGCAGCCAACGCTCTGCACGCAGCCTGCGGTCCGCACCCAGCTTGCGGGTCGAGCGCTCGCCTATACACCGCCGAGGAGGCTTGACCTGGTAGAGCGTGTCTACAAAGAGCAGGGACGGTGCCTCGCGGTAGCCGCGGCCGCTCCACGAATCCCGAATCCCCAATCCCAGCTCTCAACCCTTCGCCGGAAAATTGCGCGCCATCACCGCATCGATCGGCGGCAGCGCGTCGATGGCTGTAGCGATGGCGTGGAGCTTCGGCGCGTGCTCGGCGAACCAGGGCCGTCGCGGGTTCCAGCGGCTCATCACCGCGATGTAGAGGTCGATCGCACTCATCCGTTCGCCGAGAAACCACGGCCCGCTGGCCTCGGCCTCCAGCAGGGCCCAGGCGCGATTGCGCCAGCCCTCGACGCTCGCCAGGAAACCCGGCTGCGCCGCGGCCATCGGCACGAAGCGCGCGGGGATGTCGGCGTAGGTGAAGGTCGGATAGATCGTCGACACGCAGTAGGTCAGCCAGCGCAGGAAGCGGCCGCGGCAGCGCTCGCTGGGCAGCGGCACCCAGTCCTCGCTGTCGTTGGTCTCGGCCAGCCACAGGGTGATGGCGAGGCTCTCCGCCAGCACCTCGCCGCCGGCGGTGACCAGCGTCGGCACCTGGGCCAGCGGATTGATCCGGGCCAGCGCCGCGCGCGCCTCGGCATCTGCGAGCAGGTCGCCCACGCGTTCGAAGCGATACGGCAGGCAGTACCACTCGAGCTGCGCCTCGATCAGGGCCGAGCCCCAGCCCTCGCGTCCGTACAGCAGGTACATGCATTCCCCTCCGACTTTGGTCGTGGTTCGGCGGATTCGAACAGGCCCGCAGCAGTGTCGTGACCTTCGCGGCTCGCCGTTCGCGCGTGGCCCCGGCATGCTACGCGATCACTTCCGGCCCTGATCCGACATGTCCGAGTCTCCGCTCATCCTTCGCAGCGACTATCGCCCACCGGCCTGGCGCATTCCGCGCATCGGCCTCGTGTTCGAGCTCGACGCCGAGCGCACGCAGGTCGAAGCCGAGCTGTGGCTGGAGCCCGAGCGCAGCCGCCGCGGCGAGCCGCTGGAGCTGGACGGCGAGGGCCTGGAGCTCGAATGGCTGGAGCTCGACGGGCGCCGACTCGGGCCCGGCGACTACCGCTACGACGGCCATCGCCTGCACATCGAGGGCCCGCGTCAGGCCTGCGTGCTGCGCAGCCGGGTGGCGATCGCGCCGTCCGCCAACACCGCGCTCGAAGGGCTCTACACCAGCGGTGCCCTGCTGCTGACCCAGTGCGAGGCCGAGGGCTTCCGCCGCATCACGTTCTTCATCGATCGCCCGGACGTGCTCAGCGTCTATGCGGTCGAGCTGCGCGCCGAGCGCGCGCGCTACCCGGTGCTGCTGGCCAACGGCAATCCGGCCGGCAGCGGCGAGCTGGAGCACGGCCGCCACTATGCGCGCTGGCAGGATCCGCATCCCAAGCCCTGCTACCTGTTCGCGATCGCCGCCGGCCGCATGGAGCGCGTGTCGGCGCCCTTCATCACCGCCGAAGGCCACAACGTCGAGGTCAATGTCTGGGCCGAGCCGGGCTTCGCGCCGCGCTGCGAGTACGCGCTGGGCGCCACCCTGCGCGCCATGCGCTGGGACGAGCAGCGCTTCGGCCGCTGCTACGACCTCGACGTGTTCAACATCGTCGCCGCCCAGGATTTCACCATGGGCGCGATGGAGAACAAGGGCCTCAACATCTTCAACGCGCGCTACATCCTGGCCGACCAGGACAGCGCCACCGACGCCGACTTCGAGGCGGTGGAGTCGGTGATCGGACACGAGTACTTCCACAACTGGAGCGGCAACCGCGTCACCGTGCGCGACTGGTTCCAGCTGTCGCTGAAGGAAGGTTTCACCGTCTTCCGCGACCAGGAGTTCACCGCCGATCTGCGCTCGCGCGCAGTCAAGCGCATCGAGGACGTGCGCATGCTGCGCATGCGCCAGTTCCCCGAAGATTCGGGCGCCCTGGCGCATCCGGTGCGGCCCGACAGCTACCGCGAGATCAACAACTTCTACACCGCCACCGTCTACGAGAAGGGCGCCGAGGTGGTGCGCATGCTGCACACCCTGCTGGGCGAGGCGAGCTTCCGCCGCGGCTGCGACCTCTACTTCGCACGCTGGGACGGCCAGGCCGCCAGCGTCGATGCCTTTCTCGACGCCATGCGCGAGGCCAGCGGCCGCGATCTGCTGCAGTTCGAGCGCTGGTACGCGCAGAGCGGCACGCCGGAGGTGCAGATCGAAGCGCGCTACGACGCGCAGGCGCGGCGCTGCACGCTGGACATCCGCCAGCACAGTGCACCGACACCCGACCAGGCCGGCAAGCAGCCGCTGCACATCCCGCTGGCCTACGCCCTGTACGGCGCCGATGACGCACCGATCGCCGCAGTGCCGAGCGGCGATGCGGCGGCGCGTGCCGGCCTGATCGAGCTGACTGCCGAACGGCACACCCTGGTCTTCGACGGCATCGACACAGCGCCGCTGCCGAGCTTCCTGCAGGGGCTGTCGGCGCCGGTGCGTCTGCGCTTCGACTACAGCCCCGCCGAACTGGCCCGGCTGGCGCGCATCGAGCGCGACCCGCTGTGCCGCTGGGACGCCCTGCAGCAGCTTGCGCAGGCCGCCCTGCTCGACGCCTCGGCTGCGCACGCGCACGCGCTCAGCGAAGCGCTGGGCCTGCTGCTGGCTGACGAAAGCGTGGATCCGAGCTTCGTCGCCCTGTGCTGGCAGCTGCCCGAGTTCGAGGTACTGGTGAACGCGCGTCCGCAGGTCGACATCGACGGCCTGATCGGCACGCGCCGCGCCCTGCGGCTCAAGCTCGCCCACGATCACGCAGCCCTGCTCGGCCGGCGCTACGACGCTCTGGCGGCGCAGTCACCCGATGCGCTGGACGCAGCCTCGTCCGCTGCGCGGCGCCTTAAGAACGCCTGCCTGCACTACCTCGGCCTGGTCGAGGGCGACGGCGCGCGCGCCTTCGCGCAGTTCGAACGCGCGGGCACCCTCACCGATCGCCTCGCCGCGCTGACCGTGCTGATCCACGGCGGCGCAGCCCAGGCTGAGGCGGCACTCGACACCTTCCAGCGGCGCGTCGGCGAGGACCTGCTGCTCAACGACAAATGGATCGCCGCGGTCGCCACCCGCCCGCAGTCCGGTGCGCTCGACGAAGTGCTGGACCTGCTGTCCAGCCCGCACTGGCACCCGCGCAACCCGAATCGCGTGCGCGCCCTGCTGGGCAGCTTCGCGCGCAGCAATCCGGCCGCCTTCCACCGCGCCGACGGTGCGGGTTACGCCCTGCTGTTCGACCAGTTGCCGAAGATCGACGCGCTGAACCCGCAGGTGGCGGCGCGACTGATCGGCTCGCTCGAAGCCTGGCAGCGCTTCGACGCCGGCCGCCGCGGCCTGATCGAGTCCGGCCTGCGCGGACTGGCGGCGCAGGCGCTGTCGCGCGACTGCGGAGAGATGCTGGAGAGGTTGCTGGCCTAGCCCACGCGGGGTAGGCCCTGGCCCGCCTGAGGGTTCGCGCTCGCCTCGGACTTGTTGAGGCGATCCCGCGATCCCGCGATCGCAGCGAAGGTCAAGGTCAAGATCAAGTTCAAGGTCGAGATCAAGGTCGAGATCAAGGTCGAGATCAAGAGCATTCGGTCCGTCCTTCCGCGCTCCCAAAGCATGGCCATCCATGGCCATTCCCGCGTGCGGGCGGCCCGACCTCGCGGCTGTCATAGGGTGGGCCCTGGCCCACCATGAGCTCCACACTCGCCACGGTCCTGCTTCTTCGCTTCGTCGCTTCGTTGTTCGAAGCGAAGAGCAAGAGCTTTCGGTCAGCCCTTCGGGCTGCCCGACCTACCTTTCTTTGCGTGGCCAAAGAAAGGTAGGCCAAAGAAAGGCCACCCCTCGTCCGCGCCCTCTGCGCATCCTTGCGCAGAGGGTTCGCGTGAGTCGGTCGGGGTTTTCGGACAGGCCATCCCTGGCCTGTCGAAAACCTTGGCCGCATCCCTGCGGCCAACCCTGCGGGCGGATCGACCGCCTCCCGCCGCTCCCCAGGGGCCCCGTGGAAGAGCGCGGGCTCCTGCCCGCCGAAGCCGAAGCCGAAGCCAAAGCAAGGGCAAAGCCGAGAGCGAGAACCAACCCGAAGACGAAGACAGAATCGCCGCTGCAACAGCGCAACGCTGGCGCTCGCTCTTGCTTTCGCTCTCCCTGTTGCTCTCCCTGTTGCTCTTGCTGTTGCTCTTGCTGTTGCTCTTGCTGTTGCTCCGGCTCTTGCGGGCAGGAGCCCGCGCTCTTCCACGGGGCCCCTGGGGAGCGGCGGGAGTGCGTGGATCAGCCCGCAGGGTCGCCGGCAGGGATGCCGGCGATGTTCGTGACAGGCCAGGGACGGCCTGTCCACGAACACCCACGGACT
>NZ_CALART010000091.1 GCF_937888285.1 uncultured Aquimonas sp.
GACGACGGCGGTGGCGACGGTGACCGACGTGGTGCCGGCGAGCCTGACCCTGGGCGCGATGCCGGCGAACTGCTCGGCGACCGGCCAGACGGTGACCTGCACGATCGCAGCGGGCCTGGCGGTGAACGACAGCGTCAGCTTCGTGATCCCGGTGACGCCGACGGCCGCTGCAATCCCCAGCGTGCAGAACACGGCGAGCGTCGGCGGCGGCGGTGATCCGGGTTGCCCGGGCCTGCCGCGCTGCACGAGCACGATCGACACGCCGGTGAACTCACCCGCCCTGACCATCACCAAGACGGCCAGTGCGGCGAGCTTCGTGGTCGGCACCCCGGCGAGCTACACGCTGAGCGTGCAGAACACCGGCAGCGCGGCGACGACGGCGGTGGCGACGGTGACCGACGTGGTGCCGGCGAGCCTGACCCTGGGCACGATGCCGGCGAACTGCTCGGCCGCGGCTCAGACGGTGACCTGCACGATCGCGTCGGGCTTTGCGGTGAATGCGACGGTCAGCTTCGTGATCCCGGTGACGCCGACGGCGGCCGCGGCTCCGAGCGTGCAGAACACGGCGAGCGTGGGCGGCGGTGGCGACCCGGGCTGCCCCGGCCTGCCGCGCTGCACGAGCACGATCGACACGCCGGTCAACGCGCCGGCGCTGACGATCACCAAGACGGCGAGCACGACGAGCTTCGTGGTCGGCACCGCCGCGAACTACACGCTGAGCGTGCAGAACACCGGCACTGCGGCGACGACAGCGGTGGCGACGGTGACCGACGTGGTGCCGGCGAGCCTGACCCTGGGCACCCTGCCAGCGAACTGCTCGGCCGCAGGCCAGACCGTGACCTGCACGATCGCAGCGGGCTTGGCGGCGAACGACAGCGTCAGCTTCGTGATCCCGGTGACGCCGACGGCGGCTGCAATCCCCAGCGTGCAGAACACGGCCAACGTGGGCGGCGGCGGTGATCCGGGCTGCCCGGGCCTGCCGCGCTGCACGAGCACGATCGACACGCCGGTGAACGCGCCAGCGCTGACGATCACCAAGACGGCGAGCGCCGCGAGCTTCGTGGTCGGCACGCCGGCCAGCTACACGCTGAGCGTGCAGAACACGGGTACGGCGGCGACGACGGCGGTGGCGACGGTGACCGACGTGGTGCCGGCGAGCCTGACGCTCGGCACGCCGCCGGCGAACTGCTCGGCCGCAGGCCAGACGGTGACCTGCACGATCGCAGCGGGCCTGGCGGTGAACGACAGCGTCAGCTTCGTGATCCCGGTGACGCCGACGGCCGCTGCAATCCCCAGCGTGCAGAACACGGCCAGCGTGGGCGGCGGTGGTGATCCGGGCTGCCCCGGCCTGCCGCGCTGCACGAGCACGATCGATACGCCGGTGAACTCACCGGCCTTGACGATCACCAAGACGGCGAGCGCCGCGAGCTTCGTGGTCGGCACGCCGGCCAGCTACACGCTGAGCGTGCAGAACACGGGTACGGCGGCGACGACGGCGGTGGCGACGGTGACCGACACAGTGCCGGCCAGCCTGACCCTGGGCACGCCGCCGGCGAACTGCTCGGCCGCAGGCCAGTCGGTGACCTGCACCATAGCAGCGGGCCTGGCGGTGAACGACAGCGTCAGCTTCGTGATCCCGGTGACGCCGACGGCGGCTGCGACCCCGAGCGTGCAGAACACGGCCAGCGTCGGCGGCGGCGGCGATCCGGGCTGTCCGGGCCTGCCGCGCTGCACGAGTACGATCGACACGCCGGTGAACGCGCCGGTGCTGACGATCACCAAGACGGCGAGCGCCGCGAGCTTCGTGGTCGGCACCCCGGCCAGCTACACGCTGACTGTCGAGAACACCGGCAGTGCGGCGACGACGGCCGTGGCGACGGTGACTGACGTGGTGCCGGCCAGCCTGACCCTGGGCACGCCGCCGGCGAACTGCTCGGCCGCAGGCCAGTCGGTGACCTGCACCATAGCAGCGGGCCTGGCGGTGAACGACAGCGTCAGCTTCGTGATCCCGGTGACGCCGACGGCGGCTGCGATCCCGAGCGTGCAGAACACGGCCAGTGTCGGCGGCGGCGGTGATCCGGGCTGCCCGGCAGCACCGCGCTGCACCAGCACGATCGACACGCCTGTTCTGGGCCCGAACGTCACGCTGGCGAAGACGGCCAATCCGGCCAGCGGCAGCCTGGTGGTGGTCGGTGCCACGATCACCTACACCCTGCAGGCGACCGTGTCGGATGCGCCGCTGACGGCGGCCTTCCAGCTGACCGATACCCTCGGTCCGGGCCTGCTGCGGGGTGCGGTGACCGCTGGCCCGTTCACTTGTTCGGCAGGTGAGCCACTGGTCTGCAGCCTGCCGAGCGGAACGGCGACAGGCACCTACAGCCTCAGCTACACCGCGACTGTGCAGACGGGCGCCACCGGCACGGTCAACAACAGCGTGACGATCAGCGGCAACGGCGGCGACCCGGATCCGATCTGCTCGCCCTGCACCACGACGCATCCGCTGGCATTGGCCGATCTGCAGGTGATCAAGACGGTCGACCAGATGACGCCGAGCTTCGGCCAGGTGATCAACTTCAGCGTGCAGGTGCGCAACAACGGCCCGGACGCGGCGACCAATGTCGTGGTCACCGATGCGCTGCCCTCGGGCTTCGAGCTGCTGGGCACCACGCCGAGCCAGGGCAGCTACACCGCGCCGCTGTGGACGGTGGGCAGCCTCGAGGTGGGCCAGGTCGAGACGCTGGTGATGCAGGTCCGCGTGCGCGCTACGGGCAACTACCGCAACGTGGCGACGGTTCGCGGCGACCAGTTCGATCCGATCGACAACAACAACGAAGACTCGGTCGGCCCGACGCCGCCGTCGAACCCGCGACCGGCCGTGATTCCGGCGGACGCGCCTTGGGCCCTGCTGAGCCTGATGCTGCTGATGATGGGCATGGCAGGCCTGCAGCTGCGGCGGCGCGGATGATGGGTTGACCTTGTCGCAGTAAGGAACAGAGCCCCGCCACCGTGCGGGGCTTTGTTCTTCCTGGATCGCCAGTTTCGCGATTGATGCGCTTCGTGCAGCGCCTCAGGTCAGCGCGAAGCGTGCGTTGGCCTCATGCGCCAGCAGCCAGCGTTTGACCTCGACGCCGCCGCCGAAGCCGGTGAGGGCACCGTTGGCGCCGATCACCCGGTGGCAGGGCAGCACGATCGGCAGCGGATTGCGGCCGTTGGCCGCGCCGACCGCGCGCGTGGCGGTCGGCCTGCCGAGCGCTGCCGCCTGCTGCGCATAGCTGCGCGTCTCGCCGTAGGGGATTGCGGACAGCGCCTGCCAGGCCGCGCGCTGGAAGTCGGTGCCCTGCGGCGCCAGCGGCAGCTCGAAGGACTGGCGTCGTCCGTCGAAGTACTCGTGCAGCTGCAGCGCCGTCTGCCGCAGCAGGGGAGTCTCACCCGCGATCCAGTCCGCACGGGCCTGCGGATGGCGGTTGTTCTCGAACTCGATGGCATGCAGCGCGGAGGCGCTCGCCGCGAGGCTCAGGCGGCCGATCGGGCTGTCGATCGTGATCCAGCAGATGTCCATCTCAGTCTCCTTCGGCGGCGGCGCGCCACAGGTGCATGACCGCGTAGCTGCGCCAGGGGCGCCAGTCTTCGGCGCGCGACGCAAGCGCCGCCGCGCTGGCGCGGCTGCCGTCGTTCGGCAGCGCCTTCTGCAGCACCAGATCGCCGCTGGGCAGCGCATCCGGCTGGCCCAGCGCGCGCAGCGCCAGGTAGTGCGCCGTCCACGGGCCGATGCCGGGCAGGGCGGTGCAGCGCTCGACGAACTGCACCAGCGGCTGGGCCGGATCGAAATCGAGGCGGGCTTCGACCACGGCCTGCGCCAGCGCCCGCAGCGTGCGCTGACGCGCGCCGGTGAGGCCCAGCCCGTCGAGATCCGCTGTCGCGAGCTCGGATGCGGTCGGAAAGCGGTGGCGGAAGCCCAGCGCCTGCATCGGCTCGGGCAGCGTCTGGCCGCAGCGCTCCAGCAGCCGCTGGGTCAGGGTGCGCGCGCCGGCCACGCTGATCTGCTGGCCGATCACCGCGCGCACCGCGATCTCGAAGCCGTCCCAGCCGCTGGGCAGGCGCAGGCCCGGACGGGCGCGCAGGAGCGGCGCCAGGCGCGGATCGCGCGCCAGCACCGATTCGATCGCCGCGGGCTCGGCGTCAAGGTCGAACATCCGCCGCACCCGCTGCACGACTTCGCGCAGATGGCCGGCAGGCACGGCATGCAGCTCCAGGCGCAGGGCGCTCTCTCCGCCCGGCCAGCGCGAGACGCGCAGCCAGGCGTCGCGGCCGAACTCGATCGCGCGGGCGTAGGCCTCGGCATCGACGCGCTCCAGGCCATCGAGCGCGCGCGAACGCAGGAAGGCCAGCAGCGCCGCGAAGTCGTAGGGCGGCCGGTAGTTCAGGCGCAGCACCAGTCGCTCGGTCGCCTCGACGGGGGCGTCGAGGCGCGTGCCGCGCAGCCGGCTTGGCGCCAGCCCGTAGGCCTGCAGGAAGGCGGCGTTGAAGCGGCGCAGGCTGGCGAAGCCCGAGGCCAGCGCGATCTCGGTGACCGGCAGCGCGGTCTCGCTCAGCAGCTGCTTGGCGAACAGCAGGCGGCGGGTGGTCTCGACCTGCAGCGGCGAGACGCCGAGCTCGCTGGCGAACAGACGGCGCAGCTGGCGCTCGCCGACGTGCAGCCGCTCCGCCAGCGCCGGTACGCCAGCGCTTTCCAGCGCACCCTGCTCGATCAGCCGCAGCGCGCGGCCCAGCACCGCCTCGCCGCGGCGCCAGGGGCCGGCAGCGGGTGAGAGCTCGGGCCGACAGCGCAGGCAGGGGCGATAGCCGGCCGCCTCGGCGGCAGCGGCTGTGGCGTAGTAGTGGACGTTGCGCGGCCGCGGTGCGGGCGCCGGACAGACCGGTCGGCAGTAGATGCCGGTCGAGCGCACGGCGGTGAAGAACAGGCCGTCGAAGCGCGCATCGCGCGACAGGCGGGCCTGTTCGCAGATGGCATCGGGCGGGGGCGGGATCGGCGGCATGCGCACAGACTAAGGCGCCCGCGGCGTTTGGACTCGCCGGATCCGGACATGGATGTGGTTCGAACCTTGCGCGGGTGTTGGAGCGAGACGCGGCTTGAACGTTTAGCGGGGCGAGGGTCGAGCCCATGGTGGGCCAGGGCCCACCCTATGGGCCTTGCGAGAGGCTCAAGGCCCCGCAAGGCGTCCGCGAACCCCGGCCCTCGCGGACAGCGCTCGGGCGCTCCTCGGCGCGCGGACCCGTGGTCCGCAAGCGCGCCTCCTCGCTCCCCAATCCCCAATCCCCAATCCCGCCCACGCCGATCAGTCATCAAGAGCAGGCGGCAGCCAGCGGAACCGGCCTTCGATCGGGTAGGCGAACAGGATGTCCTCTTCGCGGGCGCCAGCGCCGATGTTGTGCAGGATCAGCGGCCGGCCATCGACATGCCGGTCCGAGACGATGCCGATGTGCGGCAGGCCGCCGGGCAGGCGCCAGCTGACGATGTCGCCGGGCTGGTAGTCGGCGGGATCGTCGGAAGCGCTGAGCGCCGCGCCCTGTCGACGCAGCCAGGTTTCCAGGTTGGGCACGCGGCGATGGTCGATGTTGCGGTCGGGCCGGCGCAGGCCCCAGTGCTGCGGGTAGCGCGCGAAGTGCGCGCGCATGTCCTCGTGCACGGCCACCTGCAGGTCGACGCCCAGGATCCGGAAGGCGCGCACCACGACATCGGTGCAGACACCGGTTTCGATGGGCACATCGCCGCCCGGATAGTCGAGTCGACGGTAGCTGCCGTCGTAGCCCAGGGTGATGCCGACCTGCGCGCGCGCGGCCGCGACCAGCGTCGCGCCGGACGGGCCAGGCGCAGCCAGCACGGGCTGATCCGGCAGGCACAGCAGCAGTGCGCACTGCGCGCACCCGAGGAGCAGGCGTACAAGCGTCGGTCGTTCCATGGCGCCAGACTAGCGCGCCCTGCGCGCCGACACGGCAGGGCCGCCTACTCGAAGCCGTCGCGGAACAGCTCGCTGCCGATCGGGCTGACCGCGAGGCTGATGCCGTCGAACCAGCCGTTGATCGCGGGCGGGTTGGTGATCCCCACGTCAACCACCACAAGGCTGACCGTCAGCGAGCTGTCCGGTGTCCATGCGGCTTCCGCCAGCTGGATCTCGGCGGGCGTGGCCGGCTGCGTCCAGCTCGTGCTGCTGGTGAGGAAATGGTCGCCCGAGGCATCAGCGCTGCCTTGGGTGCAGCCCTCTCCGCCGTTGTGGCGCAGCTGCCAGTGCAGCAGGACGGAGTCGCGCGTGCTGATGGTGGCGCCGACCGAGCGGCCCCAGCCGTTCAGCGCATAGCGGCCCGGGCCCGGCAGGTGCACGCACTGCTGGCGCACGCTGACCCGCGCCTGCGGGATGTTGCCCAGGCTCGCCTGGATCGCGCCGGAGCCGGGAGTGGTGGTCGCGTTCTGCGCACTGCTCCAGACCGAGGCGCCGGCGGTGACTTCAGGCCACAGTCCGAGGTCGCCGCTGAGGTCGAAGTCGCCGAACAGTATCAGCGGCGCCAGGCTTTGCCGTTCGAGCGCGCCGAGGTCGCGCGGCCCGCGCGGGAAGTTCGCGCGGAGGGGCAGGTCGACATCACGCGCCTGTCCGCGCGCGTCGCGGTCGGCATTGCTGGTGGCGGGTGCGTAGTCGAGCGCCGGCGAGCCGGCCCGCAGGCGATAGTCGTCGCGTGCGGGGTCGACGAAGCGCGGATCCGCCTGGGTGACGAAGGCGAGGAAGCCGGTGTCGATGGACGCGCTTTCCTGGGTGACCACGTCGACCACATCGCGCGTTGCCGTGCCCTGCATCGACAGCTTGCCCGGCTGCCAGAGCACCGAGCGGCGCAGGCTGGCGGCCCCCTGCAGATTGAAGATGGCCGAGCCGGAGATCGTGTTGCCGGCAATGGTCAGATCGCCCAGATCGAACAGCGGGCAGTTGCCGCTGACTACGTGGGCGCTCACGGTGTTGCCGCTGATCAGGGCGTTGTTGAGGCTCATCAGGCAGGCATCGCCGCGGAACAGCTGGCCCACGCGGTTGTCGCGAATCCACGGGCCGCCGCGCTCGACCACCTCCAGCGTGCTGCCGGCGATGCGCAGGCTGCCCCATTCGCGTACCCGGATCAGCGCGCCGTGCGATTGCAGTCCGGCGCCGTTGAGCGTGGCATTGCCCTCGATCAGCGAGCAGAACTCGCCGACGGGACACAGCGGGGCGAGCGCCCCATGGTCGATCTCCAGCTCGCCGCCCGCGCCTTCGCCGCTGGCCTGGAGGTCCTGGTCGACATAGACGGCGGCGCCGTCGGGCGCGATGTTGTCGAACACGCGCACGTTCGCGAGTCGAGCGCGGGCAAGCTGATTGCTCTGGCTCGAATCGAAGGGCCGCAGATAGATCGCGCCGCCGGCCACCTCCGCGCTGTTGGACTGGAAGGCCGTGCGCTGGCTGGCCGCGGCTTCCAGCAGGGCCACCTCACCGCTGCCGGGGTCGGCAAGAACCGCTGCGCCGCCGCCGTAGCGGGCGCGGTTGCCCTGTACCTTGGCCAGCCCGTTGGCGCCTGCGCCGCGCAGGCTGGCCGAGGCCGAGTGGGCGGCGGCGCGGATCAACAGCGCGCCGCCGTAGCCGCGACCATCGCTGCCCTCCGCCTCATTGTTGAACAGCAGGCTGTCGGCGGCGTGCATTTCGAGCACCGCCTGGTCCAGGTAGATGCCGCCGCCGTCCGAACTGGCGGTGTTGCCGATGACCTGCGAGCCGGCGCCCAGCACGATCCGGCTGACGCCGTTGCTGCCGGCGACGTGGATGCCGCCGCCGCGGGTAGCGCGGTTGCCGCTGATCAGGGTGCGCAGCGTCTGCAGCTGGCCGGGACCGCTGAAGTACAGGCCGCCGCCGTTTCCGGTCGCGGTGGTGCCCACGGCGTCGCCGCCACTCAGCTCCAGGTCGACCAGGTTGACCCGGGCCTGCGCTGTCTGCGTGCCGATGCGCAGCACCGAGGCGGCACTGCCGCCCGCCCCGCTGATTGTCGTGCGGCCGCCGTCGCCGCTGGCGTCGGCGCAGCTCGGATAGCCGCCGCGCAGTTCGAGGGCTTCGCCGGCCACGCTCGTCACCAGGGCCTGTGCGGTCCAGCTGGCGGAGCGGGTGATCAGCACCGTGTCGTTGCCGGGAGCCGCCGCCGCGGCGTCCAGCGCCGACTGGATGCTTGCATGGGTGCAGCCTGTACCGACACCGACCCGGAAGGTCGCGGCCCATGATGCGTTGCTGAAGCAGAGCAGGAGCGACAGGCAGGGGACAAGCATGCGCAGCGTCGTCATCGGCGGGACCTCGAAGGGGTGTGCCTCGATGAACGCCGTTTGCGCCGGAGTTGCGACATGCCGCGGTCGATCCGCGCGCGATACCCGGCGGCGACGCGCCCGAAGTCAGCCGTCGCGCAGTGCGGCGATGGCCTGGCGGGTGCGCTCGGGCAGGTCGGCCGCCGGTACCTGCAGTGCCTCGATGTCCTGGAAGGTCTGCTGCAGGCCTTCCCGGTCGCCGATGTCGCGCTGCATCCGCGCCCGGTCGACCAGGATCATCACGGCGCGCGTACGCCCCTCGGGCTCGCGCGCGCGCCAGTCGGCGTAGGTGCGGTCGATCTCGGCCAGACCTTCCTGCGAGCGGCCTCCCAGGTGCAGGGACTGGGCATAGCCATGGCGGATCAGCGCCGCCTCGCGCGAGCGGCCGTGGCCGATCCGTTCGAGCAGATCGAGGGCTTCACGAGAGAGCGTCTGCGCGCCGGCATAGTCCCCGCGCCGGGTTGCGACGTTGGACAGGGTCGACAGCGAGTAGGCCACGGTCGGATGGTCGTTGCCGAACAGGCGGCGCCGCTCGGCCAGCGCCTCGCGCATCGCCGCCTCGGCCTCGTCCAGCCGATTGGCGCGGTAGAACACCTGGCCGAGGTTGTTGCGCGAACGCGCGCACACGTCATCGCGGGCGTCCAGCACGGCGCAGAGTGCAAGCGCCTGCTGGTACAGCGCGATGGCATCGTCCTCGCGCTGCTGGGCGCTGGCCAGCGCGCCCATGGCATCGAGGGTGACGGCGATTTCCAGGTGGCCGCGCCGATACACGATGCGCTGCATCGCCAGCGCGGCATCGAACAGGCGCCACGCCTCTTCCGGGCCAGGCCCGCGGGCAAGCGCCTGGCCGAGGGCGCGCTGGGCACGGGCGATCGCCGCGTGCGGCGCGCTGTGGATGCGTTCGCGCAGCTGCAGCAGCTCGCGCAGGCGCGCCACGCTGTTGTCGAGATCGCCGATGCCGTCCTTGGATTGGGCGAGGCTGGACAGCGCCCGGACGTAGCGATCGTCTTCCGCAAGGCCGCGCGCCCGCCAGCGCTGCAGCCGCGGCTCCAGCGTTTCGATCGCCTGCGGATAGCGCTGGCTGGCGGCGAGCAGGTTGCCGAGCTCCAGCCCGGCCAGCAGCGCGTCCTCGCTGCCCTCGCCATGCTGCTGAAGCGCGAGCTGCAGCGCTTCATGCTGCAGTTCGATCGCCGTCTCCGGCCTGCCCAGCGCGAATTCAGCCTGCGCCAGCACGCCGAGCGCGCGCAGCGCCTGGCCGGTGTCGGTGGCGCGCAGTCGCGGCAGCAGGCCGCGCAAGCTGGTCGCCGCCTGTTCGTGCTGGCCCTGCTGCTGCCAGGCGTCGGCCCGGATCAGGCGCAGCCCCTCCAGCGCCGCGGGCTCGGCGTCATGGGCGAGCAGGGCCTCAGCCTGCGCCAGCACGGCTTCGGCCTCGTCATAGGCCGACAGGGAGAGGGCGACCTCGGCCACCGCGCGATACAGCGCGAGTTGGGTGGGCGCATCCAGCTCGCTGCTGGCGGCAAGCTGCCGCCGGGTTTCGGCGACCAGCTGCTCGGGGCTCAGGCGGTCCTCACGCGGCAGGCTGGCGCGCGCGCCCTGGAACAGATTCAGCATGAACTGGCTGACCGCTTTGGCGCGGGCGCTTTCCTGGCGCGCCAGTTCGGCCTGCCACAGCACCGTGCTGATGGCGGCCAAGCTCGCGCACAGCAGCAGCAGCGACAGCACGACGCCGGTGCGATGGCGGCGCAGGAACTTGCGCAGGCGGTAGCTGCGGGCCGGTGGGTGCGCGCGGACCGGCCGCGCCTGCAGGTGTCGCTCGATGTCGTCGGCCAGCTCTCCGGCCGAGGCGTAGCGACGAGCGGGGTCCGGGTCCATCGCCATCTGCAGGATGTTGTCGAGGTCGCCGCGCAGCGCCACCCGCAGGGCCGTCGGTGACAGCGGCGCCGCGCGCGTCGCGCGATGGGCGTCGGCGGAGGCGCGCCGGCTGCGCTCGCGGGTATCGGGGCGCTGGCCCAGCAGCAGCTCATGCAGCAGCACGCCGAGCGCGAACACATCGGTCGCGGTCGATATCGTTCCACCCGCATGCTGCTCGGGCGCGGCGTAGCCGGGCGTCAGCGGCGCCAGCCCGGTGCCGGTCGCAAGCTCTTCGCCCTCGTCAAGCAGTTTGGCGATGCCGAAGTCCAGCAGCTTCACCTCGCCTTCGGCGGTGACGAGGATGTTGGAGGGCTTGATGTCGCGATGGACGATCAGCTGCCGGTGTGCCGCCTGCACCGCCCGGCAGACCACGCAGAACAGCTGCAGCCGTGCGCTGAGATCCAGCCGCGTACGTGCGGCGTGCTCGGTGATGGCGACGCCGTCGACGTATTCCAGCACCAGGAAGGGCACGCCGGCCGCGGTCACGCCGCCATCGAGCAGATGGGCGATGTTCGGATGCGATAGCGCGGCCAGCGCCTGCCGCTCGCGGCGGAACATGCGATGTTCGAGCTCCGAGAACAGTCCACGACGCAGCAGCTTGATCGCGACCTGCTGCCGGAAGCCGGCTTCCGCGCGCTCGGCCAGGAACACCGCCGCCATCCCGCCCTGGCCGAGCAGATGCATCAGCCGGTAGGGCCCGATCGATTGGCCGACGTAGGCATCGAGACAGCGCTCGCTGGCCTCGCCGATCTGTTCGGCGCGCTGCTCGGCGGGCAGGTCCAGCGGGCCACGGCCTGCATCGGCCGCCAGCAGGCGCCGCAGCGCGGCGCGCTCGGTGGCATCCGCCACCGTGGCTTCGAGCCATTCATCGCGCGCGCTCTCCGGCAGCTCCAGCGCCGCATCGAACAGCGCGCGCAGTCGCTGCGGGTCCGGCGGCAGCCCGGTCCGCTCAAGCC
Source organism: uncultured Aquimonas sp. (assembly GCF_937888285.1). GTDB lineage: Bacteria > Pseudomonadota > Gammaproteobacteria > Xanthomonadales > Xanthomonadaceae > Aquimonas. The sequence continues at coordinate 11,224 of NZ_CALART010000091.1, forward strand.
CGTGCATGACCTGCTTCCTTGGTCTTGGCGGCGGCGGGGGCGGCAGTTCGCCGCGGCAGCGCGCGTGAGCCTGCCGGTGGGTGCGGGCCGTCGCGCATGTCAGTCGAGACGCGCATGCAGGAAGGCGCGTGCGAAGCGCCAGTCGCGGTCGATCGTGCGCCGGGCCACGCCCAGGGTCTCGGCTACGGCTTCCAGCGACAGGCCGGCGAAGTAGCGCAGCTCGACCACCTGCGCCGCGCGCGCGTCGACCTCTGCCAGGGCACGCAGCGCGGCATCGAGCGCCAGGGTTTCCTCGGCGCTGACCAGCGCGAGCGGCAGATCATCGGCTTCGAGGGTGACAGCGACCCAGCCGTGCCCGGCCTTCAGGCGCAGGCGGTCGCGCGCGCGGTCGCTCAGCAGGTGGCGCAGGGCGCGCGCGGCATAGGCGAAGAACTGCGCGCGATGGGCGAACTGCAGCTCGCCCACAGCCTGCATGCGCAGGTAAAGCTCATGGACGAGCGCAGTGGTCTGCAGCGTGGCGGGGGCATCGCCGGCCAGGCGCCTGCCGGCCATGGCCTTGAGACGCTCGTACACCGCGGCAAACAGCACATCCGCCGGCTCGGCCTCGCGCCCGCATGCAGGCGGGTCCGTTGGTAGTGGCTCCGACACGGTGCTGCGCCCCCGACGCTGCGGCCCGGAGCGCCGAGTCTATCGCGGGTTCCGTCCAGCGCTGACAGAGGCGACGGCCGTGCCGTGCCGGGCCGACTCAGCCGGCTTCCTGCAGCCGCTTGGCCGAAACCACGATGCCGTCCTCGTCGGCATACAAGTAGTCGCCGGGGCGGATGTCGACGCCGCCGATGCGGACCGGCACATCGCGCAGGCCCTGGCCGCTCTTGTCGGTCTTGCGCGGGCAGGTGCCCAGCGCCTTGATGCCGATCTCCAGCTCGGCCAGCGCGGCGGAGTCGCGCACGCAGCCGAACAGCACGATGCCTTCCCAATCGTTCTTGACCGCAAGCGCGGCCAGCTCGTCGCCGAGCATCGCGCGCTTCAGCGAGCCGCCGCCGTCGACCACCAGCACCCGGCCCTGGCCGGGCTCTGACAGCGCCGCGCGCACCAGGCTGTTGTCCTCGTAGGCGCGGATCGTATGCACCGGGCCGCCGAAGGCGATGATCCCGCCGAAGTCGGAGAGCGGCTCCTCGACCACCCGCAGGGCGTCGCCGTAGGTGTCACAGAGGTCGGTGGTCTTGGCTTCCATGGGGGGCTCCGGTGCGTGGACTGGCCCGGCATTGTAGGCGCTGGCCGCGGTGGGACGGGCGCGCGGCGCGTGCCGAACCCGCGCGAATGAACGCCCGCCAACGCCGCTGCCCGCGATGTCGTGTTGCATCGCCGGACTTCGTACTACCCGGCACAAGGCCCGCATCCCGCGGAGTCCGCGCCAAAGGCCGGTGCTACGATGACCGCTACCATCCCGTCGCCCCAGGAGGCGACCATGAAGACCCACCTCGGCCACTACGAGATCGTCGCGGAGCTGGGCCGCGGCGGCATGGGCGTCGTCTACAAGGGCTTCGAGCCGGCGCTGAACCGTTTCGTCGCGATCAAGGAGCTCTCGCCCTCGCTGGCGCACGACCCGCAGCTGGTCGAGCGCTTCCTGCGCGAGGCGCGCTCGATGGCGGCGCTGAACGACCCACACATCATCCAGATCTACTTCATCGGCCAGGAGAACGGCCAGCCCTTCTTCGTGATGGAGTTCGTCGAGGGCGATTCGCTGTCGGGCCTGCTGAAGCGCGAGGGTCGCCTGCAGCCGGAAGTGGCGCTGAAGATCCTGCACCAGACCGCGCAGGGCCTGGCCACCGCGCACGATGCCGGAGTGATCCACCGCGACATCAAGCCCGGCAACCTGATGCTGTCCACCCGCGGGCAGGTCAAGATCGCCGACTTCGGCATCGCGCTCGCCACCCAGGATCTGTCGAAGAAGCTCACCAGCACCGGCGAGTTCGTCGGCACCCCCGGCTATCTCTCGCCCGAGGTGTGTCTCGGCAAGCCGGTGGACCAGCGCTCCGATGTGTTCTCGCTGGGCATCGTGCTGTTCGAGATGCTGAGCGGGAAGACGCCGTTCTCCGACGAGAGCCCGCTGGGCCTGATGCTGGAGGTGGTCAAGGCCGAGATTCCGGACGTTCGCCAGCTGAACGAGGCGGTCGATCCGCAGGCGGCGGCGATCCTGGCCAAGATGCTGGCCAAGGACCCGGCCGACCGCTTCCAGAACTGCCACGACCTTGCCGCCGCCCTGCAGGCGCATCCGCTGGTGGCGCAGACCGGCGCGCTCCGGCTGCCGGCCGCGCGGCCGGCGATCTCCGATGCGACCGTGATCGGCGCGCCGACGCCGATCTCGCAGCCCAAGCGCGCGCCTACGCCGCCGCCGGTGGTGAGCGCCGCCGGTGTCGGTGTCGCGACGCCCGCGCCGGCTTCGGCGCCGCCGCCGGTGCCGCTGTCCGCGCCTGCGCCCGCCACGGATGGCGCGACCCGCGCCCGCGCCCCGGCGCGACCCTCGGTGCTGGAAGCACAGAAGCGCGGCGGTGGCGGCAAGCTGGCGCTCGGCATTGCTGCCGGCCTCGCCCTGCTCGTCGCCGGCAGCGTGTTCGCCTTCCGCGCGCCGCTGATGAACCTGGTGAGCGGCTTCTACGACGGCTTCGTCGGCAGCAGCTACTCCGACGGCGTGGCCGCCGGCCGCGCCAGCAATCCGATCGGCAGCAGCAATGCGGCCACCGCGAGCAGCGCGATGGCGCCTGACAGCGCGGCGGTGCCGGCGCTGTCGCCGGTGGTCAGCAATGACACCGCGACGGGCACGGCCGAGCTGATCGCCGCCGACACCGCCGCAACGGCCAGCGCCAGCACCGCGATTGCGGTGCCTGCGAGCCCGGACGGCGCGCAGCTGGCCGCCGCCAGCACCGCCGCATCGGCGCCGACCACGCTCGCGGTCGAAGCCGGCGGCAGTCCGGCGGCGCCCGTCGCGCCGACGACGGCGGCGGCTGCACCCACGGCAAGCGCCACCACCGCGCAGGCAACGCCCTCAGCCGGTGCGCCGAACAGCGTCGCCGTGCCGGCCGCGCCGAAGGCCGCGCAGGTCGCCAGCGCCGAGCCGCCGCGCAGCCAGGTGCCGCCGCCACCGCCGCGCATCGCCGTGGTCGCGCTGGGCGACTCGGCGATCACCGGCCCGGCCCGCCAGCGCATCGAGGAGCAGCTGATCCGGCTGGGCTTCGACGTGGTCGACAGCGAGCTGCTGGATGTCGATGGCGGCGCGCCGCTGCCGCAGCTGTTCCGCCAGATCCGCCGCCAGGCCGCGGCGGTGGTGGTGGTGCGCGCCGAGCCGATCGGCTCGCAGGAGCTGCAGTACTACGGTCAGAGCTCGACGCTCTATTCGGTGCAGCTCGGCGTGCGCGCCTATGCGGTGGGTGACCAGCGCCCGCTGGGCGCGGGCTGGCGCGAGCGCGTCGACTTCACCACCTTGAACGCCGAGATCAAGGCGCTGGAGTCGGTCGAGCCGCGCCTGGACAGCGTGGTCGATGCGCTGTCGGACTATCGGCCGCGGCGGCGCAGTTGAGGTCGAGAGCGGGAATTGGGGATTCGGGATTCGGGATTCGCGAAGCCGGCAGGCCAGCGACCGAGGTCTGCATTTCTCCGGCGCGTTGATCCGATCTCGTACGAACCCCGCGCCCGTGGCGCGGAGTTCTGTCTTCCGGGTGGACCAGCGCGGCTCCTGCGAGGTGACGGCAGGGGCCGAGACGCAAAATGTCGAAACCCGCCGCGCTGCTGCGACCATCCCGGCCTGCAGCCCGCAGGTCCTCAAAAGGAATGCCGAGATGAACTACATCCTGCTGATCTATGGCGACGAAGCCGACTGCGCGAGCTGGACCGAGGCCGACTGGCAGGCCTGCTATGCCGCCCACGAGGCCTATGGCAAGGACATGGAGGCCGCCGGCGTGATCCGCGGCGGCGCTGAGCTCAAGCCGGTCGCCACCGCGCGCACCGTGCGCTTCGCCGGGGGCAAGGCCGGTGAACCCATCGACGGGCCTTTCGCCGAGGCCCGCGAAACCCTGGGCGGCTACTACCTGATCGAGGTCGGAAGTCTCGATGAAGCCCTGGCCTGGGCGGCGAAGATGCCCTGCATGCAGGGGGGCGGAGTCGAGGTGCGCGAGCTGGGCATGAGCTGAGCCAGTCACCGACCGGCTGCGCAGCGCGTTCGGCGCAGCCGGGCGGGAGTTCGCGGCGGCCTGCTGCACCCGCCGTCACCCAGGGCTGCACTTGAAGGCCCGCGGGCCTGGCGATCGACCGTGCGCTTTGGCAGGTCGGGCAGCGAGCGGCCTGTGGCAGGCTGGTGGCCTTCATCGTCTGCCGAGGTTCCTGCATGACCACCGTCCGCGCCCCTGTGACTTCCCGCCTGCTGCTGACCGCTGCGCTCTCGGCCGCCCTGGCTGTGGTCGGCAGCGCCAGCGCGCGCGATGCCGAGCCTGCCCAGGGCCGCGTCATCGCCGGTGCGGCTGACTACGGCGTGCTGCCGCCGCGGGCGCGCATCGAGCCCGAAAACCGCATGCTGACCGAGCGCCTGGAGCAGCTGCTGCCGCGACTGATGGCCGAGGCCGATCTGGACATGTGGCTGGTCATCAACCGCGAGTACGCCGAAGATCCGGTGTACTTTTCGCTGGTGCCGCAGCCGAGCTTCGCGGCGCGCCGCACCACCATGCTGGTGTTCCACCGCAAGGCCGACGGCAGCGTCGACAAGCTCAGCGTCAACCGCTATCCGCTGGGCGCGCCCTACGAGTCGGCCTGGGCCGGTGGTGATCTCGCCGAACAGTGGAAGGCGCTGGGCGCGCTGATCGCCGAGCGCGAGCCTGAGCGCATCGGCATCAACGTCTCGCGCGAGTGGCCGGTGGCGGACGGGCTGACGCAGGGCCTCCACGCACAGCTGCTGGACGTGCTGCCGCCGGAGCTGCAGCAGCGCCTGGTGCCGGCCGAGCCCCTGGTGATCCGCTGGTTGGAGACGCGCAGCGCGTCCGAGCTCGCGGTGTATCCGCACATCATGGGCATCGCCCGCGGCGTGATCAGCGAGGCCTTCAGCAGCCGGGTGATCACGCCGGGCGTGACCACGACCGACGACGTCGCCTGGTACATCCGCGAGCGCTTCGAGGCGCTGGGGCTGCCGATCTGGTTCATGCCCTACGTCAACCTGCAGCGCCCGGGCGTGGCCTGCGAGCAGGACAACCCCTTCTGCGGCATCAGCGGGGTGATCCAGCCCGGCGATGTGCTGCACACCGATGTGGGCATCTGCTACCTGAAGCTCTGCACCGACACCCAGGAAATGGCTTACGTGCTGCGCGCGGGCGAAATCGAAGTGCCCGCCGGATTGCAGCAGGCCCTGCGTGTCGGCAACCGCTGGCAGGATCTGTTGACCGCCGAATACCGTACCGGTCGCCCGGGCAACGAAGTGCTGGCGCGCACGCGCGCAGCGGCCGAGAAAGCGGGCATCGTCAGCAGCACCTATACGCACGCACTGGGCATGTTCGGCCACGCGCCGGGCCCGACCATCGGCATGTGGGATAACCAGGGGCCGACGCCGGTGCAGGGCGACTGGCCGCTGTATCCGTCAACGGTGTACGCCATCGAAGGCAACATCAAGGCGCCTGTGCCCGAGTGGGATGGCCAGTGGGTGCAGATCAAGCTGGAGCAGGGCGCGCTGTTCGACGGCGAGCGGGTGACCTATCTCGCCGGTCGGCAGACCCAGTGGCATCTGGTGCGCTGAGGCCGGGAAGCGGGAGCGAGTAGGCGCGCCTGCGGACCACGGTCCGCGCGCCGAGGAGCGCCCGAGCGCTGTGCGCGAGGGCCTGGATTCGCGGAAGCCTTGCGGGGCCTTGAGCCTCTCGCAAGGCCCATAGGGTGGGCCCTGGCCCACCATGGCCTCCGCGCTCGCTGGACCAGTTGTCTTTCGATTGTTGATCCCGGGTTGCCGCGGGTGCATTCGCCTCGCACGCCGCGGTTTTCGGGCCACGCATCGGGTGCGGTGATCCGCGAGCGACCTTGTACCGAAGCGGGTGTGGAGCTCACGGTGGGCCAGGGCCCACCCTATGTCGGGGCGTGGATAGAACCTTCGCCGCGCCCTGCTCCAACGAATCCCGGCCCTCGCGCGCAGTGCTCGGGCGCTCCTCGGCGCGCGGACCCGTGGTCCGCAAGCGCGCCTCCTCGCTCCCGAATCCCGAATCTCGAGTGCGGCATGCGTCGGCCGGGCCGCGCCGGTGCCTGCCGCTGCCGCGATCAGCCCTTCGCTTCGCGCAGCTTGGCGGACAGCGCGTCGAGGCGCGACTTCATCGCGGCGTCAATTTCGTCCGGACGGATGCGGTCGATGATGTTCTTCAGCACGCGCATCTCGTTGGCATCGATGCGGCCATCGCGCTCGGCGATGCCGATCAGCTCGTCCAGCTCGGCGGCATCCAGCCGCCCATCGTTGCCGAAGCAGGACACGGAGCGAAACGTCAGTTCAAGGTAGTCGCGCGACTCGTTCATGCGGTGGCCCAATCAAAAATGGATGGAGGCGGCAGGATGCGTCAGGCGCCGCGCCCGCTCAAGTGTCGAAGGCGCGAAAAGTGCTGATGCAGGACAGGCTGTGCGGCAGCGCATGCGTGCTACAGCCTGAACACCGAGCCCACCCGCGCGCAGCCCAGCTTTTCGTAGTACGCGTCCTCATCCGAAAGCACGAACACGTCCTGGCCGGCATGCGCATCACGCAGGTGCTGCAGCAGGGCGCGGCCATGGCCCCGTCGACGCGCCGCCGGGGCGACGTAGAGCTCGCTGACGTAGACGCCGAAGCCATCGACCAGGGCGCGAAGGTAGCCGCAGACGCGGCCGTCGTTGAAACAGACCAGGGTGAGGGTGTCGCGCAGGGCCGTGCGGAAGCGCGGCAGGCCCTCGGCGCTCATGAACTCCCGCCAGTCGGGCTCGCGCGCGAGCAGGGCGAGCAGCTCCGGCTCGTGCTCGACGCGGTAGGCAAGGATCTCGCGCATCGCGGCGGCGACTAGGCCTGTTCCCGCGCGAGCGCGTTCGCCAGCGTGTAGCGCGTGCGCAGCCAGGCCTTGCGCAGCTTGGTGCCGAGGCGGCGCTCGTCGACCTTGGCGCCGATGCTGCTGTCCTGGCTGGTCTCGTCCAGCTCGATCACGGCAGGCGACACGCCGCGCATCGCCAGGCCCTGCGATTCCCACCAGTAGCGCAGGTCGACGTCCACCGGTCGGCCGAAGGGCAGGCGCGTGGCCAGCAGCTTCTCCGCGCCGCGGCGGCGGATGACATAGCCAGCCGTCAGGCTGGGTACGCGCCGGTAGCGCAGCAGCGTATGCCCCTCGCACAAAGGCGTATCTGTTGCCGCCTTCTCGCGTTTGCCGATCTCGGCGCGGCCGATCAGCTTGACCATGTCCCAGCGCGCGTCACTGGCTGCCAGCGCCGCCAGCACGGCCTTGAAGTCCGGCCGCAGGCGCACGTCGTCCTCCAGCACCACGACGGCTTCATGCGGCGAATCCAGCAGCCAGCGCCAGGCCTTCAGATGACTCGCGTAGCAGCCCTTCTCGCCGTTCACCAGCGGCTTGTGGAATCCACGCGCGTTCAACGCCGGGCTGTACAGCGCGTCTTGCTCGGTCTGCGGCAGCGCCGTCCAGAGCACGCCGGGCAGGCGTTCGCCCTGCAGCCCGTGCCGCGCGAACTCGGCCTGCATGCGTGCGCAGCGCTCGGCGTCGCGGTCGAGGTTGATGAACAGGATCGGCCAGGGCGACATGGGCGGACATCGGCTGCACGGGGGCGGCATGTTCGCATGCGCGCCCCCGCGGCCTCCACGCGCTCAGATCGCGCAGGCTTCCGCGCTGCAGCCGGCCGCATCCGCCGCTGCAGCCTGGTCCTGGGCCGCGACCGCGCTGCCGCCGTCTTCCGCCAGCAGGGCGCCGACAGCGGCACCGAGCGCGATATCTTCCATGCGCCCGAAGTGCTGCAGCCGTCGGCGGCCCGCGCGGTCGATCAGCACCAGCGAGGGCGTGCCGCGCAGGCCGTAGCGCTGCAGGGTGGCGGGCAGCGGGCTGCCGGCCACCGGCGCATCCACCGCCACCGGGAAGTCGATGCGGTACTCGTGCAGGAAGGCGGCCAGCGCCTCCGGGCGCATCGCCGCGTGGTGCTCGAACACACTGTGCAGGCCGAGGGTGACCAGATCCGATCCGGCGAACAGGCGCTGCAGGGTCTGCGCCTGCGGCAGCGCATGGCCGACGCAGCCGGGGCAGAGCATCTGGAAGGCGTGCAGGGCGACCACGCGGCCGCGCAGCGCATCCAGCGCCAGGTCGGTGTCGGCATGGAACCATTGCGCCACCTGCAGCGGCGGCGCGGGCGTGGCGATGGTGGCGGGGATCAGGCCAAGGGGATTCGCGAGGCGGGTGTGCATGAGCGTCTCCTCAACGCTCGATCGCCGCCGGCAGCGACAGATCGCCCGAGCCGGTCTTGAACACGTCGACCACGCACAGCAGCGGCGCGTGCACGCTGGCATTGACCCGCAGCGCGGCGGTGACGCCGTCGAAGCGCAGGCCCTCCAGCGCGCCGAGGTCGTCGAACGGCACCCGCACCTCCAGGCTGTCGCCGGTGAAGACCGGGCTGTAGCCGGGGCTGTCGATCAGGATGGGCAGGCCCGGCCAGGTGCGCGGCAGACGCGGCTTGGCGCCCTCGGGAATGTCGACCACCTTCAGCGCGCCGGGCCCGCAGGCCTCGTCGGGGCTCAACACCACCCAGTGCGAGTGCCAGAGATCGCCGTCGTTGCCGCGATCGCCGTCGCCGTTCTCGTCGAACAGCGGGGTGTCGTCGAAGTCCGGATGCGCGGTGACCGCGAAGGCCAGCAGGCCGGCACCGCGCTCGAAGCCCACCGTGGACGGATCCAGCGTGGTCGGCCAGACGTAGGAGAACACCGTGCTGCCGGCCAGCTGACCGCTGGCGCTGGGGCGGCTCTCGCCGGCGCGCCCGGACACCGCCATGTGGAAGACCGCGACCCGGTCCTCGACATGGATACGGGTGTGGACGATGTCGAAGGCCGGACGCACGGCCTCGGCCGGTTCGGTGGCGAGGCCACCGTGGTGCCTGCCTTCGTGGGCGTGCAGGAAGGAGGGCTGCAGGACCAGGCCCAGCAGGCAGGCTGCGGCAGGGAGAAGGGAGCGAAGCATCGGACACCTCATGCGTGGAAAACGGCGACGGGATGTCGCCGCGGTCCACGCAGTCTGCTGCGCCGATGAAAACCTATAGATACGAAAGATCTCCGTAATGTTACCGTGCGTCCGGAATCGCCCTCAGCTGCCGAAGGGTCGATAGTCCTCGACCGTCGAGTCCAACGGTAGACGCAGCGGCGCCGCATCGCCGTCCGCGAGCTCCAGCAGTCGCAATCCCGAGTCGCTGCCGAGCACGGCCAGATCGCCTGCGATCAGCTGCGCTGGCCACAGGGCGAGCAGGCGCTGCACCGCGCCGCCGCAGAGATCCATGTCCATGGAGGCGGCAAGGCCAGCGCTGGCGACGTATTGCGCACGCGCCAGCCCGGGCGCATGGCCGAGCTGGAAGCGATCAACGCGTCCCCGCCCGTCGGGCCACTCGATGTCCGCCGTCACTGCGGGCAGCGCGCGGTCGATCGCCTGCACTGCACGAGGCAGCAGCGGCGGCAGTGCGTCGGCTGCCGGCGCTGGCACGCGCAGCCGGCCGACGCGGTAGATCCTGGCTTCGCCGGCAAATGCCAGCGAGGGTGCGCTCAGCAGATGGATCGCGTCGCCCAGTACCCAGGTCTCGACTCCGCCCAGGGCGGCGTGCAGACGGAAGTCGCCGCCGCGGCGCGCATCGAGCGTGACCTCGCCCCAGCCCGGAACTGCGAAGCGCGCGCGCAGTGTCGCTGCCTGCCGGGCGCAGCCCGCGAAGCACGGCCAGAGACCCAGGGCGATCAGCAGGCGTCGCCGCACGGCTTGCGGGCCGACGCTGGCTGCGCCAATGGAGCGTGAGGCTGCCGGCATCGGGCTCAGTTCGGCGCGCGCACGCCGTTGCGGCCGCCGGCGCCGTAGTCGACATCGGGGAACAGGCTCAGCTGCCCGTCGACGCGGAAGTAGAAGCCGCTGGTGGGAACGCGTTGGCGCACGGTGATGCCCTGTGCAGGGTCGGGTGCGGCGCGTGCGTTCTGGCCGTAGACGTTGGTGTACAGCACGCCGTTGGCCGAATCGGCGAAGCGCAGGGCCGAGAAATGGTGGCCGAAGTGGCGGCTGCCGCGAAAGAACGAGCGCGGATCGTCCCAGGCCACGGGCGACGGGCTCGCAGCCACCGTAGCCTGGCAAGCGAGCGTCGCTGCCAGCGGGTGGTTCGCCAGGTAGCAGAGCTCGACCGTGCGGCTGATCCGTGCCGGCGTGCCGGGGTCATACAGCCGCGCCGGGTTGTGCACGGCCGCGTACAGGTCGCCACCGAGCAGGCTGCTCAGCCAGAACTCGACGGTGCGCGCACCCACATGCTGGGCCTGATCGCCGGCTGCGCCCCGCAGGAAACAGTCGCGCGTGGGAATGGCGCGATGGATGCCGCCCATCGGCTGATTGCCCGGCTGCGGCGCCAGCGCCGGCACGATCTGCTGGCCACAGCCCGGGGCCTCGGCCTCCTTGAAGCTGCCGGCGGCGCCGAACAGCGCGAAGTGGCGGACATCGAAGGGCTGCTGGCCTTCGCACTGTCCGGACACGAACACTTCGTGGGCGGTGTTGACCAGCGCATCGGGCGAATGCGTGCCCATGTGCAGTTTGACCACCACGTCGCAGCGCTCGCCGCGTCCATCGCTGGCGCGGTACATCTGCCAGTTGTTCGCCACCAGCACCTTGTGGCCGACGTGGTCCTCGCGCCGCTGCTGCGCCGGGTTGCCCGGCGCATGCTGCTCGGCGACATAGCCGAACGGCGGCAGCCCGCCGATCGCGAAGGCTTCGGACCCGCGCGGGTCGTCGCCGTGCTCGTGGCCGTAGCTGCAGTAGCGGCCGCTGTCGGGATCGAAGTCGACCGGCGGGTGCCAGGTCGGGTAGACCTTGCCGTCGGCGCCGGCCACCCAATAGCTGTCGTGCATCCACTGCGGGCACTCCCAGCTCCGGCCCGGTGACCACGCGCCAAAACTGTGTGCGCGCGGCTGCGCTGCCGGCGGCAGCTGGTCGCGGCTGCGCACCGGCTGTCCGGCCTGTGGCAGCACCGGTGCCGGGGCGTTCTGCATGGCCTGCGATTGGCGCTTCTGCAGGGTGTCGATCGCCTGCAGCGTGCCGCTGGCGTAGTAGCCGAACCAGTTGAAGCGCAGGCTGGCTGGCGCCTGCAGGAAGCGGAATGCCAGAGGCTGGCGGCCGCGGGCCAGCGTCGGATCGAGCGCGCAGCCAACCGTTCGATAGCTTTCGGCGCCACCCGTCGGCGCCAGCGCGCAGCGGCCCAGCAGGCTACCTTCGGCGCTGCCCGCGCGGACCTCCACGCGCGCACCGGAAGTACTTCCCTGCGGCAGCGAGATGCGCAGCATCAGCGAATCCACGCCGTCGCCGAGGTCAAGGTCGGCGTAGCGCACTTCGTTGGCCGCCAGCGGACTGCCGAGCTCCTGGCTCTGCTCGACATGGTCGACGCCAAAGATCGATTCGCTGGTTTCCCAGTAGCTGCCCCAGACGGTCGACAGCCCGCTGCGCTGGCTGAAGTGGAGGGCGTCCACCACATGCAGGACGGGCCAGGGCGCGACTGCTGTGGCCGGTACCACACGCACGGGGCCGGGTTCGAAGCCGTCATCGAAGAGCTGCTGTGCGCCCGCCGTGGCGCTGCTGGCGAGGCCGAGCCACAGGCCGGCCAGCCGATGTCCGGCGCGGGTGCTCCGTCGCATGGGTGCGTCTCCCTGGTCAGAACGAAAGCCACCGGGCAGATGCCGTGGACTGCGGACCCGGTGCGCCAGCGAAAGAGTGGGGCCGGGCTGGCGGCAAGAGGGGGCAGATCATCCACACTTTGTTGCAATCAGTCTGGATAGCCTCGCTCCATGTCCTCCGCTCGCGCCTTGCCGCCCGTCGACCGTCTGTCCGCCCTGCTGGAGCGCTTCCGCGTGCGCGCCCGCCTGTTCCATGAAGGTGCGCTGTGCGGGCTGTCCAGCTTTGAGCCCGAACCCGGGCGCGGCTTCCTGCACGTACTGCGGGCCGGTGCGCTGGAGGTGCTGCATGCGCGCGGCAGCGGTGCGCCGGCGCGACTGCGGGTCGAGCAGCCCAGCCTGCTGTTCTACCCGCGGCCGCTCGCGCATCGCTTCGCCACACCCGCAGAAGGCAGCGACTTCGTCTGCGCCGAGCTGGCGTTCGAGGGCGGCGAGGCGCATCCGCTGGTGCGGGCGCTGCCGCCCTTCCTGTGCTTGCCGCTGCAGCGCGTCGATGGCCTGCAGGACAGCCTGGCCCTGCTGTTCAGGGAAACCGAGCAGGTCCGCTGCGGACACCGCCTGCTGGCGGATCGCCTGTTCGAGGTCGTGCTGCTGCAGCTGCTGCGCTGGCTGATCGATCACGGCGGAATCCAGGTGGGCCTGCTCGCGGGTCTCGCCGATCCACGGCTGGCGCGCGCGCTGACCGCAATCCACGAGCAGCCGGGCGCGGCCTGGAATCTGGAGCGTCTGGCCGCCGCCGCCGAGCTGTCGCGCAGCGCATTCGCCGAGCGCTTCCACCGCGTGACCGGGCAGACCCCGGCCGACTACCTCGCGCGCTGGCGCATCGCGCTGGCCTGCCGAGGACTGCGTGAGGGGCGGCCGCTGGGCCTGCTTGCCGACGAACTGGGCTATGCCAGCCACAGCTCGCTGTCGCGGGTGTTCCGGCAGATCATGGGCATGTCGCCGCGGACCTGGCTGCAGCAGTCGGCTTCGGATCCGACGGGGTGAGCGGGCTCAAGGCGGCAGCCGCGCGCCTGCGGCCTGCAGCACGGCCGACAGCGCGGGCTTCGGCTGCCGCTTCCGATCGAATAGCAGCGGGTAGTTGCGGCGATTCGGGATCGGGTAGTCGTTCTTCCAGGACATGCCATCGTGCACGCCCCACAGGGTGACCCGATCGATCGCGTCGACGTGCCGCAGGAACAGCGCGAACAGCTCGGCATAGCGATCCGCGAGCTGTTGTTCGACCTCGGGTGGCAGCCCCTGCGGCCAAGGGTCGAGATAGCGCTTGAACTCGGGCAGCTGGAACTGCGGGTGCTGCAGGACAGTGCCGATGACCTGGCCTTCGCGGGTCAGCGGCAGCACGTCGATATCGAGTTCGGTGATCATCACCTTGAGGCCGAGCGCGTCAAAGGCTTCGATCGAGGCTTCGATCTCTTCGAGCGGCGGGTAGTTGAGGCCCCAGTGGCCCTGCATGCCGATGCCGTCGATACGCAGACCGGCGTCCTGCAGCATCTTCGCCATGCGCACGATGCCGGCGCGCTTCTCGGGTCGCCAGGTGTTGAAGTCGTTGTAGTAGAGCTCGGCCTCGGGCGCAGCCTCGGCGGCGGCGGCAAAGGCCAGCCGCACCAGGGTGTCGCCATCACCGATCGCCTCGACCCAGCGGGTCCGGCGATAGCTGCCATCCTCGGCGATGACTTCGTTCACCACATCCCAGGCCTGCACGCGCCCGGCGTAGCGGCCGGCGACGGTGGCGATGTAGTCCTGCAGCTGGCCGATCACCTGCGCCCGCGGCAAAGGCAGACCCTCCGAACTCTCGAAGAACCAGGCTGGCGTCTGGTTGTGCCAGACCAGGGTGTGGCCGACCAGGAACATTCCGTGCGCATCGCCGAACTCGACGAAGGCGTCGGCCGCGGCGAAGTCGAATTCGCCGGGCCGCGGCTGCAGCACTTCGGCCTTCATCACGTTCTCGGCGGTCAGCGCGTTGAAGTGCTCAAGCATGAGGGCACGCGAATGCGGATCCTCGCCGGCGACGATCGCGTGATTGACCGCAACGCCGAGCTTGAAGGCTCCGGCATAGGCCTCTCGCAGCGTCGGCGCGGAGATCGACTCCGAGGTCGCCCGAGCCTCGGCATGCGTGAGCAGCGGCACGCACAGGCAGGCTGCAAGCAGCGCCGCGCGCACTGCAATCCAAACCCTTGGATTCATGGCTGCACTCCACGCGCATCAAGACGCTCCAGCACTTCCCACGCTGCTGGCCTGCTCATAGACGCGGGCTCTCGACCGGGCCGAGGCAGCTCGCAGGCGGCGCGCCGCGCCACAGCTCGATGCGCTGGAACACCAGGCCGGCATCGACCCGCCACAGCTTCAGCATCTGCGGCCCCGCCTTGACCCGGTGCCGGCTCCGGCCGACGTAGACGTTGTCGGCGACGGCCTGCTCCCAGGCCAGGTAGTGCGGATGGCCGGGGCTGGGTTCGAGCTGCAGGCGTACGATCTGCGGCGGCTCGTCGCCGATCGACACCGCATAGCGCAGGCCGCCGCTGCCCTGCAGGTCGAGCGTGGGCGACAGATGCACTCGAACGTCGACCTCGCCCTCGGCATGCAGATGCACTGCGTACTCCAGTCGCGCGCTGTCGCCGCCGGGCTGTACGGCGGCGGCGTTCGGCGGCACGGTCGTGACGCCGGCGTGGGTGCGGCCGAGGTTCGGGATCACCTCCCAGGCCATCCCCGCAGGGGCTGTCGCGCGGTCGAAGTGGGCGGCTTCGATGACGACATGGCCATCGCCTTCGATGAATCCGCGCGCTTCATCGATTCCGCTCGGCACCTGCACCGGAACCTCGATCGTGACCGCGGTCAGCTCGTCGCCGCGCACGACCATCTGGCCACGGTGCTCGCCGGGCGGCAGCTGGGCGAAGTCGACCTCGACGCTCAGGGCCACCACATCCTCGATCGCCCCCGCTTCGGGATGGATGCGCAGCCAGGGCTGCGAACTCGACGTGGTATAGCGCAGCGCCTGCGCGCCGCGGTTGAAGGCCTCGACGCGGCGCGTGCGCGCCGTGAACGGATCGAGCGCCGGCAGCACGGCGCGGCGCGCCGGCTGCGGCCAGCCACGCGGATCGCCCTCGACCTGCACGCCCAGGGTGCCCGACGCGCGCACATCGACCGTCGCCAGCGCCGGCAGCACGTTGCGTTCGGGCTGCTGCCAGTGGGTGTAGCCGATGCGCGCCTGCGACATCATGCCGGTCCATTTGCCCTCGGCGATGTCCTGCTCGTACACGCGCGCGAGTTCGGCATCGCGGGCGAACAGACGTCGTGCTTCTTCCGCCCAGGCATTGGCCGAGGCGCGACCCTGGGCGGCATACAGCCGGTTGCGCGCCACCGCCGCATACAGCCGATGCAGGTTGTCGAGGGCCAGCACCGGGTACTCGACGAGCTGATACCAGGCGGCGCGCTGCGAGGGCGCCAACTTGGAAGCGATGCGCTGCGTCTGAGCGACCAGATCGGCCCATTCGCCAAGCACCCGCTCGGACTCGTTGAAGTGCAGGAGGCTGTAGGTGTCGGCATCCAGCAGCTCGGGTTTGCGGCGCGCGCTGTACTGTCCGTAGCGGCTCAGGATCTCGCCGATCTCCTCCGCATGCTCGGGCCCGAACTGCTCAGCCGCCCAGCGCGCCGGATAGCTCCGCAGCGCCTGCAGATCCATGCGCTCCGGCGCCCAGGCCTGGTCGAGGAAGACGCTGATCGGCAGCTCCATCGGCTTGATGTCGCCGACGTTGACGATCCACAGCCGGTCCACGCCATGGCTCCAGGCCAGGCGCATCTGCTCCCAGCTGCGCTCGATCTGATTGGTGTTGAGCCACTTGTAGTTGCGCGGGTCGCCGACGTAGTCGAAGTGGTAGTAGACCCCGTAACCACCGGCGCGGGTCGAGCCCGGTGTCGGCAGGCGCCGGATGTTGCCCCAGTTGTCGTCGGCGAACAGCAGGGTGACGTCATCCGGCACCCGCATGCCGGCGTCGTAATAGTCCTGAACTTCCTTGTAGAGGGCCCAGACCTGCGGCGTGTGCTCGGGCGCACGGCCGCTGACCTCGGCGATGATCTTGCGCTGGTCGGCGACGATGCGTTCCAGCAGGTCGGTGGCGGTGTGATCGCTCATGGCTTCGTCGCCATCGCCGCGCATGCCTAGCGTGACCACCGCCTCCCGCCCCTGCAGGCGCTCGATACCCTCGCGCCAGAAGCCGCGCAGGCGCTCGTCATTGCGCGTGTAGTCCCATGGGCCCTGGCCATAGCGGGCCCATTCGACGTGCGCGCGCATCATCGGCTCATGGTGCGAGGTGCCGATGACCACGCCCATCGCCTCGGCGAGCGCGGCGTTCTGCGGGTCGTCATCGTAAAAGGCGCGGCCCCACATCGCCGGCCACAGATAGTTGCCCTTGAGCCGCAGGATCAGCTCGAACACGCGCTCGTAGAAGCGATGGTTGCTGCCGCCGTAGGTGGCGCGCGTCCATTCGCCCAGCGCGGGCTCCTCGTCATTGATGAAGATGCCGCGGTAGCGCACGGCCGGTGCATCGAGCAGGCGGCCCGGGCTCACCCAGGCCTGTGCACGCTGAGGAACCGGCACGTCGGCCCAGAACGTCCAGGGCGATACACCCAGCCTGCGCACCAGCTCGTACAGACCGAACACGGTGCCGCGCCGATCCGCACCGACGATGACCAGGGCGCGCTCGATGCCGTCCTCGGGTTGGTAGACCACCTGCAGCGAATAGGCTTCCCAGCGTCCCGCCAGGTCGTCCACTTCGAGCTTGCCGGCGGCCACCATGCGATCGATGCGCGGGCTCTGCCCCAGGGTGCCGGCGATGATCGCGTGCGGTGAGTCGGCGAGCGGTTCAGCGCCGGCCAGCGCCTGCAGATCCCTGCGCACCGCCGCCCCCGCGCGCTGCACGGCTTCAACATCTTCGGCGTCGATCAGCAGCGGCAAGGGGCGGCCGTTCTCGATCAGAGCGAGTGCGCCGGTGATGGGGCGATCGAGCACGCTGGCGGGCGCGGGGCAGGGCTCGGGTTTGGCCTGCACCCTGCCGGCCACGTAATCGCGCAGCCAGCGCAGGGCAGGGCGCTCACGGCCGCCTTCATCGATCAGATAAGCCCGCTGTTCCTGTCGCCACAGACCGGGCCGGAAGCCCCACAGGGTGATGCCGGCCACGGAGGGGTGTTCCCAGAACAGCGGGAAGATCCGCTGGTAGTGCGCCAGCTGGTCGGCATCGGTGTGGCCGTCGATGTCGAGCTCGGTCACGTACAGCGGCAGGCCGCTTGCGCCCAGCAGATCGAGCGCGGCGCGGTGCACCTCGACCGGCGTCTCGCAGCTGGTCGAAAAGGCATGGCCCTGCACGCCGACCGCGTCGATCAGCCCGCGCGCCTGCAGCAGATCGACGATCTCCCGATAGCGTCGGGTGTTGTCGGGGCTGTTGGTGATGCTGTAGTCGTTCAACAGCAGCTGCGCACGCGGGAAGTGCTGGCGTGCGAGCCGGAAGCTCTCGATGATCCAGTCCCAGCCGGTCTCGCCGGCGCCGCCGAGGGCTTCGCAGTAGTTGCCGCCGTCGACGTCATCGCTGCAGGGCGGGTCGTGCAGGGGTTCGTTCACCACCTCGACGATCTCGATGTCGGGGTAGCGCTCGGCGACCGCAGCGAACCACTGCTCGATCTCGGCACGCTGTTCGTCGCCCGGCAGATGACGGATCCACTCCGGCTGCTGGTTGCCCCAGACCAGCACGTGGAACTGGAAGGGCATGCCGTGCTGGCGTGCATACCGGTAGGCCTCGTCCAGCGCCGTCCAGTCCATGACGTCGCGCACGGCCTCGACTTCACCCCATTTGCCGGCATTCTCGGGGCTGAGCTTGTTCCAGTACTGCGCGAAGCCCTCGCGCTGGGGCGGGCTGAATGCGGCGCCCAGAAACTTCGCCTGATCCTGGGCCAGAGGCTGTGCATCGGCGATTCCCGGCGGCAGCGCCAGCAGCCACAGGCCAAGGAACAATCGGGCCAGCAGGCGGATGTCAGGGCTTGAAGGCAGGCTCATCGGTGGCTCCCGTGCCAAGGCGGGCCCGCTGCGTCAACGGGACCCAGCGCGCGGTCTAGGCCCGCGACGGCGAGCCGACCCCAGCGCTCCGTGGCCGCTTGCTGTCTGCGGGTTGCAGGTTCGGACGGACACCTGCAGGCAGTCGCTCGCTGACCCACGTGGCCGCCTGAAGGTCCGCACGATGCTAGCGCTACCATTAGCACAGTAACGGCCATTTTCCATGTTGCTGCGCAGCGTGCGCCGCGGGAATGGTAGCGCTACCTTTGGCCCGTGACTTTAGTGAGCGCCCCTCCGCTCCCCGTCCGTGAGTGGGCCTGCACAGCGCTTTCGTACAGGCCTCACTCGCGGTTTTTTTGATGGCTCGGCGATGATCGGTCTGGCCTCGCGCCGGGCAGCCTGCGGCCAGCGTGTCGGTGGGGCAGGTTGGTGGGGGCCGTGCTGCGGGGGGCCTTGGGCCTGACGCAGAGCGCCGACTCGCTCCGGCCCATCGCCACAGCTGCCGCACGCAAGGGGAGAACGGATCCACATGCAGACCCACCCGGCGACCGAACCGCTCAGCGTCCGCGAGAAGCTGGGGTACAGCCTGGGCGACCTGGCGGCCAACCTGATCTTCCAGACCCTGGTGACCTTCCTCGCCTTCTTCTACACCGACGTCTACCGGATACCCGCTTCGACGGCGGCCAGCATCATCTTCTTCGTCGGTCTGCTGGGCGCGTTCGTGTTCACCCCGATGGTAGGCCTGCTGGCCGATCGCACGCGCTCGCGCTGGGGCAAGTTCCGGCCCTGGATCCTGTGGACGGCAGTGCCGTTCGGCGTGCTGTCCCTGCTCGCCTTCAGCACGCCCGATTTCGATGAGACCGGCAAGGTCATCTACGCGCTCAGCACCTACACCCTGCTGGTGCTGGTCTATGCCGCGAACAACCTGCCCTACTCGGCGCTGTCGGGCGTTCTCACCGGCAGCATGAGCGATCGCAACAGCCTGTCGTCCTACCGCTTCGTGGCGGTGATGATTGCCCAGTTCGTGATCCAGGTGCTGCTGCTGCCGCTGGTGCTGATCCTTGGCGACGGCGATCGGGTGGAAGGCTTCCAGAAGGTCATGGCGATCTTCGCCGTGGTCGGCACCGTGTTCTTCCTGCTCACCTTTCTGCTGACCCGCGAGCGCGTGCTGCCGCCGCCGGAGCAGGCCTCCAGCGTGCGCGAAGATCTTGGTGATCTGCTGCGCAACCAGCCGTGGATGATCATGCTGCTGCTGACCGTGCTGGTGTTCATCACCCTGGCACTGAAGGGCGGCACCTACGTCTACTACTTCCAGTACTACCTGGATGCCGCAGCACAGGCGTGCTTTCTGGAGTCGATCGGCTTCAATGCGGTGATTGCGGGCCTGAACAGCCTGCTGATCGACCTCGGCCTGGTCGGCTTCCAGTGGCCCGAAGACTCGGCGACCTCGGCCTTCAGTCTGTTCAATGCCGGCGGCATCCTCTGCATGATCATCGGCATCGGCTTCTCGCGTCGGCTGGCCGACCGCTTCGGCAAGCGCAACGTGTTTGGCGCGGCGCTGTTCGTGTCGACCCTGTTCCTGCTGGTGTTCGTGGCGTTTCCGCCCGACGCGATCGCCCTGGTCTTCGTCTCGCACATCCTGCACGGTTTCTTCTACGGCATCACGATACCGCTGCTGTGGGCGATGATCGCGGATGTCGCCGACTACTCCGAGTGGCGCAACGGTCGCCGCGCCACCGGCATCATCTTCTCGGCGATGCTGTGCGGCCTCAAGGTGGGCCTGAGCGTCGGCGGCGCCCTGGTCGCGGCGATCCTCGCCACCTACGGCTATGAAGCAGGGGCGGCCGAGCAGTCCGAGCAGACCGTCGACGGCATCCGCCTTGCGGTCAGCGTGCTGGCGTCAACGCCCTTCCTGATCTGCGTGGGCCTGCTCTACTTCTACAAGATCGACAAGACCCTGGAATCACGGATCGAGCGTGAGCTGGTCGAGCAGCGAACGGCCCGCGAATCGCTGGCGCAGGGGGCCGCGTGAGCACGAATCCGACCGGCCGACCGCCTGCAGACCTGATCGCTAAGGCCATCTCGGCACCGCTGGTGCGCCATGTCTACACGGCGGACCCGTCGGCGCATGTGTTCGAAGGACGCGTCTACATCTATCCCTCGCACGACATCGAGGCGGGCGTGCCCGCCAATGATCTCGGCGACCAGTACGCGATGGAGGACTACCACGTCTTCCGCCAGGACTCGCCCGACAGCGAGGCGGTGGACTGCGGCTGCGTACTGCATGTGCGCGATGTGCCCTGGGCGGATCGGCAGATGTGGGCGCCGGATGCCGCCGAGCGTGACGGCCGCTACTACCTGTACTTCCCGGCCAAGCGCGCCGATGGCCTGTTCCAGATCGGCGTCGCCTGCAGCGATCGCCCGGAAGGGCCCTTCATCGCCGAGCCCGAGCCGATCCGCGGCAGCTATTCGATCGACCCGGCGGTATTCCGCGATGTCGACGACGCGCACTACATGGTCTTCGGCGGCGTCTGGGGCGGTCAGCTGCAGCAGTACCGCGACAACCAGCACTCGCCCCTGCATGCTGAACCCATGGGCGCAGCGGCGGCCCTGGGGCCGCGGATCGCGCGTCTGACTGAGGACATGCTGCAGTTCGCGGAAGCGCCGCGCGAGCTGCGGATCCTCGATGCCGACGGCCGGGCACTGCGCGCCGATGACCACGCGCGCCGCTATTTCGAAGGGCCGTGGATGCATCGCCACGGCGGCCGGTACTACCTGTCCTACTCGACCGGCAACACCCACACCCTCTGCTATGCCATCGGCGATTCACCCTACGGCCCCTTCACTTGGCAGGGCGTGCTGATGACGCCGGTGCTGGGCTGGACGACGCATCACTCAATCGTCGAGTTCGAGGGCCGCTGGTGGCTGTACTACCACGATGCTTCGCTGTCGGAGGGCGTGGATCACCTGCGGTGCATCAAGTGCACCGAGCTCGAGCATCTCCCCGACGGCCGCATCCGCACGGTGCACCCGTATGGCCCGGGCTGAGCCGGCCATGATCGCGCTGCCCGATCCGCTCGATCGGTTCGATGCGCGTGCACCGATGCCGCCGGGCGCGCTGGTTGAGATCGGCGACGCCCAGCTGCGCGTCCAGATCGCGCCAGAGGCAGGGGGGCGCATCGCAAGTGTGCGATGGCAGGGGCGCGAATGGCTGCACGGGCACGCGCCGGACAACGACAGCACGATCGGCTGGGGCTGCTATCCGATGCTGCCCTGGGCGGGCCGCCTGCGCGGTGGCGCCTTCCAGTTCGAAGATCGCCGCATCGAACTCACACGCAACTTCGATGCCCATGCGATTCACGGGCTTGGCTTCGCCCTGCCATGGCGAGTGCTGTCACTGCAGCCTGGCGCGTTGAGCCTAGGCCTGCAGCTGCCGCGCGACGCGCGCTGGCCCTTCGGCGGACAGGCGCGGCAGTGGATCCGGATCGAAGGCGACAGCCTGCGGCTCGAACTCGAACTCGCGGCGGAGGAGCGCGCGCTGCCGGCCGTGATCGGCTGGCACCCGTGGCTGCTCAAGCCGGAGCATCTGCAGTTCGTTCCGCAGCGCTACTACCCGCGCGATGCCGATGGCATCGCCACCCTGCCGCTGCAGCCCGCACCGCCGCCGCCCTGGGATGACTGCTTCGTCCATCGCGGGCCGATCGGCATCGAGCGTCAGGGGCAATGTCTGCAGATCGAGTCCGACTGCGACCACTGGGTGATCTACGACGGCCATCCGCAGGCGACCTGCGTGGAGCCGCAGACGGGCCCGCCGGACGCTTTCAACCTGCAGCCGCAGCGCTGTCACCTGCCTGCCGGCGGACGCCTGCGCGCCTGGATGCGCTGGTCATGGGCGCAGGCATGAGACCCAGCGTGGCTTCCCTCCAAATCGCCGAACTCGGCAGGGGCGCCCATGTCGTTCCGGCGCTCTTTTGTTCGACCAGAAATGATAGCGCTAGCACCGAGCGCAGGAGCGTGCACCGATGACGGCAGCGAAGGGTGAGCTCTACGTCGGCCTGGATGTCGGCAGCCAGAGCGTCAAGCTGCTCGTCTTCGAGCCGCAGACGCGGCGCATCCTCGCCCTGCATGGCCAGCCCCTGCAGATGAGCGCGGGCGAGGACGGCAGCCGCGAGCAGCGCGCCGAATGGTGGATCGACGCGATCCGCGCCTGCTTTTCCCGTCTGTCGGCGTCCGTGCGCGGGCGGGTGGTAGCGATCGGCGTGTCCGGGCAGCAGCATGGCCTGGTGGCCCTGGATGCCGCCGGCAAGGTGCTGGCGCCGGTCAAGCTGTGGTGCGACACCAGCACGCAGCAGGAGTGCGCCGAGATCATGCAGGCGGTTGGCGGTGCCCGCGCCTGCGTGGCGCTGGCCGGCAATCCGATCCTGGCCGGCTACACCGCATCCAAGGTGAGCTGGACGCGCAAGCATCGCCCTGAGGCCTATGCGCGGCTCCACACGATCCTGCTGCCGCATGACTACGTGAACTTCTGGCTGACCGGCGAACGCTGGATGGAATTCGGCGATGCCTCGGGCACCGGCTGGCTCGACGTGCGCACACGCACGTGGTCCGAGGCCCTGCTGCAGGCGACAGCGCCCGAGCGCGACCTGAGCCGCTGCCTGCCGCCCCTGCTGCCGCCGGACGCCGGCTTCCCGCTCGCGCCGACCAGTGCCGAGGAACTCGGTCTGCCGAGGCACGTTCGGGTCAGCGTTGGCGGCGGCGACAACATGATGGCGGCGATCGGCACCGGCAATGTGGCGCCCGGCGTGCTGAGCATGAGTCTCGGCAGCTCGGGCACGCTGTTCACCTGCGCCGAGCGCCCGGTGGTGGACGACGCAGCGGGCTGGGCGGCGTTCTGCTCCTCCACGGGCGGCTGGCTGCCGCTGGTGTGCACCATGAACTGCACGCTCGCCACCGAGTCGATCGCACGCGCCTTCGGCTTCTCCTCGCGCGATGGCGATGCCCTGCTGGCCGCCACCCGGCCCGGCGCGAACGGCCTGACCCTGCTGCCCTTCTTCAACGGTGA
Source organism: uncultured Aquimonas sp. (assembly GCF_937888285.1). Taxonomy (GTDB): domain Bacteria; phylum Pseudomonadota; class Gammaproteobacteria; order Xanthomonadales; family Xanthomonadaceae; genus Aquimonas. The sequence continues at coordinate 34,246 of NZ_CALART010000091.1, forward strand.
ACGCACGCCCGATCTGCCGCAGGCGCGCGCCGCCCTGTTCGGCATGGACGCGAACAATCTGGACGCCGCCAACGCCTACCGGGCCGCCATGGAGGGCGCGACCTTCGCTTTGCGCTACGGCTTCGACGCCCTGCATGCGGCGGGCCTCGCTTTCGACTCGATCCGGCTGACCGGCGGCGGCAGCAACAGTCCGGTGTGGCGACAGATGGTCGCCGACGTGTTCGACCTCCCGGTCGATGTGCCCGAGCAGTCCGAGGGCGCCGCCTTTGGCGCGGCGCTGCAGGCGCTGTGGTCGCAGCGCCGCGCCGAGGGTGACAGCACGACCAGCCTCGTGGCGACCGTGCAGGAGCACGTGCGCCTGGATCCGCAGCGCTCGGCGCGCCCCCAGGCGGAAGCGAGCGAGGCGTATCGCAGCCACTATCGCCGCTATCTCGAATGGCTCGACTGCATGCGCCGCATGCATGCGACCACGCCCACCAGCGACGCCCGACCCTGAAGCGCGGCGCTCTCTTCCTCAAGCCCCAAGGACATCCGCCATGCACAGCCCCTACGTCGGCGCCCGCGAGTTCTTCCCCGGCATCGGCCGCATCCCCTTCGAGGGTCGGCAGTCGGACAATCCGCTGGCCTTCAAGCACTACGACGCGACGCGCCTGATCGGTGGTCGCAGCATGGCCGAGCATCTGCGCTTCGCCGTCTGTTACTGGCACTCCTTCTGCAACGCCGGGCATGACCCCTTCGGCCCCGGCACGCGCCGCTATCCCTGGGACCAGGCCGACACCGCCATGGCCAGGGCCGAAGCGCGACTGGATGCGGCCTTCGAGTTCGTGACCAAGCTCGGCGTGCCCTACTACTGCTTCCACGACATCGACCTGGCGCCGGATGCCGATGACATCGGCGAGTACCGGGCCAATCTCCAGCACATGGTGCAGCTGGCCAAGCAGCGCCAGCAGGCGACCGGGGTCAAGCTGCTGTGGGGGACCGCCAATCTGTTCTCGCACCCGCGCTACATGAATGGCGCGGCCACCAATCCGGACTTCGCGGTGGTCGCGCGCGCGGCCGTGCAGGTGAAGGCCGCACTGGACGCCACGGTTGAACTCGGCGGCGAGAACTACGTGTTCTGGGGCGGTCGCGAGGGCTATGCCAGCCTGCACAACACCCAGATGAAGCGCGAGCTCGACCATATGGGGCGCTTCCTCGCGGCCGCCCGCGACTACGGTCGCAGCATCGGCTTCAAGGGTGTGTTCCTGATCGAGCCCAAGCCGATGGAGCCGATGAAGCACCAGTACGACTTCGATTCGGCGACCGTGGCCGGCTTCCTCAAGAGCCATGGCCTGGAGCGCGACTTCAAGCTCAACATCGAAGCCAACCACGCAACCCTGTCCGGACACACCTTCGAGCACGACCTGCAGGTGGCTTCCGATCACGGCCTGCTTGGCAGCATCGACGCCAACCGCGGCAATGCGCAGAACGGCTGGGACACCGACCAGTTTCCGGTCGATCTCTACGACACGGTCGGCGCCATGATGGTGGTGCTGCGCCAGGGTGGGCTGGGCGCGGGCGGGCTCAACTTCGACGCCAAGGTGCGCCGCGAGTCGACCGATGCCGAGGATCTGTTCCTGGCCCATATCGGCGGCATGGATGCGTTCGCGCGCGGGCTTGAAGTGGCGCATGCGCTGCTCACGCGCTCGCCCTGGGAGAGCTGGCGCGCCGAGCGCTATGCGAGCTTCGACAGCGGTCGCGGTCGTGACTTCGCCGAGGGGCGCCTGGGCTTGGCCGACCTCGCGGGGCTGGCGGGCGAACTGGGCGAGCCCGTGCAGCGCAGCGGCAAGCAGGAGCGCTACGAGAACCTCTTGAACCAGTTCCTGCTCGGCTAGGCCGATGCCGGCCGCGCGAGGCTGCCGCAGCGGAAGCGAAGCGCCGGCATCAGCCCGCGGCCGGCCTGCGCGGTGCGGCCACCGAGCCGCGCACGATCAGCTCATGCGCCAGCACCACGTCTTCAGCCCGGCGCGGCTCGCCCTCGCGCTGGCGCAGCAGGCGCAGCAGCACCTCGAGCGCGGCATCCGCCATCGCGGCGATCGGCTGCCGCACCGTGGTCAGCTCGGGCCAGACCGTGGTGGCGGCCGAGCTGTCGTCGAAGCCGACCACCGACAGATCGCGCGGAACGTCGAGGCCGCGACGGTGGGCCACCGAGACCACCGCCGCAGCCATGTCGTCATTGGCGGCGACGATGGCGGTCGGCGGCTGCGGCAGCGACAGCAGGTACTCGGCCGCATCGAGGCCGGAGCGATAAGTGAAGTAACCCTGCCGCACCAGGGCCGGATCGAGCGCGATGCCGGCCTGCGCGAGTGCGGCTTCGAAGCCTTCCTGGCGGCGCCGGCTGGCGATCTGGTTCGGATCACCGAGAATGCAGGCGATGCGCGTATGGCCGAAGCCGATCACATGGCGGACGATCTCCAGCGCGGCCTCGAAATCGTCGATGCGCACGCGCGGCATGTCCAGGCCCTCCGCGCCCCAGCCGATCGCCACCACCGGTACGCCGGCCGCGGCGAGCTCGGTTTCGACCAGCAGCGATTCGCACAGCGGCGGCGGCAGGATCACGCCCGAGACCGTGCGTGCGAGCGCGCGCGCGGCGGCCTGCTCGGCGGCCGCGTCATGGTCGGCCCAGGTGTCGATGACCAGCTGCGCGGCCGTGCGCGCGGCGGCGCGCAGCGCGCCGATCAGCAGCTCGCTCAGGTAGGCGGTGCTGGGGTTGGAGTAGATCAGCGCGATGCGCGTGGCCTGCGCGGTGGCCAGCGAGCTCGCCGCGAGGTTCGGCGTGTAGTCGAGCTGCTGGATTGCTCGCTGCACCCGTTCGCGCGTGCTGTCGCGCACGCTGCCGTGGCCGTTGATGACGCGCGAGACGGTCATCGGCGAGACCCCCGCCAGCCGCGCCACCTCGTCGATGGTGACGGCACTGCTCTTGCGCCGGATCGAACGTTTGGTCTGCAACGCGATGTCCTGTGGGTAGGGTGGCCTGCGCCGTGGGTGGCCCAGGCCTCGCTTCTTCTTTGCAGCGGGGCGAGCCGGTGCTGCGGGAGCGTTTTCTCATGGTAGCGAGAACGATGGAACCCGGCGACGGCGGGCAGGGCGCGAGCGATGCGGTGTCGTTCGCGCCGACCGCAGCGCCAGGATGCCATGGCCGCGGATGGGTGCTCACGCGCTGGCCGACCGTGCTGCTGGCCCTGTGCGCCTGTGTGAGCGCAGCGGCCGCGGACGCTGCCGCCGATAGCCTGCTCGCGCCGATCTTCCAGGACCACGCCGTGCTGCAGCGCGATGCGCCGATCCGGCTGTACGGTCACACGGACGCGGGCGCGTCGCTGCAGATCCGCTTGGGCGCGCGCACCCTGCAGGTCGAGTCCGATGCAGAGGGCGATTGGCGGGCCGAGCTGCCCGCACTGCCGGCCGGTGGGCCGCACGCGCTCGAAGTGCGATCTGGCGCTCGCGTGCAGCGCATCGAGGATGTGCTGATCGGCGACGTCTGGCTGTGCTCGGGCCAGTCGAACATGGTGCTGCCGGTGCGCCGCAGTCTGGACGCCGACAGCGAGATCGCACAGGCGCGGAACGACCGGATCCGCCTGTTCACGGTGCCCGAGGCGGCGTCGCTCCGCCCCGCGGACACGTTCACGCACTCGGCGGCGTGGCAGTTGACGCGGCCCGAGACGGTCGGCGAGTTCTCGGCGGCCTGCTACTACTTCGCCCGCGAGCTGCAGAGGCAGGTCGACGTGCCGATGGGCCTGATCGTCGCCGCGTGGGGGGGCTCGCGCATCCAGGCCTGGATCAGCGCGGAGGCCTTGTCGGCGCAGGGCGAGCACGACGATGAACTCGACGCCCTACAGCGCTATGCCGTGGACCCGGCCGCAGGCGCTGCGCGTTGGGGCGAACGCTGGACCGGGTGGTGGCGTCGGCACGGCAGCCGGGGGCCGACGGATGCGCCGTGGTCGACCAGCTTCCGCGAAGACGCCGATTGGGCCGATGCGCCCGCCGAGCTCGGCGCCTGGGAGCGCTGGGGCGTGCCGGAGCTCGCCGCCTACGACGGCATGCTGTGGTATCGCAGCGGCCTGCGGCTGACGCGCGCGCAGGCCCGCCAGCGCGCCGTGCTGGAGCTTGGCGCCGCCGACGAAACCGATGTCACCTGGGTCAACGGTCGCGTGGTGGGCAGCCTGTACGCACCCGGCGAAGGGCGTCGCTACGCGCTGCCGCCGGGTCTGCTGCGCGCCGGCGAGAACCGCATCGTCGTCAATGTGCTCGACACCTGGCGGGACGGCGGCCTGGCCGGGCCCGCCAGCGCCCACGCCCTGGTTCTCCAGGACGGCACGCGCGTGGCGCTCGATCGCGGCTGGCGCTGGCGCAAGGCGAGCGCCGCCGGCTCGCCGCCGCGCGCGCCCTGGCAGAGCGCGGCCGGACTGTCCACGCTCTACAACGGCATGATCGCGCCGCTTGGCGCCTACGGACTGCGCGGCGTGGTCTGGTACCAGGGCGAGTCCAACACCTTCGAGGCCGCGGCCTATGCCGACCTGCTGAAGACGCTGATCGCCGACTGGCGGCAGCGTTTCAAGGCGCCGCTGCCTTGGCTCAATGTGCAGCTGGCCGGCTTCGGTGCGCCGCCGACGGCGCCCGCCGACAGCGGCTGGGCCGAACTGCGCGAGGTGCAGCGTCGCCATGCGGCCAGCGACCCGCGCTACGGCATCGCAGCCGCGGTCGATCTCGGCGACCGCTACGACATTCATCCGCCGAACAAACAGGAGCTGGGGCGGCGGCTGGCGCGGCTGGCGCGACATCTCGTCTACGCCGAGAGCGCACTTGCGCCGAGCGGCCCGCAGCCGGTCCGCGCGTGGCGTGAGGATGGCCACGTGCGCCTGCAGTTCGGCCAGGTCAGCGGCGCGCTGCTCAGCCATGGCGCCGAGCATCCGATCGGCTTCGAGCTGTGCACGGCGAGCAGCGACGCGGCGGCGCCGCAGACGGACCTGCGACTCGACCGGGCCCCGCTGCAGTGCCGCTACGCGCAGGCCGGGGTGCACGGCACACACCTCCATCTGCGCGATCTGCGCGCCGCCAACGCCGCACAGGCCACCCATGTGCGCCATGCCTGGGCCGACAACCCGGTCATCACCCTGTTCGACAGCGCGGGCCTGCCTGCGCAGCCTTTCGAACTGCCGATCACGCTCGACGCCGCCGAGGAATGAATCCATGCACACACTGTCCGACCACGCCTCGTCCGGTCTTCGTAGACCCACGCGCATGCGCACGCTGCTGGCGGCCTGTGTGGCGCTGATCGCCGCGCAGTCAGCCGCCGCGCAGTCCGCCCTGTTCGACCATTTCCGCTACGTCGGCCGCGACGCCGTGTTCGAGCAGCCGCTGCCCGAGGGCCATTTCCGTAACCCGATCCTGGCCGGCTTCCATCCGGACCCCAGCATCACCCGCGTCGGTGACCGCTACTACCTGGTGCACTCGACCTTTGTCTGGTTCCCCGGCATTCCGGTGTTCGAGAGCCGCGATCTCGTGCACTGGACCCAGATCGGCAGCGTCATCGATCGCGCGGAACAGCTCGACTTCAGTGGACTCGGCGTTTCCCGCGGCGTGTTCGCGCCGACCATCGAACACCACGAGGGCACCTTCTACGTCTTCAACACCGCGGTCGACAACGGCGGCAATTTTCTGGTCACCGCCAAGAATCCAGCAGGGCCGTGGTCGGATCCGATCTGGTTGCCCGGCATCGAAGGCATCGATCCCTCGCTGTTCGTCGATGCCGACGGCCAGGCCTATGTGCTCAACAACGGTCCGCCCGAGGGCGAACCGCGCTACGACGGCCATCGCGCGATCTGGATGCAGGCCTTCGACCTGAAGACGAACACGCCCTTCGGCCCGCGCCGGGTGCTGATCGACGGCGGCGTCGATCCCTCGACCAATCCGATCTGGATCGAAGGGCCGCACATCTACCGGGTGGACGGCTGGTACTACCTGGTCTGCGCCGAGGGCGGCACCGGCCCGCAGCATTCGCAGGTCGTGCTGCGCAGTCGCGAGGTCTGGGGGCCGTATGTGCCCTATGAGAACAATCCGATCCTGACCCAGCGCGATCTCGATCCGGCCCGCCCGCACCCGATCACCAATGCCGGTCATGCCGATCTGGTGCAGATGGAGGACGGCAGCTGGTGGGCGACCTTCCTGTCGAGCCGCACCTATGGCGAAGTGCACTACAACACCGGTCGCGAGACCTTCCTGCTGCCGGTCGAGTGGCGCGAGGGCTGGCCGCACATCCTGCCCGAAGGCAGGCCGATTCCCAGCGTGTTGCCCGCGCCGAAGGCGATGCAGGGCGCGACGAGGCAGGCGCCGCTCAGCGGCAACTTCGAATGGCGGGACGATTTCGACGGCCCGCAGATGGACCGCGCCTGGCTCAGCCTGCGCGGCCCCAGTCAGGACTGGGCCTCACTGAAGGATCAGTCGGGCTGGCTGCGCTTGAGTGCCCAGTCGGACCGGCTGGAAGGCAGCGGCCGGCCTGCCTTTCTGGGCCGCCGCCAGCAGCATCTGGCGTTCGAGGCCGAGCTGCGCATCGCCACTCCGGAAAGCACCGCGATCTCGGCCGGGCTGCTGGCCTTCCAGAACGAGGATCACTGGTACTACCTCAGTCTGCGTCGGAGCGAGGCCGGCCGCAGGCTGCAGCTGCAGAAGCGCGCGGCCGGCGAAACGCGCACGGTGGCCGAGGTCGAGCTTGCCGAGGGTGAGCCGCTGCTGCTGCAGGTCGCAGGCGAGGATGCCGACTACCGGTTCACCTATGACCTCGGCGAAGGTCCGGTGCCGATCGGCGACGTTCAGGACGGCCGCATCCTCAGCACCGATGTCGCGGGCGGTTTCGTGGGCGCGATGCTGGGGCCGCATGCGGCCCTGATCAAACACTGACGCAGCCATCTGCGCAGCGCGCGGCGCGCAGGCCATCTTGCCTGCGGCCGCGCGAGGCTCAGCGCAGTCGCTCGGCCGGGCAGTAGCGCTCAAGAAAGGCCTGATGGCTCGGCATCGAGTCGACGCGACGCTGGATCGGCTGTCGGATCGCCGCCAGCAGTTGAGCGAGGTCCGCATCGGGCAGGGCGCGGGCGAGCGGGTGGTGCGCGCGCGGGACGATGCCCTGCCCGAGCATCACATGCGTCCACGAGTCGACCCGGAACAGCTCATCCTCGCCCTGCCAAGCGTGGGCGCGATCGCGGAACAGGGCGATGCGATGTGCCAGTGAATCCGGCAGGCCCATGGCGCGGCATTCGTGCCACATCGGCTCGTCGCGCTGGTTGGCGTGGTAGTGCAGGATGATGAAGTCGCGCACGTGCTCGGCTTCCGCCCGGCTCGCCTCGTTGTAGCGCCGCACCAGGGAGTCCTCGATGCCGGCGAAGGGGAACATGTGGATCAGTCGCGCCACGCCGCTCAGGGCGAGATGGATGCTGGTGGATTCCAGCGGCTCGATGAAGCCGCTCGACAGCCCCAGGGCGACGACATTGCGATTCCAGACCTGGCGCCTGCGCCCGGTCACGAAGGGCACCACCATGGGCGGTCGCAGGGCGGCGCCCTGGGTTGCCGCCCGCAGGCGCGCGCCGGCCTCGTCGTCGGACATGTAGCGACTGCAGAACACCCAGCCGTTGCCGACGCGATGCTGCAGCGGGATCTGCCAGCGCCAGCCGGCGCCGTGCGCGCTGGCCTGGGTGTAGGGCACGGCGGGCCCGACGGACTCGGTCTGCATGGCCACCGCGCGATCGCAGGGCAGCCAATGGGTCCAGTCCTCGTAGCCGGTCTTCAGGGTCTGCTCGATCAGCAGCCCGCGGAAGCCCGTGCAGTCGATGAACAGATCGCCCTCGATGACCTGGCCGCTGTCCAGCACGAGGGCGGCGACGTCGCCGCTGCTCGCATGCTGGCGCACTTCGCGGATCTTGCCTTCCACCCGCACCAGACCCTGCCGCTCGGCGCGTCGCCGCAGGAAGGCGGCGTACTGCGCGGCATCGAGATGGTAGGCATAGCTCAGCTCCCCTTGCCCGGGGCCCGACTGCGCGGACTCCCAGCGCGTCGACCAGCTCGCGGCATTACCCTGGGCGGCACCGGTCAAGGCGAAACGATCCGCGCGCGAGGCGACCGCCTCCAGGCAGTAGTCAGCGAGATCGGAGCGCTGGCCACGGCGCAGGCTGTCCAACCAGAAATGATGGAACTCGCAGGCCCATGTGCCGAGCCCGGTGCGGCCGAAGGGGTGGATATAGGTCTCGCCCTCGCGGCCCCAGTCGCTGAACTTGATCGACAGCTTGAAGCAGGCGGCGGTGGCGCGCATGAACTCGCGCTCGTCGATCTGCAGCAGGCGATGGAAGGTGCGGATGGTCGGAATGGTGGACTCGCCCACGCCGATCGTGCCGATCTGCTCGGATTCGACCAGGGTGATGTCGAGCAGATCGCGGAACTGGTGACTCAAGGCACAGGCTGCGACCCAGCCGGCGGTGCCGCCACCGGCAATCACGACCCTGCGGACCCTGCGCGCTTCATCGGCCATCGGTGCACTCCAGTCGAAGGCGGGCTGCGCGCGATTGCGGCAGGCGACTCGCGGACGGCGTCGCCGTCATCGGTTGAGCTTGCTGATCAGCATCGCGCGCAGCTGGCGCGCGAGCGCTTCGTCGATCGGCCCCAGCACATGGCGGGCCGCTGGCGGCAGGTGCGCCCCGGCGCGATCGGCGGGGCCGAACACGTAGTAGTCGAAGACTTCGCGCCAGGCGCGCTTTTCGGCCTCCGGGCGATCGCGCAGCGTCCACAGCGCGTGGTAGAGCGCATGCATGGGCGTTGGCATCCAGGCGGGATGGCTGCTCCACCAGTAGTTGATCAGCACGTTGAAGCCGTCCAGCGCTTCGACGTGATGCCACCACAGGCTGGGAATGAAGAGCGCGTCGCCGGCTTCGAGCACGACCGAGCGCGCCACCGCCATCGCCCCGCGGAAGCGTGGATAGCGCTGCAGATCAGGCGCCGCGAAGTCGACCACGCTGACCGCCTGGCCACCCGGCGTCGGGTCGAGTGGGCCGGGATAGAGGTTGCAGATCTGGTCTGGCGGAAACAGGGTGAAGCGCCGACGCCCGACGGCGCAGCAGGCCAGATTGTTGGGCGCGTCGTAGTGGCAGGACGCGGTCACGCGATTGCCGATCCAGATGCTCGGTGGCGCATCCACGCCCTGAGCCGCGAAGTCGAGATCGTTGTGCGCGCGCAGGCCCGGGAAACAGGCGTCCACGGGCAGCGAGGCCACGTAGTACATGTCCGGCGCATCGGATTCGAGTCCAGCCGCGATGGCCTCCAGCACGGCCGCAAGATCACCCCGCCGCACCTCGCAATTGAGTGCGCTGAAGTCCTCGCTGTAGAAGGGTCGGCCGCGCGCTTCCGGCCCGGCGTGCGAGTACTGGACGGGACGCCCGTTGTAGTGGGCGAGCAGCGCGGCGAAGGCATCCGCGGTCGAGCTCCGGCCGGCCTGCACCAGGGGCCAGTTGCTCACCAGACCGCGCAGCACGACCGGCTCGCCGGCCGCCAGCAGGGCGCCCACCGGCAGCTCTGCCGGAGACACCGCAGCAACAGAGCGCAGTTCGATGGCGCCTTCGATCATGGGCCAGCCGTCCGCATCAGGCGACGCGCTCCGCTGTGGACGAAGGAGACGAGGGCGTGCGCAGCCTGCGCTGCTTCTCGGCCAGCAGCCGACGCACGTTGTGCTGCGAGGCGAGCATCAGGTGTGCGCCCTCCAGCCAGCCCGCCTGGTGCAGCGCGTGCAGCTCGGTCGGTGCCAGAGCGGCCAGTCGCTGGCGATCGATACCGTGCAGCCCGCCGACCTTGACGCCGTGCTCGCTGTCGAAGCGGACGTCGAGCTGCACGGGCTGGATCAGATCCAGCGCCTTGAAGGCCGCGCACATGACGCGGCTGGCCTGCGCGCCGCCATGGATGCCGCGGAGCACGGTGATGATGTGCTCCAGGTAGGGGCTGTGCCCGCCGTGTGGAAGGAACACCGCCTCGCCGTGATCCGCGCCGATCCGCGGGTGCTCCATGTCGACGTGGATGACCGGCTCGGTCTCCGGCTCTCCTGCCGTGCCGCGCTGCTGGAAGCCGATCAGAAAGGGGCCGCGCGCCACCGCCCCCGGCAGGTAGTTCGCCGCCCAGCGCCCCTCATGCAGGAACAGGTTCTCGCGTGGCTCGAAGCCCAGCAGGATGACCGGCTGGTACTCGCCGGAGCCGGCGTCCTGTTTCAGGAAGATCGGATACTCGCGCTGCAGCTCGGCGAACTCCGTCGGGAAGGCCGGCAGCATGCCGACCGAGTCGCCATACGCAGCGCCGAAATGCGTGACCACGCGAAGATCCGCGTGCTCGACGTTGTTCAGGACTTCATAGCGCGCCATTGCAGTTGCAGGCTCCCTCGGCGATGCGAGCAGGCTGAAAGTCTCACCGAAGGCCCGGCTCCCGCAAGCGCGTCCGGCGTTGCGCTATGCCGGTCGCTTGCGCGCTTCGGCAGCGCTCCGGGCATCCTCGCTGCCGCCAGCGAGGATGCCCGGAACCGGCTCGGCCTCAGCTCAGAAGGTGTAGCGGAAGCCCAGCATGTAGCGCGGGCTCTGGTCGAGCAGCTTGATGAACTGGTTGTACGAACGCCCGCGCCAGCGGATGTCCTCGCCGGTCAGATTGATCGCCTCCAGCGACACCGACATCCGGTCGTTGATCCGGTAGCTGGTGCTGAGATCCCACTGGGTGTATTCCTCGACATAGAACGGATTGCGGCTGCCGCCCTGGTTGGCGAGGATCAGGTACTCGTCGCGCCAGTTCCAGGCGAGGCGCACCGACCAGCCGTACTTCTCGTACATCAGCATCGCGTTGGCGGTGTCGCTGAGACCCAGCAGTGCGAACTGATCCACGGTGGGATCGCCCGCATCGTCGATGCCGACATCGCCCTTGACGATGGTGTAGTTGGCGTACACGCCGAAGCCGGTTTCACCGAAGAAGTACTGGCCACCGAGCTCCCAGCCGCTCAGCTTGGCCTTGCGCTGGTTGACGGGACGATTGACGTCGAACAGATAGAGCGGGTCGTCCGCCTCACCCACCAGGTCGAAGTCGAACTCCATCTGCAGCACCTGGGCGACCGTGCCGTTGTACGCCGCAAGGCCGCCTGTGCCCGGATTGCGGAGCAGGGCCAGGGCGGTGAACAACGCGGTGTCGTTCGCTGAGCAGGCAGCGTCGACATCCCCGCCTCCTGCGGCCACCTGGGTTCGGCAGTTGGCGCTGAGCAGGAAGTCGAGCGCCGCCCGCGCGTCGGGCCCGGAGGAAGGATCGCGCAGGTCGTACAGCGATTCCCGCACGACCGTATTACCGACGAAGTTGTCGACGCGCTTGTTCCAGTAGGTCAGGGTGACGTAGCTGGACGGCGCGAAATACCACTCCAGCGCAAGGTCGAGGTTGTCCGCTTCGAGCGGAATCAGGGCCGGGTTCTGCGCGCTGCCGGTGGCCCGCGTCGAGGGATTGATCAGGATCGAACCGGTGGGCTGGTTGGGGCTCGGCCCCGCGTACAGATTGCCGTAGGGCACCCGCGACATGGTCTGGCTGAACGAGGCGCGGCCCTTCAGGTCTTCGCGGAGGTCGATGCTGAAGTCCATGTTCGGCAGCAGGTGGCTGTACTTCGCCTTCTCGCTGAAGGGCTGCAGCGCGTCCGAGCGCACGATCCGGAAATCGTTGTTCGCCTGCCATTCGATGGCGCCGGGGATCGCCACCACCGAAGTCGAGGTGATGTCGGTGCGCTCGTAGCGCAGACCGAAGCGGCTGTTGACCGTTCTGCCCGCCAGCTCGCCGTCGAGCTCGATCTGCACATAGGCGGCGTCCACGGACTCGTTGATCTCGTTGTCCGCGGCCAGCTGCGGGTTGACGCGGGTGCTCGCTCCGTAGCGCTGTGCGGCCCAGTTCGCCAGCTCACTGGCGTCGCCGCGCCAGGCGCCGGTGGGAATGCCGGCGGTGCCGAAGTCATTGAACAGACGGGTGATGCTGAAGGGCGTCAGCAGGTCGGTCATGCCCGACTCGTTGCCCGCGTTGGCCACGCCCCAGTCGCCGAGCGCTGCGTACATCTCGCTGTTCTGGCGACGGGTCATGCGCGTGTCGGACGAATCCACGCCGAACTGGAAGCGTCCGCCATCGAACATCCACTCACCGTCGATCTTGCCCGCCTTGACCCGCGACTCCTGCGCCTGCGCGTTGATGCGCAGCACCTGCGAGCCCAGCTGCGAGGCGGGGAAATCGGGGTTGAGCACCCCATTGGACCCGGCCAGCGCGTCAGCGATGGTCGGATACCAGGTGCGCGACGCAATCGGCAGGCCGCTGTTGAAGCGGAATTCCTGCGCCCAGCCGCCACCGCAGTAGGGTCCGCCGGCTTGGCAGTTGTTGGTGCCCGCCAGGCTGAAGAAGGTGGAACCTCCGCCGGTGAAGGGATCATTCGGCAGGCTGCGCGACTTCGACTGGTGGGTGTCGACGGTGAATCGCAGGTCGTCGTTGGCGCGCCAGACCGCATTGAAGCCCAGCGAGTCCAGCCGGTACTTCTGCATGCTGCGCTGCTGCTCCAGGCCGAAGTCCTTCAGGCCGACCACGTCACGCAGGTAGATCGGCGTGGCGACCGCCTGGCCGGTGTCGAACTCGAGATGGGTGAAGCTGTTGGAGCGCTGCAGCCACTGCGTCTGCTCGCCGCGGTCTTCGGTGATCTCGTTGTTGCCGTAGGTGTAGTCCAGGGTCAGCGTGAGGCTGTCGGTCGGCGCGAACTGCAGGACGCCCTGCGCGTTCAGGCGCTCGCGCTGGAAGTCGGCGAACGCATAGCGGATGTCGTTCGGCATGCCGTACAGCTGGCCGATCGCGGGCGGGTTGACCACGCTCGCACCCGGGCGCAGGGCGGCCTCGGTTCCGGTCCACGGCTGCACGTTCCAGCCGTTCTCGGTCGCCTGGATCGAGCCGCCCTGACGCTCCTGGTAGCTGGCGCTCAGGCTCACGCCCCAGGTCTTGTCGTCGTTCGCGTAGCTGAAGATGCCCGAGACTTCCGGGGTGATCTCCCTGTCGAACGGCGCCGACTCGTCGTACATGCCCTTGAGCCCGGCATTGGCCACCAGGCCCTCACGATCCAGGGGGCGCGCGGTGAGGATGTTGATCGAGGCGCCGATGCCACCGCTCGGTACATGCGCCTGTCCGGTCTTGTAGACCTCAAGACCGCTGACGGCCTCGGACGCGAGCTGCGCGAAATTGAAGGCGCGGGTGCCGCCATCGACGCCGCCGATGGGCACCTGCCCGGGAGCGCCAAAGGCATCCGCGCCTGGGATCTGTCGCCCGTTCAGGGTCACCAGATTGAATTGCGGGCCGAAGCCGCGCGCGGTGACCTGCGCGCCTTCACCGTCGCGGCGCTCGATCGAAATGCCGGTGATGCGCTGCAGCGATTCCGCAAGATTGGTGTCTGGAAACTTGCCGATGTCTTCCGATGTGATGGCATCGACGATGCCGGTGGAGTCGCGTCGCACGCCCATCGACTGCTCGAGTGAGCCGCGCATGCCGCTGACGACGATGGCGTCAAGGCGTGTCGCGTCGTCGTCCTCGGCATCGCTCTGTGCGTAGAGCGGGTTGATCACCAGCACGCCACTCACGAAGGTGAAAAGGGCGCGTGAACGGAAGCGCTTCCTGTCGAGGTTCATTGGCAGACCTCCATCAGCCGAGCGGGCAGGCACTGACCAGCTCGAGTCCATGCGCTACGGCGGGCTGCCGACAGGTGTTGCCGACTGCAGATCATCATTTCTTGTCACTCCCCATTGGGCTAGAGAACGCTGCGTTGCCCCCGTCTTGCAACCGGGGCTCCCCCTCGGGTCGCCTACGGCGGCCCGACCTCCTCGAACGCTCAGGCCACCTCCAGGCAGCCTGATCTCTACGCGACAGAACCTTCTTCGAGCGCCCGGCTTCTTGTCCCGGCCGGGTCGCCATCAGCGGGCTTCCACGCGCTCCACTTCGGTGACACTCAAAGCCCTCTCGCTCCCGCCCCCGGCGCGAACGTTTCACTTGGCAGGCCCTGGCCGGAAACCCTTGAGCGCGGGCGCAGGCCGCCGGTGAACCCAGCAGGGGCCTCGCGACCCCGCTGCCACACTGGATGGGAGCGCTACCATCGCCAGCTCAAACAAAAGCGCTCTAATTGATAGCGCTATCAGCTTTCGGCAGAGGCGTGATACCACCCTCCTGTGGGACTGTCACCATGCGCTGCAACAGAGAGCGGTGAGAACCTGTCCTGCAGAAGGCCTGCGACGAACTGCTGGCGCCACCGCGGGCGCCGGATTTCCCGTGCTCCGGGATGGCGAGCGTGCAGAGCTAGCCTGCGTTGGCGGCCCGGGAGGCAAGTCGTTCCGACAGGGCGTCGAGCTTCGCCAAGGTGGGGCTGCGCGGATGCAGGGCGGCGCGCAGCGCCGGCTCTGCCTCGGCAAGCCTGGCGCGAGCGCTCGCGATGTCGTCAGCTGCGGCGTCCGCTTCGGCCAAGGCCAGCTGGGCGCGAGCCCTGCGTGGATGCGCTGCCGGATGCAGGGATTCAACCAGCGCCAGCGCCTCGCCCCGCAGCCGCCGATGGGCGCTGCCGTCCCCCTGGGCTTGCGCGAGTACGGCCTGCGCCTGCAGCAGGGCGAGCCGCTGCGGCACGGGCACTTCATCGAGGGCGGCCAGCGCGGTCTGCACGCTGCCGATCGCAGCGGCCGCTTCGACGACGCGGCCAGCGCGTGCATCGATGCTGGCGCACAGAAGCTGCGCCGCGAGGCTCTGCGGATGTGCGTCGCCAAGCGCCTGCCGGCGGATGCCCTGCGCTTCCGCGCAGAGTTCAGCCGCCTCGTCCAGGCGATCGGTCTCAAGCTTGAGCCGCGCGAGGTTCTGCAGCGGCCCCGCGATGCGGGCATGGCGCGGTGGGTTCAGTTCGCGGCGCAGGGCCAGTGACTCGCGGTACAGCGCTTCGGCGGCCTCCATGTCGCCGCGTTCTTCAAGCAGGGCGGCGAGGCTGTTCAGCGCGTGAGCGACATCGGACGAGGCTTCGCCGCCGGCCATCGCGCGATCGACCTCAAGTCCGCGCCGGTAGAAGGCTTCGGCCTGCGCGAATTCGCCGAGATCGAGGTGGATCGAGCCGAGCATCGACAGGGTGAAGCTCATCGGCGCCGAGCGTGGGCCGCTGACCTTCTCGACGATCGGCAGGGTCTCAAGCATCAGGTCGGCGGCCTCGCGATAGCGCCCAAGCAGCGAGAGCATCTTGGCGCGGCCGTACTGGCTGGGTTCGACCTGCGGGTGCTCGGGGCCGTAGACGGCGATCTTGCGTGCCGCTGCTTCCTCGTACCCTGCCAGCGCCGCGGCGTAGTCGCCGGAGCGCTCCAGCAGCCAGGCGCGGTTGTGCAGCATCGCGCCCAGTTCGCCTTGCGCACCTTCGGCGGCGAACAGCGCTTCCGAGCGCGCGAAGGCGGCCATGGCCTCGTCGCGGCGGCCGAGCTGTTCGGCCGAGATACCGATCTCGGTGCCCGCATGGGCGGCCATCATCCGATCGGGCGGAGTCTGCGCCAGGGCGTCGGCGGCCAGCGTCACCGCCAGCGGATTGGCTTCGGCATGGCGCCCCGCGACGTTCAGCGCGTTGGCCAGGGACTTGCGTGCGGCCATGCGCGTCGGCGCATCCGCGCTGCGCTGGAGCACCGGGTCGGCCTCGCTGAGCAGGGCGATCGCGGCGTCGGTCTCGCCAGCGTTCGCGTAGATGCGCCCGATGCTGGCCTGCAGCCGCGCGCGCAGCTCAACGCCGGCAGTCGCGGCAGGCGGAATGCGCTCGCGTCCCAGCGCCAGCAGCGCCCGCGCCGAAAGCTCGCGGCCACCATGCACGCCGGGGTCGAGCTCGCTGAACAGGCCCTCGAGAAACGCGGTCACGCCCTGCGCGGCGGCAGCTTCGCGGTGCGCGGCTGCCTCGGCTTCCAGCGCGCGGTCGCGCTCCTGCTTCCACTGCAGCGACACACTGCCCACGGCGAACACGGCGATGGTCGCCGCGGCCACGCCCAGCCGGTGGCGGCCGATGAAGCGGCGCAGCAGGTAGAGCCGATGGCGGCCGGCGGCTTGTACCGGTCGACCTTCGAGAAAGGCTTCGACGTCCTCGGCCAGCGCCAGCGCCGAAGGGTAGCGGGCGGCGGGATCGGTGCGCACGGCGCGGTGGACGATGCGGTCCAGATCGCCGCGCAGACGCGGCGCTTCGGCGCGCCACGGCCCGGCGGAGCTCGACAGTGCGGCCGCTGAGGCCGCCGGCAGCTCGGTGCTGGCCGCACGCGCGCCTTCGCCGCGCTCCGGCACCTCGCCGGCCAGCATCTCGTACAGCAGCAGGCCGAGCCCATAGACGTCGGTGGCCGTGGTGACCGGCAGGCCCAGCAGCTGCTCCGGGCTGGCGTAGCGCGGCGTCATCGCGCGGGTCTGGGTTTCGCCGCCCTCGGTGTCGTCGATCAGCTTGGCGATGCCGAAGTCGAGCAGCACCGGGCCGCCGTCGGCGCGCACCATCACGTTGGACGGCTTCAGGTCGCGGTGCACGACCAGCCGCTGGTGCGCGTGATGCACCGCGCGGCAGAGGGTGGCGAACAGCATCAGCCGTTCGCGCAACGCCGGAGGATGCTCGCCGCGCAGCCACTCGCGCAGCTGCAGGCCTTCGATGAAGGGCATCGCCAGCCAGGGTTCGCCGGCCTCGGTGGTGCCGCCGTCGATCAGCCCGGCGATGTGCGGATGCTCCAGCGCAGCCAGCAGCTGGCGCTCGCGGCGGAAACGCTCGCGCACGCGCTCCGACACATAGCCGCGCACCAGCTTCAGCGCGACGCGCCGGTCGTACTCACCGTCGTCGCGTTCGCCAAGCAGCACCACGCCCATGCCGCCTTCACCGACCAGATCGAGGATCCGCCAGGGGCCGATACGCTCGGGCAGGGCGCCGCGCAGCGCCGCTGCGGCAGCGCCGCGCACGCGTTCGGCGATCGCGTCCTTGTGCGCGACTTGACTTGAATCGGCCGCGGTGGCGGCGCACAGCAGTGCCTCCGCCCGCGCGGCAAGCGCTGCGTCGACGCCTTCAGCGCGATACAGCGCTTCGCGCTGCGCCGGCCCGAGCCCCTGCACGCGCTCGAACAGCGCGCGCAGCGCACCCGGTGTGCTCACGACATCGCCTCGCGCAGCCAGGCGCGGCCGAACTTGAGGTCGCGCTCGACCGTGGCCACCGACACGCCCAGCACTCCGCCGACCTGACGCGCATCCAGTCCGCCGAAATACGTCAGTTCCAGCGCACGCGCGGCGCGCGTGTCTTCACCGGCCAGCCGCTCCAGCGCCTCGTGGACTTCGAGCACGCCCACACCGTCGTCGGTCGCCGCGCGCTCGGGGTCGAGCGTCACCGCCACCGCATCGCCGCCGCGCTTGGCCGAGGCGGCGCGGCGCGCATGGTCGACCAGCACGGTGCGCATCTGCAGCGCGGCGAGCGCGAAGAAGTGCGCCCGCGAATCCCAGTCGACCTCCGCGCCCAGCATCTGCGCCACGGCTTCATGCACCAGCACGGTCGGGCTCAGCACCACGTCGGCGCCCTGGAAGCGCTGCCGCGCCATCTGCTTCAGCCGATCGTAGATGTGCGCATTCAAGCGCGGCGCCGCATCGGCAGCACCGGTGCGCCAGGCGTGCAGCAGGGCGGTGATGGCGGCAGTGTGTTCCAAGGGGTTCCTCCGGGGCGCGGGTACGTTACCGGAAGGGGCTTGCGGGTGACCAGACAGGATGCCGAGCGAAGGGGTTCCGGTCTTCACGGATCGAAAGCTTCGGCAATCGCGCGGCCGCACACGCGACCTGCTCCGGCACAAGGGCGGGATCTCGCTGTACCCGACAAGGCCCGGCGCATCGGTCGCGGGGGCGTCGTGAGCACCTGGGCACCTGGGCACCTGAGCACTGGACCTGCGCCCATTAGGCCGTCGACAAAACTGTCACCTCGCTGCGAAACGTCATGCCTCGCCCGCGAATTGCCTCAATCGTCGTTGACGCTTCTGCCTTGTCACACCGCTTAGCGGGTGACCCCGCCTTTCCAGTTCGGCCGCAGCATTCATCCATGAAACCCTACGTTCCGGCGTCACTTTGGTTGGCGCGTCTGCTCTTCGCGATCTGGATCATCGTAGTGAGCGCGCTGCCGTACTCTCTGGCCTTGTCTAGATCGAAAGAACCTGGTGCTGCGTCCCTCGCGCTGGCGACGATCGGACTGCTCGGCGCCTTCGCTCTGTTGGAGAGTTTGCGTGCGTTGAAACCCGCAATGGTTCTGGTGACTCTGGCGTTGGTGCCCCTGGCTGTGAAATGGCTGCTGCGGGTCGGCTTCGTGGTGAAGAATGGCGGCATGGACTGCGGGAGCTGTCAGGGCTCGCCACTGCTGTTCGGCTACTACTGGCTCATCGAAACACTGATCCTGATGCCTGGCCTGCTTTTGCTCGGCTGGCTTCTGATCCTCCTGCTCCACCAGCGCAAGGTCTAGTTGCATGAAGCGGATGCTCTGGGTGCTTTTCGCTTTCTGGATGCTCGTCGGGATGACCTCGGTGTCGCTCGCCACGGATCACCGTCGAAGCTCGAATGCCGAGTGGATGGATCTGCAGCTGAGCGCCGAGCAGCAGGCATGGCTGGACTTCCTCCGGCGCTGTCATCGCGACAATCGCTACTCTCCCTATCTGTTCGAGCTGGACAAAGGCCAGCGGGCAGACCTGCAGGCGCTGGGCATCCCTTCGCCGAGACGACTGGTGGTGTTTGAGCAAGGAAGCTCTGAAGCACCGGTGGATATCCGGCTCAGCCACGCCTTGCGCACCAGCGACGCCCTGCTGCGTGTGCCCTTGCCGACTCTGGTGGACGAAGCGACCCTTCGGCGCTACGAGCGGGACGTCATGGGCTGGGAAGAGAACCCCTTGCATCGGCACTGGTCGACGCTCGGCACCGACGAGCGGGTTCCTGGGGCGCAGCCCCGCTGCGATTAGCCGAAGCGGCCCTTCGCTGTGCGTCGCGCGGGAGCGCTGACTACCAAGCTCACGCCCGCATGTCGATCCGCAGCGGCACGCTTGCCTGCGTCACGCAGGGTCGGCTCTGGGCGACGGTCCGCGCATCCGCCCCAAACCACGCCAGCGTCCGCCCCAGCGCTGCCACCTCGCCGAGGATCAGCAGCGCCGGTGACTTCACCGCCTCGCGTTTGGCCGTCTCCGGCAGGCTGGTCAGATCGCAGTGGATCACCCGCTGTTCCGCGCGACTGCCGTTCTCGATCAGCGCGGCCGGCGTGTGGCCGCTGCGGCCGTGAGCCAGCAGCCGTTCGCGCAGGGTGTCGAGGCCGCTGACGCCCATGTAGACGGCCAGGGTCTGCTTCTCCTGCGCCAGCGCGCGCCAGTCGAGCGCGTCGATCGAGTTGCGGCAGTGGGCGGTGACGAAGCGGACGGATTGGGCGTGGTCGCGGTGGGTGAGCGGGATGCCGGCGTGCGCCGCGCAGGCGAGTGCGGCGGTGATGCCGGGCACGACCTCGTAGGCGATGCCGTGCGCGCGCAGGTGTTCGAGCTCTTCGCCGCCGCGGCCGAAGATGAAGGGGTCGCCGCCTTTCAGGCGCACCACGCGCTTGCCTTGGCGCGCGTGTTCGAGCAGCAGGGCGTGGATGCCTTCCTGCGTGGTGTGGTGGGTGCCGGCTTCCTTGGCGACCTCAATGAACTGGGCGTCGCGGCGCGCGAGTTCGAGCACGGCGCGGCTGACCAGGCGGTCGTGCAGGATCACGTCGGCCTCCTGCAGGCGGCGCTGGCCCTTGAGCGTGAGCAGGCCGGGGTCGCCGGGGCCGGCGCCGACCAGGCTGACGAAGCCTTCGCGGGAGCCTTCGGGTTCGCCGGCTTCGATCAGTTCGACGAGCCGCGCGCGGGCGTCGTCGAAACGCGCGGCGCGCAGCAGCTCGCCGACCTCGCCCGGCCACAGGGATTCCATGAACTTGCGACGGCTGGGCACGTGCGGGAAGCGGGCGCGGAGGCGGGCACGGTGGATGCGCAACAGCTCGGCCAGTTGGCCGAAGCTCTCGTCCACCGACTGTTCGATCTTCTCGCGCAGCTGTCGGGCGAGTACTGGTGCGGCACCGCCGCTGCTGATGGCGACGGTCAGCGGGCCGCGGCGCACCACGGCCGGCACCTGCACGCGGGTCAGCTCGGTGTCGTCGACGACGTTGACCCAGAGCCTGCGCGCAGCACCTTCCTCGGCGACGGCGCGGTTGACTTCGACCTCGTCGGTGGCGGCGATGGCGAGGAAGACCTCGTCCAGCCAGTGCGCCTGGAACTCGCCTTCGAGGTGGGTGATGCGGCCCTCGGCCTTGAGCTTCTGCAGCGCTTCGTTGAGTTGGGGCGCGCCGACGCGGACGATCGCGCCGCATTCGATCAGGGGCAGAACCTTGCGCGCCGCAACTTCGCCGCCGCCGACGACGAGGACCTGGCGGCCCTTGAGGTTGAGGAAGAGGGGGTAAAGAGGTGCAGTGGCACCCGCGCTTGCGTTGTCGAGCTCGGATGGGCCGCCCGGGATTCGGGATTCGGGATTCGGGATTTGTAGAGCGGGTTCGGGCCTGCTGTGGGGTGCGCGCTCCGCACTGCCCTTCACGCCTTGAGAGCCGGGATTGGGGATTGGGGGTGAGGCGACGCGCCCACGCGGCATGCCGCGTGCGTCGGCGAACGCCCGAGCGCTGTGCGCGAGGGCCGGGTAGGGATTCTCTAGAGCATGGCTGTCGCGAGGCGCAAGCAGGTGCTCCGCCCGGCCCCTCTCCCCCGACCCCTCTCCCGGCGGGAGAGGGGAGCGAAGCGCGGCTTCGACCGCTGGCTCAAGCGAGCGGCTCGGAGCGCTCTGCGAATCCCGAATCCCGAATCCCCAATCCCGGCTCTCACTCATGCAACCCACACTCCCGCTTCAGTCCGAAAAACCGCGTGTCCTCCTCGCGCATGCCGTCGAGCAGGGGGCGGGTGGTGTGGGTGTCGCCGATCGAGATGTAGCCTTGTTCCCACAGCGGGTGGTACGGCAGGCCGTGCTGGGCGAGGTAGCGACCGACGTCGCGGTCGCTCCAGTCGACGATCGGGTGCAGCTTGAAGCGGCCTTCGCGACGCTGCAGCACGGGCGTGCTGCTGCGGCTCTGCGACTGGCTGCGGCGCAGGCCGGCAAACCAGGTGCCGACGCCCAGCTCGCGCAGGGCGCGCTGCATCGGCTCGACCTTGTGGATGCGGTTGTAGCGTTCGATGCCGTCCAGGCCTTGCTCCCACAGGCGGCCGTGGCGGGCTTCGATCCAGGCCGGCGAGCGCGCGCTGCGGACGATGTGCAGGTTGAGGCCGAGGCGCTCGGTCAGCGTGTCGATGAACTGGTAGGTCTCGGCGAACAGATAGCCGGTATCGACGACCACCACCGGCAGCCCGGGCACATGCTGATTCAGCAGGTGCAGGCTGACCGCTGCCTGTGCGCCGAAGCTCGAGGACAGCGCCCGGTTGCCGGGCAGGTGCTCCAGTGCGAAGCGGATGCGCGCGTCGGCATCGAGGCCTTCCAGCCACTGGTTCAGACGGTCCAGCGCGGCGCCGTCGTCGTCGGCGGCCGCGGCGACCAGCGCATCCAGATCCGCTGGCGTGGCTTCGAAATGGATGGACTGCGCGCTCATGCCGCCAGCACCTTTCGCACCCGCAGGGGTTCCGGCGGCAGCAGGTCGACGCGCAGCAGGAAGTCGCCGAAATGTTCGCCCTCGGCGCGTTCGGCGGCGTAGCGCGCGATCAGCGGGTCGAGCTCGGCGAGGATCTCGGCCTCGGTGATGTTCTCGCGGTACAGACGATTCAGGCGCTGGCCACGGTGGTCCGCGCCCAGCATCAGGTTGTAGCGGCCGGGGGCCTTGCCGACGAGCGCGATCTCGCCCAGGTACGGCCGCGAGCAACCGTTGGGGCAGCCGGAAATGCGCAGCAGGATTGACTGTCCGCCAATGCCGTGCCGATCCAGCAGGGCCTGCACCTTGTTCAGCGCTTCGTCGAGATAGCGCTCGGCCTCGGCCATCGCCAGACCGCAGGTCGGCAGGGCCACGCAGGCGAGCGCCTCGCGCTTGAGCGGGCTGGTTTCGAGTGCATCGAGCAGGCCGTAGCGGCGCAGCAGGGCGTCGATGCCGGCGCGGCGCTCGGGCGCGATGTCGGCGATCACCAGGTTCTGGTTGGGGGTCATGCGGAAGTGGCCGCGATGGACCTTGGCGACTTCGCGCAGGCCGGTGAGATGCAGGTGATCCGCGCTGTCCTGGATGCGCCCGGCGCGGATGCGCAGGGTCAGATGCCAGCGGCCGTTGTCGGCCTCGACCCAGCCGAAGCGGTCGCCGCTGTGGACGAACTCGAAGGCGCGCGGCGGCTGCAGCGTCACGCCTGAGCGACGCTCGACCTCGCTGCGGAAGAAGTCGAGCCCGTGCTCGTCGATCGTGTACTTCAGACGCGCGCGCTTGCGGGTGGCGCGGTTGCCGAAATCGCGCTGCGCCGTAACCACGGCCTCGCCGACGGGGATCACGTCGTGGGGAGAAATGAACCCGAGGACGTCGGCGAGGCGTGGGTAGGTTTCGGCGTCGCCATGGGTGCTGCCCATGCCGCCGCCGACGGTGAGGTTGTAGCCCGCGAGTTCGCCGCTCTCGACCACGGCGATGAAGCCGAGGTCCTGGCTGAACACATCGACATCGTTGTACGGCGGAATCGCGAAGCCGATCTTGAACTTGCGCGGCAGATAGGTCGCCCCGTAGATGGGCTCGCCCTCGTCGCCGGCGACGCGCTCCTCGTCCAGCCAGATCTCGTAGTAGGCGCGGGTGTTGGGCAGCAGGTGCTCCGACAGCGCTGCGGCCTGACGGTAGACCGTGTCGTGCAGCGCCGACAGCAGCGGGTTGGCGGCCACCGCGACATTGCGGTTGACGTCGCCGCAGGCCGCCAGGGTGTCGATCAGCGCGGCGTTGATCGCCTGCATCGTGGGTTTCAGATCGCGCTTGATCACCCCGTGGAACTGGAAGGCCTGGCGGGTGGTGATGCGCAGGCCGCGCTCGGCATAGGTGGTGGCGATGGCGTCGAGCTTCAGCCACTGCTCCGGCGTGATGACGCCGCCCGGCGTGCGCGTGCGGATCATGAAGCTGTGCGCGGGTTCGAGCTTGGCGCGCCGGCGCTCCTCGCGGATGTCGCGGTCGTCCTGCTGGTAGCTGCCGTGGTACTTCAGGACCACCTGGTCGCTGTCCCTCAAGGCGCCAGTCACGGCGTCGGCGAGGCTGTCCTCGATGGTGCCGCGCAGGAGTCGGCTGCTGCGCTTGATGTCTTCGACGGAATGGCTGGCCATGGTGCGGAATCCCGGGGGAATGGAATACGTTCGAACTAGGCGAAACGGTACGAATCCGGACCAGCCGCCGCAGCCGCTTCACTCGTCGCCCCCGCGAAGGCGGGGGCCCAGTTGAGCCCACCCGCCGGCTCGGACCACCCGTCGACCGGTGGGGGCCAACCGATCGCGCCGGGGCCTGGATCCCCGTCCCCGCCTTCGCGAGGACAGGCTCTGCGCGGGGATGACGAGTCCTTCGAGTCGGGCGAAGGTCGCTGGTTGGGGCGGGGCATCACGTTCCGCTCTCAGTAGACGTCGCGGGCGTAGCGCCCGGACTGCTGCAGCTGCTGCAGGGACTCGGCCGCCGCTTCGGCGCTGCCGAGTCGCTGGGTGAACAGGTCGAGCAGGGTCTGATGGACATCGCGGCCCAGGGCGAGGCTGCCGCAGACGTAGAAATGCGCGCCGCCGTCCAGCCACTCGAACAGGCGCGCGGCCTGCTCGCGCAGGCGCTGCTGCACGTAGACGCGGGGCTTGGCATCGCGCGAGAAGGCGAGGTCGATGTGCTGCAGTTCGCCGCGGCGCAGGTGCTCCTGCCACTCGGTCTGGTACAGGAAGTCGTCGCGCAGCGTGCGTGCACCGAACAGCAGCCAGTGCCGGCCGCTGGCGCCTTCGGCCACGCGCTGCTGCACGAAGGCGCGGTAGGGCGCGATGCCGGTGCCGGCGCCGAGCATGATCAGGTCGCGGGCAGGATCAGCCGGCAGGCGGAAGCGCGGGTTCTCCTCGATGAAGACGCGGGCGCGCGCACCGGGCTCCAGCTGGGCCAGATGGTGGGAGGCGAGACCCAGTCGCAGCGGATCTTCGTCCTCGGCGCCGACCACATCCACGGTGAGATGCACCTCGTCGGCATAGGCCAGCGGGCTCGACGCGATCGAATACAGACGCGGCGCCATCGGCCGCAGGGCGCGCACGAAGGCCTCGGCCGTCCAGTCGCCCGGCCACTCGCGCAGCACGTCGATCAGCTGGTGGCTGGACAGCAGAGCCGACAGCGAGGCGGCTTCGGCGGGATCGAGCAGGCTGTGCAGCTCGCGATGCCCGGACACCGCGCCCAGCGCCACCAGCAGGGGCTTGGCCAGCCGCGTGAGTTCGCGATGCTCGGCCAGCCAGACCCGCAGCGGGCGCTCGACTCCGTCGAGCGTGAGCGCGGCATCGCCATCGAGCCGGGTCAACTCCAGCACGGCTTCGACGAGCGCAGTCGGATTCGGCGCCCACACACCGAGCGCGTCGCCCGGTGCGTAGTGCAGGCCGGAGCCGGCCAGGCTGAGTTCCAGATGGCGGACGTCGCGCTGGCTGCCGCGGCCGGTCAGGCGCACCTGTTCGATCAGCTCGGCGGCGAAGGGCTGCTCGCGCGAATGCAGGGCCGCGGCAATCGCCGGGCGCAGCGGGATGACCGCGGCCGAGTGTGCAGCCGGCGCCGCGGGCGCAAGCTCGGCCGCCAGCGCCTTCAACGACTCGACGGCGCGCGCACGCCATGGCGCGGCGACCGCATCGATGTCGACATCGGCCTCGCCCAGCGGCTGCAGGCGCTGCGCGCCCAGCTCGGCCAGACGCGCATCGATCTGCCGGCCGGTCTCGCAGAATTTGGGATAGCTGCTGTCGCCGAGGCCCAGCACGGCGTACTTCAGCTCGGGCAGCTTGGGCGCCCGCCGTCCAAGCAGGAACTCGACGAAGCCGAGCGAATCCTCCGGCGGTTCGCCCTCGCCCTGGGTGCTGATCACCACCCACAGCAGGCGCTCGTCCTTGAGCTCGCGGGTGGGATAGGCGTCGGCGCGGATCAGGCGCACGGCAAACCCGGCGGCCTCGGCTGCAGTGACAAGGCCTTCGGCGGCGCGCTTGGCGTTGCCGGTCTGGCTGCCGTAGAGCACGGTCAGGCGCGGCAGGGCGATGGATTCCGCCTGCGGCGCTGCGGCGGCGGCCGCATGCCCACCGCGGGCCAGGCCTGCGGCGTAGCCGGACAGCCACCACAGGCTGGCCGGATCGAGGCCATCCAGGGCGCGCGCGATCGGTGCCACCGCGGTCGCGGCCGGCAGCGGCAGGGCGCTCAGATCGGGCAGGGCGGGGAGGGCGGGCATGCGGTGCACCGGCAGCGGCGGATCGGGCGGCCACTGTCGCAATCGAGGGGCGCGCACAGAAACGCGGATCCGAACCTTCGATATGCCGCGACGGAATGTGAACCGACCCGCGTTCCTTCACCGCGGCACCACGAAATTCCAGTCGGCGCACGGACTTAAGGCACAGGCTGTCCGCTCGGGCACGGACCACACTTCACGAACGTGCAAACTCGCCGGCCCCGGACGCGCACCGTCAGTGTCCTGCGCGCTGACCCTCGTGATGCGCCGCCGCGACCCTGCCACCGAACTCTCCCCCCTCCTCCAAGGTTTCCCGATGTCGAACGAATCCACGTCCGCGCTCGAACGCCGACCCCCGCGCAAACGTCTGGGCCTGCACGCGCTGGTCAGTCTGGCCGCGCTCGGTCTGCTCAGCGCCTGCGGCAGCGACGCACCGAGCGGCGCCGCCGGCGGGCCGCCACCCGCGGTGGTTACCACCACCACTGTGCAGACCCAGCCTTGGGTCGACGTGATCGAGGCCCTGGGCACGGCGCAGGCGCGCGAGTCGCTGGTGATCACCGCCAAGGTCACAGAGACCGTCGACGCGGTGAAGTTCGAGGACGGCGACCGGGTCAGCGCCGGCGACATCCTGGTCGACCTCTCGGGCCGCGCCGAAGTGGCCAATCTTGAGGAAGCACAGGCCACCTTCAAGGAGGCCCGCCAGCAGTACGAGCGTCTGGTTGGGCTGGTTGAAAACGGCACCGTACCGCGCAGCCAGCTGGACACCCAGGTCGCCACCCGCGACGCCGCCCGTGCGCGCGTCGAGACCATCCGCGCACGACTCGCCGATCGCGTCATCACGGCGCCCTTCGATGGCGTGCTGGGCTTCCGCCAGGTCAGCCCCGGCACCCTGGTCACGCCGGGTACGGCCATCGCCACCCTTGATGACACCTCGGTGATCAAGCTCGACTTCTCGGTGCCGGAGACCTTCCTGTCGGTGATCGCCCAGGGCCAGACCGTGCGCGCGCGCAGCGCCGCCTATCCCGATCGTGATTTCACCGGCACCGTCGCCACGGTCGGCTCCCGGGTTGACCCGGTGACCCGCGCGGTGACCGTGCGCGCCGATTTCGAGAACGCCGAGGGCCTGATCCGCCCCGGCATGCTGATGACCGTGCGGGTCGAAAAGCCGGTGCGCGAGGCGGTGGTGATTCCGGAGCTCGCCCTGCTGCAGATCGGCAGCCAGAGCTTCGTCTACGCAGTGGGCGAGGGCGATGCCGTGCAGCGCGTCGACGTGCGTGCAGGTGCGCGCCGCGCGGGCGAGGTCGAAATCGTCGAAGGCCTGAGCCCGGGCACACGCATCGTTGTCGAGGGCACGGTCAAGCTGCGGCCGGGCGCGCGTATCGTCGAAGCGCCTGCGGCTGATGCCGCACCGCAGGCCGGCTGAAGGAGCGCCCCATGGTCCTGTCCGATATCTCGATCAAGCGACCGGTCCTTGCGACCGTCATGAACCTGCTGCTGGTGGTGCTCGGCCTGATGGCCTACACCACGCTGACCGTGCGCGAGCTGCCCGACATCGATCCGCCGATCGTCTCGGTCGAGGTCGTCTACACCGGCGCCTCGGCGGCGGTGGTCGAAACCCGCGTCACCCAGATCCTCGAAGACGCGGTCAGCGGCATCGAGGGCATCGAGTCGGTCGATTCGCGCAGCCGCAACGGCGCCAGCAACGTCACCATCGAGTTCGGCCTGGGCCGCGACATCGAGGCCGCGACCAACGATGTGCGCGACGCCATCAGCCGGGTGATCGACCGCCTGCCCGACGAGGCCGACGCGCCGCAGGTGGCCAAGGTCGAGGCCGATGCGCAGCCGATCATCTGGCTGAACATGAACTCGGACCGGCTCGACACCCTGGAGCTGACCGACTACGCCAACCGCTACATCACCGATCGCCTGTCCGCGCTGGACGGCGTCGCCGCCGTGCGCGTCGGTGGCCAGCAGCGCTATGCCATGCGCGTGTGGCTGGATCGCCAGGCCCTCGCCGCGCGCGGGCTCACCGTCAACGATGTCGAGAGCGCCCTGCGTCGCGAGAACATCGAGCTGCCGGCGGGCCGCCTGCAGTCGCAGACCCGCGACTTCACCCTGCGCGTCAACCGCAGCTACCGCGAGGCCGACGACTTCGCCCGGCTGTCGCTGGCCAAGGGTGAGGACGGCTACGTGGTGCGCCTCGGCGATGTCGCCCGGGTCGAGCGCGCCTCGGCCGAGCGCCGCGCCTACTTCCGCGGCAATGGCCAGCCCAACCTGGGCCTCGGCATCGTCAAGACCTCGACCTCGAACAGCCTGGATGTGGCGACTGCGGTGCGCGCCGAGGTCGAGCGCATCCAGGGCACCCTGCCCGAAGGCATGAGCCTGATCGTCGCCTTCGACACCACGATCTTCATCGACTCCGCGCTGGACCGGGTCTACTGGACCCTCGCCGAGGCCATGGCCCTGGTGCTGATCGTGATCTATCTGTTCCTCGGCTCGGCGCGGGCCGCGCTGATCCCGGCGGTCACGGTGCCGGTCTGCCTGATCGCCGCATTCACGGCACTCAGCCTGTTCGGCTTCTCGATCAACCTGCTGACCCTGCTGGCCCTGGTGCTGTGCATTGGCCTCGTGGTCGACGACGCCATCATCGTGCTGGAGAACGTGCAGCGCCGCGCCGATCTTGGCGAGCCGCCGCTGCTCGCGGCCAAGCGCGGCACCGCCCAAGTGGCCTTTGCGGTGATCGCCACCACCGCGGTGCTGGTGGCGGTGTTCCTGCCTGTCGGCTTCATGCAGTCGAACGCGGGACGATTGTTCCGCGAACTGGCGGTGGCGCTGTCCGGCGCGGTGGCGATCTCGGCCTTTGTGGCGCTGACGCTGACGCCGATGATGTGTTCCAAGCTGGTCCGCCCGAACGAGAAGCACAATCGGGTCAACCAGGCCTTCCTCAACTTCATCGCGCGGCTGAGCGCCGGCTACGCCCGCATCATCTCCGGCATGGTCCACCTGCGCACCGGGACCCTGTGGACCGGCCTCGTGCTGACCTTCGCCCTGGTCGGCGGAGGCGCCTACCTGCTGTTCAACACCGTGCCGAGCGAACTCGCGCCCGACGAAGACCGCGGCAGCTTCTTCGTGACCATCCAGGGGCCCGAAGGCGCCGGCTACGACTACACCGTCAGCCAGGTGCAGCAGATCGAGAACAAGCTGATGCCCTTGGTCACCGAGGGCCCGGTGCAGCGGATGAACACCCGCGTCCCCGGCGGCTTCGGCGCCAGCGAGGAGATGCACACCGGCTTCGCCATCGTGATCCTGAAAGACTGGGCCGAGCGCGAGATGAGCACCGGCGAGGTGATCGACGCCTTCCGCGCCGAGCTCGCCAGCATTCCCGGCGTGCGCGCCTTTGCCCAGGGCCGCGGCGGTGGCCTGGGCGGCGGCCGCGGCCAGCCCCTGCAGGTGGTGCTGGGCGGCCCGACCTACGGCGAGCTGGCCGAGTGGCGCGACCGCATGCTGGCGCGGATCGAGCAGAACCCCGGCATCTTCGGCGCCGACTCCGACTACCAGGAGACCCGCCCGCAGATGCGCATCGACATCGACCGCAGCCGCGCGGCAGACCTCGGCGTGTCGGTGCAGGAGATCGGTCGCACGCTTGAGACCCTGATGGGCTCGCGGCGGGTGACGACCTATGTCGAGGACGGCGAAGAGTACGACGTGGTGCTGCAGGCCGAGGAAGCCTCGCGCGCCAGCCCCACCGACCTGACCGGCGTCTATGTGCGCTCCGAGCGCACCCGCGAGCTGATCCCGCTGGCAAATCTGGTAACGCTGTCGGAGCTGGCCGAGCCCGGCAGCTTCAACCGCTTCAACCGCCTGCGTGCGATCACCATCTCCGCCAACCTCGCCGAGGGCTACACCCTGGGCGAAGCCATCCAGTGGGTCGAGCAGACCGCCCGCGAGGAGCTGCCCGAGTACGCGCAGATCGACTACAAGGGCGGTTCGCGCGAATTCGTCAAGGCCAGCGGCAGCGCGCTCGCGACTTTCGCCATGGCCCTGCTGGTGGTCTATCTGGTGTTGGCCGCCCAGTTCGAGAGCTTCATCCACCCGCTGGTGATCATGTTCACCGTGCCGCTGGCGGTGCTCGGTGCGCTGGGCGGGCTCTGGGTCACCGGCGGAACGCTGAACCTGTTCAGCCAGATCGGCATCGTCATGCTGGTTGGGCTCGCGGCGAAGAACGGCATCCTGATCGTCGAGTTCGCCAACCAGCTGCGCGACGACGGCGCGGCCGTGCTCGACGCGATCATCGAGGCGTCCTCGGTGCGCCTGCGTCCGATCCTGATGACCTCGATCGCGACCATCGCCGGCGCGGTGCCGCTGGTCGTTGCCGGCGGCCCGGGCTCGGCCAGCCGCGCCACCATCGGTGTGGTGGTGATCTTCGGCGTCGCCTTCTCGACCCTGCTCTCGCTGTTCGTGGTGCCGGCCTTCTACGCCCTGCTGGCGCCGTTCACCCGCTCGCCGGAAGCGCTGGGCCGCAAGCTGGATGAAATGGATGAGCAGGTCGCACCTGTGGGTGGGCACGCATGAGCCGCCAGGGTGGTGAGGGGGGGGATGGCGGCAAGCGGTCGCCCTGGGGCGCGCCGAAGCGCGGCCCGGGCGCGCGTGCACCGGGCGACGCGGACCGCGGAGCCCGCCAGCCAGGCACACGTCCGGATGCCTCCGAGCCCAAGACGGGAACAGCGTCCTCTGCGGCGCGCGATAAACCGCGCGAGCGCGCGTGGCCCGATGCGCCCAAGGTGGAGGGGCGGCAGGGCTGGCAGCCGCGTGAGGGCGGCAGCGGCGATTTGCGCTCCGGTACGCGTGGTCCCTGGCAGGGCGGAGGTGCTGCGCGCGCTGGCGAAACGAAACCGGGTGGCGGGCGCGATCGCGCCAACAGCGGGCGACCTCCGCGCGCCGAGCACGGCGCCGAAGCGCAGGGGCCAGCGCGGGCGCCTGCAGTGGGCGGCTCGCAGCGGCGGCCCGATCGCGATGCAGGCACGGGCGCCGAGCCCGGCCCTGCGGGCTTCGCGCCACGCGGGCCCGAGCAGAAGATCTGCGGCCTGAACGCCGCGCGTGCCGCCTTCGCCGCGCGGCCCGAGGCCTTGCGCAAGGTCTATCTCAGCGAGTCGCGCATCGGTGTGCTGCGCGAGCTGCTGGCCTTCTGCGTGGCCAAGCGTCTCGGCTACCGCGTGGTCGAGGACGAAGAGCTCGAGCGCATCAGCGGCAGCAGCCACCACGAGGGCGTGTGCCTGCTGATGCAGCCGCAGCCCGAGCTGGACCTCGACGGCCTGCTGGCGGCGCTGCCGCACCGTGGCCCGGTGCGCCTGCTGTGGCTCGACGGCGTCGGTAATCCGCACAACCTCGGCGCCGTGCTGCGCTCGGCCGCGCACTTCGGTGCCCAGGCCGTGCTGCTGCCGCCGCAGTCGACGCTCGGGCTCTCCGCTGCCGCCGCGCGCGTCGCCGAGGGCGGGGCCGAGCATGTGCCCCTGGTGCGTCTGCCGGGGCAGGGCGCGAACGCGGAGTTCGCCGCACTCGAACGCTTCGCCGAAGCCGGTTTCGTCAGCGTCGCGACCCTGCCCGCCGGCGCGCCCGACCTCTACGCCCAGCCGCTGCCGCAGCGCGCGGTGATCGTGCTGGGTGCGGAGGGCGAGGGCATGCAGAAGCGTCTGGTCGAGCACTGCGAACGCGCCGTGTCGATTCCCGGCAGTGGCCGCGTCGAGAGTCTCAACATCGCCAACGCGGTAGCCGTGCTGCTGGCCGAGCACTGGCGCCAGCATCCGCCGCGGGGTGAGCGCGCTTGAGCCAAGGCTGAAGAATTCGGCCTTGTCGCATCAAGCCGCGCGGTCCTCGCATCGCGCCGCGATCGGGTGGGCCCTGGCCCACCATGAGCTTCGGTCTTGTCTGGTGCATGCCTTTCCGTCCGACGCTGGCCGGCGGTCCTGGAGCGCGCTGGACCCGGGCCGTCAGGTCGCCAACCGGATCGACGCGAGACGAAGCGGGGCGGGACGCGTCGTGCGGATGCGATGGGCGCGGCGAGTGTCTTGCTCACGGTGGGCCAGGGCCCACCCTATGCGGTTGCCGTCGTCATGCGTGCTTGGCGCCGTCAGGGCTCGAAGCAGTTGCTGAACAGCGGGGCATCGCGCTCACGGTGGGCCAGGGCCCACCCTATGCGGTTGCCGTCGACATGCGTGCTCGGTGCCGTCAGGGCTCGAAGCCGTTGCTGAACAGCGGGGCATCCGGCGTGGTGAAGGCGGCGACCGCGAAGTCGTCGTCTGTACTTCCGGTCCAGCGGCTGCGGCCGGCGAGCAGGATGCGCGGGCCGATCACGCGCAGGTCACGCACGCTTGCCAGCGCTGAGTCGAGGCCGTTGGACGCGTTGAAGCTGGTGCTGGTGAACGCACTGCCGGCATTGAAGCCGCTGTCCGGCGAGCCGCTGGCGAGGTAGCGGAACAGACCGAAGCGGCTGGTCGGGCCTGAGGTGTTGGTGATGTCCCCGGCCACCAGCAGGCGGCCCTGGGCGTCCGCGGCGACCGCGCGGAAGCGCAGGTCGTCGGTGGGAAATGGCGGGAATTCGGTGCGCAGGAAGTCCAGGGCGCCACTGCTCGCGAGGCGCATCAGCAGGCCGACCTGACGCTCGTTGCCGGCGGGGCCGTTCGGGTTCACCCGATGCGCCGCGAGCAGCGCGCCACCGCTGCCGGGGATCGGCGCGATGGCCGTCACGCTGACCTGCGTGCAGCCGTTTGTCGTGCCGGTCAGGGAGGCGCTGCCCAGCGGGTCCGAGTCAAGAGTGAGGCCGCCCGGGCCTTGCCCAAGGCTGACGCTGTAGACGCCGAGGAGGCAGTTCTGCTGGCCGGAGACAGGCACACCGACCAGCAGGGCATTGCGCCCGTTCGACCACGCCGCCGCGCCGGCTTCCAGCCGGGGGGACGCGCCGAGGAACACGAAGCCCAGGTTCTGCGCGCTGGCATCCATGGCCGCGACATGCGTGCCCCAGCCGAACTCCGGGCCCGGGCGCGAGCGCAGCAGGGCCAGCACCTGGTCCTGCGGGCCGACCGCCAGTGCGAGCAGGTCGTCTTCGGTGTTCAGATCGATGCGGGCGAGGCCGAGGAAGCCGAAGCTGGGGTCGACCTCACCGTTGGGAAGCACGCGGCCGAGGAGCACATCGCTGCCGCCCGAGACCGCCGTATTGCCCGCAAAGATCACCCGCCCCTGGCTGTCCTGCACGGCATCGATGATTTCCGGCGTGTTCACGGCGTAGCTGCGCTTGCCGTTGATCCCGAAGCTCGTGTCGAGCTCGCCGGACAGGTTCAGCCGCGTCAGCGCAAGCGTCAGGCCCGGGCTGTTGCTGGCCTGGCCGATGAGGAGGTAGCCGCCCATGCTGGGAAAGATCCGGCGCGCGCGGTCCGCGGCCGCACTGTCGAGGTCGAAGGACACGGTCCGCCGGCCGTCGCCGGAGAAGCTGGCGTCAAGGCTGACCTGGGCAGCAGCGGGCAGGGCGGCCAGCGCCAGCAGGGCGAAGGCGGAT
This sequence comes from uncultured Aquimonas sp., assembly GCF_937888285.1. Classification (GTDB taxonomy): domain Bacteria; phylum Pseudomonadota; class Gammaproteobacteria; order Xanthomonadales; family Xanthomonadaceae; genus Aquimonas. The sequence goes on from NZ_CALART010000091.1 coordinate 67,285, forward strand.
CGAAACAGTGGGCTGAGTCGGATGAACATCGGCAGGCTCCGTGGGTGTCTGCCGGGGGATACGCAGAACGCGCGACGGATCCGGCGCGGTTCTGTCGGGACGGGAGCGGTCGTGGATCGATGTGCTCTCGCCACGCCACCGAAGCCGCCGACATAGGGTGGGCCCTGGCCCACCATGCGCTGGACGCTCGCTTCGGTGCCAAGCTTAGGAGCCGTCACGGAAAGAGTCATTGCCATGGTGGGCCAGGACCCACCCTATGGGTGTCCCTTGCCCAGCCTACGGGTGGGCTCCGCCGCGCTGGCCAGTTCGTCGACGCTGGCGCGGGTCAGCGGGCTGTCTTCGCCGAGGCTTGCGAGCCGCTGCTCGAACACGCTGCGCAGCAGTGCGATCGCACGCCCTCGATCCGCCCCCGGTGCAGCGAGCAGGGACAGCGCCAGCTCACGCTCCGCTTCGGCGCGGCGCGGGCCGCCATTGGGCGAAATGCTGTCGCGGTATTCGGCGGCCACCACCTCGGCGACCGCCAGCGCGCGCTCCGGCTGCCCGGCGAGACGCAGGGCGCGCGCCTGGATCACCCGCGTCCACGCCGTTATCTGGCCGAGCTCGGCCGCAAGCGCGAGGCTCTCGTCGATCAAGGGCAGGGCAGCTTCAGCGCGCTGCGCCGCCAGCAGGCCCATCGCCAGCGAATTGAGCTGGGCCGACAGCCGCGTGCGATCGTCGAGCGCGCGGCTCTGCGCGACCAGCGCACGCAGCGTATCGAGCCCGCCTTCGACCTCGCCGACTTCGACGCGCGCCATGGCCTCGGCCTCCAGCGCGTTGCGGGTCTTGTGCGAATCGGCGCCGAAGGCGCGCTCGAACAGGGCGCGCGCGTCGCCGAAGCGCTGCCGCGCCAGCGCGAACTCGCCGCGGCGGAAGCTGACCATGCCCCAGCCGAACAGGGCCTCTCCGCGCAGCGAGTCGCGGCCGTCCAGAGGGCCTAGCGCCTGCCACAGCGCGCGGTACTCGGCATCGGCCGCGGCCAGCGCGCCCTCGCCGATCAGCAGCCCGCACAGCATCATCCGCGCCCACTGGCTGCGCGCGTGCTCGGGCCCGAGACGCGCTTCGACCAGCGCGATGACCTCGCGCTGTCGGGCCAGCGCGCGCGGAGTCTGCAGCAGCCCGCGCAGGGCCTCGACCTCGGTTTCGTAGAGCTGCAGGCGCAGGCCCAGCGGCGCCTGCGCGTCGAGCTGCACCAGCGCCTGTTCGACCGCGGCCACGGTCTCGCGTGGTCGACCCGCCTGCATCTGCGCGCGGGCGGTCAGCGCCAGCAGCTCGGCGCGTGCTGCCGGCATCTGCCATTCCGCGGACTGCAGATAGGGTGCCAGCAGGTCGATGGCCTCCTGTGACTTCGAGCCCGCCAGAAGCAGCTGGCCGCGCAGCCCCAGCTCACGCAGGGCCGATGGGTCGGGCGGCTGCGCGGGCGAGGGCAGCGGCAGCGCGGCCAGCCGACCAAGGCCGGCATCGATGGCGTCGCGCGCCAGCGCCAGCGCGGCCTGGTCTAGCATGAGCGCGCGCTGTTCGTTCGGCTCCAGAGCGAGCCCTGCCGACAGCGCTTCGGCTTCAGCCAGCAGACTCGCCGCCTGATCGAGCTGATCCAAGCCGAGGCTCGCGCGGGCGAGGTCCTGCAGCAACAGCAGGCGCGAGCGCGGATCGAGCTCGGCATTGGCGCGCAGACGCTCGGCGCCGCGCGCCAGCAGTTCCTGCAGGCTGGGCGCGCTGTCGCCCTGCAGCTGGGGATCTGCGGCGCTGAACACTTCGCCCAGAAACTGTCGCGCTGCCTCGGCCTGTGCCGCGCGCTCGGCCGCGCGCTGGGCCTGCCAGAGGCTGCTGCCGACGCCGGCCACGATCGCCAGCGCGGCCACGCCGAGGCTGGCGCTGGCCAGCGGCTGTCGGCGCATCCACTTGCCCAGGCGCTGCGGCCAAGGCGTAGGGCGGCTGCGCAGCGGGCGCTGCTCGCGCCAGGCGCGCAGGTCCTCGGCGAAGGCGGCGGCGCTGGGATAGCGCGCGGCCGGCTGCGGCTGCAGGGCGCGGTGCAGGATCTGCTGCAGGTCGCCGCGCAGCAGCCGCCGCAGCGCGCCCTCACCGATCCTGTAGTGCGCGGCGCCGGCGGCGCGCGTGTAGGCGCGCCAGAGCGAATCCGGCGACTCGCGCGCGGCCATCGAGCCCGCGGACTCGCCGAAGGGCGAGCGCCCGCTCAGCAGCTCGAACAGCAGCAGGCCGGCGGAGTAGAGATCGGCGGCGATGCCGACAGGCTCGCCGGCCAGCTGCTCGGGCGCGGCATAGCGCGGTGTCAGCGGTGCCGGCGTTCGCGTGCGGGTGAGCGTGGCGTCCACTTCGCTGTCGTCGAGCAGTCGCGCGATGCCGAAGTCGAGCAGCTTGACCCGCCCCTCGGCGTCGACCATCACGTTGCCGGGCTTGAGATCGCGATGCACGACGAGCTGGCGGTGCGCGTGGTCGAGCGCGTCCAGCACCTGCAGGATCAGGCCGACGCGGGCGCGTGGGTCAAGCTGGAGGCGCGCGCAGTGCTCGTGCAGGCGCTCGCCTTCGACGAACTCCATCGCCATCCACGGCGCGCCTTCGGGGGCCAGTCCGGCGTCGATGAAGGCGGCGATGTGCGGGTGCTGGAGGCGGGCGAGGATGCGGCGCTCGCGCAGGAAGCGCGAGGTCAGCTCGGGCCCCAGCCCGCCGCGGATGCGCTTCAGCGCCACGCGCTGCCGCAGGCCCTCGATCTCCCGCTCGGCCAGCCAGACCTCGCCCATGCCGCCTTCGCCCAGCGGCCGCAGCAGGGTCCAGGGGCCGAGCGCATCGCCGCTGTGCAGCGTCGAGCTCAGCGTGGCGGGATCGGCGCCTGCGTCGACCAGGGTGAGGCGTTCGGCGGCTCCGCCCTGGGACAGGTCCACGTCGTCACGCGCGTGCGCCGCCAGCAGCGCGCGCAGCCGCGGCAGCAGGCGCTCGCGCTCGGGCTCGTCCTGCAGTTCGAGCAGCGCCTGCATGCGCGCGTCCTCAGGCAGCTCGACCAGACGCTCGAACAGGGCGGCCAGCGTCGCCCAGTCGGGATCGCTGCCCGCGTCGCTCATGCGCCCTCGTCCAGCTCGGCCAGCAGGAAGGCGCGCGCCAGGTCCCAGCCGCGACGCACGCTGCGTTCGCTGATGCCAAGCGCGCCGCCGGTCTCTTCAAAGCTCAGGCCGGCGAAGAAGTAGGCCTCGACGATCCGCACCAGCTTCGGGTCGCGGCGCTCGAGCTTCTGCAGGGCCTGGTCGATGGCCAGCAGGTCGGGGGCGTCGGCGGCCGGCAGGGCCGTGCCCAGGGTGACCGCGATCCAGTCGCCGCCGCGCTTCTGCGCCTGGCGCTCGCGGGCGAGATCGACCAGCACCTGGCGCATCGCGCGGGCCGCCAGATTGAGGAAATGCGCGCGGCTGTCCAGCGCCGGTGCGCTGCCCTGCGGGAACAGCTTGAACCAGGCCTCGTGCAGCAGTTCGGTCGGGCTGAGCTCGGACGCGGAGCCGCTGCGCACGCGCCGGGCCAGTGCGCGCAGCTGGGCATAGGTCTGCGCCAGTGCGCGTTCACCGGCACCGGCGTCGCCCGCGCGCGCTGCATTGATCAGCGCGGTGAGCTCTGCGCCGCCGGCGGCATGCAGCTCGGCGCCGGTGCTCACGCTGCGCCGGCCATGCGCCCGAGCGGGCCGAGGTCGAGCTCGGCGATCGTGGCCGGCGCCTGCCAGGCGAGGCGACCGAGGCAGGGCACCGGGATCCGCCGCAGCAGGGCTTCGAAGTAGTGCTCGGCGTACTCCAGCTCGGGGTCGATGACGTTGCAGATCCAGCCGGCGACGCGCATGCCGTCGGCCTGCAGGGCCGACAGCGTCAGCAGGGCGTGGTTGATGCAGCCCAGGCGCAGGCCGACCACCAGCACCACCGGCAGGTCCAGCGCACGCACCAGATCGGCCTGCATCAGCTCGTGGCTGAGCGGCGCGCACCAGCCGCCGACGCCCTCGACCACCACGTCCTCGGCCTGGCCGCGCAGGGCCTCGTGGGCGGAAACCAGCTGCGGCAGACCGAACTGGACGTGCTCAAGCCTGCAGGCGATCTCCGGCGCGGTGGCCGCCTTCAGGCAGACCGGGTTCACCAGCGCGTAGTCGGGCTGGCCGCTGCTGGCGCCGAGCAGGTCGAGCGCGTCCTGGTTGACCCAGCCGTGGCGGTTCTCGCGGGCGCCGGAGGCGACCGGCTTCATGCCGATGGCCGAGCGCCCCAGCCGGCGGATCGCGTGCAGCAGGGCGCAGCTGGCGTGGGTCTTGCCCGCGCCGGTGTCGGTGCCGGTGACGAAGCAGCTGAAGTGCATGGCGGACTCCCGGGTGAGCGTTCCTGCCGCAAGTCTAGCGCTGCGGCGGTGGCTGCTAGACTTGCGCGCTGCGCTGACCGAGGAGGATGACCCCGCATGTTCGAAGCCGCTGCCCTGACCGGTTCAAAGCCGGAACAGTATGCCGCCCTGGTCGAGCAGGCCCGGGCCCTGCTGGCCGGCGAGCACGACCGCGTCGCCAACGCCGCCAACCTGTCGGCGCTGGCCTTCCATGCGCTGCCCGAGCTGAACTGGCTGGGCTTCTACTTCTACGACGGCCGCGAGCTGGTGGTCGGGCCCTTCCAGGGCAAGCCCGCCTGCGTGCGCATCGCGCTTGGTCGCGGCGTCTGCGGCACCGCCGCCGCCACCGGCCGCACCCAGCGCGTCGACGACGTCGAGGCCTTCCCCGGCCACATCCCCTGCGACTCGGCCTCGCGTTCCGAGGTGGTGGTGCCGATGTTCAAGGGCGATCAGCTGGTCGGCGTGCTCGACATCGACAGCCCGGTGCTGGCGCGCTTCGATGCCGAGGACGTGCAGGGGCTCGAAGCCCTGGCCCAGGTCTTCGTGGAGTCGCTGGCATGAGCGGCGATCGTCTGCGCAACGTCGGACCGAAGTCCGCGGCCTGGCTGCGCCAGGTCGGCATCCGCACGCCCGAGGACCTGGTCGCGGCGGGCGCGGTCGGCGCCTTCATGAAGGTCAAGCGCGCCGGCTTCAAGCCCAGCCTGAACCTGCTGTACTCGCTGGAGGGCGCGCTGCTCGGCTGCCACTGGCAGCAGGTGCCCGAGGAGCGTCGCCAAGTGATGGCGGCCGAGGTGGAGCAGTTGAGCGCCCTGCTGCCGGACCCGAAGAAGAAGCGCCCCGGCGGCCCGGTCACCTACAGCGAGGGCCCTGCCATGCAGCGCGAAGGCGTCGAGGAGGAGCGCGGGCCCGAGCTCAGCTTCGGCTTCGATGATCCCTACGGCGGCAGCGAGGGCGGCGGCGACTTCGGCGGCGACAGCGGCCATGACAGCGGCGGCCGCGACGACTGAGACGCCTGCACTTGCCCGCGCCGCGTGCGCGGGCTATGGTCCCCCGACAATTTGACGGATCGGCCCGGCGCGCCCCGCGGTGCGCCGGGCCGTTCTGCTTTTGCGCGCCTGTCGGCGGCCGAATGCCGTGCGTGGCGCACCCGAATCCCTGAGGAGCCCCCCATGTCCGCACGCCCCGAGCTGATCGTTTCCAGCCTCGACTATGACCGCCTCGACGCCATGATCGCGGCCCTGCCGCTGGCCCAGCGCGCCGCCGGCGAAGCGCTGGCGGCCGAGCTGGAGCGGGCGCGCGTGGTCGAGCCCAAGGACCTGCCGACCGACCGCGTCAGCATGCGCAGCACGGTGAGCTTCGAGAGCACGCATGAGCACCACCCCTCGCGTCTGACCCTGGTCTATCCGCATGAGCTCGGCAGCGCGGCGGACCAGATCTCGGTGCTGGCACCGGTGGGCACCGCCCTGCTGGGCCTCAAGGTCGGCGACAGCATTGACTGGCCGCTGCCGGGCGGCGAAGTCACCCGCCTGAAGATCCTCGGCCTCGATTACCAGCCCGAGCGCGAGGGCCAGCTGCACCGCTGAGCCGGCTCAGCGGCGCAGGTCCTCGATCACCCCGCCGACCTGCAGGAAGGCCGCGGAATCGCCGGCGCTGGTGCGCCCGTAGCCGAGGTAGACCGGCCCGAGCGGTGAATCCACGCCGAAAAACAGGCTCGCAGCGTAGTCGAGACTTGAGACTGAAGGTCGCTCGAAGGGCAGCCAGTTCTGCCCGGCTTCCAGGCTGCCGCCGACATACAGCGGCAGCGTGGCGAGCCCCAGGTCGTTGATGCGGCGGTAGAACAGCGAACGCGCGACGAAGGCGCGCGAGCCGACGCGCTCGCTGTCGCCGAGGCCCGAGAGCTGGCCGAAGCCGCCAAGGAAGCTCAGTGACTCGTCGGCATTGACGCCGGCCAGCGCCCAGTCGGCGCGGACACCGAGCAGCAGGGTCAGGGTTCTCAGCTCAACCGGCAGATCGGCGCGCAGGCGCAGCACGTCGGCGCGGTTGTCCGAGCCCAGGCCGGGGCGATAGAACTGCGTGGCGAAGTCGAAGCGTCCTCCCCGCGTGGGAAAGCCGACGTCGTCGAGGGTGTCGTAGGTGGCGGCCAGCACCAGGCTGGCGAGGTCGGAGTTGTTGGTGCGCTGGATCTCCGGCGAGCCGATCGCGCGGCGCAGCTGGCGGCGACCGTGCTGCAGCCCCACCGACAGCTGCCAGCGCGGATCCGGATACAGCCCGATCTCGCCGCCGGTCAGGAATTCGCGGCGGGTGAACTCGGCGATGCGCACGCCCAGCACCTCGGCCGGCTGTCGCGTCGCCTCGTACAGGCCGAAGGCCTGCAGGTAGTAGCGCCCGTCGCCGCCAAAGGGCTGGTGGATCTCGCTGTACAGGCCGGAACGGCGGCCCAGGTTGACGCGCGATCGCCATTCGCGGCCGCGCTCGTCGAGGCCGGTCAGGCGCAGGTCGGCGCTGGCCTGGTAGCTGCTGCGGCCGCTGAAGTCGTCGCCCAGCGCAAAGCCGAAGTGCACAAAGCCCGGTCCCCAGCCCTTGTCGACCGGCTGCACCTCGATCACCGCCGAATCGGCATCGCGCAGCAGGCGGTAGTTGATGCGCTCGTAGTCGCCGCCGGCCATGGCCTCGTCGAGCCGCGCCTCCAGCGAGTCCAGATCGAGCGCGCCGGGCTCGAGATCACCCAGCAACTTGCGCAGGCGCAGGGCCGAGCGCGAGCGCTCGGCGCTGACCTCGAAGCGCGCGACCTGGAGGGCCTCGCGCTCGCTGGCGCGGCGCAGGGCGAGGTGCTCGGCCCAGGCGCGCTCGTCCAGCGCCAGCGGCAGCAGCGCCGGCAGCGCGGCTTCGGCCGCGGCGCGCCCGATGGCGATGGTCGACAGGCTGTTCTCGAAGTCGGCTGAGGAGAACTCGCCGAGCTCGGGGCGGATCAGCACGTCGTCGGGATGCAGCTCGGCGAGGATGCGGTCGGTTTCATGCTTCATCAGCACCGAGATCATCTGCACGGTCACCGACAGCGGCGAGCCGAGCTGCTCCTCCTTGAACAGCGGGGCGCCGACGTCGACCACGATCAGTCGCTCCGCGCCCTGTTCGCGCGCGACCCTCACCGGCACGTTCTCGACCACGCCGCCGTCGACCATCAGGCGGTCATCGACGCGGATCGGCGCGAACACCCCGGGCACGGCCATGCTGGCGCGCATGGCAAGCGCCAGATCGCCGCCGCGCATCACCACCCGTTCACCGTTGACGATGTCGGTGGCGACCGCGGCGAAGGGCAGGGGCAGCTGGCTGAAATCGTCGATGCCGGCCACGCCCAGGGTCTGCCGGCGCAGCCAGAGGAGCAGCCGGTGGCCCTGCAGGGCGCCGCGCGGCAGGGCCAGCCTTCGCTCGCGGAAGCCGAGCTCGGCGCCGCCGAGGTTGGCGAGGTCGTCGCGCTTGCGGCGCATCGGCCGCTGCGCGCGATCCGCGCTGTCGCGGAACAGTCGACCCCATGCGATGGCGCGCATGGTGGCCTCCATCTCGGTGGGCGACATGCCGGTCGCATACATGCCGCCGACCAGGGCGCCCATGCTGGTGCCGGCCACGCTGTCGACCGGAATCCGGTGCTCTTCCAGCACCTGCAGCACGCCGATGTGGGCTGCCCCGCGGGCGCCGCCGCCGCCCAGGACCAGGCCGATGCGCGGGCGCTGCGACGTGTTCCCCGTCGACGGTTCTCCGCTGACAGCCGCGGTGGCCTCCACCGCAGCCGCGGCGGCACACAGGCCAAGGCTCAGCAGGAAAACGGACAGCAAGCACAGCAGGCCAGGTCGCGCGTCAAGCAGGAAAGGGCGTGGCATGGGGCGGATCCACTCGGAGCTGGTGCGCAGCATGCCGCAGGTGTCCGCGCACGAGTAGGTCGGAGGGCGCGCAGCGAGCGTGCCCGCGTCGCTCATTCGCCTTCGAACAGGCGCTCCCAGCCGGCGTGGCCCAGCGCGCGCAGGCGCTGCTGGTTGCGCTCGGGAATCGCATCGACATCGGCGCCGGCATCGACGACGCGGCTGATGCTGTCCTCGCGCAGCACATGCAGCATCGGCAGCGGCGAGCGGTTCGTGCAGTTCTCGATCGCGTCGACTGCCGCACCCTCGAAACGATAATCAGGATGGAAGCTGGCCAGCTGGAACTCGCCGGCATAGCCCAGCGCCTGCAGCAGCGCCTCGGCGGCGTGCAGCAGATCGAGGTAGTCCGCGAAGTCGGCGAGCAGGTCGGGAACCACCAGCAGGGTGGTCTCGACCTCGGCGCTGTCGTGCTGGCGCAGATGCTCCAGCTCGCGCAGCAGCTCCTCGACGAGGGTGTCGCTGTCGGGGGCTTCGCTCAGCACCCAGCGGACGCGCCCGCCGACATGCGGCGCGCGCGCATACGGGCAGAGGTTCAGGCCGATCACCGCGCGCTCCAGCCAGCGCCGGCAGGCGACGAGGGCGGGATGGGCCTGCGCGCTGCTGTCACCGCCACTGCGCGCGGCGCTCATGCAGGCGCCTCTAGCGCGTGCAGGCGTCGACGCAGCCAGAGCCGGAAGCCGACTTCGGCAAGATTGATGGTGAAGAACACAAAGCCCGGCAGGCCCAGCAGCCAGCCTGAGTGCGCGGTCGCGGGGATCGACAGCGCCAGCAGCACCGACACCACCGCGACCACCGGCACCAGGCCCCAGTTCCACAGGCGCACGCGCGTCCACAGCCGCTCGCGCGGATCCAGCTGCAGGCGCTCGCGCAGCTGCCAGGCGCGCAGGTGCAGGGCCCACATCACCGCGCCCATCGAGCCGAAGGCGGCGGCGAAGGTGATGAACAGCACGGGCAGCTGCGCGACCTCGGTGATCGCGAAACCGGCCGGAAGCCAGCCATCGCTCAGAAAGTTGAAGAGCGCGGCGAACACCATCCGCACCGGGTACACGAAGATCAGCAGCAGCATCACCAGCAGCAGGCTCAGCCGCACCGACACTGCGTCGTCGAGGCCGTAGGCGCGGCTCCAGTCGGCATGCGCGGACCAGAAGCGCAGGATCAGCGCAAACGCGAGGGCAAAGGCCGGGATGCCCTTCATCGCATTGCTGAGCGCTTCCACGCTGTCGGGGATCGACTCGCCGGCCACCGCCATCAGGGTGATGGCGAAGGCGAAGGCGGCATCGACGAAGGCCTCCAGCCGGGTGACCTGGGCGCCGCGTTCCTTGAATGGCTGCATGCCCGACTCCTGGCCCTGAAGGCCGCGGACTGTAGCAGCGGCAGAGGCCGCCCGGCGCGGTCTGCGGCGTCCGTACGGACGTCCGTCCGCTGCCTGCGGACACCGGAATCCTGGCAGAAAGTGCAACAAAAACAGCGGGATGAAAGTTGGCACGCTGCCTGCTAAGCGTGAAGCATCCGCCAAGGAGGCTGCCCATGATTCGCGACACTGCCGCCCAGGACCGGGCGCTTGCCCCCGCCACCCTGCCGCTCTGGCAGCGCCCCGCGCTGCGCCGCGGCGCGCTGATCGCGCTGCCGCTGCTGCTCGGCCTGTGGGGCCTGTCGGGCTGGCTGTCGGCCGAGCGCGGGGTCAATGCCGAGCGCCTGCGCATCGCCGAAGTCAGTCGCGGCACCCTGGTGCGCGATGCGGTGGTCGACGGTCGCGTGGTGGCTGCGGTCAGCCCGACCCTGTACGCGCCCTCGGCCGGCACGGTCAGCCTGCGCACCCAGGCGGGTGCCGCGGTCAAGGCCGGCGATGTCCTGCTGGAGATCGATTCGCCTGAACTGAAGTCCGAGCTGTCGCGCGAGCAGGCCAGCCTGGCCAGCCTGGAGGCCGAAGTCGGTCGCCAGCGGATCGAAGCCGAAAAGCTGCGCCAGCTGGCCCGACGCACGCTGGACGAAGCCGACATCGCGCTCAATGCGCGCCGCCGTGACCTGGAGCGCACCGAGCGCGCCCACCGCATGGGGGCGCTGGCCGAGATCGAAGTGCTGCGCGCGCAGGATGCGGTGAAGAGCGCCGAGATCGTGCGCGAGCACGCGCTCCGCGGCGTCGATCTGGAAAGCCGCAGCGTCGGCTTCGACCTGGCCACCCGCGAGCAGTCCCTGCAGCGCCAGAAGCTGGCCGTGCAGGAGCTGGAGCGCCGCGTCGACGCGCTGAACCTGCGCGCGCCGATCGACGGCCAGGTGGGTACGGTCTCGGTGATCGACCGCGCGGTGGTCGCCGCCAACGCCCCGCTGGTCACCGTGGTCGACCTCTCGCGCCTGCAGGCCGAGATCGAAGTGCCGGAAACCTTCGCCGACGACGTCGGCCTGGGCCTCGAAGTCAGCGTGCGCCTGCCGCAGGGCGAGGCGCCGGGGCGGGTGGTCGCGGTGTCGCCGGAAGTGGTGGCCAACCGGGTGCGCGTGCGCGTCGACTTCGAAGGCGGCCAGCCGGCCGGCCTGCGCCAGAACCAGCGTCTGTCGGCGCGGCTGATGTTCGAGTCCAAGCCCGATGCGGTGATCGTGCAGCGCGGCCCCTTCGTCGAAGCCCAGGGCGGTCGCCATGCCTGGGTGATGGACGGCGACATCGCCGTGCGCCGCCCGATCCGTCTCGGCGCGCAGAGCGTCAGCGCGGTCGAGATCCTCGAAGGCGTCGCCCCCGGCGAACGCGTCGTCATCGCCGGCACCGAGCTGTTCGAGGACGCCGAGCGGGTGGCGGTGCGATGAGAGCCGGGATTCGGGATTGGGGATTCGGGATTGGCCGACGGTCGTCATCCCTTCGCGAACTCCGCAGACCCGCTCCGAACCACCGAGAACGCCAACAGCTCAAGTCTCGCCGCGACCTGCTCTGACGAATCCCCAATCCCCAATCCCGAATCCCAGCTTCCAGGACCCCCGGCGCGCAGCGCCGACCACAGAAGGATCGCCAAATGCTCTCCATGCGCCAGCTCAGCAAGGTCTACCGCACCCACATGATCGAAACCCACGCCCTGCGCGGCATCGACATCGAGGTGCGCGAGGGCGAGTTCGTGGCGGTCACCGGGCCGTCGGGCTCGGGCAAGACCACCTTCCTCAACATCGCCGGCCTGCTGGAGGAGTTCAGCGGCGGCGAGTACCTGCTCGACGGCGTCGCCGTGCAGGGGCTCGACGACGATGCGCGGTCGCGCCTGCGCAACCAGAAGATCGGCTTCATCTTCCAGGGCTTCAACCTGATCGCCGACCTCAACCTGTTCGACAACGTCGACGTGCCGCTCCGCTACCGCGGCTTCAACGCCGCCGAGCGCAAGCGCCGCATCGAGGAAGCGCTGGGCAAGGTCGGCCTGGCCTCGCGCATGAAGCACTACCCGGCCGAGCTCTCGGGCGGCCAGCAGCAGCGCGTGGCGATCGCCCGCGCGCTGGCCGGCCAGCCGCGCCTGCTGCTGGCCGACGAGCCCACCGGCAACCTCGACTCGCAGATGGCGCGCGGGGTGATGGAGCTGATGGAGCAGATCAACGCCGAGGGCACGACGATCGTGATGGTGACGCACGATCCCGAGCTCGCCGCCCGCGCCCAGCGCAATGTGCACATCGTCGACGGCCAGGTCAGTGACCTCGACCACGGCCACGTCGCCCTGCGCGCGGTGAAGAGCTGAAGGGAGCCGGACCCATGTTCGCCTACTACCTGAAGCTCGGCCTGCGCAGCCTGCGCAGGAATCCCGTGCTGACCGCGCTGATGGTGTTGACGCTCGGCGTCGGCGTGGCCGCCAGCATGTCCACCTACACCGTGCTGCGGGCGATGAGCGGCGACCCGATCCCGCACAAGAGCGACCGCCTGCTGGTGCTGCAGGTCGACAACTCGCCGGCGCTGGAGCCCGGGCAGGCACTGCCCGAGAACGGCGGCATCGGCGTCGACCTGCCCGACCTCAGCAGCTGGCTCGACGTGCGCGCCCTGCTGGAGCACGACAGCGCCTATCGCCGCAGCGGCATCTACGGCATCAGCGGCGTGATCGAGCCCGAGCAGGACGGCGCCCAGCCGGTGCTGTCGCGCGGCCTCGCGGTCAGCAGCGACTTCTTCCCGATGTTCGAAGCCCCGTTCCGCTTCGGCGGCGGCTGGTCGGCCGAGGACGAGGCCCGCGAGGCGCGCACCGTGGTGCTCAGCGCTGCGCTCAGCGAACGCCTGTTTGGTGGCACCGACCCCACCGGACGCACGATTCGCATGATGGACACCGAGTTCCGCATCGCCGGCGTGCTCGAAACCTGGATGGCTACGCCGCGTTACTACTGGCTGTCGGTGGGGCGGCGCTTCGGCGAGACCGAAGACATCTACGTGCCCCTGCGCACGGCGCTGGCGATGGAGCGCGACCCCGAGGGCAACGTCAATTGCAATGGCCCGACACCGGTCGATCCCGGCTTCGGCGGCCTGCTGCGCTCGGAGTGCATCTTCATGCAGTACTGGGTGGAAGTGCCCGAAGGCGGTCGCGCAGCCTATGAGCAGCATCTCGCCGCCTATGTGGCCGCGCAGAAGTCGCTGGGCCGCCTGCCCAATGGCGGGAACTCGCGCGCACTCGATGTGATGGAGTGGCTGGTCGAGCAGGAGGTGGTCGGCTCCGATACCCGTTTGCAGGCGCTGCTGGCCTTCGCCTTCCTGCTGGTCTGCATCGTCAACACGGTGGGCCTGCTGCTGGCCAAGTTCACCCAGCACAGCGGCGAGATCGGCGTCCGCCGTGCGCTGGGCGCCACCCGCCGCGAGATCTTCCAGCAGTACCTGGTGCAGGCCGGCGTGGTGGGCGTGGCAGGCGGCCTGATGGGGCTCGCGCTGACCTTTGGTGGGCTCTGGGTGCTGTCGCAGCAGTCGCTCGATGTCGCCCATGTCGCTCGCCTCGACACCGGCATGCTGCTGATCACTCTGCTCACCGCGATCGCCGCCAGCGTGATCGCCGGCCTGCTGCCGACCTGGCGCGCCTGCCAGGTCCTGCCCGCCGCCCAGCTCAAGACCCAGTGAGGCCCGCAATGGAAGTCCGTCCGATCCTTTCCGCGCTGCTGCGCTCCAAGACCGGCGCCTTGCTGATCGCCGCCCAGGTCGCGTTGACCCTCGCCATCCTCGGCAATGCGCTGTACATCGTGCAGAACCGGCTGGCGCTCTCGGCACGCCCCAGCGGTGTCGACGAGAGCAAGCTGTTCTTCACCCGACTCTCCGCCTTCCGCCCGGGCGTCGACATCCCTGCCATGCGCGATGCCGACCTGCAGCGCATTCGCGCGACACCCGGGGTGGTCCAGGCTGCCCACGTCAACCAAGTGCCGATGGGGCGCTCGGGCTGGGCCTTGGGCGTGCAGACCGAGCGCGAGAATCCGCGCTCCTCGTTCACCGTGGCCTACTACTTCAGCGATGGGCCGCTTCTGGACGCCTTCGGCCTGCGCTTGGCGCAGGGCCGAGACTTCCGCCCTGAAGACGTGGTCGAAGTCGACCCGGCCGTGTCGAATGCCAGCGCCAGCACTGTGATCGTGACCGCCGAGGTGGCGCGTCGCATGTTCCCGGATGCCGACAGCGCGGTGGGTCAGCGCATCTTCCTCGGTGGCGGCGCCGAGGCGGCCGAGATGGAAATCGTCGGCGTCGTCGATCACCTGCAGACACCCTGGGCGCAGGCCGGCGATGGCGCCGCGCTGTCGATCATCGTGCCGCTCCGCTACCTCACCGAGTCTGTGAGCTATGTCGTTCGCACGGAACCCGGCCAGCGCGACCGCGTGATGCGCGAGGTCGAGGATGCACTGACCGCGCTGCGCGACGACCGTGTGCATCTCGGCACGCTGAGCGTCGAGGAGTTCCGCAATCGCCGCTACCGCGCCGACCGCGGCCTTGCCTGGATGCTGCTGTCGGTCACCGGCCTGCTGGTGCTGGTGACCGCCTCGGGCATCGTCGGCATGGCCTCGCTGTGGGTCAACCAGCGGCGCAAGCAGATCGGCATCCGTCGCGCGGTGGGCGCGCGCCGTTTCGACATCCTGCGCTACTTCCTCGTCGAGAATCTCCTGGTGACCACGGCCGGCATCGTGGTCGGCCTTGCAGTCGCGCTGGCGCTCAACCAGTACCTGGTGCAGCAGCTTTCGATCACGCGCATGCCGCTCGAACATCTCGCCTTCGGCGTGCTCGGCCTGTGGGCGCTCGGCCTGCTCGCCGCCTTCGGCCCCGCCTGGCGGGCATCGAGGATTCCACCGGCGGTGGCGACCCGCAGCACCTGACGGTGCTGCGGCGGGATTCGGGATTGGGGATTCGGGATTCGTAGCGCTTCGTTCGGCAGTGTCGCGGGGGGCTGGCCGGTGGGCCGATGGGGCTCACGAAGAACGCCTCTGCTTGTCGCAGCGCCTTGCGGTGCTGCGGCGGGATTCGGGATTGGGGATTCGGGATTCGTAGCGCTTCGTTCGTTCGTGTCGCGCGGGTCCGGGGGGCGCGCCGATGCAGCTCACCAAGAACCCGTCTGCTGACCGAGCGACCACCAGTCGCGCGGCACGGCGCTTCTGCGAATCCCCAATCCCGAATCCCCAATCCCGCCGCCGGCAGGCGACTGCTAACCTCGCGACCTCGACTCTCGTAGCACCGCGCTTCTACGAATCCCCAATCCCCAATCCCGAATCCCCGCTCTCAATGCCCACCGTCCTGATCATCGACGACAACCCGGCCGTCGCCACCGCGCTGTCGGTGCTGCTGTCCCTGCATGAGATCGATGCCGAGTACGCGGCGGAACCGGAGGCCGGGCTTACGCGGCTCGCGCGTGGTGGCATCGATCTGGTGATCCAGGACATGAACTTCAGCGCCGACACCACCTCGGGCGAGGAGGGCGTGGCCCTGTTCCGGCGCATCCGCGCGGCGCATCCGGACCTGCCGGTGATCCTGCTGACCGCTTGGACGCATCTGGAAGCGGCGGTCGATCTGGTCAAGGCGGGAGCGGCCGACTACCTGGCCAAGCCTTGGGACGATGCGCGTCTGGTCGCCAGCGTCCGCAACCTGGTCGAGCTGGGTCAGGCCAACCGCGAGCTGATGCGGCTGAAGTCCAGCCAGCGTCGGCGCAGCGAGGCGCTGAAGAGCGAGCTCGACCTGCGCGGCCTGGTGTTTGCCGACCCGGCCATGGCCGAGCTGCTGCAGCTGGTCGCACAGATCGCGCGCGCCGAGGTGCCGGTGCTGATCACCGGCCCCAATGGCGCCGGCAAGGAGCGGATCGCGGAAATCCTGCAGGCCAATTCCCAGGTGCGCGAAGGGCCCTTCGTGACGCTCAACTGCGGCGCCCTGCCGTCCGAGCTGATCGAGGCTGAACTCTTCGGCGCCGAGGCCGGGGCCTACACCGGTGCCAGTCGCGCGCGTGAGGGCAAGTTCGAGGCCGCCGACGGCGGCACCCTGTTTCTGGACGAGATTGGCAACCTGCCGTCAGCGGGGCAGATGAAGCTGCTGCGGGTGCTGGAGACCGGCCGCTTCGAGCGCCTGGGCAGCAATCGCGAGCGTCAGGTCAAGGTGCGGGTGCTGAGCGCCACCAATGCCGACATCCCGGCGATGATCCGCGCCGGCCAGTTCCGCGAAGACCTCTACTACCGACTCAACCTGATCGAGCTCAAGCTGCCGCCGCTGGCGGCGCGGCCGCTGGACATCCTGCCGCTGGCCGAGCATTTCCTTGCCGGCCGCAAGCCGCTGTCGGCCGCTGCGCGCGAGGCCCTGGTGCGTCACGCCTGGCCCGGCAATGTGCGCGAGCTGCGCAATGTCATCGAACGCGCCAGCCTGCTCGCGCGCGGCGCGCAGATCGAGGCGATCGACCTCGGCCTGCCCACGGCGTCACACCAGGCCGTGAGCGAGGGCAGCGGCGCCGAGGAACCCGACCGCGCCAGCATCGAGGCTGCACTCGCTCGCGCCGGCGGTGTCGTCGCGCAGGCGGCCTCGGAGCTGGGCCTGAGCCGTCAGGCGCTGTACCGGCGCATGGAGCGCCTGGGCATCGCGCGCTGATGCCGCTGCGCAGTCGCCGCCGCTCGCTGGCCGGTCGCCTGCTGCTGGCGCTGGGCCTGCTGATGGCTGCAAGCGCCGCCTTTGCCGCCTGGCTGGTCGAGCCTTTGGGCAGCGTGCTGCTCGCGGTCTGCGCGGCCCTGCTGCTGAGCCTGCCGCTCGCCCTGCTCGCTGCGCGGCGCGTGCTGCAGCCGATCCTGTCCCTGTTCCGCGCGCTGGACGGCACGGTCAGCGGCTATCGCGACGGTGACTTCAGCTTCGGCGTGGCCTGGGACGCCGACGACGAGCTCGGCGATCTGGTGCGCACGCATAACGAACTCGGCAGCGTGCTGCGCGAGCAGCGGCAGTCGCTGGTGCAGCGCGAACTGCTGCTCGACACCCTGCTGCAGAACACGCCGGTGGCGATGCTGCTGCTGGATCCGGGTGAGCGCGTGGTCTACGCCAACCTGGCGGCGCGCCGGCAGTGGAACGGTGGACGCCGTCTGGAGGGGCTGGCGCTGGAGACCGTGCTGGACGGGCAGCCGCCGCCGCTGCGTGAAGCCATCGAGGGCGGCCGCGACGGTCTGGTCGGCTGGGGTGAGGCCGAAGACGAGGACACCTGGCATCTGGCCCAGCGCAGCTTTCGCCTGAACGGGCGCGCGCATCGCCTGCTGCTGCTGCGGCCGCTGACCCACGAGCTGCGTCGCGCGGAAGTGCGCACCTGGAAGAAAGTCATCCGGGTCATCAGCCACGAGCTCAACAACTCGCTGGCGCCAATCGCGTCGCTGGCGCATTCGGGCGCCGAGCTGAACCGGCGTGGCCAGCACGAGCGCCTGGGCCCGGTGTTCGAGACCATCGAAGAACGCGCGCGCCATCTCAACGAGTTCATCCGCGGCTATGCGCGCTTCGCCAAGCTGCCCAATCCGCAGCCCGAAAGCGTCGAGCTCGCCCCGTTCCTGCAGCGCCTGGCCGCCGAGTGCAGCTTCGCGCTGATCGGCGCGCCGCCCGCGCGCGCGCAGTTCGACCCCGCGCAGATGAGCCAGGCACTGCTGAACTTGCTCAAGAATGCCCACGAATCCGGATCGCCTGCGGAGGCGGTCGAGCTGTCGGTGCGCGACGAGCCCGACTGGCTGCGCATCGAGGTCGCCGATCGCGGGCCGGGCATGAGCTCAGTGGTGCTGGAGCAGGCCCTGCTGCCCTTCTATTCGACCAAGCGCAACGGCACCGGCCTCGGCCTCGCGCTGGTGCGCGAGATCGTCGAGGCGCACGGCGGCCAGGTGCGGCTGGCCCAGCGCGAGGGCGGCGGCCTGTCGGTGCTGCTGCGGATTCCGCGCAGCGAGCGTTAGAACGTTTCGTGGCCGCCCGGGCGGCTGAGATGGAGCGGGGTCTGCGCTGGCCCTTGTCGGCTCGGCGCGGCATCCTTCGCACATGAGCCCGAAGAATGCGAAGACCAGCGCTGGCGGTCCGCCGCCTGCCCTGACCATGTCCGACGTCGCCCGACGCGCCGGCGTTGCCGAGTCCACCGTCTCCCGCGCACTGGCCGACAACCCGCTGGTGTCCGAGGAAACCCGAAAGCGCATCCAGGCGCTCGCCAAGAAGATGGGCTACTCGATCAACCCGGTCGCCCAGAGCCTGCGCGTGCAGCGTTCGCGCACCATCGCTGTGGCGGTGCCGCTGGTGCATGAGGCCAGCCAGTCGCTGTCGGACCCGTTCCTGATGAGCATGCTGGCGCAGATCGCCGATGCGCTCGCCGAGCGCGGCTACAGCATGCTGCTGTCGAAGGTGCCGGTGCACGAGGACGACTGGATCGATCGCTTCCTGCAGCCTGGCCGCGCCGACGGCGTCATCCTGATCGGCCAGAGCCACGAACACTCGACGATCAATGCCGCGGCGAAGCGCGGGCGGCCGCTGGTGGTCTGGGGCGCCCATCTGCCGGACCAGGCCTATGCCTGCGTGGGCTGCGACAACAACGCGGGCGGCGCCCTGGCGACGCGCCATCTGCTGGCGCAGGGCCGCCGCCGCATCGCTTTCCTCGGTGATGAGCGCCTGCCCGAGATCGGCCTGCGCCATCAGGGCTATGTCGAGGCCCTGAAGGCGGCAGGCCTCAAGCCCGAGGCGGCGCTGCGCATCCGCACGCGCTTCAGCGCCGATGACGCTTATGCGGCCATCGGCAAGGCGCTGGCCAAGGGCCTGCAGTTCGATGCCGTGGTGGCCGCCTCGGACGTCATCGCCACCAGCGCGCTGCGTGCGTTGGCCGAGGCGGGCCGCCGCGTGCCCGAGGACGTCGCCGTGGTCGGCTTCGATGACGTCGAGCTGGCGCGCTACACCCTGCCGCCCCTGACCACGGTGAGGCAGGACATCGGCCGCGCCGCGCGACTGCTGGTCGAGATGATCCTGGACGGCCGCTGCGGCTGCGAGGACTCGGTGCAGATGGCGCCCGAGCTGGTGGTGCGGGCGTCCGCCTGAGGCCTCCGCTTCAGCGGAAGCTCCAGACAATGGCCGCCGTGAGGGCAAGCAGGGCGATGGCCTGGACCCGGTAGTTCTGCCACAGCGGCAGCACACGCAGCTC
This sequence comes from uncultured Aquimonas sp., assembly GCF_937888285.1. GTDB lineage: Bacteria > Pseudomonadota > Gammaproteobacteria > Xanthomonadales > Xanthomonadaceae > Aquimonas. The sequence goes on from NZ_CALART010000091.1 coordinate 86,162, forward strand.
CTCGCTTTCCGCGCGGAAGGCCGCAGGCGTCCACAGCAGCGGCGCCAGCGCTTCGCGGCTGGGGGCCTCAGCGAGTCGGCTGGCAAGAAGATGCGTGGCGGTGCACAGCACGAACAGGATCGGCGCGACCAGCAGGAAGTGCAGGCCGATCGGCTCTGCGGCCAGCACGTTCAGATAGAACAGCACGGCGCCGCCCAGCGCGCCGGCGATGAGCGTGGCGAATGCACCGGTGGCGTTGGCGCGGCGCGAGAACATGCCGACCACGAACAGCGCCACGATCGGCGGCACCGCGTAGGCCAGCACCGCCTGCAGGTACTGCCAGAGCGAACCGAAACGCTCGATCTGCGGCGCCCACAGCACGGCCACCAGCATGAACACGAGGGTGGTGATGCGCCCGGTGCGCACCAGGCTGGCGTCGCTGGCCTGCGGCCGCAGCGGGCGCACGAAGTCCATGGTCACCAGCGTCGCCGCCGAATTGAAGGTCGAGGCGATCGACGACATGATCGCCGCCAGAAAACCGGCCACGACGAGCCCCAGCAGGCCGGCGGGCAGCAGGTCGAACAGCAGGGTGGGGTAGACCAGATCGGGTGAGGACAGCTGCGGGTAGAGCAGGATCGCGCAGGTGCCAGGCAGCACCATCAGATACAGCACCGGCAGCTTGAGCAGGCCGGCGAACAGGCTGCCCCAGCGGCCGTGGTTGAGATTGCGCGCGCTCAGCACGCGCTGGACCATGAACTGGTTGGTGCACCAGAAGTAGAAGCCCAGCAGGGGCACGCCCAGCAGCAGGCCGTGCCAGGGCACGCCGGGGTCGTCCATCGGTCGGATCAGCGACAGCTTGGCGGGGTCGATCTGCGCCATCAGCGCGTCCCAGCCGCCGACCTTGGCGAAGGCGAACACGCTGATCACCACCGAGGCCGCCAGCAGCAGCACGGCCTGCACGGTCTCGGTGACCATCACCGCGCGCAGGCCGCCGACCAGGGTGTAGATGCCGGCCGAAAGCGCGAGCACGGCAACGATCTGCCACAGCGGCACCTCCGGAAAGGCGAGCTTGAACAGCAGCGCGCCGCCGTAGAGCGCACCGGCGGTGTCGACCACCACGTTCAGGAACACGGTGAGGCCGGAGAACGCCAGCCGCGAGCGCCTGTCATAGCGGCGTTCCAGGTACTCCGGCATGGTGTAGACCTGCGAGCGCAGCAGGAAGGGCAGCAGGAACACGCAGAAGAAAGCCAGCACCACCGTGGCCATCCACTCGTAGTTGTAGACCGAGATGCCGATGGCATACGCCGCACCGGCCAGCCCGACCAGGGTGGTCGAGGAAATGTTCGAGGCCAGCAGGGCGAAACCGATCACTGGCCAGCTCGAATCGCGCGAGGCCAGGAAGAAGTCGTCGGTGCTGCTGCGCCGGCGCGAAACGTACAGGCCCAGAGCTATCACGCCGAGCAGATAGGCCGCGATGATCGCAAGGTCGAGGCCGGAGAGTCCGGCAGTGAATGGGCTGGGCATGCGCTGGGATTCCGGTGCTCGGGTAGGGCTGCATGCTAGGCCGGGTGGGTCGAGCGCGCATTCTGCGCTGCGTATTGCAATCGATTGCAGAGGGGCGTAGAAGGTGCGCCTCGGGCTTTGTCATGGCCCGCGGAAGGCCCGCGCAGAAGGGCCATCGACACATGCGGACGAGACCGGCACAGCCGAGCATCCAAACATCCCGGGGAGGGACCCAATGAACAGCAGCAAGCACACCATCCGCACTGCCCAGACCGCCTCGCGGCGTCTGCATCCGCTCGCGCTCGCCGTCGGCCTCGCCTGCATCGGTCTGCAGGTTTCGGCCCAGGAGGCTGCAGCGCCGACATTCGACGGGCAGGCGAGCGAAGACGCGCGCGGCCTCAACCTCGACCAGATCGTGGTGACCGCCGCCGCGCTGCCGATCTCGAAGATGCGGGCCAGCAATTCGGTCAGCACGTTGGGCGTGGAGGCGATCGGTGAATCGGCGCCGCGCAGCACCGCCGAGATCTTCCGCAACCTGCCGGGCGTGCGCTCGGAAAGCACGGGCGGCGAAGGCAACGCCAACATCGCGGTGCGCGGGCTGCCGGTGGCCGCCGGCGGCGCCAAGTTCCTGCAGCTGCATGAAGACGGTCTGCCGGTGATGGAGTTCGGCGACATCGCCTTCGGCAACGCCGACATCTTCCTGCGCGCCGACGCCACCCTCGACCGGATCGAAGCCGTGCGCGGCGGCAGCGCCTCGACCTTCGCCAGCAACTCGCCGGGCGGCGTGATCAACCTCATCAGCAAGACCGGCGACTTCGCCGGCGGCTCGGTGGCCCTGAACTACGGACTGGGCTATGACAACCTGCGCACCGATTTCGAGTATGGCGCGCCGGTCGGCGACGGCTGGAACTTTCACATCGGCGGCTTCTGGCGCCAGGGCGAGGGCGTGCGTCGCGCCGGCTACGACGGCGAGTCCGGTGGCCAGATCAAGGGCAACCTGACCCGCCAGTTCGAGCAGGGCTACGCGCGTGTCTACTTCAAGCGCCTGGACGACCGCGCCATCGGCTACCTGCCCATGCCGGTGCGCGCCAGCGGCCGCAACAGCGACCCGGATCTTGGCAGCCTGCCGGGATTCGATCCGCGCAGTGACACGCCGCACTCGGCCTTCTTCCTGTCGAACCTCGGTCTTGACGGCGAGAACAACCGCCGCCGTTCGGACATCGCCGATGGGATGCGTCCGCAGTCCACCGCCTTCGGCGCCGAGTTCGCCTTCGATCTCGGCGAGGGCTGGTCGGTGCTGAACCGCTTCCGCATCGCCGACAACAGCGGCCGCTTCATTTCGCCCTTCCCGGCCGAGGCCAGTGGCGCGGGCGCACTGGCCGAATCGATTGGCGGCGCCGGTGCGCGCCTCGTCTACGCCAATGGCCCGCAGGCCGGCCAGACCTTCAGTGGGCAGGCGCTGCGCATCCACCTGTTCGACGTCGAGATCAACGACTTCGGCAATGCCCAGAACGATCTGCAGCTGACCCGCGCGTTCGCGGTGGGCGGCGGCGAGGCCAGCCTCAAGGGCGGTCTGTACGTCTCGCGCCAGAGCATCGACATGGACTGGCTGTGGAACTCCTATGCCTTGGAGCTGAAGGGTGACAACGCTGCGCTGCTGAACGTCATCGGCGCCGATGGCACGGTGTTCTCGCAGGGCGGCCAGTACGCCTATGGCGTGCCGTTCTGGGGCAATTGCTGCACGCGCAGCTACGACACCGACTACAGCGTCGAGGCCCCGTATCTCGCGTTCACCCACAACCTGGGTGCCTGGGACTTCGACCTGAGCCTGCGCCGCGACAGCGGCAAGGCTCGCGGCAGCTATGCGGGCAGCGTGCAGCGCGAGAACTTTGATGTCGACGGCAACGGCGTGATCAGCGCCAACGAGCGCAGCGTGTCGGTGATCAGTGCCGTGCGGCAGCCGGTCAACTATGACTGGAGCTACACCTCGTACTCGGCTGGCGCCAACTATCTCTTCAACGAGGATCTTGCGGGCTTCGCCCGAATCAGTCGCGGTGGTCGCGCCAATGCCGATCGCCTGCTGTTCGGCGTGGTGGCCGCGGATGGCTCGGTGCGCAGCCAGGACGCGATCGATCTGGTCGACCAGTTGGAGTTCGGCCTGAAGTACCGCAGCGGCCCGCTGAACCTGTTCGTCACCGCGTTCCGCGCCGAGACCGAGGAGCAGAACTTCGAGGCCACCAGCCAGCGCTTCCTCGATCGCGTCTACACCGCCAACGGCGTCGAGTTCGAGGCGGCCTGGTACCGCGGGCCGATCGCGCTGAGCGGTGGCCTGACCCTGACCGACGCCGAGATCAGCCGTGATGCGATCACGCCGCAGTTCGAAGGCAACCGTCCGCGTCGACAGGCGCGCGCGATCTACCAGTTCACCGGGAGCTACGCCGGCGAGCGCTGGTTGGCCGGGCTGAACCTGATCGGCACCACGGACGCCTACGCGCAGGACAACAACGTGCTGGTCATGCCCGGCTATACCCAGGTCAACCTGTTCGGCGAGTACCAGTTGCGCGAAGGGCTGAGCGTGGGCGTGAGCGTCAACAACCTGTTCGATACCCTCGGTCTGACCGAAGTCGAGGAGGGCGCGATCGTCGAAGGCCAGGACAACATCCTGCGCGCGCGCTCGATCAACGGCCGCACCGCGAACCTCGTGCTGCGCTACACGTTCTGATGACCGCATCGCACGGGCTGCTGCCCTCCACCACGCGCAGCGACGGGCCTGATGGCGCGTCGCTGCGCGCGCGGCTGCAGCGCATTTACGGAGGCGCCGCCGGCTTCGCGCGCTGGTGCGAGGGCCTTGAGAACAACCTGGACCGCCTCGCTGCCGAACGGCCACAGGCGCTCCGCGAGCTCGACGCGCGACGGCTCGCCGAGGGCCTGCCCGACCCCGGGGTGATCGGCTATTGCGCCTACGTCGACCGCTTCGCCGGTTCGCTGCGCGGGGTGATCGAACGCATTCCCTACCTGCAGCGGCTCGGCGTGGGCTACCTGCACCTGCTGCCGTTCACCATGGCGCGCGAGGGCGACAACGATGGAGGCTTCGCGGTGCGCGACTACGAGCGCGTCGATCCGCGTCTCGGCAGCGATGCCGACCTGCTTGAGCTGACCGCAGCCCTGCGCGCCGCCGATATCCGACTGTGCGCGGATCTGGTGTTGAACCACACCGCCGACGACCACCCCTGGGCGCAGGGCGCGCGCGCCGGTGACCCGCGCTTCCGCGCGTTCTATCGACAGGCGACAAGCGCCGACGAAGTGCTGGCCTGGGAGGCCAGCCTGCCGCAGATCTTCCCGCGCACCGCGCCGGGGAACTTCACCCGCGTGGACGCGCTCGATGCCTGGGTCTGGACGACCTTCTATCCCTATCAGTGGGACCTCGACTGGTCCAACCCCGAGGTGTTCGGCGAGATGCTGCTGGCCATGGCGCGACTGGCCAACCGCGGCATCGAGGCCTTCCGGCTCGACTCCACTGCCTTCCTCTGGAAGCGGCTTGGCACGCGCTGCATGAACGAGCCCGAGACCCATTGGATCGTCCAGGCCCTGCGCGCCGGTCTCGACCGGGTCGCGCCGGCGGTGCTGCTGAAGGCCGAGGCGATCGTGCCGACCGCGGAGCTGCCGGCCTACTTCGGGCTCGCTGACCCCGCGCAGCCGCAGCGCGAGTGCCAGCTTGCCTACAGCAGCAGCCTGATGGCGGCGGGCTGGGCTGCCCTGGCCAGCCGCAGCGCCGAGGTGCCCGCGCGCGTACTGGACGCGTTGCCGGCGCTGCCGTCGGGCAGCGCCTGGATCAACTACGTACGCTGCCATGACGACATCGGCTGGCAGGTGCTGGCGCAAGAGGCCGCCGATTCCGGTGTGGAACTCGCGGCGATCGCCTCGCACTTCGCCGGTGCCGACGGCAGCGACGCGCGTGGTGAGAGTTTCCAGAGCGAGTCCGGCGGCAGCGCGCACGGTACCAACGGCATGAGCGCCGCCCTGTGCGGGCTGTCCGCGGCCCGCGCAAGCGCTGACGCGGTCAGGCTTCAGAGCGCGCTCGATCGTATGCTGCTGCTGCACGGGCTGGCGCTGTCCCTGCCGGGCTTGCCCGTGCTGTACATGGGTGACGAGATCGCGCTCGACAACGACGAGGCCTGGCGAACCGATCCGCAGCGCTGCCATGAGGGGCGCTGGCTGCACCGTCCGCCGATGCCCTGGTCGGCGACAGGCGAACCGCGGGCCGACGCGGCGGGTCTGACCTTCGCCGCGGCTCTGGCTGACCTCATTGCGCTGCGTGCGCGCCTGTCGGCGCTGTCGCCCGAGGTTGGCTGCCGGCGCCTCCCCGGACAGCCACAAGGCCTGCTCGCCTACGCCCGTGGCGCGGACTTCGTGGCCGCCCTCAACTTCGGCGAGGGCAGTGTCTCCCCCGTGCTCCCGGCGGGCCGCTGGCGAACTCTTCGTGAGGGGGCCGCAGATGCAACGCTCGCGCCCCTGCAGTTCCAGTGGTTTGCACGCGAGAACGACGCATGAATGCAAGGGCGCCCCTGCTGGCTGCCATTGAAGCGGGCGGCACCAAGTGCTGGGTCGAGGTCGGCCACGGCCCCGATCAGGTGCTTGCACAAACGCGGATCGACACTCGGGATGGCCCTGCGACCCTGGCCGCCATCGATGCCTGGCTGCGCTCGATGGAAGCTGTGCACGGCCCGGTCGCTGGCGTCGGCGTCGCCGCCTTCGGTCCCGTCCGACTTGATCCGAACGCGCCGGATCACGGCTGCGTACTGGCCACGCCGAAGCCCGGCTGGCAGGGGGTCGACTGGCGCAGCCTTGCGCGTCATCGACGCGACTGCGGTTTTGCTGTGGAGACCGACGTGAACGCCGCGGCGCTGGCCGAGGCCTGCTGGGGCGAGGGGCAGGGCTGCGAGAGTCTGGTCTACGTCACGGTCGGCACCGGCATTGGCGGCGGCTGGGTGATCGGGGGCCGCGCCGTGCATGGTCTGCTGCACCCCGAGCTCGGCCACCTGAAGCTCCGTCGACACCCTCTCGACCTCGGTTTTGCGGGAGTCTGCCGGTTTCATGGCGACTGTCTGGAAGGCGTGGCCAGCGGCCCGGCGATCTCAGCGCGCTATGGCTGCAGCCTGTCGGAACTGCCCGATGACCACGTCGGCCTGGTCATCATCGCCGACGCCCTGGGCCAACTCTGCGCCAGCCTTGTGCTGATGGGCTCGGCGCAGCGGATCCTGCTCGGCGGCGGCGTGCTCGCGGATGCGCGGCTGCTGCCGCGTGTGCAGTCCGCCTGCGTCAGCGCGCTGGCCGGCTACCTGGAGCCGGGCCTTGACGCCGCGAGCTGCATCCGCCGTCCCAGCCTCCGTGAGCGTTCGGGCCGCGCGGGCGCCTTCCTGCTCGCCGCGCGGGCGGTCGAGGGGCTGCATCGCTGAGCCCATTGCGGCGGCCCTGGCACGCGGTGGTCGCCGGCGCGGTCTCTGGCTTTGCCCGCGGCGCCCAGACAGACAGCCGACTATTGGCGAGTTGTCCGCATTTTTTTTGCACTGCTATACTTCGCCGGCTTTGGTCGGCCGGTCGTGCCGATCTTCACGCAGACAGGTTGCAACAGTGACTTCACCCTTGGCCTCCGGCCGACATCTGGCACGGCGCTGTGCGCTGGCCCAGTGGGTCGTGGCAGGCGTGCTGGCACTCGGTTTCCTGCTGGTTTCGCCGCACGCGGCGCTAGCCGCAGGGCTGGGTTCCGCCGCGCTAGGGGTTGGAACCTGGCTGCTGGGATGGCGCGCTTTCCGCCAGCGCGCGCCCAGTGCCAGTGACGCGCTGGGCGGCCTGGTGGCCGGTCTGCTGTTCAAGATTCTGCTGGTGGGTTGTGTGCTTCTGTTGGGTCTGGGTGTGTGGCGACTGCCGCCGCTGCCCCTGCTGCTCGGCCTGTTTGCCGGTTTGGTGACCTTCGCGGTCGCAGCCGCCATCCCCGCCTCGAGCGCTGGCCCCCGTTAGCCACCGCAACACCCCGGCCGCGCCGGTTGGCACCGGCGCTCTCCACGCATTCGAACGTTTCGGGATTCCTCGCAATGGCGGCTGAAGGCGCTCAGACCCCTACGACCTACATCCAGCACCACCTGAAGAACCTCACGGTCAGCTTCCAGGAGGGCAGCATCTGGACGCTGCACGTGGATACCTTCCTCACGGCCTGTTTCATGGGTCTGATCGGTGTCTTCGCGATGTGGATGGCGACCCGCAAGGCGACCGCCGGCGTTCCCGGCAAGTGGCAGGCCTTCGTCGAGATCGTTCTCGAATTCCTCGACAAGCAGGCCAAGGACGCCTACCACGGCGCATCGAAGCTGGTGACGCCGATTGCGATCACCCTGTTCGTCTGGATCCTGCTGATGAACCTGCTGAAGATGATTCCGGCAGACTTCATCGCGGTGCCGATGGGCAAACTCAGCATGCTGGTCGCCGAGATGGCCGGCGCTGAAGACCCCAGCAAGTACAACTACTGGAAGCCGGTGCCGACCGCCGACGTGCACGCCACGCTGGGCCTGTCGATCAGCGTGTTCTTCCTGATGATCTTCTTCGCCCTGCGCGCCAAGGGAATCGGCGGCTTCGTCAAGGAGCTGTTCGTGGCGCCCTTCGGCCCCTGGATGTTCCCGGCCAACCTCCTGCTCAACGCGGTCGAACTGCTCAGCAAGCCGGTGTCACTGGCCATGCGACTGTTCGGCAACATGTTCGGCGGCGAGATCGTGTTCCTGCTGATCTGGGTGCTTGCCGGTGCCGGCGTGTTCGGCGTCGTGGCCAGCGGCGCCTTCGGTCTGGGCTGGATGCTGTTCCATCTTCTGGTGATCCCGCTGCAGGCCTTCATCTTCATGATGCTGTCGGTGGTCTACCTGAGCCTCATGGAAGAGCACCACTAAGCGCCCGGGGCGCTTGGTCCCACGCAGTACCCCGCCCCGCGCGGACTCCACCCCTTTCGTTTCACCCACCTCAAAGCACTTCGCTCTCGGAGAAAAACCATGGAAGCCATCATCCACCTCGCGTCCGTCCAGTCGTCCACCGCGCTGGCCGTCGGCATCATGATCGGCCTGGCGGCGCTGGGCGCCGGTATCGGTATGGCGCTGATGGCCGGCAAGTTCCTGGAGTCCGCTGCCCGCCAGCCGGAGCTGATCCCGGTCCTGCAGGTCCGCATGTTCATCACCGCCGGCCTGATCGACGCCGCGTTCATCATCAGCGTCGCGATCGGCATGCTGTTCGCCTTCGCCAACCCGCTGATCAGCGTGATCCAGGGCGGCTGATCCGGATCTGTCGATGGCGCCGGCGAAAGCTCGGCGCCGTCGGTACGAGCGATGCTCCGGCACTGCGCCGGAGCCCACTTCTCCGGAAAACATCCCCATGAGCCTAGCCACACTTATCGCCCAGGGTCTTGCCTTCGCCGGCCTGATCTGGATCGTCGCGACCAAGATCTGGCCGCCGCTGCTGCAGGCCATCGAAGAGCGCCAGAAGAAGATCGCCGAAGGTCTCGCCGCTGCCGAACGCAGTCAGCGTGACCTGGTGCAGGCCGAGTCGCGCGTCAATGATCTGCTGAAGGAAGCCCGCGGCAAGGGCAACGAGATCATCGAGCAGGCCCACGCCCGCGCCAATCAGATCGTCGACAAGGCCAAGCAGGACGCCATCGCCGAAGCCGAGCGCCAGCTCGCCGCGGCCAAGGCCGAGATCGAGGCCGCATCACACCGTGCCCGCGAGGAGCTGCGCCAGCAGGTCGCCGCATTGGCCGTGGCCGGCGCCGAAAAGGTGCTGCGACGCGAGATCAATGCCGACGCCCACAAGGCCCTGCTGTCCGAGCTGGCGGCTGAGATCTGAGCATGAGCAGCGCAGCCACTCTCGCCCGTCCCTACGCCCGTGCTGCCTTCCAGGTGGCGCGCGGCCAGCAGGCCCTGCCGGCCTGGTCGGCAGCGCTGTCGTTCAGCGCGCAGGCCGCCGCGAACCCTGCGGTCGCGGCCCTGTTCGGTCATCCGCACGTCGGCGCCAAGGCGCTGGTTGAACTGCTGCAGCCGCCCGGCGCCAGCGAGGAGCAGATCCGTTTCCTGGCCGTACTGGCCGAGAACGGTCGCGTTTCGCTGCTGACCGAAATCGCGGCCCAGTTCGAGGTGCTGCGCGCCGAGGCCGAGCGCGTGGTGCCGGTGCAGGTGGTGTCCGCTGCCGCGCTGTCCGACGCCGAAGTCGAGGCCCTGAAAGCCTCGCTGAAAAAGCGCTTCGGCGCCGACGTCAGCATCACCCTCGCGGTCGATGCCGAGCTGATCGGCGGCGCGGTGATCAATGCGGGCGACATCGTCATCGACGGTTCGGTCCGCGGCAAGTTGAAGCGTATGGAGCGCGCGCTGGCGTCCTGACGCCAGCCGCGCTGTTCTGTTTTCCGGCGTCCCGCCGCATGCGGGGCGCCATCCGCGGAGGGCACGCAGCCCTCCGGGCGCAGGGATGTGCCGGTTCGCGTCGACCCGCAAGGTCGTCGGCGGACACGGAGCCCGGGCTTGAAGCCCGCTGCTGCGCGCGCGCTCGCCTGATGGGTGGGCCGCGGCGCGCAGCTGGTGGCCAGCTCCGGGCGCCGGTCCGGCACCCCATCCACGAATTCGAAATCTCCAGGGATCTCCCATGCAGAGCCAGCTCAACCCCTCCGAAATCAGCGAACTGATCCGCGGCCGCATCGAGAAGGTCAAGCTCGCTGCCGAAGCGCGCAACGAAGGCACCGTGACTTCGGTGGCCGACGGCATCGTGCGCATCCACGGCCTGGTCGACGTGATGGCCGGCGAAATGATCGAGCTGCCGGGCAACACCTACGCGCTGGCCCTGAACCTTGAGCGCGACTCGGTCGGCGCCGTGGTGCTGGGTGATTACGAGCATGTCCGCGAAGGCGACACGGTCAAGACCACCGGCCGCATCCTCGAAGTGCCGGTCGGTGAGGCCCTGCTGGGTCGCGTCGTCGACGCGCTGGGCAACCCGATCGACGGCAAGGGCCCGATCGCGGCCAGCGAGAGCGCGCCGATCGAGAAGGTCGCCCCCGGCGTGATCTGGCGCAAGTCCGTCGACCAGCCGGTGCAGACCGGCTACAAGTCGGTCGACGCCATGATCCCGGTCGGCCGCGGCCAGCGCGAGCTGATCATCGGCGACCGCCAGACCGGCAAGACCGCGCTGGCGATCGACGCGATCATCAACCAGAAGGGTACCGGCGTTAAGTGCATCTACGTGGCGATCGGCCAGAAGGCCTCCTCGATCGCCAACGTCGTGCGCAAGCTGGAAGAGTACGGCGCCCTGGCCCACACGGTGGTGGTCGCCGCCACCGCGTCCGAGTCCGCCGCGATGCAGTTCATCGCCCCGTACTCCGGCTGCTCGATGGGCGAGTACTTCCGCGACAACGGCGAAGATGCGCTGATCATCTACGACGATCTGTCCAAGCAGGCCGTGGCCTACCGCCAGGTGTCCCTGCTGCTGCGCCGCCCGCCGGGCCGCGAAGCCTATCCGGGCGACGTGTTCTAC